>NZ_MSMP01000022.1 GCF_001936575.1 Tenacibaculum agarivorans
AAAAAATGAAGCTAAAATGTAATGAATAATTCAGGTAGTAATTCCTAGTTCGGAATTGATCAATTATAATACTTCATTGTATAGTTTAGTACTATCTAAATTTATCCAATCCGAAGTAATTTTCATAGCTAATTTAATTTTCAATAGAGGTATTAAGATAGAAATAATCATTTTTTCTTCTTCTTTTTTTGTTTTCTTTTTCTCTTTTTTCTCAATTTAGCAAACATTGCTTTGTACTCTTCTACATTTATATCTCCTTTTTTTGCTTCTAGTATAGAGAAAGAATTCACATTTAGTTTCGGAATTTGCTGTTCTAAAGTTTCATCAATAAATGCTCTTTGTAAAATATCCTCTATTAAATAATCTTCATTTATAGATTCTGGATGATATTCATCTTTCAATGATAAGCTAAAAACATTAGCTGTTGTGTTATACCAAAATGCTTTCCACCCACTTCTTAACTCCTTTATATTTTCAAAAACAGTTTTTCCTGTTTGTCTATGTACTAATTTGATCAGAACTCTTCCTTCTGTTCTGGTCATTTTCTTTATTTGATCTGTTAATTCTTCTTCTAAATACTTTTGTACTCTTCTAACGTACTTACGTTTTTTACTTTTCGATTTTATTCTACTTAGTCTCGCCTCTAAGCTATCTATTCTTTTTGAAGCTAGTACAGCATAAGGATATGCTTTAAATACTTTCTTTCTAAACCATAGATAATAATTTACATCTTCCCTAGACTTAAATTTATGTTTAGGTAATACTGAAACTTCGTCTAACTTTATCATTAAAGTGTCTCCATCTTTAACTAAAAAATGTTCATCAGAAAATTCTGGTAACGTATCTTTTATTTGAGAAGAACTAATTAATGGAAAACATATAATTGTAAATAGTATAAAAAACTTTTTCATGGTGTTGTATACGCAAAAACGATTCCAAAGGTATTTTATTTTAGTCAAAAAAAAAACTCGTGAATGGCTCACGAGTTTTAATTCTTATATAAATTTTTATTTAGGCTGTCATAATAGCTTCTGCTATTCTCTTGTAAACTCCACTTGATAACTTTTCTCTGATAGCAGTGAATGCTGTTATTGTTTCTTTAACATCCTCAATTGTATGACGTGCTGTTGGAATCAATCTTAAAATTATCATTCCTTTAGGAATAACAGGATACACTACTATAGAACAAAAGACTCCATGATTTTCTCTTAAGTCATGTACCATTGCCATAGCTTCAGGAATATCTCCTTTTAAATACACTGGAGTAATACAAGTTTGAGTTGTACCTAAATCAAAACCAGCTTCTCTTAAACCTGACTGTAAAGCATTCGTTATTTCCCATAACTTATCTTTTAATTCAGGCATAGTACGAATCATGTCTAGACGCTTTAATGCTCCTTTTACCATTGGCATTGGTAATGATTTTGCAAACATCTGAGATCTCATGTTATATTGTAAATACTGAACTACATCTTTATCTCCTGCGAAAAACGCTCCAATACCTGCCATAGATTTTGCGAATGTTGCAAAGTATACATCTATATCGTCTTGAACTCCTTGTTCAAAACCTGTACCTCTTCCTCCTTCACCTAAGGTACCGAATCCGTGCGCATCATCAACTAATAATCTAAAGTTGTATTTTTTCTTAAGTTCTACAATCTCTTTTATTCTACCTTGCTCACCACGCATTCCAAAAACACCTTCAGAAACTAAAAGGATACCTCCTCCAGTTTTTTCTGCCATTTTTGTAGCACGCATTAGATTTTTTTCACAACTTTCAATATCATTATGTCTGTACACAAATCTTTTTCCTGCATGTAAACGAACACCATCAATGATACATGCATGGGTATCCATATCATAAACGATGATATCATCTTTTGAAACTAATGCATCGATAGCAGAAACCATACCTTGATATCCAAAGTTTACTAAATATGAAGCTTCTTTACCAACAAACTCGGCACATTCTTTCTCTAATTGTTCGTGATATTTTGTGTGTCCTGACATCATTCTAGCCCCCATAGGATATGCCATACCATCAGCAGCAGCTGATTCTCCATCAACTTTTAATACTTCAGGATGGTTTGCCAAGCCAAGGTAGTCATTGATACTCCAAGTAACGACAGGTTTTCCATTAAACATCATTCTATTAGATATAGGGCCTTCAAGTTTTGGAAAAACATAATACCCTTCTGCCTTGTCTGCCCATTTTCCTAATGGTCCTTTATCATTCTTAATTCTATCAAATAAATCCTTTACCATATCTATGTTTCATATTTGGGTGGCAAAATTAAGTTTTTTTCAGAGTATTTCAAAGACTTACCTAATTCTACTTTATTTTTATAACTAAATCATTAGAATCAACTAAAGTTCCTGACTGTAATTGGACTTTCTCTATAATACCTCTAGATACAGCTGTAACTGTAGTTTCCATTTTCATCGCTTCTATGATAAATAATGGTTGATTTTCTTGAACGATGTCTCCTTCTTTTACTAAAACAGAAGAAAGTAAACCTTGCAATGGTGCTCCGATTTGATTTTCATCAGCTTCATCTGCTTTTGTATTTTCTACTTTTTGAACTGAAACAGAAGTATCTTTAATAGACACTACTCTCATTTGCCCATTGATTTTGAAGAATACAGTTACATTTCCATTTTCATCTGCTTCTGTTTTATGTACTAATGATATTAATACTTTTTTACCAGGCTCTATATCAATCATGATCTCCTCTCCTATCTCCATTCCAAAGAAGAAATTTTTCGTAGGAATATTCATCACATTTCCAAACTTCAAATGCTTGTTGTATGCATCTGTAAATACTTTCGGATATAATTTATAAGACAAGAAATCGGTAATTTCTAGATCTCTTCCCATCCCTTTAGTAAAATCTTTCTTAAATTCTTCAAATTCTGTATCAAAATCGATAGGATCTAAATGCTCATTAGGACGGTCTGTATACGGTTTTTCGTTTTTAAGTATGATTTTTTGAAGTTTTTCTGGAAAACCTCCTACTGGTTGACCTAAATCTCCTTTGAAAAAGTTGATTACAGATTGTGGGAAAGATATCGCGTCTCCTCGTTCCATTACATCTTCAACTGTTAACTCATTACTAATCATATATTGAGCCATGTCTCCTACTACCTTAGAACTTGGAGTTACCTTAATAATGTCTCCAAACATTTGGTTTACCTCTCCGTACATTTTTGTTACGTCAGTAAATTTATCTTCTAAGCCTAAGGCAATAGCTTGACCTTTTAAATTTGAATATTGACCTCCTGGAATTTCGTGGTCATATACTTCACCGGTACCTGCTTTTAATCCTGATTCAAAAGGATAGTAATATCCTCTGACTACTTCCCAATAATTAGAATACTCTGCTAGTTTTTGAGTATCTAATGGATTTTCTCTTTCATTGAATCGTAACATTTCAACCATTGAATTAAAGTTAGGCTGTGATGTTAAACCTGATAATCCTCCTAAAGCCACATCAACTACATCTACTCCTGCTTCTATTGCTTTTAAATAAGATGCTGATTGGATTGAAGATGTATCGTGTGTATGTAAATGAATTGGAATATTTATTTCAGATTTTAATGCAGATATTAATTCATATGCTGCTTGAGGTTTTAATAAACCTGCCATGTCTTTTACTCCTAAAATATGAGCTCCTGCATTTTCTATGTCTTTTGCTAATTGGATGTAATATTTTAAATCGTATTTCGTTTTACTTGGATTTAAAATATCTCCTGTGTAACATATAGACGCTTCTGCTAGCCCTTGAGTTTTATTACGAACATGTTTAATACATGGTTCTATAGATTTCATCCAGTTTAAAGAATCGAAAATTCTAAATACATCAACTCCTGTCTCCCAAGATTTCTCTACAAATTTTTCAACCAAATTATCTGGATAGGCTTTATACCCTACTCCATTTGAACCTCTGATTAACATCTGCAATAATACATTTGGCATTGCTTCTCTTAATAATGCTAATCTTTCCCAAGGATTCTCTTGTAAGAAGCGTAAACATACATCAAAAGTAGCCCCTCCCCATACTTCCATACTGAAGATATCTGGGAAATTTTTTGCATAGCCTTCAGCAACTTTCATCATATCGATAGTACGCATTCTAGTGGCTAATAAACTTTGATGTGCATCACGCATAGTAGTATCTGTAAAATGAACTTTCTTTTCATTCTTTAACCACTCTGCAAATTTTTCTGGGCCTAATTCGGTTAATTTATCTTTTGTTCCTTTCGGATGTTCTTTCAACTTAGGGAATGAAGGAATTACTGGTTTAGTAAATGTATGTTCTGGATTTATCTTTTTTACATCTGGATTTCCGTTTACTATAGTCTCTCCTAAAAATTCAATTAATTTATTTGCTCTGTTTCTTGGTTCAACAAACTCAAACAATGAAGGTTCATTTTTAATAAAATTCACTGTTACCTTTCCTGCTTGGAAAGTTGGATGCTTCAGAATATTATCTACAAAGGCAATATTAGTTTTTACTCCTCTAATTCTAAATTCTTTTAATGCTCTTCTCACTCTTTTACAAGCGCCCTCTAATGTATTTGCTTGTCCAGATACTTTTACCAACATAGAATCGAAGAAAGGAGAAATTTTTACTCCTTGATATACACTACCAGCATCTAAACGAATTCCAAATCCTGATGCACTTCTATACGCTGTTACTGTACCATAATCAGGTTTAAAATCATTTCCAGGATCTTCAGTAGTTACTCTACACTGTAATGCATATCCTTTTACTTCAATTATATCTTGACTAGTCATCCCTATTTCTGGATCAGATAGTTTGTATCCACCAGCAACATATAATTGTGTTTTTACTAGATCGAAGCTGGTTACCATTTCCGTAACCGTGTGCTCTACTTGTATTCTTGGATTTACTTCTATGAAATATATACTATTGTCTTCATCAACTAAAAATTCAACTGTACCAATATTGTTGTAGTTTACTGCTTTACAAATATCCTGTGCATATTTATATAGATCATTTTTAGTCTGCTCAAGCAATCCATAAGAAGGTGCTAGTTCTACTACTTTTTGATATCTTCTTTGTACTGAACAATCTCTTTCATATAAGTGTACCATGTTACCATGAGTATCGGCTACAATTTGAATTTCTATATGTTTAGGGTTTTCTACAAATTTTTCTAAAAATACAGTATCGTCTCCAAAAGCTTTTAATGATTCTCTTCTTGCTTCAGGATATCCTTTCCTTAACTCTTCTTCTGTTCTAATTACACGCATTCCTCTTCCTCCACCTCCAGACGCTGCTTTTAACATTACAGGATAACCTATTTTTTCTGCTTCTTCAATTGCTATATCAACAGACGTTAAATCTTGATCACTACTTTGAATGATTGGAACATTATTAGCTACTGCTACTTCTTTTGCTGTGATTTTGTCTCCTAAAGCTTTTAATACTGATACTTTAGGTCCTACGAAAATGATTCCATTATCTTCACATTTTTGAGCAAACTCTGCATTTTCAGATAAGAAACCATATCCAGGATGGATTGCATCTACATTATTCTCTTTTGCTACCTTAACAATAGCATCAATATCTAAATAGGGTTTTAATGGTTCATTATCATTACCAATTTGATAACATTCATCCGCTTTATACCTATGCAAAGAGTATCGATCTTCATACGTGTATATTCCAACAGTTTTTATCCCAACCTCTACACATGCTCTAAAAACTCTAATTGCAATTTCTCCCCTATTAGCTACTAATACTTTTTTAATGTTCATTATATCTGGCTTGTTGTTTATGATCGCTCAAAGTTAGTTTAATTTGCTTTTTTTTTAAAGAAAACCTGCAATTTGTATGAAGAAAAATAATTATTTAACAAATTCATAAAATTTGTGTGGGTGAGAAAACGATTTCGTAGTGTTTTATAGTCAAACATGAGATTTCAACAATGCTTATGAACTAAAAAAAGATGCTAAAAAAAGCATCTTTTTGTTCGTATTTTGAAGTTAGTTTAGTCTAAAAAATTCATTTTTACCCTAAAACTTCTGTTTTACTATTTTGTAACTCCTTTATAAAAGGTTGTTTATATAATCTTTTACTTAATGCTTTATGGATCGCATTTGCTACGGCACCTCCAGCTGGTGGCAAACCTGGTTCTCCTAATCCTGTAGGTGATAATTCATTTTTTACAAAGTGAACTTCTACTTCTGGAGTTTCGTTCATTCGAATTAATCTATACGTATCAAAGTTTCGATGTGATGGCTTTCCGTTTTTAAATGATAAATCGCCATACATTGCATGACCAATTCCATCCAATACTCCACCTTGAATTTGATTTATAGCTCCAGTTGGATTAATAATAATTCCACAATCTACTGCTGCAATAATTTTTTTAACTACTGGTAATCCATCTTTCAATTCTATTTCCGCTACTTCAGCTACATGTGTATTATGGCTATAATAAGCTGCAAAACCTTTATAAACACCATCCTTATTTTCACTCCAATTACTCTTTTCAGCAGCTAGTTTAATTGTATTTTCCATTCGCTGACCAGAGTACTCTATTTTATCATCTGTAGTATTTTTTACATTTTGTAACAATTCTAATCTCAATTCTACAGGATCTTTCTCTAACTCTTGTGCTAATTCATCAAAGAAAGTTTGTTCAGCAAAAGCTAAGAAGTTGGTATAAGGTGCTCTCCACGCTCCTGTGGTAATATCACTCTTATAACTTTTAGTAGATACTTTATAATTAGGAATACAACCTGCTGGGAAGAAATTAGGTATCAAATCATACATATTACTATTTATAGCAGCTTCTTTTAAATGATATCCTGTTATTTTTCCTTCTTTAATTGATGCTGCTATTCTATACTTAATCGCTGGACGATAAATTCCATCAGTCATATCATCTTCTCTAGAAAACACTACTTTAACAGGCTTTTTTGCTAAGTTTGAAACCTCTGCAGCTTCTAACGCAAAATCTCCATAGAGTCTTCTTCCAAATCCTCCACCCATTCTAGTCATTTCTAACTCTATTTCTTCTTTCTTCCTTTCTAACAGTTTAGCAACTCTACCAGCAGTCCATTGTGGTGTTTGGATTGGCCCTACCAAGTGAATTTTTTCAGGTGTAACATCTGCATAAAAATTCATTGGTTCTAAACAGTTGTGAGGTAAGAAAGGTGAGTCGTATGTTCTTTCTACTATTTTATCGGCTTCAGTGAATGCTTTCTTTACATTTCCATCTTCTCTCCTAATTGTAAAATCATTTCCATCAAGAATATCATTTAGTTCCTTGTCATGATTTTCAGTACTTTCTAATTTTTCATCACTACTCCAAATAGCCTTTATTGCTTTTTTACCTTTCATAGCCGCCCAAGTATTGGAAGCAAGTACTGCTACTTTATCTCCAAACTTTATCACATCAGTAACTCCTGTTACCTTTTTTGTCTCGGTATCATCAAAGCTTTCTAATTTTTGTCCAAAAGCAGGTGGTCTTAGTACAGAAGCATAAGACATACCTTCCGCTTTATAATCTAATCCAAATAATGGTTTACCTGTTACTATCTTATCTAAATCAACATTTATAGCATCTGTACCAATTATGGTATACTCTGAAGGTTTTTTCAATTTTACATTTTCAGGTACTTCTAATGTTGATGCTTCTTTTACCACTTCTCCATATCCTAATGTTTCTCCATTTGCATTGGTAATTATTCCTTTAGATGCTGAACAGGTGGCAGCATCTACTCCCCACTTTACTGCTGCTGCATTAATTAGCATTTGCTTAGTGGTTGCTCCCGTTTGTCGTAAAGCGTCCCAACCAAATCGGATAGACAGACTTCCTCCAGCTACCTGACGAGTGTATTCTTTTTTGTTATATTTTGCTTGTACTACATGTACTTTATCCCATTCTACATCTAATTCTTCTGCTATAATCATTGGCATAGCTGTTTTTACACCTTGACCTATTTCTGGATTTGGTGAAAAAATAGTTACATAACCATTATCTGCTATTTTAATAAATGCATTGAAATCGTTGAAATTAAGATTTTCAATATCTATAGATGGTTTGGCTTCTGTTTTACAAGCAGTAAATAAATTAAAACCTATGATCATACCTCCTCCAGCTAAAGCTGAAGTTTTTAAAAAATTTCTTCTACTAAATGCTAAGTTGCTTTTTGTTGTTTTCATGGCTATACTTTTAGGACATTTTTTCAGCAGCCATTGCAACCGCTTTTTCTATTCTATTATACGAAGCACATCTACAAAGATTACCGTGCATTGCTTCTCTTATTTCTTGAGTTGTTGGATTGGGATTTTGCTTTAGAAAAGAAGCAGCTGTCATGATTTGTCCTGCTTGACAATACCCACATTGAGGAACATCTACTTGTTTCCAAGCTTCTTGTAGTGGATGATCTCCTGCTTCAGATAATCCTTCAATTGTAGTAATCTCTTCCTTATCAAGTAAAGCTACCTGTAATTGACAACTTCTTGTTGCTACGCCATCTACATGCACTGTGCATGCACCACATTGTGCTATTCCACAACCAAATTTAGTTCCTACTAAATTTAATTCATCTCTTAATATCCAAAGTAAAGGCGTGTCGGGATCAGCAGTTACAGTAATCTGCTTACCATTGATTTTTAGATTATAGGTTGGCATTTGTCTCGTTAGTTTATTAATCAGGAAATAAGGTACAAAAAATATAGTTGTCTAAAGACAACTATACTTCTTTTAAGATTTATTTAATATTAATGATGTTGCCTTCGACAAGCTCAGGCAACGCGACAAGCTTAGGTAACACGATAAACTCAGGTAATGTTACAAACACAAGTAATTCAATAGACTTATACGATATTTATTGTCACACTAAAACTTGATCAATAATACCTTGCACCACTTCAGGGTTTAATAAAGTACTTGTATCTCCTAAGTTACTTATATCGTTAGATGCTATTTTTCTAAGAATTCTTCTCATTATTTTTCCAGAACGGGTTTTTGGTAAACCTTGAGTGAATTGAATCTTATCTAATTTTGCGATAGGTCCTATTTGTTCTGTAATGATTTGATTGATTTCTATCCTTAAATTTTCTTGATTTCTAGACTCTCCTGTGTCTTTTAGTATTACATATCCGTACAAAGCATTTCCTTTTATATCATGTGGGTATCCTACTATTGCTGATTCTGCAACAGCAGGATGTTCATTAATCGCATCTTCTATAGGAGCTGTTCCTAAATTATGTCCTGATACTATTATCACATCATCTACTCTACCTGTAATTCTATAATATCCTACTTCATCTCTAAGTGCACCATCACCAGTAAAGTATTTATTTTCAAATGATGAGAAATATGTGTCTTTATAGCGTTGATGGTTTCCCCATATTGTCCTTGCCATAGATGGCCAAGGAAATTTTATACATAACCTTCCTTCAACTTGATTTCCTTTTACTTCATTACCTTCAGCATCCATTAAGGCAGGTTGAATTCCTATAAAAGGTAAAGTAGCATAAGTTGGCTTTGTTGGTGTTGAATATGGAATTGGTGTAATCATAATTCCACCGGTTTCAGTTTGCCACCAAGTATCTACAATTGGACTTTTTCGTTTTCCTATATTGTCATCGTACCAATGCCATGCTTCTTCATTTATAGGTTCTCCTACTGTTCCTAAGATCTTTAATGATGATAAATCATTAGATTCTACATGAGACAATCCTTCTTTAGCTAAAGCTCTAATTGCGGTAGGTGCTGTATAAAATTGATTTACTTTATGTTTTTCTACAATTTGCCAAAAACGACTGTAATCTGGATAACTTGGTACTCCTTCAAACATCACAGTAGTAGCTCCATTGGCTAAGGGTCCGTATACGATATAACTGTGCCCCGTGATCCAACCTATATCTGCTGTACACCAATACACATCATTTCCTCTATATTGAAATACATTTTTAAAAGTATATGCAGTATACACCATATAACCAGCGGTGGTGTGCAACATTCCTTTGGGTTTTCCTGTAGATCCAGATGTATATAAAATAAATAAAGGATCTTCTGCGTTCATTATTTCTGCAGTACACTCCGTTGAAGCCTTGTCTAATAATGGTTGTAACCAAACATCTCTTCCTTCTTTTAAAGTAATATCTGAATGAATTCGTTTTACAACCAAAACATCAGTAATTGTTGGGCAATCTTCTAAAGCTTCATCTACAATACTTTTTAAATCGATAGTTTTAGCTCCACGGTATGATCCATCAGAAGTAATTACCATTTTACATTCAGAATCATTAATTCTAGTAGCTAATGCTGTTGAGGAAAATCCAGCGAAAACTACAGAATGAATTGCTCCTATTCTTGCACAGGCCAATAAAGAAATAGCTAGTTCAGGAATCATTGGTAAATAAATACATACACGATCTCCTTTTTTAATTCCTTTATCTTTTAAAACGTTAGCAAATTGATTTACACGTTTATATAATTCTTTGTAGGTAATATGCTCTGCATCTTCATTTGGATTATTAGGTTCAAATAGAATAGCCGTTTTATCTCCTCTTGTTACCAAATGTCTATCAATACAGTTTTCTGTAATGTTTAATTGTGCTCCTTCAAACCATTTTACTTCAGGCTTGGTGAAATCCCAACTTAATACATTATCCCATTTTTTTCTCCATAAGAAATGTTCTTCAGCAATCTCTTCCCAGAAATTTTCAGGATTTCTAACTGATCTTCTATATACTTGAAAATATTCTTCTAAGTTTTTGATATGGTAATTACTCATATTTGATTGATTTGTTCTATAAATTTATTGTTTTTATTAGAACATCATCAAAATTCACAAACAAATTTGATTAAATATTACCTTTGTTATATCAGTGTAAAAGAAAAAAGTTTTGAAAATGTATAAATTGGTTGAAAACACAAAACTCTACAAGAAATATATTATTCAAGAAAAATTATCTGATATTTTCATATGTTTTTACATCATTTTTATTGCTAGATGGTATCTTTTAAGATATCGAAATCAATTAATTCGCTTATCTAAAATAGAGAATCCTAAGATGGAATATTACTTTATGCCGGGAGGTGTGATTTGGGAAGATGAATATGAAGACCGTTTATTACACAAGCTATCATATATATTAGGTTTTGCCATAGTTTACAGAACTAAGCTATTAAAATACCCAAATTATGAAAGTAGAACTAAACATTTAAATGATAAATATAAAAGAACTTTTTATTTAGCTAAAAAGTATTTTCCTGATTGGATCGGTTTTCAAAAATCTAGATGTAATTATACACCTGAATTATCTAATAGATTATATAGAATAGAAAAAGTTGTTTCGTGGAGACTTAAAAAATTCGAACAAGAATTAGACGAGTATGATAGGATTCATGATTCCAATTAAATCAAAAAAATTAGTTTTCTATCTCTTCTACTATTAGATTATAATCGTACTGTAGATCTTCATGAAGACTTGCCATAGCTTTTTTCGCTAGTCTCATTTGAGTTTCCAATACCTTTTGTAGTCTTGGACTTAGCTGTATTGATGGTTTAAAATTCTTTAATTTTAAACAAAAATATAGTAATAGCTCTACTTCTGTACTTTTCTTTTTAGAATAACGGATTTGTTTTTTGATAGTCGTCAAAATTTTGCGGACACTTTTTCTGATGTAGAAAAAGCTTTTTGTGTTTATTTCACTAAACATATCATCAATTTCTAATTTTACCGTTTCTATATACCGATCCTCATTATGAGCTTCAAATAATAAATACGTCAACAACTCTTTATTTTCTTTTTTAAAACGTGTTAATGTAAGGCATAACTCTAATAATTCTGAAGAAGTTTTATGCTTTAGCTCGTCTTTTATAATTTTTATAGAAGCTGCTTTCATATATGATTACCTTTCTTAATTTCTTCAAAGCTATCAAAAAGTCTTTTCTTAGTCATTGTAAATATTCTTTTATTGTATTCAGATGTATTTTTTTGATATGTTACATATTCATCTTCAGTATAATGCCCAATAATAATTCCTAATATAAGATTACGAATCGCTATATTTTTAGAAAATGATTTTTTTAATAGTAATTCAAATTCCTCTTTACTAGTATTACCTAATTTGATTTTTTGCTTTACACACCAATTCTTGAATACTAAAATCAAAATTTCATGCTGTAGTTTTATTATAGGCCTTAATACTTCATTTTGAAACTTTTCATTTTTTGTAGCTCCTGTTAGTTCTAATTTAGGACGAATATCTTTTTTAGTCATTTGCATTTTATGATTATTTCAGCTAAGATAATTTTTTGTTTACTTTTTTTAACAAAATATTAAACAAAATGAATTGATTAATAAACTAACTTCGTAGAAATTCTAATCTTAACATTATGAAAACCAAAAATTTAATCGTGTTATTTTTACTTTCTTGTACAGTTGCTTTTGCAAATAACACAACAAAAACTAACCCAATAAAAAAGGGAAAAGACGGAAAAACTATTGTTAATGTAGCTGCATCTAACAAAAATTTTAGCACGCTTGTAACTGCAGTGAAATCAGCAGATTTAGTTGAAGTATTAAATGGTGATGGTCCATTTACTGTATTTGCTCCTACTAATGATGCTTTTAGTAAACTTCCAGAAGGAACTATAGCTACATTATTAAAACCAGAAAATAAAAAGTTACTAACATCAATATTGACTTACCACGTAGTAGCTGGAAAATTTGATGCGAAAGCAGTTATGATGGCTATAAAAGAAAATAGTGGGAAATTTGTAATTAAAACAGTACAAGGTAATAAACTAACTGCTATGATTAAAGATGGTAATGTAATTTTAAAGGATGCAAAAGGGAATATATCTAAGGTTGTTATTGCTGATGTAGAAGCCAACAATGGAATAATACACGCAATTGACACAGTTGTAATGCCTGAATAGAAAAATAAGAGTTAGTCTTACAGAAAAAAAGAGAAGCTAGTAGCTTCTCTTTTTTATTATAGTAAAAATTCTTTTACATTTTTCTCTATTCGATCTAGAATATTATCTGTATTTGCTTTTATAAATTTTTCTCCTGTAATCTGCTCGTATAATTCTATATATCTATTTGATATTTCAAGAATTTTTTCATCACTCATTTCAGGAATTTGCTGTCCATCTTTACCTTGAAATCCATTTTCTATCAACCATTGGCGCACAAATTCTTTAGATAATTGTTTTTGTTTTTCTCCTTTTTCTTGTCTTTCTGCGTAACCATCAGCATAAAAATAACGAGACGAATCTGGAGTATGAATTTCATCAATTAAAACAATTTTTCCTTCTTTGGTTTTTCCAAATTCATATTTTGTATCTACTAAAATCAATCCTCTCTTTGCTGCAATTTCAGTACCTCTTTCAAATAATTTTCTTGTATACTCTTCTAATACTATATAATCTTCTTCTGAAACTATTCCTTTAGCTAAAATTTCTTCTCTAGAAATATCTTCATCATGCTCACCATTATCAGCTTTGGTTGACGGAGTTATAATTGGTTCTGGAAACTTATCATTTTCCTGCATTCCTTCTGCCATGGTAACTCCACAAAGCATTCTCTTTCCTGCTTTATATTCACGAGCAGCATGACCAGATAGATATCCACGAATTACCATTTCTACTTTGAAGGGTTCACATAAATGTCCTACTGCTACATTCTCATCAGGATTTGCAACTAACCAATTTGGAACAATATCAGCAGTATCGTTCATCATTTTTGTTGCTATCTGATTTAAAATTTGTCCTTTAAAAGGAATCTGTCTCGGCATAATTACATCAAAAGCTGATAATCTATCAGAAGCAATCATTACCAATTGTTCATCGTTAATATTGTAAACTTCTCTAACTTTTCCTTTGTAAACTGATTTTTGACCTGGAAAATTAAAGTTTGTTTCGTTTATTGTATTCATTTATGTTGCGTTGTTCTAAAGTGGCAAAATTAACTTTTTTTATAATTATGAAACTCTTTTTAAATAAAAAAGTCAGTTTAGATACTCTAAACCAACTTTATTCAGTGATGTAATAATCGATAAATTTAAAAACTCATGTCATCTTTTATCTAATCTCTTATGATTCTTTGGGACTGTATACCTTCTCTCCTAAGCCAATCATGTATAAAGCCACCGCTTGTTTTTAGATCAAAAACTAAATTAATTTTATCATCATGACTTGGGCTGAAATACCTAAAATCCATATACAATTTAGAAAGGAAATTATATGAAATATCTAAATTAATATCTCTTTTTATTACAACAAACTTTGCAAGTACTAATCTAGCTATTGTAGTATGTATAGGAAATAATATATCGAAGAATCTTATGTTCTTAATTTTTATCTTAGAAATTCTAAGAGTTCCAGAAGTAATTACATTAGTTTGGGTATTAAAATACAACGGTAATTCAACTTCAGCACTTCCTCTTCTATCTACTAACTTTCTATATTTCCATAATATTTTCTTGTACCATCTAAATCTAGCATTCCCTTTAATTTTGATTTTAAGGGTAGTTCCAGAAGCATCAATACTTAGTATAGAGAATCCCCATAAATTAATTTTTTGTTTTTTAGAGTATTGTTTTAACTCAGGAAATTTAGATACTGCATTTCTAAGTAACTGCTTAGATAATCCAAAAAATAATTTAGAGTCACCATCATCATCAGTGATTACTTTAGCATTGAAATATTTTTTAGCATTTTGTTGGATATCATATAATAAATACCCTATGGCACCAGCGAGCTCACCTCTATCAAAATCAAAACCTCTATTAGCAGAAAATTGATGTGTAGAAATAGCTTTCGCTTGTTTATCTAGTTCTTTCTGAAAAGCTTCTAGTTCAGCTAAACTTTCTTTTTGAATCATTTTCTCAAGCTCCTCTCTAGTCATACCTGTCTCCTCTAAATAGGTTTGATTAATTCCATCAACAAATACATCATCTTTGTAATCTGTATCCTCTTCTAATGACTGATTTATAATTGTGTTATCTTCGGTAGAGATTTCTTCAATAAGATTTTCATCTTGTTTTTGGCATCCAAATAATAAGGTGATGCACAATAAAGTTAATTTTAAATAGTGTGTGTTTTTCATTTTTTTCATTTTAATAGGTTGGTTGTTGTAATTTCATAATTAATTTGCACGATTTTTTATAATTATTGACTATTACATCGCAATAAAATTACAATTGAAAGTATCTGTAAATGTTAAAAAACTAACATCTAAACAACAGATAATGCTAATTTTACATCACTTGAAAAGAATTATAGTATTTGACAATAAAAAAATTACGTTTTAATTTATTGCCCTTCGAATTAAACTTTCCTTTTTTCATACTTATGCTAAACTAGAAGATAACTAATTACATCTTTTTAAAGAAAAAAGCCAGTTTAGTATTACCAAACTGACTTCAAAATTATAGCTAAATTTAAAATCTGAAGAATATATTTTTATGATTTATATAATACCTGCGTTTTTCAATAAGGTCTTTATTGAATCAATCAGGTCATCTGTCTTAATTTTAAAGGTGAAGAAGACTTTTCCATTCCTTTTTGAGAAATATTTGAAGTCTACATAAAATTTAGAAATAAAGTCATAAGAGATATCCAAATTAATATCCTTTTTAATTACAACAAACTTATTTATGATCAATTTGATAATTGTACTTTTTATTAAAAACACAATATCTATAAATTTATTTTTAATATTAATTTTAGAAATTTTTAAAGTTCCAGAAGTTATCTTATTACTACTTGTGTTAAAATACAATGGTAATTCTACATGAGCACTTCCGCTTCTATCTAAAACTTTTCTATATTTTTTAAAAATTTTGATATAGTGTCTATATCTAGCGTTTCCTTTAAATTTAATTTTAATAGTAGTACCAGAAGCTTCTAAAGACTCCAATGAAAAACCATGTAAATCTAACTTTTGCTTACTCGTATGGTTTCTTACTGTAGGAAATGCTGCTACTGCATTTTTAATTAATTGCTCAGATAATCCCAACTCTAAAAAACTTCCTAACGAAGTATTTAATCCAATGCTAGCTTCAAAATATTTATCAGCATTTTGCTGAATATCGAACAGTAAAGCACCTACAGCTCCTGCTAATTCATTTTCATCAAAAGTGAATTTTTTTTCCGAATACTTATATGATGAAAAATTAGCAGCTTGCTTTTCTAATACAGTAGTAAACTCTGCTTGATCCTCAGCTGCCTGCTGGGCTACCATTTGTTCTAACTCTTCAACTGTCATTCCAGTTTCCTGAAGGAAAGTTTGGTTAACACCATCTACAAATACATCATTCTCAAAATCTGTATCTGTTTGTAATTCATTACTACTTATTGCATCTTGTTCTGTAATTAGTTCATCTTCTTTTTGACATCCTGTTGCAAATATGATAATGCACAGTAAGACATATTTTAAAAAGTTTAGTTTTTTCATTTTATTTATTTTAATGAGGTTAATTTGATTTTAATAAATTTCTACTATAATTTTAATCAAGAATCTAAAATAATGATAAACAGATTTTTATTCATAAAAAAAACCAACAATTGAATAAAAAAATAGTACAAAAAATATGAGATAAATTTCACGGAATTCAGGGTGAGTAAATCTTTTATTATAGTCTAATTTTGATACAAACATTAAATCAGATAATCCCTCAAAAAATGAAAAATCAAAAACTAAAAATCAATTTTTTCCTTATTACCTTATTTCTATTATCAGTTTTATATAGTTGTTCAAAAAATGAAGAATCAGATACCCTTAATAGTGTAGAGATTGAAAATGGATCTGAATCTCAAGATCAATCCAAATTATTTCCTCATGAACGTACAATAAAAGGAAGTCGAATTCTTGAACCAGATTTAAAAAATGCAGAAGAAAATTTTGAAAAGAAATACAATAATTATCTAAAGGTAGATTATTACTTAATTGACAAACCAGGTATCTATGAAGGTTTCTATTTTAAAAATTACATTACTATTGAATCGGATAATGTCACCCTAGTGGATTGTATTATAAATGGACATGTATCTATAAAAAATAAAGCTAAAAATGTTAGAATTGAATATAGTGAGGTTCGTGGTGAAGATACTGAAACAGGAAAACCACATCCGGGTATTGGTGTAAATGCTACTCGAGCTGGATCTAATATTGTTATTTATAAGTCTTATATTCATAGCTTCTTTGATTTATTAAGATGTGGTCCACATGGTATTGAAGTAACAGAAAGTTACTTGTATGATTGGGGAAAAGACGATGATGGCAATCATGCAGATGCATTTCAATATCCTTCATGGGATGATGAGTTGGCTTTAACAGATAAAACTAAAATTATCTTCTCTGGAAATTCTATTATAGAACCTTTTATTGGTCAAAAAACTGCAGCTATTGGTTTTAATTCTGTTACTAAGCATTGGACTATTACTAATAATTACTTTAAGGGAGCTGGATACACCATGTACATCTCTGGTGGAGGATATATCTTAAAAGATAATGTGTTTGCGGGCGACAATACATGGGGTAATTTTAGGTATTATAAAGATGGACGTGATTATGGTGTTTGGAAAAACAATATAGATTTAGATGGTAATGAAATTAAGCCACCAACAAACTAAATAAAAACAAAGTGAATCTTGATTTTTAATTTTTCAAGATTCACTTTACTACATTTTAAATAGCTTGTATTTAACTTTTTTATTCAGTCTCAATACTTTTATAAGCTGTGATAATTTTTTTCACTAATCTGTGACGAATCACATCTTTATCGTCTAAGAAAATTTGGCCTATACCTTTAATATCTTTTAACGCTAGTAACGCTTCTTTTAAACCAGATACTTGTTTACGAGGTAAATCTATTTGACCAGGATCTCCTGTAATAATAAATTTAGCGTGTTTACCCATACGCGTTAAGAACATTTTCATTTGTGCATGAGTAGTATTCTGTGCTTCATCTAAAATTACGAATGCATTATCTAACGTTCTACCTCGCATAAATGCTAAAGGTGCAATTTGTATTGTTCCGTTCTCTAAATACACTTGAAGTTTTTCAGAAGGAATCATATCTCTTAATGCATCATATAAAGGTTGCATATACGGGTCTAGTTTTTCCTTAAGATCACCTGGTAAGAATCCTAAATTCTCACCTGATTCAACGGCAGGTCTTGTCAAAATAATCCGCCTAACATCTTTCTCTTTCAATGCTTTAACTGCTAAAGCTACTGCGGTATATGTTTTACCAGTTCCAGCAGGTCCTACGGCAAAAAGTAAATCATTATCTTTCATCAGATTTACTAATTTTCGCTGATTTTCTGTTTGTGGTTTTATCAGCTTACCACTAACACCATGTACTAGAATATCGCTCTTATCTCCAAACTTACGTTCTTCATCTTCCTTTCCGTTAGAAGTTAAAATACGTTCAATACTATTTTCATCTAATTTATTGTATCTGTTATAATACTTAATTAGACGTTCCAGTCTACTTTCAAACTCATCTAGTATTTCAGGATCTCCATAAACTTTAAGTTTATTTCCTCTTGCAACAATTTTAATTTTAGGAAAGTATGTTTTTAATAGTGATATGGTACTGTTTTGGGCTCCAAAGAATTCATTTGGATTGATCTCTGTTAATTCAATAACTCTTTCGTTCAAATGCTATGTTTTTAATTTTATTATGCTTAAATGTAGTAATTATTTTATTCATTTATGTAGCTTTGCCTTAATTTTCAATAGAGTTTTTCACAAAATAATTAACAATTAATCATCAAATGGCTTTTATTACCTTAACTACAGATTTTGGCATTAAAGATCATTTTGTTGGCGCTATAAAAGGAGCCATTTATACTGAATTACCAGAAGCTACTATTGTTGATATTACTCATGAAATTTCTCCTTTTAATATTACTGAAACTGCCTACATAGTTAAAAATGCTTACAAGAGCTTTCCTAAAGGTACTATACATATTATTGGTGTAGATTCTGAGTTAAGTGTACATAATAAGCATATCGCTATTGAATTGGATGATCATTATTTTGTTTGTCCTGATAATGGTGTAATTTCTATGATTGCTTCAGAAGTCAATCCTGCTAAAATTGTAGAAATCACTATTCATAATCATATTGAAAGTAGTTTTCCAGTTTTAGATGTGTTTGTAAAAGTTGCTGCTTTTATTGCCAAAGGAGGAAAATTGGATGTGATTGGAAAAGAGATTCAATCCTATAAGAAAATGATTGAAATACAGCCTAAGGTAAATCAAGATCGTAATTTAATTGTTGGTGGTGTTATTTATATTGATAATTATGGTAATGTAATTAGTAATATTAGTAAAAAAGCTTTTGACGATATTGGAAAAGGAAGAAAATTTACCATTACAGCTAGGCGTTATTCATTCTCTAAAATATTGAATAAATACAATGAGATTGTAGATTATACATCTGATGATATTCGTCAATTTGATGGTAATAAATTAGCACTATTCAATACTGCTGGGTACTTAGAAATTGCCATTTACAGAAGTAATTTAAATACCGTTGGTGGTGCTTCTTCATTGTTAGGTTTACATTATAGAGATACCATTTCTATAGAGTTTCATGACAATCCTAAACCAGATTTTGTAACTGTTTAATCCTATACTATGTTTGTACGTATTGTAAAAATGAGTTTTCAGCCTGAAAAAATTGAAACTTTCTTAGCTAATTTTGATCAAAAAAAAGAATTCATACGAAACTTTCCTGGTTGTCGTTTATTAGAATTGTATAGAGATAAAACAAATCCTAATATTTTTTTCACCTATAGCTATTGGGAAGATGAACAAGATTTAGAGAATTATCGAAATTCTGAACTTTTTAAAGGGATTTGGGCTGAAACTAAAGTCTTTTTTAACGATAAACCACTTGCTTGGAGTGTTGATAAAGTTGTAAGTTTGGACTGAGAAGTTGGAAGTGAATATTAATTATTAAATTATCTCAAAAAAATAAATATTTGAAATCTATTTTAAAAAAAGAACTCAATTCATTTTTTGGATCTCCAATAGCGTATTTAGTTATTGGAGTATTCTTATTAGTAAACGGACTATTTTTATGGGTATTTAAAGATAATTTTAATATTTTAAATGCAGGTTATGCTGATTTAAATTCATTTTTTTATCTGGCACCATGGCTATTCTTATTTTTAGTTCCTGCTATTACTATGAAAAGTTTTGCTGATGAGTTTCATATTGGAACTATAGAAATTTTAAAAACTAAACCAATCACCAATTGGCAAATTGTAGTGGGTAAGTTTTTAGCTTGTTTACTTTTAATTGTAATTGCTTTACTCCCAACTTTAACTTATGTATATACTATAAAGGAATTAGGGAATCCTAAAGGTAATTTAGATACTGGTAGTTTATTGGGGGCTTATTTTGGGTTACTTTTTTTAGCCTCATCTTATACTGCCATAGGATTATTTACTTCTACCCTATCTAAAAACCAAATTGTAGCTTTTATCTTAGGAATTGTAATTTCTTTTTTTATGTTTTATGGCTTTGATGCCATAGCAGATTTACTAACTAACTCTAACTATTATGTTCGTTATTTTGGATTTAATGAACATTTCAAAAGTATCAGTAGAGGCGTTATTGATACTCGAGATTTAGTGTATTTTGTGTCTATTACTTTCCTTTTTTTATTCATCACTAAAACACGCTTAGAAAATGAATAAAAACATTAAAAATATCAGTTTTGTACTTATAGGAGTTTTACTTGTAAATTTTGCAAGTACTTCCTTTTTTAAACGTTTTGATTTAACTCAAGATCAACGATATACTTTATCTAAAATCACCTCAGATTTAGTAAATAATCTCGAACAAGATTTAATCATCAATGTATATTTGGAGGGAGACTTTCCTACAGAATTTCAACGTTTACAGATTGAAACACGTCAATTCTTAGAAGAATTAGAAGCTAAAAATAACAATGTTCGTTTCCGATTTGTCAATCCTGATGGAATCCGAGAAGAATTAATTAAAAATGGCATGATGCCAAGTCAATTGAGCGTTGAAGAAGATGGAAAACTTTCTGAGGCTATCATTTTCCCTTGGGCTGAGCTATTTTATGGTGAAAAAATGCAAATAGTTTCATTATTACCTAATAGCATGGCATCTTCACAAGAAGAGCAATTGCAAAATGCAATTGCGGCTATTGAACATTCTTTTGCAAACGGTATACAATTAATCACTCAAACGGATCAAAAGAAAATAGCGGTATTGTCAGGAAATGGTGAGTTAGAAGATTTAAAATTATTTAGTTTTTTGAGCGAATTAGGTAAAAAATATCGCTTGGCTAAGTTCACTTTAGATTCTGTGGAAAACACACCTGATAAAACCTTACAACAATTACAAAAATTTGATCTTTCCATAATTGCTAAACCTACTAAAAAATTCACTTCAAAGGAAAAACTAGTTTTAGACCAGTATATCATGAATGGTGGAAAGACATTGTGGATGATTGATAACTTGAGTGCTGATACAGATAGCTTATACAATGAAGGAAAAATGTTAGCTTTTCCTAGAGATTTAAATTTAACTGATTTATTATTTAGTTATGGAGTGCGTATTAACAATAAATTAGTGCAGGATTTATATGCATCTAAACTCACACTTGCTGCTGGTATGGTTGGGAATCAACCTCAATTTGAAAGTTTCAATTGGTTTTATCACCCTTTAGCTGCTGGAAATCCAAATCATCCAATTACTAAAAATATTTTACCTGTTAGGTTACAGTTTACCACTCAAATTGATACACTAAAGAAAAATATTAAGAAGACTCCTTTATTGATTAGTTCTGTATTAACAAAACTTTCAGGTACTCCTAAAATCATTGAATTGGAAAGTGTAACTAAGGAGCCTTCTCAAGAAGAATACGCTGCAGGAAATCAATTATTAGCTGTATTATTAGAAGGTGAATTTGAATCTGCCTATGAGAATAGAATAAAACCTTTTGATTTTAAAACCTATCAAAAAAAATCAACTTCAAATAAAATGGTTGTCATTGCTGATGGTGATATTGGAAAAAATCAATTAGTTAAAGGGAAACCTTATGATTTATCAGTAGATAAATGGACACAACAACGTTTTGGAAATAAAGATTTCTTAGTCAACACTGTGGATTATCTTTTAGATGATAATGGATTGATTCAACTAAAAAATAAATCAATTCAACTTCGTGTCTTAGATAAGAAAAAAGCCTATAGTGAACGAAAATTCTGGCAAGTGTTTAATATTGCTTTACCTCTACTTCTATTATTAGTTTTTGGACTAGGCTTCAACTTTTGGAGAAAAAAGAAATACCAATAAATCAGTAATCTGTTATCAATAAGCAGTGATCAATATTAAATAACTAGAGAATTTATATGCTATCATTAATCAGTTTGTAGACTAACAAAACGAATTTAAAAAACACGAAATTAATCATGAAAATCGGATTTGATAATATTTATGATCAAATAGTTCCAATGGAAAAATTCCGATTGAAATGGCGATTTACAGAAAAGAAGTATGATATTTTACCCCAAATACATCTCGAACAATTAAAACCTCTAAATAAAAAAGCATCGAAGTTTATTTGGGATTTTATTTCAAACTCAAGAATGCATAATGAAACTCCTTTTAAGAAGGATTTTTTCAACACAATAGATAAAGTAAAAATTTTAGATTCAAACAAAAAAGAGATAAAAAAATGGCTTTACCAAAGAGGATTACCTTTTGAAAAGGAGGTTTTTCTTTCTTGGCAATCAGAAGATGCTATGATAGTTCCTTGGAAATTACTAATAAAATATTTTGATAGTTTTTACTACGGTTCTTCAGATGACTTAACAATAATTGACCAAAGTTTAAATTGGGCAGTTTTGTTTTATCACGAAGATGAAATATACTTTGGGACTAATAAAGGACTTGTACCAAATGAAACTTTTGAAAATTTAAATTTCATTAGGTAAAATAAATTGAAATAAAAATAAACTGTACAAATGAGCTTGTATCATTATGAGCTAAAATTCATAACAGACCACTGTGCAAATCGTTTTATTCTACAAGAATTTTATAAATTCCATTTTGAGAGTCTAATTCAAATTCAGATTCTCCAATTGTTATTTCGTTATATTCTGTATAACTACAACAATCTCCCATTTTTCTTTCAGCATCAACATACAAATCAAAGATATGATTCCCCGAAATATTGATTTTCAGGTCTGTGACTCCTGTTTTCCAACCAATAGAACTCATTTCAATCAGATTATTATTGTCCTCAGAAATAAATGTGAATTCTATTGATTCATTATTATTCAAGTTGTTAGTTATTTCTATATTTTCAGATTGATAAGTTCCATTAGTAAATAGGTTTTCTCCACTTATTTTGTTTACAATCTCAAATTGAAAACTCTGAGGTGGTGTAAAACATTCATCACAATCCTTATTACCACAACTTTGGAAAATTATAGTAAATAGTATTAAAATTAAATTTACTTTTTTCATTTGTAACATTTTTATCAATTAGATATAATTTCTCTCAAAAGGTTACTTTTAAATGCTTACTAACTAATAATGATTACCGACATTTTAAAACTGAGAATCAGCATCCTTCATCACAACAGTTATCATCTTTCACCAATTTACAAGTAGCCACGGCTAATAATGCTCCTATTACTGGTGCAACCATATATAGCCAAAGGTGTTCAAAATGACCTGACACTAATGCTGGTGCTAGTGAACGTGCAGGATTCATAGAAGCTTTTGTTATTGGTCCTGCAAACATAGCTTCAAGTAATACTACTCCTCCTATTGCAATTCCAGCCATCACGCCTACTTCTTTACTACCAGTAGAAACATTAATTATAGTTACCATTAAGAAAAATGTAAGTAATAGTTCTAAAACAAAAGCGCGCATAGCATCGGTTGAAGGAATGGTTGCTCCATAAAATTCACTATTAGGAAATAAAAACCATAAAACTAAACTTGCAAAAACAGCACCCAAAACTTGAGCTATAATATATTTAGGTACTTCTTTCCAAGGAAACTTTTTAGCATAGGCAAAAGATATCGATACAGCAGGATTAAAATGTGCTCCAGAGATTTCACCAAAAGCATAAATCATTGCCATTACTATCAATCCCCATGTAATTGCTACACCTATATGACCTATAGCTCCGTTAGTTACTTCGTTAATTGTCATAGCACCTGTACCGCAAAAAATAAGTGCAAAAGTTCCTACAAATTCAGATATATATTTTTTCATGCTTGCAAAGATACAATCTGCTATTTTAAGTTTTTGTTAACATTAATAACTTCTTTTCGCCGTAATTTTATACAAACTAAATCAATTATAATTATATCATGAAAAAAGTAATTTTAGCTTTAATTGTTGCTGCATTTTCTTTTTCTTCTAATGCACAATTAAAGACACCTCAACCTAGTCCTTCATCTAAATTAGAGCAAAAAGTAGGATTAACTGATGTTACCGTAGAATACTCTAGACCAGGAGTTAAGGGGAGAAAGGTTTTTGGTGACTTAGTACCATTTGGAGAATTATGGAGAACAGGAGCAAATAAAAATACAATGATCACTTTTAGCGAAGATGTCACTATAGATGGTAAGACGTTAAAGAAAGGATCATATGCTATTTTTACTAAGCCTAGCGCTTCTTCTTGGGAAGTTATTTTCTACAGTGATACTAACAACTGGGGAACTCCGAGAAAATGGGATGATTCTAAAGTAGCTTTAACTACTACTGCTAAAGTTCAAAAAATGCCTATGCTTATTGAAACATTCACTATCACTATTGATGATGTTATGAATGGTTCTGCTGTTTTAGGAATTTTATGGGAAAACTCTTATGCTGGAATTAAATTTGAAGTTCCTACAGACAAAGCTGTAGTAGCTAGTATTGATAAGGTAATGGCTGGTCCTGCTGCTAATGATTATTACAGTGCTGCTTCTTACTATTTAGCAGAAGGTAAGGATATCAAAAAAGCTGTTGAGTGGATTGATAAAGCTGTAGATATGACTAAAGACCAACCTCGTTTTTGGTTTTTACGTAAACAATCTTTAATTCACGCTAAAGCTGGAAACAAAAAAGGAGCTATTAAGGCTGCTAAAGCATCTTTAATGCATGCTGAAAAAGCAAATAATGCTGACTACGTTAAAATGAACAAAGATTCTCTGAAGGAGTGGGGAGCTTAGTATATTAAATTAAATTAAAAGTGTAAACTCGAATCATAAGTTATGATTCGAGTTTTTTATTACAAGCATATCTCTAAAAAATATTTATTCTTTTTTAAATATGCAGATTACATTCTATTAACATCTTAAAGCTAATTTTATGTGTAATTACACTAATTATGAAAGCTTTACAATTCACTTTATTTATCCTTTTTATTAGCCATTTTCAAGCTCTTTATACTCAAACAATATGGAATGGTCCTAAAACTACGTTTACAAAAAACAATTTTTCTGACTGGACTTTAGTAGACAATCAAGATAGAATATCTGATAAAGTATGGCTTACGAGGCAAAGTCTTAGAGGAATTTTTAATTTCTTCTCTGAATCAAGATATATTGATACTAGTCCAGCAGATACAGAATGGGCTTTTGGTACTACAGATGATATTGCTACATTGACTTTTGATACTTGGTTTAAAACGCATGATAAAAATCCTGAAGGCACAATTAATAAAAATATGGTACTACATCTAATTTCTGATGATATTTATATAGATATTAAATTTTTATCATGGACAAGTAGAGATAATGGAGGTGGTTTTTCTTATGAAAGATCTACTCAAGCTGTATTAAGCACAGAAGAATTCTTCTCTAATGAAGGTATCAAATTATCTCCAAATCCATTTCAAGAACGTTTTAATATTTCAGGAATAAAAGAACCTGTAAAATACGAAATCATAGATTTGAAAGGTTCTGTAGTAATAAATGGTATACTAAAACATAACTCTACTATTTATACTCATACCTTAAGTACAGGTTTGTATTTTCTAAAAATAAAAGGTTATAAAGGATCCTTTAAACTAATAAAAAAATAAACTTGCAATTTAAAGTGAATTCACAATAAGCGCATACAGTCTATAAAGGTTAATTAAGTTTTCTTAATTAGAATGCAATTAACATTCACATCAAGTTATCACTTTCTGACAGATTAACTCCTTTACAAGAAGGATCAATTTAATATAGAAAGCCAATAACCATAAAGACAAAACTATAGTAAAATTCTTTTATTCAGAGTTTTACCCCACACCTCTTCTACTTTATTTTAACTTTAAAACTTCTAAAAAATGGCTGAAAACAGGGGTAAATAAGTCTCTTTTTCCAAGTAATTTTATTGAAGAAAATTAAAGATAACGTTACTATTAGAAACTTTAGAGTCTTTGCTAATATCTATAATATTATGTTAGAGGGATGAAAGGTTACTGTTAACATTAATTCTTTACAATAACGTTTTGTATCGTACCAAAGTAAAATTGAATTTAAAATAATCGAAAACAGAAATCTAAATGTTTATCATCAACCTAACCTATAAAACTGAATTAAAGACAGTTGACCATTTTATTGACGACCATATTGAATTCCTAAATGAACAATATCAATTAGGAAGTTTTCTTGCTTCAGGTCGAAAAGTACCTAGAACTGGAGGAATAATTCTATCGAATGTTACACCACAACTTGAATTGGAAAAGATCCTTGAAAAAGATCCTTTTCATAAAAATGGATTAGCAAATTATGAACTGATTGAATTTGTACCTAGTAAAACTTGTGATGAGCTGAAATTCTTGATGGAGTAAAACATAACACTACAATATTTGTGAATAGAGCGTTTCAAAATCTTGAAAATTCCAATACCAAAAATAATTAACTGATCATAAAACATTAACCAATATTTCAAACTTTATTTTATTTAAATCATAAATACATGAAACAAATTTTCTTTTTCTCTTTATTTATTTGGTCTACTCTTCTAGCAGTAGCTCAAAACACATTAAAAGCGGAAGCCAATATAATTACAGGTGATGGCTCTGGTCTACAAAATTGGGGTGACGGCGTGACACTCCAAGCTTTTAAAATTAATGGAGACCCTGGGAAGGTGGCTTTTGAAAGTCGTTTTACAGATGATGGATTTGGAGTAGCAGGAGGTCGTTGGGAGCAGATAGATTATTATCAAGATTATCAAGGTGAGCGTGTCGATGCTAGCGAAAAATTAATTATAAATTTTCCGACACCTGTTCATAGTGTTATTTTACAAGTTGGTCAAATGGATCCTAATGAGGGACCAAGTGGATCTGATGAGTCTGGTAAATGGACTGCTTATAATTCTCATAACCAACAAATAGGTACTGGTATAATGCTGGATCAATTTTCAATTGAAGGCTTACTCCCTGGATCAAAAGGATCATATCGATTTGCTTTAGAAACAGGTAATGAAAACATATCCAGAATAGAAATTGAAGCTACTCAATGGGGCTATCCGGTAGGTCGACCTCCTAGGTATCGTCCAACATATGCTAATGTTAGTATTAATGATAGTGGAAATACTGAAAATAATTCAGAATTCAATCTTATGGAAATGACTTATACTAAGATAAATGATAATGCCACAGTATTTGCAAATAATGATACACTAGGTCCAATTAGGGAGGATATAGGCTTATCATCTTTTTCTTATGATACCTTTTTAGCAAATGATATGGGTAACAATATAGACATTGTTTCTTTTGATTTCAGCAGATTTCCAGGTACTATAGAAGATGATCGATCAAATAGAAAAATCATCTTTAGAACGGCGGTCAATTTCAATGGTAAAATAGATATTCCATATACTATACGTAGTGGATTAGAAACATCAAGTGCACTAATAACCTTAACTATAACAGATGTTATTGATGAATTAAATTTAGGAATAGACGGACCCTACACAACAGATATTAATACACCAATTTCAATAGCAATTAGTGATTTATTAGCTAATGATACAGCTAGTAATTTTGGTGGGCCGGTTACAATAAAATTAACAGATGTTGGTA
Organism: Tenacibaculum agarivorans; assembly: GCF_001936575.1. GTDB lineage: Bacteria > Bacteroidota > Bacteroidia > Flavobacteriales > Flavobacteriaceae > Polaribacter > Polaribacter agarivorans. Next base: position 28,084 of record NZ_MSMP01000022.1, read on the forward strand.
ATGCAGTCAACGGTACTGTAGAAATAGTAAACGATAAAGTAGTATTTACACCATCATCTGGTTTTGTAGGAAATACAGCATCTTTTACTTATGATGTAGATGTGTTAAATCAATTAGTATTTGGCCAAGATAAACGTGTAAATGAAGGAACATCTTCAGCTATAATTATTAATGTTAAGGGAGATGTTATCGCTCCACCATCAATTAATCAACAAGCAATATTAGTAGCAAAATCTAACGAAAATAAGACCTTACAAGTAAATGCAACAGCTAATAGAACAAGTGTAACTTTAGGAGATTATTTAGATCAGAGGCAAATATGGACGATATCAGATAGAGGCAATGGCTTTCATAAGATTGTAAACAATTTTGCTGATCGTGCTTTAGAAGCATGGACAAGAAATCCATCTAATGGTGATGATGCTACTATTTATGCTTCTAACAATAGAGATTGGCAACAATGGGAGATTATAGATGTTGGAAATGGTTACTTTAAAATAAAAGGAAAGTTTAATCCACGTTTTTTAACCTCTACCTCTAATGGTAATGCTATAGTAGCAGATGAAAATAATCAAGACAATCAGTTATGGAAATTATTAGATCCTAAAACCTTCGTGGAGAAAACTGAAAAATTTGCTAATAACGATATACTAGGTCCAATTAGAGAGGATATAGGATTGACATCTTTTTCCTATGATGCCTTTTTGGCGAATGATATAGGTACTAATATAGACATTATATCTTTTGATTTCAGCAAGTTTCCAGGTACTATAGAAGATGATCGATCAAATAGAAAAATCATCTTTAGAACGGCGGTAAATTTCAATGGTAAAATAGATATTCCATATACTATAAGTAATGGATTAGAAACATCAAGTGCACTAATAACTCTAACTATAATAGATGTTATCGATGAATTAAATTTAGGAATAGATGGACCATACACAACAGACGTTAATACACCAATTTCAATAGCAATTAGTGATTTATTAGCTAATGATACAGCTAGTAATTTTGGTGGACCAGTTACTATAGCATTAACAGATGTTGGCAATGCAATCAATGGTACGGTAAAGATAGTAAATGACAAAGTTGTGTTTACGCCATCATCTGGTTTTGTAGGGAATACAGCATCTTTCACTTATGATGTAGATGTGTTAAATCAATTTGTATTTGGCCCAGATAAACGTGTAAATGAAGGAACATCTTCAGCTATAATTATTAATATTGAGGGAGATGTTATCGCTCCGCCATCAATTAATCAACAAGCTATATTAGTAGCAAAATCTAACGAAAATAAGACCTTACAAGTAAATACAACAGCTAATAGAACAAGTGTAACTTTAGGAGGTTGTTTACATCAGGGTCAAGTATGGACGATATCAGATAGAGGGAATGGTTTTCATAAAATTTTAAATAATTTTGCCGATCGTGCTTTAGAAGCATGGACAAAGAGACCATCTAATGGCGATGATGCTACTATTTATGCCTCTAATAATAAAGATTGGCAACAATGGGAGATTATAGATTATGGAAATGGTTATTTTAAAATAAAAGGAAAATTTAATCCACGTTTTTTAACATCTACCCCTAATGGTAATGCTATAGTTTTAGATGAGAATAACCAAGACAATCAGTTATGGAAATTATTAGATCCAAAAACATTTGAATGTACCACAGCAAATAATCGAACAATAGCTGTACCCAATAGTGATTTCGCATTTAACTCTGAATTACTTGAAATATATCCAACCCTTGTTTCTGATGAATTATTTGTTTCTTACAAATTATCTAACGATATAGAGGTAAACAGAATTGATGTATTGAATCAGTCAGGGAAACTCATAAAAAAAGTAGTTGGAAGAATTCAAGACAGTTCGTCAATCTTTGTAGATGACTTAAATACAGGATTATATTTTGTGAAGATATACTCTAATAAGGGTAATTTCACTTATAGGATATTGAAAAAATAAAGTCTATTACAAATTAAAAGTTAGTTTACATAAACCTCCTTAAAATAAGTTGATGAAAAACGACTTATTTTAAGGAGGTTCAATGTAATAAATTAGGAGCTGAATTTATTATTTTCAACATTAATGATCTAATTATCAGTTCGAGTGATTTTATGGAATTATAATGAAGTTAATTTATACTGAATACAGTTAAGCGGAACTATCGAAAACACTATTTTTACTTCTCTATAGCTTTACTGGCTATAGTCGAAATACAAAATTTATTTCCGCCCTACCTTAATGAATTTAACTCGAGGTGATAGTCTCATAATTAAATAAGATTCTCATTCTTGAAATTAACATTAAGTATATCAAAAATTTAACTTGAAAGTAATATGCTTTTCCTTCCTATGACTTACCTCAAATCTAAGTTATTTAGGCTCTTTTAATTGCGAAAATTTCTGAATTATAGCGGCTATTAACATTACCAATACACAGCCTAATAAATTTAACCACAAATAAGGTAACCAATCTAAATACCAAACTACTATTATTATGAATTGAGTAATAATGGCTCCTATAAAAACAGCATTAGATTTCACAAATTTTATGAAAAAGGCCAATAAGAAAATACCTAATACATTTCCATAAAATATAGATCCGATAATATTTACTAATTGGATTAAATTATCAAACAAGTTAGCTACACAAGCAACTAAAATGGCTAATACTCCCCATCCCAGAGTAAACCATTTAGACATGTTTACATAGTGCTGATCACTCTTTTCTTCATTTTGATTTCTTTTGTATAAATCAATGGCAGTAGTTGAAGCTAATGCATTTAATTCTGACGCAGTAGAAGACATAGCTGCCGATAAAATAACGGCTAATAGTAAACCAATTAACCCTTTTGGAAGATTATTTAAAATAAAATGAATAAAAACATAATCCTTATCATTTGTTTCTACTTTAGGATTGGATTTACTGATAATTGATTTTGCTTCTTCTTTTAAAGACTTATCTTCTTCATTTAATTGGAGTAATTTATATCTATTAGTTTCTGTTATTCCACTGAGTATAATAGACTTCTTTTCACTTTCAATTTCTTTATGTCTTTTTTCTAATATTTGATATTCTTGTGCAAATTCAGAGTTAATTACAGCTTCTTGTGCTTTTGGATTAAAATTCAAGGGAGATGCATTAAACTGATAAAACACAAACACCATTACCCCTACCAATAAAATAAAAAACTGCATTGGTACTTTTAATAATCCGTTAAAGATTAATCCTAATTGACTTTCTCTAACTGACTTTCCAGATAAGTATCGTTGGACCTGGCTTTGGTCAGTTCCAAAATAAGATAACATTAGGAAAGTACCTCCTAAAAAACCTGTCCAAACTGTATATCTATTGTTTAAATTCCAAGAAAAATCAAGGACTTTCATTTTATCACTAGCCCCAGCAATTTCTAATGCTTTTGAAAATGTAATTCCGTCTGGTAAATACTGTAATATCAAATAAAAGGCGATAAACATTCCCGAAAAAATAATCGCCATTTGCTGTTTTTGAGTAACACTAACCGCTTTAGTTCCTCCACTAACGGTGTAAATAATCACTAAAAGTCCAATGGTTATATTTAAGGTTATTAAGTCCCAACCTAAAACTGCAGATAATATTATTGCAGGAGCAAAAATGGTAATCCCTGCTGCTAATCCTCTTTGAATTAAAAATAAAATAGCAGCTAAAGTTCTGGTTTTAAGATCAAACCTACTTTCCAAATATTCATAAGCAGTATATACATTTAGTTTATGATAAATAGGTATAAACACTAAACATATAATTACCATTGCCAAAGGCAAACCGAAATAGAATTGTACAAATCCCATTCCACTGTGAAAAGCTTGACCCGGGGTAGATAAAAAAGTGATGGCACTAGCTTGTGTTGCCATAACTGACAAACCGATAGTCCACCACTTTGTTTCGTTTCCTCCTTTAATATATTGTTCTACATTCTTACTACCTCTTGTTTTCCAAGCTCCATAAAGCACTATAAACAATAAAGTAATAGATAGTACAATCCAATCTAAAGTTTGCATGAGTAATGTTATTTAGTATATACGTTTGTTATGATAAAAAAGATGACAATATAAATTAAATTGGCTAATAGTACAGCTGTGTACTCTTTTTTCCATATATACTTTTTACTCATACTAAATTGTTCTAAAGTTAATTGTTCGTTGGTTTTTCAAAAAAATTGTCTGCTAATGGTGCTTGGGTTACTAAACCGTCTGAAAATACTGTTGGTTCTTTCGCTGGTTCTACAGGCTTACCGTTATCATCTTTTTTGTACCAAGTTATAGATTTTGGTAAAACAAAACCGTTAATATTTTCCCAATCATTATATCTTAAAATATTAAACTTGTCTGATGGCTTTTTAGTGAAATAGGTTACAGTATACCCTAACCAAGCCATTTGTTTTGTTTCTGGGTGATAATATACAAAGTAATTATCATCTGGTGAGATACCCACATTTGGTTTATATGAAATTTTATACCCAGGATATTTTACCCCATCAAACTCTATTGCATCAACATCTTCATATATAATTCCATCATCAGCTAATACAAATGGCATTGCATAAAAGTAAAAATATAAGTTATAATAAAACTCAGGATTTCCTTTAAATGCTGTTGAATCTTTCTGGCTTAACCAAGTGTCTTTACCATTATAACCTAAAGAATAATTATCAGCATTGACTACTGTTTTTCTAGAATGTAAATCTACAGAGTGTGTTTCTCCTTTTACTTTATATGATAATGTTTTTGCTTTTCTCCAAGCATCGATTCCGCCATGTTTTTCAAATACTTCTCCTAAGGCTTTTGGAAAATTATCTACTTTTTTGGTTTCCTCTTGTTTTGGTTGGGTTTCAGCCTCTTTTTTGGCTTCTTGTTTACATGATATTACTGCTAAAGATAATACCGAAAGTAAGATTAGTTTTTTCATTTTAATTATAGTTTATCAAAAATCAGTCGAAAGGTTTATTCAAAAATTACAATTTATATTTTTTCTTTTCATTTAAAATAGAAAAAGCCTCATTCAAATTCTAAATGAGACTTTTTACAACAATATATTAAGCTTTCAAATACTAAACTACCATTAGTATTCTTCATCAGTAAGCGTTTTCATAAATGCAATTACTGCGTCAATTTCTTTTTGAGTAAGTTTAAGATTATCAAAAGGTAACGTCTGATACTCATTTGCTATACCTAAACCAGCTCCTCCTCCTTTATTATAAAAATCAACTACTTCTTCAAGATTTGTATATACTCCATTATGCATATATGGCGCTGTTACAGCAGCATTTCTAACCGTAGGTGTTTTAAAGAAATGCTTTTTTTCTTCTGTTTTATACAAAAGATATCTACCTAAATCTGAAGATAATTTTGGGTTAATAGTATCTTTAGAATCTGGTGTACCTATAAATTCTAACTCAGTATCATTATAATTTGGCGGAACAGTACCGTTAAAAACAGGTGGAAAGTGACATGAAGCACATAATCCTTTCCCCATAAACACATTAAATCCTAATTTTTCTTCTTCAGTTAAATTAGATTCTTCTCCTCTTATGTTTTTATCAAACTTTGAGCTGAATGTGTTTAAAGTTCTAATATAGGAAGCTATGGCATGTCTAATATTTAATCCAATTCTTTTGTTGTTATATAAATCTGCTATTTTCTTTTTGTACGATTTATTTTTAAGCACTCTATTCACAACAGAATCCATAGTCATATTAAACTCATTATGATTTTTTACCACTCCAACTACTTGCCCTTCTAAACTTCCTGCTCTTGCATCCATAAAAAAACTTTGTTGATATGCAGCATATGTTACCGTTGGTGTATTTCTTGTTTGATTTTTGTCAAACGTTTTTCTTCCATCAGTAAAAGCTAAATCTTTAACATGACAGGTAGCACAAGCCATATTATTCTCTTTAGAAAGTGATACGTCATTAAATAATTCTTTACCAAACTGCTGCTTTTCAACAATCTTTGTCGTATCATTTAAATGATCTGAAAAATAATACACATTTAATGCATCATTTGAAAACAAGGAAGTCATTGTGTTAGACAACGCCATTTCAAAAGGGAATTTCACCTTCCAATCTTTTTGAACTTCAACCAATAATGCTAATTGATTATTTGTATGATCTTTTATAAAATTAAAACGATCGAATGTGTCAAAATCATGATCTAAATCCTTTTGAGCACTTTCTAATGCAACAATGAATTTATCTTTTATCTCTTTTGAAGAAAATTTAGCTTGACATATATTTACAATATCAATTAATGTTTGATATGTATACTTACTTTCTAATAATGATTGGTTTAATACTGGAGAATCAAAACCTGTAATTCCAGTAGTTGCTATTCTAACGATCTGATCTCTTATTAACCAAATAATATTATGATCCTTTAAAGAAAGAGATAAATTTTTATGAATCAGTTTTAATCTAGCACTTGTTACATTAATTGCTCTATTTAATGTCAATGTATCTATTTTCTCCTCATCTAAATTCTCTTCAATCACTTGGAAACCTATAGGATCCATAACTCTAGTATCCATTGAGGTTTCTCCTTTTACTTGAATAATATTAGGTGCATTAAGAGATTTGTAGTTATTTTTATCAGAATATGCTAAAATAGGCTCTAGTAATTTAAAATATTTTCTAGCTTCTTTATAGTATTTCTTCTGATCTTCTTTTGCTATTTTGCTTATGTCTATTTTATCTAAATTGCTAACTGCCTTAACTAAATAATCACTATATAAAGCAGAAATTTCCTCAGGAGATTTATCAATAGAATCGTATGATTTTCCTTTGGAATTATTACAAGCAACTATGAAAAGCAAAAGACATACACAAAGGTATGTCTTAGCTAGACTATATAATAAGTCCTTCATTTTTATCTTTCTAATCCAGTCAAAATATGTAAAACAGATCCTTCTTTTCTTCTTGCTAAATCAGGATTAGCTAATGGATCTGTGAATGAAGTACCATCTGCAGGCTCCCATCCGTGATTTTGAGTAATGATTAAGAATGTATTTTTACCGTTGTTTACCGTTTCAGTTACATCAATCATTCCAGTGATTTCCCAGTTTCTAGTGTTAGGTCCATATCCTAAAGCAGCAGCTCTATCTTGGTCACACTCTAAAACAGTTTTTAAGTCACCTGTATTTAAGTTATACTGATATAATTTAGCATATACTCCAGCTGTAGCTGTAGAAATTCCGTTAGGATCTTCTTGGATATAAGCATAGTTTTCAGTTACTAAGATATTATCTGGTGAGTGGAAACCTTGAGCTTTACCACCAACTTTATCACCATCTAAAACACAAGTAATTTTTGCAGCTCCAGTAGGATCAGTATCATTTAAAGTTACTTTATAAATTCTTCCTGCAGCAGTTCCTTTACCTACTAAACCTGGCTTTTCGCGTCCAGTTACAGCAAAGTAAATCTCTCTTTGGTTAGCTCCAGAACCTCTTCTCCAGTCGATATCTTCTAAACGAGAGAATCCCATAGCTCCAGCGGTCATAGCTTCAGTGTTTAAAGCGTCAATTTCAGTTTCAGACATTTTAACAAACTCAGCGTTATACTCAGTTCCTTCAACCATGTCCATTTCATAAGTAATACCAGCATCACTTACTTTTAATACATAAAGATCTCCACCTTCTAAATCTCCTTGATCACCTACATACATACCTAAATGACCTTGAGGTACATTATCATCAGAATCATCATCTCCAATGAAAACTACAGTTTTACCAGCATAAGCATCTTTACCTATTGCTACAGCATTTTCAGTAGACCATTGTCCCATTGCAGTTAACATTTTAGCAGTACCAGCTTCAGAAGCGTCTTTATAAGGATCAGTTACGAAAACTCCTTTAGAGGCTCCACCCCATTCTCCACCAGATAAGTATAATGGTCCGAAACCATGCTCTTCCATAGTGATCATAGAACCTGAACATTGTGCAGTTTCAGCAGTAGCTGCAGCATTTAAGATATAATCTCCAGCAATTGGTCTTAAATCTTTATTTAATTTAATTCTTGCGATAGAATAATCAGCCTCAATGTTGTTGATTAAAGTAAATGTTCCATCTGCTTCAGCTAATAAACCAGCCCCATCAGCCATAGATCCGTATACGAAATCAGGCGTGTTAGGAATAACATCTTCAGAAGATAAAATTGGAGTAATTTTTAATCCTAAAAATTCGTTAGTTACTTTTAAAAAGTTTGGAGTTTTTGAAGATGCTAAGAATACTTCAGCATCAGATCCATCTTGACCATCAGTTCCATTTTGACCGTCATTACCATCTTTACCATTGATACCATCTAAACCATCTGTACCATCTTCACAAGATACAAACGATGTAAAAGCTATAGACATAGCCAATAATATCGATAGGCTTAATTTTAAATTTTTCATGTGTCCTTATTTAGTTTTTGATTAATATATATTCGAGTACAAAACAAGGATTCATCTTTAAACTTTAGGTGTATTCTATTTTAATTTCTTTTTACTAAAAAGTTACCTATATGATGTAAATATTAATAATTAGAATTAATTTAAATAGATCTATTTTCTAAAAAAACAAAAAGCCAATAGTTATTTTTCACTAGTGACTTTTTTATCAAATATATAATTATTTTTAGTTTAACCAAGCTCTAAACATCCATAAGGTTTTCTCTTGTTCAGAGATAAAATCACTCATCATAGAATTTGTTCCTTCGTCAGATATTTCATCTGATAGTTCTAAAATAGTACGTTCTATTTTTAATAGAACAGCTATTGAATCTATAATTAATTGAACAGCTGTCTCATCATTATTTATATTTTTCCCAGCTAAAACCTCAGATTCATTAATATAATCTTCAAAAGTATGAATTGGTGTTCCTTGAAGGGTTAAAATTCGTTCTGCTATTAAATCTATTTTATCTTGTGCATCTAAGTATAATTCTTCAAATTTTACATGTAATTCAAAAAAGTTCTTCCCTTTTATATTCCAATGTAAACCACGTAAACTTTGATAAAAAATTTGATAATTAGCTAGTAATCTATTTAATTCTTTTACTTCTTTTATTGTTTTTTCTTGATCTAAACCTAATATTGTAACGCTCATAAATTTTGTTTTAAATTTTTACTCAAAATTACTTCAAAATAAACGTCTTCAACTATTAGTATAATTGATAGTTTTAATATATTTATCGAAAATTATTATCAATGACGATAACACAATTAAAATATACTCTAGCTGTAGCTGAGCATAAAAATTTTACTATAGCCGCTGAATATTGTTTTGTGACGCAGCCTACATTAAGCATGCAAATTCAAAAATTAGAAGAAGAGTTGGATGCTAAAATATTTAATAGATCTAAAAAACCTATTGAATTAACTCCTGTTGGAAAAAAAATAGTAGAACAAGCTAAAGTAATCGTAGATGAAAGTAATAGAATTATTGATATAGTTCACCAACAAAAAGGTTACATCGGTGGTGAGTTTAAATTAGGTATTATACCTACTATTATGCCTACATTACTTCCTATGTTTTTAAAGAATTTCACAAAAACATATCCGAAAGTTCAACTTATTATTGAAGAATTAACTACAGATGAAATTATAAGAAAGCTTACCGATGGTCATATTGATGCAGCTATTGCAGCAACACCTTTAAGTAATGAAGCTATTAAAGAACGTGTACTATATTATGAACCCTTTGTTGGGCTAATACCTGAAGAGCATCGATTATTTGAAAAATCTAAGTTAGAAGTTCAAGACTTAGAACTAGAAGATATCCTATTACTTGAAGATGGACATTGTTTTAAAAACAGTGTGATTAATTTGTGTAAGATGAATAAGAAGGACGAGGATAAAAAATTCCATTTAGAAAGCGGTAGTTTTGATACTCTTATAAAATTATCTAAGGATGGCTTAGGCATGACGTTATTACCTTATTTAAATACATTAGATTTAGCAGAAGAAGATCAAAAACACTTAAGAGAGTTTCACACACCACCTCCTGCAAGAGAAGTAAGTCTTATTTATCATAAGTCTCAATTAAAAATGCAATTGATTGAAGCATTAAAATCCAATATTGATGGAATCATTAGAGGTGCTATTGCTTTTAGTGATGTAGACATTATAAGTCCTATACGAAGTAATTAAATAAAAAAGAGAGCAAAAGCTCTCTTTTTTATTTAATACATCTAATGAATTAAGAATACATTTTCTCTCTTAATTCTTTTACTTTCGGATCATCTAAATAATCATCAAAAGTTGAATATTTGTCTATTACTCCTTTCGGTGTAATTTCAATAATTCTATTCGCAACTGTTTGTGCAAACTCATGATCGTGAGTAGTAAACAAAACTGTTCCTTTGAAATTGATTAATGAGTTATTTAATGATTGAATTGACTCTAAATCTAAGTGATTCGTTGGTTCATCTAATTTTAAAATATTCGCTCTTGTCATCATCATTCTAGATAGCATACAACGTACCTTCTCTCCTCCTGATAAAACATTACTCTTTTTTAATGCTTCTTCTCCAGAGAAAATCATTTTTCCTAAGAAACCTCTTAAAAATACTTCTTCCCTCTCCTCTTCTGTTTTAGCATATTGGCGTAACCAATCTACTAGGTTCAATTCTCCATTTTGAAAGAATTCAGAATTATCCGATGGTAAATATGACTGTGTAGTAGTAACTCCCCAAGAAAATTTACCTGCATCTGCTTCTTCATTACCTGCTATAATTTGATAAAAAGCAGTTGTTGCTTTAGAGTTCTTAGAAATTAGAGCTACCTTATCTCCTTTATTTAAATTAATATCTATATTAGAAAATAACAATTCTCCTTCTGCATCTGTTTTAGAAAGTCCTTCTACATTTAAAATTTGATCCCCTGCTTCTCTATCTCTATCAAAAATAATAGCTGGATATCTACGACTAGAAGGTTTAATTTCTTCAACATTTAACTTTTCAATCATCTTCTTACGAGATGTTGCTTGTTTCGATTTAGCTACATTAGCAGAAAAACGACGAATAAATTCTTCTAGTTCTTTCTTTTTATCTTCTGCTTTTTTATTCTGTTGTGCTCTTTGTTTCGCAGCTAATTGACTAGACTCATACCAGAACGTATAATTCCCTGAATAATTATTAATTTTTCCAAAATCAATATCCGAGATATGAGTACAAACTGCATCTAAAAAGTGACGGTCGTGAGATACTACAATAACAGTATTATCATAATTTGCTAAAAAATTCTCTAACCAAGCTATTGTTTCAAAGTCAAGATCATTGGTAGGCTCATCCATAATTAATACATCGGGACTTCCAAATAATGCTTGTGCTAATAGTACACGTACTTTTTGCTTACCATCTAAATCTTTAACTAAAGAATAATGTAAGTCTTCTTTAATACCTAGGTTAGATAACATTGCTGCAGCCTCAGAATCAGCATTCCATCCATTCATTTCTTCAAATTGAACCTGTAATTCTCCTATTTTTTCTGCATTTTCATCAGTATAATCTGCGTACAAAGCATCTATTTCTTTCTTTATCTTATAAAGATCTTTATTTCCCATTACTACGGTTTCCAATACAGGAAACTCATCGAATGCATAGTGATCCTGTGATAAAACAGACATTCTTTTACCGGGTTCCAAATGTACATTTCCAGAAGTAGGATCTATCTTACCTGATAATATTTTTAAGAATGTTGATTTTCCAGCACCATTGGCACCAATAATTCCATAACAATTTCCTTGTGTAAACTTTGTATTTACTTCGTCAAATAAAACTCTTTTCCCGAATTGAACAGAAAGATTAGAAACTGATAACATTTTTAGCTTTTTAAATTTCGATGCAAAAGTATGAAATCTAAAGGCTTTTCAGGCATTTCAACAAAATTATTTACGACGTTAAAAATCCCTTAATTTCACTAATATTAACATTGAATTAACATCATGATTTGGTTCATATTTCTATTTTTGATGGCTGTATAGATACATCTTTTTAACAAAATATGATTAAATATATTTTTGCTTTAATTCCATTTTTCTTAATAAGTTGTACTGCCTCTAAAGATGAGAGTTTCACTTATTTTGGTGGGAAAATTATCAATCCTAAAGATGATCATGTCATTGTTTTTGATGATAATGAAAAGGTTATCGATTCAATAGAATTAAGTAAAGACAACACTTTTTTAGGAAAATTAGAAAACATTAAGTCTGGCTTATATTATTTTAAGCACGGTTCAGAGTTGCAGTACGTTTATTTGGAACCTAAAGACAGCTTGTTGCTCCGTCTAAATACTTGGGATTTTGATGAATCACTAGTGTTTAGTGGTACCAATGCTACTAGGAATAACCTATTAATCGAAACTTTTCTGTCTAATGAAGAGCAACATAGGAATTTTTATAAATACTACAAACTTCCAGCAAAAGAGTTTAAAAGTAAAATCGATTCTTTAAGTACTATCAAAGAAGCATTTTTAGAAAACTACAAACTAAGAAGTAATGAAACTTCTGAAAACTTTCTATCAATTTTAAAAACTGCTTTACATTATCCCTTATATACAAAACTAGAGAGTTTTATTATAGACAATAGTTTAAAAGCACAACCAGAGGTTTTAGACAAGTCTTTTATCAGCCATAGAAATGTAGCTACACTGAATAATGAAAATTTAATGTTTTATTCGCCTTACAGAGATTATGTATATAATAATCTATATAGCGATATATACAAGCAAAACATTCATGATGAAAGTGATGATTTTACTATCGCATTACTAAATGCAATTAATACAAAAATCTCATCGCAAAAGTTTAAAAACAATCTTTTAAAGAAGATTACAATACGTCATTTTTACAATAAATCTAGTTGTATTATCAATAAAAAAGCTTTTGAAACCTTTTCTTCTTTTTCAACAAATGAAGATGATAAGAAAGAGATAGCTTTACTTTTAAAAGATGCTAAAAAGATTAAAAAAAATACTTCTATCCCAGATTTCAAGTTGAATTCTCCTGACGGTTCTAAAGTTTCAATACATCGGGTTCTAAAAAAAAGAAGTACAGCTATTTATTTTAGAAATAAGAGATTTTCTTCAGATAGTTGGGTAGCTTCTAGAATGAACTATCTAATTCATAACAATCCTGAAATTCAGTTTTTGGTCGTAAATATTAACGATAACAAAGATGAATACATTAAGGATTTAGGAATTAAACATCAGTTTTATTTAAACGGAGATAGTGAAGCACATGAATTCTTAACCAGTAAATTTCCAAGAATGATTCTAGTCAATGATTCTGGGAGAGTTATTAACGGATTTTGTAATTTAAACTCCAAAAAAATTGAAAATCAGATCGCTGATTTATAATTTAACCATTTAAATTTCCTATTCTCAAAGAAATAACTACTTTTGCAGCGTCCAAAAAGTAAATAATATTAAAGAGTTCATAGATAGGGCATCTGTGAATTCACTTAATTTCACAGTATGTCTAAAACATTCTCAGATTTAGGTTTAAAGCAGCCTATAAATGATGCTTTAATAGATTTAGGTTATGAAAACCCAACTTTAATACAAGAAAAAGCAATTCCTCAAATCCTTTCTTCCGACGAAGATTTAAAAGCTTTTGCACAGACAGGTACAGGTAAAACAGCAGCTTTTAGTTTACCAATAGTTGAGTTAGCAAATGAAAATGATAAAAACACTCAGGCTATAATTTTATCACCTACGCGCGAATTAGCTGTACAAATAGGAAAAAACATTGAAGATTTTTCTAAGTACATCCCAAATTTAAAGGTTACAACCGTTTATGGTGGTGCCAATATTGAGCAACAAATACGACAATTAAAAAAGGGAGTTCAAATAGTTGTTGGTACACCGGGTAGAACTGTTGATCTAATAAGACGAAAAGCTTTAAAATTAAGCAATACCAAATGGTTGGTATTAGATGAAGCTGATGAAATGTTGAATATGGGATTCAAAGACGAACTTGATCAAGTTCTTGAAGCGACTCCAGATACGAAGCAAACTTTATTATTCTCTGCAACTTTTCCTAGAGAAGTAGAAGCTATTGCAAAAAATTACATGCATAATCCTGTTGAAATTACTTCAGGACAAAAAAATCAAGGTTCAGATAATGTAACTCACGAATTTTATCAAGTTACTGAAAAAACAAGATATGCAGCACTGAAAAGAATAGCTGATGTTAACCCAAATATTTATGCTATTGTTTTTTGTAGAACCAGAAGAGAAACTCAAGAAATTGCAGATAAGTTAATTCAAGACGGATATAATGCTGATTCATTACATGGTGATTTGTCACAAGCTCAACGTGATGCTGTTATGGATAAATTCCGTAAAAAGAATATACAAATGTTAGTAGCTACTGATGTTGCTGCTAGAGGATTAGATGTTAACAATCTTACCCACGTAATTAATCATAAACTACCAGACCAAATCGAAAATTACAACCATAGAAGTGGTAGAACTGGTAGAGCTGGTAACAAAGGAGTTTCTATAGCTTTAGTAAATAGAAAAGAAAAAGGAAAATTACATCCTATAGAACGTACTTTAAAGAAGAAGTTTATCAAAACTGCTATTCCTACAGGAAAGGAGATTTGTGAAATACAACTTTTTCACTTGATTGATAAAATTCATAAATCAGAAGTGAATACTTCAGAAATTGATAGCTTTTTACCAAGTATATATGAGAAATTAAATGATTTTTCTAGAGAAGAGCTAATTCAAAAATTTGTATCACTAGAGTTTAATTCATTTTTATCATATTACGAAAATGCACCTGATTTAAATAATATCTCTTCTAGAGATAGAGAGGGTGGTTCGTCAGGTAGATCTTCTCGTGAAAATATGACCAGATTCTTTATTAATTTAGGTAGGAAAGATAAATTAAACCCTCCAAAATTAATGGGCTTAATCAATGAACAAGGAATTAATAAAAATGTAGAAATAGGAGCTATTGATATTTTAGATACCTTTTCATTCTTTGAAATTGACCGTGAGTTCGAATCATTTACTTTAGAAGCTTTTGAATCCAATTCTCCAGAATTTAATGGTAGAAGAGTGAATATAGAAATTACCAAAGAACGTAAAGATAGAAAACGCTCTAGAAGAAGAGGAGGACATTCTTCAAATAAAGGAGGATTTGGTAGAGTTAGAAATCAAAATAACTCATCTTCCGATAGAAGAAGAAATAATAATAGAGGTAGAAAACCTAGAAGATAAATAAAAAAAGAGTCGTTTTAAAACGACTCTTTTTTTATTCTAAGTAAAATTTTATTTGAAATACTTATTTCTAATTCAGGTTATATGTTAAACCTATTTGGAAAAAATCGAATCTAGTGCTAACTTCAAAGTCAGTGATACCATCGAAAACACTTTCTTTAAACCTATCATTTAGCCCCACACTATACCTTGTTGTTAAAGATAAATCTTCAACAATACGAAACGCAGCTCCAAATGCTAAACCTACTCCAAATTTATTTAACACATCTTGCTCATCATCCAAAACAAAGTCAAATATAGGTCCTGCTTGAACATTAAATCTTTCCAATACTGAATACTTAAATAGCATCGGAAAAAGTATAGATTCAGTAGCTTGTCCTTGGTTATGCGATTGTGCAAATTGTATTTCAGGCTGAAATGCTAATTTATTCGCTACATTTATATCTACATAAAAACCAACATAAAAACCTGATAGTCCTTCAGAACCACTTCCAGGAAGACCTTCAACACTAGCAGAAAGTATAAAATTGTGGTACCCTGCAGATACTCCATAAGACGTTTGAGATAAACCTTTAAAAGTTGATAATAAAACAATAGAAAATAATAAGAATAGCTTCTTCATAATTATACAATTTAATTTTGGAGCAAGATATTAAATAAAAAAGGTACAAACCAAATGCTTGTACCTTTTTTATTTTATTACGTGTAGAAAACTTATTTTGCTACGTTTACAGCTCTTGTTTCTCTAATTACTGTAACTTTAACTTGACCTGGATACGTCATATCATTTTGTATCTTTTGAGAAATATTAAATGATAACTCAGCAGCTTTCTCATCATTTACTTTTGTACTCTCCACCATTACTCTTAATTCTCTACCTGCTTGAATTGCAAATGCTTTTTGAACACCGTTAAATCCAAAAGCAATATCCTCTAAATCTCTTAATCTTTGGATATAACTATCTAACACCTGACGTCGTGCTCCTGGACGTGCTCCAGAAATAGCATCACAAACCTGAACAATTGGAGCTATTAAACTCTTCATTTCAATTTCATCATGGTGAGCTCCAATCGCATTACATACATCTTTCTTTTCACCATATTTTTCTGCCCATTGCATCCCTAGTAAAGCGTGTGGTAATTCACTCTCTGTATCAGGCACTTTACCAATATCATGAAGTAAACCAGCTCTTTTAGCAGCTTTGGCATTTAGTCCCATTTCTGCAGCCATTATACCACATAAATTAGCAACTTCTCTAGAGTGTTGTAGTAAGTTTTGTCCATATGATGAACGATACTTCATTCTTCCTACAGTTTTAATCAATTCTGGATGTAAACCATGAATTCCTAAATCTATAACAGTACGCTTACCAACCTCTATAATTTCTTGATTGATTTGTTTTTCTGTCTTTCGAACAATCTCTTCAATTCTAGCAGGGTGAATTCTACCATCCGTTACTAGCTTATGCATAGATAAACGAGCTATTTCTCTTCTAACAGGATCAAAACAAGATAAAATAATTGCTTCTGGCGTATCATCTACTATAATTTCTACTCCGGTAGCCGCTTCTAATGCTCTAATATTTCTACCTTCCCTACCAATTATACGCCCTTTAACATCATCAGACTCTAAATTAAATACTGAAACACAATTTTCAATAGCTTGCTCTACCCCTACTCTTTGTATAGTATTTAACACAACTTTTCTAGCTTCTTGTTGTGCTGTCATTTTTGCTTCTTCAACAGTCTCTTGAATAAAACTCATAGCGTCAGATTTAGCTTCTTCTTTTAGAGAAGCTACTAATTCCGTTTTTGCTTCATCAGCAGAAAAACCAGAAATCTGTTCAAGCATATCTACATGGCGTTTATGTAGTTTTTCTACTTCTGATTCTCTTTTATCTAAAAAGTCTAATTTATAATCAAAATCAGCACTTTTCTTTTCTAAAGATTGTGATAGTTTTTTATTTTTATCTAATTCGGAAGAAACTCTAGACTCTTTATCTCTGATTCTTTTTTCAACATCAGACATTTTTTTCTCCCTAGCTAAAATTACTTTTTCATGCTCTGCTTTTAACTCAATGAATTTTTCCTTTGCTTGTAATATTTTGTCTTTTTTGATTGCTTCAGCTTCTACTTTAGCCTCTTTTAATATATTCCTAGCTTCTTTATTCGTTTCTTTTAGTAATTTATTAGCCTTTGTTTTTTCTAACATTTTCGCTACAACAAAGCCTACTATAATTCCAACAACACCAACCAATATTGGTATAACTAAATCTTCCATGTCAATGATTTGAATAAATTCCTTTATTTGATTTAAAAAAAAAGCCCACATTAGTAGTGGTGTTTTATAAACTCCTGAAAAACAGGTTTAGAACTAACTGGTTGATCAAGAATCCGAATAATCGGCGCGCTTTACTAACCAAGACTCATTCTTTTTAAAAGTATAGTGTTGAGTTTATTAAACTATAATACTAATGTAGGCAGTATGTTTATTATTATGTAATGAACTTATTTTAAATGATGATCTAACAAACTTGTTAGTTCACTTAATGTATTTGTTATTTTTACCGACTCATCTGATGCTTTAAGAGCATTAATCTCTAATTTTGATGCAAATTGCAAAGCACACATAGCTAAAACATCTTGTTTATCAGCAACTGCATAGCTTTGTTCGAAACTTAAAATTAAATCGTTAATGCTTTTCGCTGCTTTTCGCATTCCCTCTTCTTCTTGTTCTGAAGCCACTATTAATGGATAGGTTCTACCAGCTATTACTACGTTAACTTTTAATTTTTCCATTTAAAAGAACTTTACGAATTCAAGAGTGTAATACATTTATCAATCTCTCGAATTAAAGCATTTATTTTGAGTTTAGTATTTCTCGTATCTTCATTACTGCCTTCCATAGTCTTGGCAACTTTTAAAAGTTCAAATTGTTTTTTTTGATCATCTATCTGTTGCTCCTTTTCACTTAATAAAATTTGTAACTTCCCATTCTGCTGAAGCAAAATCTCATTTTCTTCCTTTAGAAATTCATATCTAGAAAGCAACTCTTTCAACTTAACTTCCAATAGATGAATTGCTTCTAATGTATTATTCATTTACTAGTGAAAATAAACTATTTCAACAAAATTAACAATCTCTTTTAACAATTACAACTCTTTATTGCTTTTTTATCAATTATACTCATTTTCAAACACATACAATTCTGGTATAATTTTAGTACTTTCGTTTACAAATTGACGTGTCTTGAAACATTTTTTTATTTTATTTTTAGCTTTAAGTATCCAGCTGAGCTATGCTCAAAAAAAATATCCTCAAAGTTATTTTGCTAATCCTATGGATATTCCAATAGTTGTTGCTGGAACTTTTGGAGAATTACGAAGCAATCATTTTCATTCAGGAATTGATATTAAAACTCAGCAAAAAGAAGGTATCCCTATTTTAGCTCCGGCTAATGGATATGTTTACAGAATTAAAGTAGCACAATATGGATTTGGAAAAGTACTTTATGTTAAGCACCCAAGCGGCTATATGACTGTTTTTGCACACTTGCAAAGATTTGCTCCTAAAATACAGAAGTACGTTAAAAATATTCAGTACAATAAAAAGAGTTATTACACAGGGAATTTATTTCCTGAAGCAGAAAAATTTCCTGTAAAAAAAGGTGAAGTTATAGCATATTCTGGTGATACAGGAAGTTCTGGCGGTCCGCACTTACATTATGAAATACGCAACTCTAAAACTGATAAGATTATAAATCCAATGCATTTTGGATTAGTTGCTGCCGATACTAGACACCCTATTATAGAGAAATTAATGGCATTTCCATTAGATTCGGATTCTAGAATTAATAATTCTTATCAGAAAACTACTATTCCAATCAAAAAACTATCTAAAGGAAAATATGTCGCTGAACGATTCAATGCTAGTGGTAGTATCGGTTTAGGTATTAGTACTTTTGATAGACAAGATGGGGCTATGAACAGAAATGGAATTTATAGTTTAGAAATGAATGTGAATGGAAAAAGAGTATACTACCATGATGTAGAAACTTTTTCTTTTGCTGAAAGTAAATACATCAACCTTTTAATTGATTATGAACAATATGGTAAATACAAAACTCGTTTTCAAAAAACACATAAAGTAGAAAAAAATAAACTCAGCTTATATCAGGATTTGATTGATGATGGAAAATTAACTATTCAACCTCAAGAAAATTATAATGTTGAAATTATTGCCAAAGATTTTGAAGGCAACGCTTCAGTCTTACGAATTCCAATTAAAGGAGTTGCAAGTAATCAAATATTTATAGAAAAAGACACTACAGCACATAAAATCACTGCTAGTCAATTCAATAAGTTTGAACAAAACGGAGTATCCATAGCTTTTCCTAAAAATTCATTTTATTATGATACTTATCTTGATTTTGAAGTAAAGAATGATACTGCTAAAATTCATGAACCAGTTATCCCTTTAGATAAAAAATTTACGCTCACATTTGATACTTCAACACTTTCATCTAAAGAAAAACAACAAGTTTATATCGCTAATGTGAACAATAAAAAGTATCCTAAGTATGTTAGGACTAAGAAAAAGGAAAATAAAGTATATACAAATCAAAAGACTTTAGGAAGTTATACATTAAAGTTAGATTCTATTTTACCTACAGTTACTCCTGTTAATTTTTCAGGTGAACAATGGATTTCTAAAAATAAAACCCTGAAAGTTAAAATAAAAGATAGCGAGTCTGGAATTAAAGATTTTAGAGGATATATAGATAATAGCTGGGTTTTAATGGAGTATAATCATAAAAAAGGAATTTTAACTTATGATTTTTCCGATAAAAAATTGGTTGGTAGCAAACATATTTTTAAAATTGTAGTTTCAGATAATGTTGGTAATACAAAAGAATATACTTCAACATTTTATCGTAAACCATAATAAATCATTTTGAAAAAACTTTTACTTCTCATTCTGTTCCCCACATTGATATTTGCTCAGAAAATGTCAACTGTCAAAGGAAAAATTATCAATAAATTTAAAGATCCTATTGAAGGTGTAGCTATTTCTTATTTGGAAAAAGGTACTATTACTGATAAAAACGGAAATTATGAATTTCAAATTCCAATTCGTAAAACTATTACTGTTACCTTCTCGCATGTATCTTATAAAACAGTTACCAAAAAATTTACTACCCGAGGTAAAAGAACTATTAACTACTCTCCTACTCTTACGATAAAAAATGAGAACTTAGAAGAAGTAATTATTAAAAACAGGAAAAAGGAAGTAAAAGGGATTACTGAAATTGATGTTAAAACTGTTCAAACGGCTGTTGGAGCTAATGCTGGAGTAGAAAATGTTTTGATGACTTTGCCTGGTGTAAGCAATAACAATGAGCTAAGTACACAATATAATGTAAGAGGTGGTAATTTTGATGAGAATTTAGTGTATGTAAACGGAATTGAGATATATAGGCCTTTTCTGATTCGTTCTGGACAACAAGAAGGATTAAGTTTTATAAATCCACATCTGGTACAAAATATTGATTTTTCAGCAGGTGGATTCCAAGCTAGATATGGTGATAAGTTATCTTCTGTTTTAGATATTACCTACAGGAAACCTAAAGAATTTCAAACTCAAGTAGATTTAAGCTTATTAGGTGCTAGTTTAACTGTTGAAGATTTATTACTTAATAATAAGTTAAGTGCTACATTCAGTGCCAGACATAGAGATAATAGTTTACTAGTTAATAATAAAGAAACTGAAGTAGACTTTCAACCTAATTTCACAGACTTACAAACGTATCTATCTTATAAATTAAGCTCTAAAATGAATCTTAACTTTTTAGGTAACTTTTCTTTAAATAATTACAATTATAAGCCTTTAGTAAGAAGAACTCGTTTTGGAACTGTTGTAAATACAGTAGAACTTGCTATATTTTATAACGGACAAGAAAGGGATCGTTTTCAAACCCTTTTTGGAGCATTCTCTTTGGATTATAAACCTACCGATAATTTAACTATTACCACTACGGTTTCTTCATTCAATACACAAGAAGAAGAACGTTTTGATATTGCTGCTGCATATAGATTAGGTGAAGTAAATACTAATATTGGTGATGAAAATTTTGGAGAAGCTGAATTTACTCAAGGCATTGGTTCACAAATTAATCATGCTAGAAATGATTTAGATGCTTTAATTAGTAATGCGCAAATACGCGCAGTACTAAAAGATAATAATAATGAATGGCGAGCAGGATTTAAAATTCAAACTGAGAATATTAAAGATAGAGTTCGCGAGTGGGAAATTATAGATAGTGTTGGTTTTTCAATTAGACCTCCTGCTACTAATATTATAAATGAAGAACCTTATGCTCCTTTTACTGGACCAATAGAACCATTTCAGAGTGTAAGAGCGGAAAATGAAGTTAATATAAGTAGAGTATCTGGTTATTTACAATTTAGTAGAAAAACATATTGGAGAGACAATCAAATTTGGTTTAATCTTGGTGTAAGAGCTCAACATTGGTCTGTCAATACTTTAGAAAACTCCCCTGTAGCACAATTTATTGTGAGTCCTAGAGCACAATTGGCAATAAAGCCAGATTGGGAAAAAGATATGTTATTTAGAATCTCTGGTGGATTTTACTCACAACCTCCATTTTACCGAGAGTTAAGAGGTTTTGATGGAAAACTAAATCCAAATGTAAAAGCTCAAAAATCTATACATGCTGTATTAGGTAACGACTACAGTTTTACCTTATGGAATAGACCTTTTAAATTAACTACAGAATTATATTATAAAGATTTAAGTGATGTTAATGCATATCAGGTTGATAATGTTCGTATTCGATATAGAGCAGATAATATTACTAAAGCGTATGCCTATGGATTAGATGTTCGTCTTAATGGTGAATTTGTTCCTGGTAGTGAAAGTTGGGTGAGTTTTGGTTATCTTAAAACTGAAGAGAACATCAATAATCGAGGCTATATTGCTAGACCAACTGATCAACGAGTTAAGTTTGGAGTTCTTTTTCAAGATTATGTACCTAATTTACCTGATTTAAAAGCATATTTAAATATTGTATACAATTCTGGTTTACCTGGTGGAGCACCTGCTTATGCTGATCCATATGAATTTCAAGGAAGACTAAGAGATTACAGACGTGCTGATTTAGGGGTATCTTATGTTTTTGTAGATGCAAATAAAAAATCAACTAGTGGAATGCTTAGTCATTTTAAGGAATTTACAGCTGGTATTGAGCTTTTTAATATGTTTGATATACAAAATTCTATTACCAATACTTGGGTTAGAGATGTATTCAGCAGCACTCAATTTGGTGTTCCTAATTTTATGACTGGCAGGGTTTTAAACCTTAAACTTAGAATGAAGTTTTAGCCATTTTTATTGATAAATATTAAGCATTTATGATCAAAAAAGCAACTATACTGGAAAACACAAAGATTTACGAATCAAGTTCTACTGATTCTAATGTTATCGGTGAATTAAATTTGGGCGATTTTGTGAACTGGGTTGATGCTACATTTAAGAATAGTATACTATGGTTAATTATTGAAATATCACCAGATAAAACAGGTTACATCGATTATGAAAATGCCTGTAAATGGGAAAAGTGCCAATTAAGAAATACATCAATTATAATGTATGATGATAATTTCAATGAGATTAAGCGACTACAAAAAGGAAATACTGTATATAGAATATATCCTACAAAACAAAAAAAAGACTACACGCCTGAATCAAATATTGCCATGATAGCTGATGAAAATCTGAATATTGGAAGATTAAAATATGCTAGTTTAAAAACTAAATTCGGCGGAGATGATCTAGCCTCTATTCTTGCTATGGTTATTGCAACTATCCTCTGTTTATTAGTTATTTATTGGGCTATAGTAACTATGATATTAGGGGGACGCATATTTTTTGGAGGATTGGTAGTAACTGCAGTTGTAGTGCTTTGGAAATTCTTATTTTCTTTTATCGCAATTATATTTGGTGCTATTAAATTATTTCTTCAACAAATAAAATCAAAAACACTTCATTAAATCATATGGTATTTAATAAGTTAACAATCTTATTTTAATGTAAATTCAACAATTACATTAAACCTATTAACGTTATTAAATTGATAAAACATCTATGAATTTCATATGTAAATAGTTTCTTTTTGCAGTTGATCTTTGATTTCACTGAATTCAGTGAATTAAATGATTCTTTTTGTCTATAGTTTTGTAACTCATTCAGAATTAACACTATTAATTATGTTTTGAATGATTTACAACAAAAGACAACAAACCAAAAACTATAAAATGAAATTCCAATACATTATATTCTTTTTTGCGCTATTAATATTTTCATGCAAAAAACAAGAATCAAAAAAGATAGCTTCAAATATCAAAACTATCACATCAAACATTCCTTTTGAAAATAGAGCATATACGGTTACCGCTTCTTCAGAATTAACAGGTAAATCTGATGGTCAATATGCACCTGAAAATGCTTTTGATAATGATATCACTACTGCTTGGGTTGAAGGTAACGAAGGAGATGGAACAAATGAATGGATTCAAATTACGTTCCTTAAAACACAACTTATAAAGGATATGACTATTCATAACGGATATCAAAAATCTAAAGAGACTTATGAAAGGAATAATCGTATGAGCTCATTTACTCTATATATAAATGGAAAGAAAACATTAATTCATTCATTAGATCATGAAATTGAAAAATCTAAAACTCTACAATTAAATCAATTTGTAAAAACATTAAAGATTCGAGTAAATGATATAGAAAAAGGTAGTCAGTATGCTGACTTATGTATCTCTGATATTGAGTTTAATTTTGCAGATTCTACATTCAAAAATTTTATTCAAGATACTATTATACCAAAGCAATCGGATAAAAAAATAGCTTTTCAATTTAAAGAAACTCCAAATCGTGGGTATGTTCTTGATAAAAATATGTTGTTTAATGATGTACTATTAACTTCAAGTGAAGCACAAAAAGTAGCTCTGTTTGAACATTCTGATTATATAGATTTTCATGCTGAAGAAGTATTAAATTCTGATACTTCTTTTCCTTTTCATATGGTTAGAATTTATTTACAAAGCGAATATGATTTTGATACTTACCTTCATTTTATTCCAAAATATAATCTGGTTACTAACAAAAATATTTTCCATGAATCTGCTGCAAGCAGTGATGGGGGTTTTAGCTATAAAAAAATGAGTTTTGTAGACTTGAATAAAGATTCTTATAACGATATTCAATTCACAGGTGGAGATTGTGAATATCCTGATAACTGTAAAGGCTTTAAAAATGAAGTTGTAGGAGTAAGTAAACGACTACCAAACTATACATATACCATCAACTTCAGATAATATTTGAAGTTGATGTCTGGAAACATTTTGCTTTTAAACTTTACTTTTTTCTTATAGTTTTAATAAGTTTGACAAATAAGAGGCTTAAAGAATATAAAACCATTAGGTCTACTCTTATAGTATAATTAAGTTTCTTATTTACGAGCTCTATTGTTAACTATGGTAAAAAAAATAACTCCTAAAGCTAATGAAGTATATTTTATAAAAGAATATACACTATTTCATATTTTGGAGGGAAATGGTACTATAGAGGTTGACTTTAAAAACTATTTGAACTGGGATGATAAATTAATTTTTCTTGAAAAAGGACAGTATATTAAGTTCTCTTCTGATTCTTTTGTTGTAAGAAAAATTGAATTCGACAATGAAATTTTATTCCAGAATCAAGATGTTCGAATTTTATTTAAACATTTAGTCTCTCTTGGATATATTGACTACTTGGAATGTAAAGATTGTCAGGAGTACTTACAAAATACATTATTTACTTCCCCAAAAGATATCATAGATATTTCAATTAATCAATGGTATTGGCAAAATCCTTTTAATGCTGATAAAAAAGAGTATCAAATTATTTTTGATATTAAAGAAGTAATCGATCAAGAATTTAAAAATCATCTTTCTGTTCAAGAATTGATTCAAAAGATAAGTAAAAACAATAACAACATTAATTATTTACTTAAAAACAAAATTGGAATTACGGTAAAGAAGCTAGAAACTAAAAAACGTTTAATAGAAGATCAAAAACTTATAGCGTTTACGGATAGTTCCATCAAACAAATTGCTTATGAACAAGGTTATAAAGATGTTGCTTATTTCAACAAAAACTTCAAAAAGAACACAGGAATTACGCCTAGTGAGTTCCGTGATCAAATAGGATATCAACTTGATGATCATTTCGAAAATGATCTTTTTAAACTGATTCAAGAATATCATACTTCCGAAAAAAAACTCTCTTTTTATGCAGATCAAATGCATATTTCTGAAAAAACATTAGCTCAAAAAGTACGTCAAAAGTTGCATACATCTATGGGACAATTGATACGATATGAAATCATTCGAACTTCAAAAGAAATGTTACTAGATGGTGAAAAAATTAAAACTGTTGCTTACTTTTTAGGTTTTGATGAGGCTAACCATTTCTCTTCATTTTTTAAACATCATACTACACTTACCCCTACACAATTTTTAAAAAAGTACAATAAGTAGCTCCTTTTTTGTACCCTCTACCTTTTCCTTCTGATTGATCTTTGTATCAGAATTACAAACCTATTTAATTTTTTTTAAAATGAATATTAAAGATCAAGTACAACGTATGGATAATATGGTATCTCAAGGAGATATTGTAAACGCAGTGAAAACTTTTTTTGCAGAAAATGCTACTACTTCGGATTATGAAAACTCAACTACAAATACTAAAAATGAAATGGTTGAAAAAATGGAAGGCTTTTTAGGTGCAATTGCAAATGTTAATGGTATAACACATCACCAAACTATAGTTGATGGTCAAAATTCTGTCTCAGAATTCACTTTTGATTTCAATATGAAAGATGGTTCAAAAATTTACTGGCATGAAATTATTCAACGTCAGTGGAATGATCAAGGTCAAGTTATCAAAGAAGAATATTTCAATGCAAATTAAAAATTAATTATTATGAAATTTGTTACTAAAAGAATTCACGCATTTTTAGATTACCCAGTTGCTATAGCACTAATAGCATTACCCTTTCTATTCGGATTAGGACAAACCAATAATCTTGCTTTATGGATTTCAGTACTCACAGGTATTGCAGCTTTTATTTTAACTGTTCTAACAGATCATCATTTAGGCATTATTAAAATAGTATCCTATAAACTTCATTTAACTGTTGACTTTATTGTAGGACTCACATTTGTATTAGTTCCTTTTCTTCTTTCTTTTAAAGGCATTGACGCCTACTATTACTGGATTAATGGAGTCACTGTACTTTTAGTTGTAAGCGCTCACAAACCACAAACAAGTATTTAATAACTCAAATTATAAACTACAAACATCATGAAAATTTTAAAATCGTTAACAATTATTGCTCTTTTTTTAGTGAGTATGTCAACATTTAGCCAAGATAAAAAGGCTAACAATATCGATAATAGTAATATCGCGCTTCAAGGCTATAGCCCTGTCTCTTATCTCGATTTAAATTTAGCACAAAGAGGCAATAAAAATTATAAATCTACTCATGAAGGTGTTGTATACTATTTCACCTCTACTGAACAAAAAGCTAGTTTTGATAAAAATCCTAAAAAGTATTTACCACAGTATGGAGGATACTGCGCATTTGGTACTTATGCAGGAGCTAAGTTTAGAGTTGATCCAAACAAATTCTTAGTACACAATGGCAAATATTACCTTTTTCTTAATAACGTAGAATTAGATGCTAAACAACTATGGTTAAAAGAAAACAATAATAAAAAGTTGGTAAAAGTTGCCAATACCAATTGGAAAAAGCTAAAAAACACTTACAATTAAGTTAATTAATGCTCCAATTCAAAAAGAGGTTTAAAAGATGTCTTCTCAGATGATATTTTTTAGACCTCTTCTTTTTAGTCATTTTTTTTTAAAACTATGTCATAAAAGTAATACTGCAGGTTGTTAGTATTTTTTACATTTAAAGCGAACCAAATTACTAACTATACATCATATGCGATTATTTCAATATTCGTTGTTATGCATTCTCATGTTTTCTTCTTTCTGGGCATGCAAAGATTCAACTGTACACCAAATGGAAATTACTAATAACTGGAGTTTTAAAAAAGTGCAAGATTCTACTTGGAAACCTGCTACAGTTCCTGGAACAGTACATACAGATTTATTGGCCATTAAAGAAATTGAAAATCCTTTTTACAGATTAAATGAACATGATGTTCAGTGGATTGATAAAAGTGATTGGGAATACAAAACTAATTTTAACATCTCCAATGACGTATTTGATAGAGAAAATATTGATTTACTTTTTGATGGAATTGACACCTATGGTAAAATTTACCTCAATGATAAAGAGATCTTAGTTACAGACAATATGTTCCGTGAATATGAAGTCAATGTAAAACCTTTTGTCAATAAAGGAGAAAATGAATTAAGGATTGTATTAGAATCTCCTATCAAAAAAGGAATTGAGAAATATGATGCTATTGACTATCAAATTACAGTTTCAGATAATGATCTTGCTAAAATAGGACAAGTTGAAGGTGAAAAAAAAGTCAGTATTTTTTCTAGAAAGGCTGGTTATCATTTTGGATGGGACTGGGGTCCTCGCCTAGTTACCTCTGGAATATGGAGGTCTGTTAAACTAAAGAGCTGGAATACTTTTAAAATTGAAGATGCCTTTATCCGTCAAAAAAGTATTGAAGAAAAAGCAAACTTAACTGCACAATTGGAAATTAACTGTACACAATCTGTTGAAAACGCTACCATTGAAATTTATGTTGGTGAGCAGCTTGTAAAAACGGAAAACAAAGTATTAACTACTGGAGAGAATCAAATTCAAATTCCTTTTGAAATTGAAAATCCAGTTTTATGGTGGCCTAACGGTATGGGAGATCAACATTTATATAATGTATCTGTAAAAGTAAAAGGTAAAAAGCATATAGATACTATACAGCATAGAATTGGACTACGTACTGTAGAATTAGTTACAGAAAAAGATTCTATAGGAAGTTCTTTTTATTTTAAAGTCAATGGATATCCTACTTTTATGAAAGGAGCTAATTATATTCCTCAAGATATTTTCCTGCCGAGAGTTAAACAATCAAACTACGAACATATTTTAAATTCTGCCAAAGAAGCCAATATGAATATGATCAGAGTTTGGGGTGGTGGTGTTTATGAAAGTAAAGAATTTTACGATTTATGTGATGAAAAAGGATTGTTAGTTTGGCAAGATTTTATGTTTGCTTGCGCCATGTATCCTGGAGATAAAGATTATTTAGAAAGTGTGAAACAGGAAGCTATAGACAATGTAAAACGATTACGAAATCATACCTCTATTGCTTTATGGTGTGGAAACAACGAAGTTTTATCTGCTTGGGAGCGTTGGGGATGGAAACAACAAGTAACAGAAAAACAGTCTGAAAAAGCTGCTAATACTATTTGGAAAGCTTATACTGATATATTCCATAAAGTGCTACCTGAAGTAGTTAATGAATATGATTCAGACCGAAAATACTGGGCTTCTTCTCCAAGTAGTGAATTGGGTGTTCCAGAATCACATACCGATGGAGATGCTCATTATTGGGGTGTTTGGTGGGGAAAAGAACCATTTGAAAATTACAATGTGAAAATTCCACGATTCATGTCTGAGTTTGGTTTTCAATCTTTTCCAGATATATCAACCGTTAATAAGTATGCTACTGTAGAAGATCATGATATTTTTTCTGAAGTAATGAAATCGCATCAACGCTCTAGTATTGGTAATGGTACTATTGAAGAGTACATGTTAAGACATTATAAAAAACCTAAGGACTTTGAAAGTTTCTTGTATGTAAGCCATTTATTGCAAGCCTATGGAATCACTACTGGTATAGAAGCACATCGAAAAAATAGGTATCGCTGCATGGGATCGTTATACTGGCAAATTAACGATTGTTGGCCAGTGGCATCTTGGTCTAGTATCGATTATTATGGAAAGTGGAAAGCGTTACATTATGGAGTAAAAAAATCATTTAAGAAAACTATCATTTCTTTTGACAAGAAAGAGGATCAAATTAAGTTGTACGTAGCAACAGATGCGCTCAAAAATGAAAATGCAAAACTTACAATTAGCTTATTAGATTTTGAAGGTAAAGAGCTACAAAAATGGAATAAAGACATTACTATTGAAGCTAATCAATCTAAGTTATATACTACATTGTCACAAAAAGAACTTGATGTACATAAAAATCAATTCAATAATTCATTTTTGAAGGCTACATTAGAAAGTAATGGACAAATAATCGATGAAAAATTACATTTCTTACTTCCTTTTAAAGAATTAATATTACCTAATCCTGAGTTGACCTATGATATTACAGAAAATGAAAGTCAATTCATTATTAAACTAAATAGTAAAAATTTAGCTATCGGTGTTTATGCTTCTGGAGATTTTGATGCTAATTTCTCTGATAATTATTTTACCATGACACCAAACTCTGAAAAGACTATTTATCTTTCTAAAGAAAAGGTTACTACAATCAAAGATTTAAAAGATAAACTGAAAATTATAAGTTTAGTAGATAGTTATAATTCAGATGACAGTATTTAAACTAAAATATATTGTATAGACATACATATTATAAATATTGATATCCAATATGTTGATAAAATAAGTATTTCTGCTGTTTTAAATTCTTTTATAAACTTATCATAAGCGATAATAGCATCAGAAAAAGTAAATAAAACAGATCCAAAACCTAACATATAAAAAACAAGCCTATTCTCTACAAAGGATAGGCTTATTGCTTGCCAATTCATAATAATAATGGCTAAAAAATATAACGCTACTGGAATAGCGAGTTCTTTTAAAGAAGGATATAAAAATCTATAGTATACAATGCCCATACTTAATAGCATAACAAGTATTATTATCTCTTTATATTGAAACCCAAATAAGGAGGTAAATGCATATGTAAAAATAATATGTGCTAGTAAAAACGCACCTAAACCATAGACAAACCATTCTTTTTTAAGTAATAAAATATCCCCTAAAAGAGAGAAAAATAATCCAATACTTACAATCCATCCATAGATTGCTCCTGTATTTACATACAATGAAAGGATAATAATTAAGATGGTAGTTAATGGTTTGAATACATTAAAAAGAGGACTATTTTGTTGTCGAAAATAGATAGCTAGTATAGCTGAAATACTAATGACTATTGAAAAAACAGTAATTATCATAATAATTATAAGGAGTATTTTAAAATATTGGTCTGCAATGACCTAAATTTATTCTATATCTTACAACAAGATACTATTTTATTTTGTGAACTAAATTTAGATTTTCAGATGGAAGAAATTCAAGAATTTATAAAAACGGTAACTCCTATAATTGCTACTGTTGTTGCTATTTTTGGAATTATTAAATATTTCGATAGTAAACGACAAGAATTTAAGAAGAGAATCTGGGAAGAGCGAAAATCTTTATATTATGAAATAACAAATTATACTTCAAAGATTGCAATCGCTAATACCATTGATATTATACATGACGAATTGAAAGGTTTCTGGTCTATGTACTATGGTAGATTATCTATTATTGAAGATGCTAATGTATATGTGGCAATGATAAACTATGGTGAAGAATTAAAAAAAGTTGAGCATGATAAATTAATCCCTTCTCAATCTAATTTGAAGAATCTGTCTTTTAAACTGGCTATAGCCTGTAGAGTCTCATTACAGAATACATGGGAACCTGTGAAATTAGAAAACCTAGGGAAACTTCATAAGACTCAAAAGAATCAAAAAAACTCATAACTCCTAAAAAAGAAAAGCATCCTTTGATTAAAGAATGCTTCGTAGTTTCCCGTTTTTATTTAAATAGTACATACTGTATCTACTTATACATATCATTCCCACAAATATGAATAATCTACAGTAAGAAAATTTAATGTTCCCTTCCTATTGTATTATTATAACTTTAAAAATTAGGCCAATCTTTCAATGCCTATAATCATCATTTTATATCCGTTATATGCTTTTTCTAATCGAACTCTAGAAAACCAATGAATTTTACCTTTATAAAAAATAGGTAGCATTAAAAATTTTTCTTTTGTTTTTCGAACTCTGTGATTCTTCTTTTTACTTTTAATAGTGAACATATATGCTGTTTTTATATGAATTTAAGTGATAATGTATGTAACAAAGTAACTCAATATTACTTTAAATGTTTAAAAATTGACCCGGACAAAAAACAGACAAAATAAAAGTCTGATTTTAACACCTTAACAACACTAAGATGCTTCCAAGTATTCTAGTATAGAGCTCCCTTTAGGAGCATTAACTTTTTTACGTAATCTAGAACGACTTCTTACAACACTATCATTAGAAATAGCCAACATTGTAGCTATTTGTTCAGTGTCTAGATATAGCTTCTCCATAGCTAATAAACGTTCTTCAGATTTTGTTAATTTATACCCTTTGTCTTTCAATTTTATAAAAAAACGTGGATGGACTTTTGTAAATTTTTCTTTGAAAATATACCAATCATCAGAGGTTAAAATTTTAGTGGTGGTTAAATCTTGAATTTTATATATAACCTCTTTCCCTCCTATTTCTTCTTTCAGTTTTTCTATTTCTTGAGTCAGAGATTCTTGAACTTTACTTTTTTCTATTAATTGTTTTGTGAATTCCTCAAGATCTTTTTTATTCTTTTCTATTTTCATCGCTAAAGCTTTTCGCTTTAATTTTCCCTTTAACCAAATAAGATATGATATCACAGTAGAAAGTAATAGTATAGCCACTATAACAATCCATAATGTTTTTTGTTTGGCTTTTGCTATACTTTTATCTTTCTCTAGTAATGCAATTTCTGTTTCATTTTTAAAAATTTCGTTGTCTTTTCTTTGCGTTTCAAATTGAGATTGATAA
This sequence comes from Tenacibaculum agarivorans, assembly GCF_001936575.1. Classification (GTDB taxonomy): domain Bacteria; phylum Bacteroidota; class Bacteroidia; order Flavobacteriales; family Flavobacteriaceae; genus Polaribacter; species Polaribacter agarivorans. Next base: position 60,340 of record NZ_MSMP01000022.1, read on the forward strand.
TACAAAAATTTATTTCTTTTAATTCTTGCATCTTCTAAAGCTTTAGCATCAGTATATTTTTTCAAATATTTATAAGAAGCATTATATTTATTTTGAGCGGCAAGCACTTCAGACATTTCTTTATTTGCATTGATAAACATATCTACATCTCCAATATGATTTTCTTTAGCTAATAATTCTTCATAATATTTTTGAGCAGTACTATGTTTATTTTTTTTCTTATAATATCTACCATTATACAATAAATACGCATTTTTATCATGCTTTAATCCCTTTACTTTTAATTGTAATTGTGTTTCAAAAATTTTAAGATATTTATAACTACTATCTAATTCATTCTTTCTCAGATGATATTTAATTTGTGTTTTTAGTTGGTAAGTTTCAAGCCTACTTTTCATATTCTCATCTGAAATTTTTTTTAAAGTAATTTGAGCAGAATCAAGATACTTTTTTGCTGTATCTATTTCATCTTTTTTAAAGTAAGATGTAAATAAATGCGAATAGGCATTAAAGATTGCAACATTATTTTTTATGGCTTTTGCGTTCGATAAAATTCTTTTTCGTTCATATATCGCCTTATCATGAAAACCATTTGTCCCATATAAACTTGATAATTCATTAAGTGTATAATTTGCATAATCTTTATCTCCTAAGGCATCATATAAGTTATAAGCCTCTTCAAAACGCTGAACACTATTGATAAAGTCATTAAGGTCAAAATATACTTGTCCTGCAAAAAAGCGAGCGTCCGCAGCAAAAATAGAATCTTTATTTTTTAGAAAAAGATCTCCTGATCTATCGTAATCTATAACCGCATTATCTAATTCTTCCCTATTGTAATAATACCCTCCTCTTTTTAATACAATGTGTGCTTCAGAACTTATCTTTTTGAAGTTTTTTTTGAACTTAAGTATGTTTTGAATTTCTAGAAGTACAGAATCTAATTGTCCTTTATTTGAATACTTCTGAATAATAAATCTTGATTTTTCAGCCGCCAGATCATATTGCCCTTCCTTCTTTGAGAGGCTAACAACTTCTTTCAAATATTTCAATTGATCAGGATGATTACTTCTGACCATTTCTTTAGTAAGAGAATCTAAAATTTGTATACGCTGTTCTATTGACTTTACTTCTCTTAACTTTTCTTGTAATTCATCTATCTTATTCTGCGAAAAACCGGTTTTTAACGCACACAAGAACAAAATGAAAAAAAAATTTTTATTCATGAACTTAGCTTAGTTAGTTAACATAGTGAGGGTTAGATAAACTTATAACCTAAACTTAAATGACTTAATGTGTGGTGGAAAATTAACAAAAAATTATGAACAAAAAAAAGAGTTCCTTTATGGAACTCTTTTGTACTTGATAATGAATAAAAATATCTCTTTTTTAGATATCTCTTTTTTTAGAATTCAAGAACCAACTGTTAGTTAGTTTTGAAACTTTAGCCTATAATTATGAGGCCATTGATTTTTACTTTAACACGATCTTTTTTGATACATGCTTAGCTTCAGATTCTAACTTTACTATATAAACTCCTGTTTGAGTATTTGGTAATGTTATTACATTTTTACCATTTCCTAAATAGTTTTCATTTAAAATCTCAGCTCCTAAAATATTAAACACAGATACATTGAAGTTTTCACCTTGAATACCTTCTACAACTATATGTTTATCTGAATTATATATTCTAATATTTGATATCTCCTCAGTCGGAGTTGATAATACTTTAGATGATTTTACATGTAAGAAGAATCTTCCTGCTTCATTTACATCTGTTTGTGCTTTAATTGTATATGTTTCAGATTCTGATAATTCTACATATTTCCCTAATTCTTTATCTTCTAAGTATAACTGAGTATCATCTGATAAAGAGAAAGAGGCCGCACTAAATACTAATTCTTTACCCTTAGTAGCTTTAACTCCTACAGGAATTACAGTAGTTTCAAAACTATCATTTGGTAGTGATTGATAGGTAAAGTTCACATCAGAAGAATTGTCTACTAACTTTGTGAATATATCTACATCTGCTCCGTCAAAATTTCCAACATCATATCCTGCATCTAAACCATTAGTATACTTTTCACCATAGAAGATACTTGTTTTTACTGTTCGATTATCAGCATTTACATACAATTCAACTTTTGGAATAGTTGTTTTAGTATTTCTAGCAAATACACCAGAAGCAGTTGAATTTACAGATCTTTGTGCTTGGTTAAATACAACACTAGTGCTTGAATTGGTTCTTATAAAGAAACCTTGTCCAGGTGCTAATTTACGTTCTGCACTTACTAATGAATTCGCTACATATTTATTCTGGCTACTATCCCATAAATACACTCCAACGTTTACTGGATCAAAATTAGCTAAGTTATCTTGTATAAAGTTTTCATTTGAATTGGCATTTACTGGTACAAATGCTGAATACGGGTTTCCAATTGCATTCCATTGCGAAGCAGCAACAGTTTTATTAAGATTAGCCGTTTCTAGAGTTCCTGTAAATGAAACTGCTCCATCTGAACCTCTAGATATAATGTATCCTCTACCCTTTTCAAATGTTAATGCATTAGTTGCTAAATCATTTTCAGTATAATATACCCATTTAGATCCTGCAGCATTACTATCGTCATAATATGCTACTGCATATCTATTTGGAGTTACTGTAGGATTCACACGAATATTATTTGCAGGATTTTCAACAAATTCTTTGATACTTTGTCCAACCACTGGTGCTGAAATTATACTCCATTGGTTTGCTAATAAACCTCCTCTTTCGTAAGTTACTGTTCCATTAGCTGCACCTCTAACAATAAAAGCTCCACTATCAGATGCTGTAGAAGTGATAGCCACTGTTCCACTATTATCAAAATCAGCAGCTACAATTGCACCTCCATCTTCGGCAATAGTAAATGAAGAAGAAGCTTCTACTGTTAAATCATTCATTTCAGCTACAACTCCTGAAGCGATATTTGGTGTAGTAGCTACATTTGGTATTGTAACATTATCCGTTGTTAATGGTAGTAAATCCCCATCCCAATTGGTTGCTACATTCCATACAGCACTTGTACTTCCATCCCAAGTAGATACATTATCTCTTGTATGTAAATAGAACCTTCCTATTCCACTTTCAGCTGCTGTTAATTGTACTGTATACGTATTTACTCCATCTAATAATTCAAATGTACCTAGATCTCTATCTTCAATAAATACTTGAATTTCTGCAGGTAAATTAGAATTATTTGCTCCAAAAACAACTTCTTTTCCTGAAGCAGCTTCTAACCCAATAGGAACAATCATGGTTTCATAATTTGAATCAGGTAATGATTGGTATGTAAAATCACTTGTAGATGAGCCATCAACTAAATGTGTATATACATCGAAAGCTGCTCCTCCAAAATTCCCTACATCAAATCCTGGATCTAAACCTATAGTAGCTCCGCTACGATATCCAATTGTAGTCAATACAGTTACTGCATCAGAAGTTGCAGATAATTCAATAGTTGGTACTGAATTTAATACTCCTTGTTGAAAACCTTGAGTTAAAGTTATATTTGAATTCGTTATAGTACCTGCTATAGGCTGCCCTATGGTATAATCTAAAGTTACTGTTCCGTTGGAAATTGAATTTCCTCCAGCTCCAATTACCGACCTTCCAAGAGATTGTGCATTGGTAGACACTAAGGATAATCCTATTAGTGTTGAGAGTATTATTTTTTTCATAAAATTCATGAGTTTATGTATGTAACAAAAATATATGCTTTTTTTAATCTATACTAAATGTAATTCCGTCTAATGAAACCCAATTTTGGTTGACATTAAATCCTGTAGCGACCACAACAGTTCCTGAAGGATTCACATCTACTCGTATTGATCCATTTTCAGTTTGAACAGAAAAAATACGTGTTTTTTGAGGTCTAAATCCAACTGGTAATGTCATAATAGTATCTCCATTAGCAATTGCTGCATTTTTTCTAACCATTCCTTCTAAATATACTACATTATCATTCAATCTATATCTAGGATCTTGAAAAGTAGTAACACTAAAAGCTGAGTTATAATTTTCCCATCCTGCTGCTGTATTCAATCCTGCAGAAGTATATGCCGCTACTGCTGGAGCTGATGTAGGTACATCTATCCAAGTTACATTTCCAGAACCATCTGTAGTCATTACTTGGTTTGCTATACCATCTTGTGCTGGTAACGTATACGAAGCTCCAGATCCTTGGTTATCACCATCAATGGTTAATGAACCATTTAAAGTAGTATTACCATTTTTTAACATTACTAAAGCATCGCTTCTTACAGCACCTGAAACTTGCCCTCCATTACCAATTACAAATAAACGATCTGTTTCAACCCAGTTTTCTTTATCTCCAGTAGCATCCATAGTATTATATATTCCTAGACTCACTTGGGAACGAGAATCAGCAACTAAATTTCTACCCAAAGTCATAGACATTCTACCTGAAGTATAATTACCTTCACCAAAAGAAGCAGAACTTTGTCCTTCAGCAAAACTATATGCTCCAATAGCTATGGAATTTCCTCCTTTTGCACTAACTTGATTCCCTAAAGCAATTGAACCGAAACCAACGTTTGAATCATCCCAACCATTAAGTACAGTTAAACCTGCTCTAAAAGCTCCTTTACTCTTATCAAAAAACATTCTCGTATCATCATCTGTTGTAGTATCATCATTGTTTAACTGTGTACTACCAAATACAAAATCGTCTGTTGCAATATCACCGGAAGCATTACTTGTAACGTTTGAAGCTGTTGTAAAAGTACCTCCAGCATTTGACCAAGATACATTTCCAGCACCATCTGTAGTCATTACTTGATTTGCCGTACCATCTTGCGCTGGTAATGTATATGAAGTGCCTGAACCTTGATTGTCTCCATCTATAGTTAAAGAACCGTTTAATGTTGTATTTCCATTTCTTAATATTACTAATGCATCACTTCTTGTTGCTGATGTACCATTTCCAACTACTAATAATCTATTTGTTGGTTCAGTAAACGAAGATGGGGCTACTGGTGTATATTCAGTATTATACACACCTAAACTTGTTTGTAAAGGTGAGTTTGTTATTAAATGTGAACCTAATCCATAAGAATTCGCAGCATCAGTTACTACCCAATCTCCTAAAGCAATAGAAGTATCAAAATTTGCTCGGTTACGATCACCAATGGCAACACTATAAATTCCTTTCGCTAAACTTGCATTCCCCATAGCAATTGTCCAACGCTCTACATTCGCATCATCCCATTGATCACCCCAAGCTCTACCTGCTCTAAAAGCTCCTTTACTTTTATCAAAGAACATTCTACTATCATCATCAGTAGTACTAGTATCATCATCTAATTGTGTACTACCAAATACAAAATCATCCGTAGCTGTATTTCCTAAAGCATTACTTGTTACATTAGTTGTTGTTGAGAAAGGTCCACTTGCAGTAGCATCAGACCATGAAATATTTCCTGAACCATCAGTAGTCATTACTTGATTTGCCGTACCATCTTGTGCTGGTAATGTATACGACGCTCCAGCTCCTTGATTATCTCCGTCAATTGTTAAAGAACCATTTAAGGTAGTATTACCATTCTTTAACATCACTAAAGCATCACTTTTACTTGATCCTGTTGTACCATTTCCAATAACAAACAAACGATCTGTACTAATCCAACCAGAAGCATCAGGTGAACCTGGATGTACTGAATTCCATTGACCTACAGTAAACTGAGCAAATGATTCTGAAGTTAAACGAATCCCCGCTGCTGTTGCTCCATTACCTGTAACTGTATTATTATCACCTAATACTGATCCTGCATATCCTGAAACCACATTAGATATACCTGCAGCGAATGTAGCAAATCCTGATGCTATATTATTACTACCTAAAGCTCCAGAATGAAAACCAATATTCCCATCATTCCATTGATTACCTGTTACTTGACCAACTCTAAATGCTGATTTACTCTTATCAAAAAATAATCTACTGTCATCTGCAGTTCCAGAAACACTTGTTAATGATGAATTACCAAATAAGAAATCATCTGTAGCTGTATTACCTCCTGCGTTACTAGTTAAATTACCTGAAGTTGTAAATACACTCTGAGAGGGAGCGTTTACCCAATTTACATTTCCTGAACCATCGGTACTCATGATCTGATTTGCAGCACCATCTTGAGCTGGTAATGTGTATGATGCACCTGACTCTTGATTGTCTCCATCAATTGTTAAAGTTCCATTTAATGTTGTATTTCCATTCTTTAACATCACTAAAGCATCAGAACTGTTAACTCCAGTAATATCTGTAGTTCCGTTACCTACTACCAACAAACGATCAGTCTCTACAATTCCGTTAGCATTTCCTGCTACACCTGTATTGTAATATCCTAATGTTGTTTGTCCGTAAGCTTCAGCTGTTACTCTTCTTCCTATTGATGTAGCATATGCTCCAGAAGCTGTACTATTATTTCCCATAGCTATAGAAGAAATCGCTGAAGCTACTGTAGTATTTCCTAAAGCCACAGCATCACGTCCTGAAGCATTCGCCGTAAATCCTGCTGCAAAGGCATTTTCTCCTGCTGCTTTAGGGTTTAATCCAAAGGCTGCTGAATATGCTCCCACATTAGCATCAGCAAAAGCATTTTGTAAACCAATATCTCGTCCTACTCTAAAGGCTGCTTTACTTTTATCAAAAAAGATTCTGTTGGCTGCAGTAACATCAAATCCTGTTTCATTTGTTGGTGCTCCAAATACAAAATCATCTAATCCATATGTTGTATTACCATTACTAGTTACATTGTTGGTTGTTGTAAGAATAGGTGCAGCTGATTGGTCCACCCAACTATACACCCCTGAACCATCAGTGGCTAATACTTGACCGTTTGTTCCTCCATTTGGTAACTCATTGGGAACATTTTGCCAACTTACAGCTGTTCCATCTGTAGTTAAAAATTTACCTGTTTCACCTGTTTGAACTGGTAATTCTATTTCGTTAGTTGGATCGGCATCTAAATCATTATTAGAAACCCAAGAAAAAACACCTGCCCCATCCGTTGCTAATACATATCCATTTGTTCCCCCATTTGGAATAGCAGAAGCAGCAGGTGTAACCCAACTTATATTTCCTGAACCATCTGTTTGCATAATTTGATTTGCTGTACCATCTTGCGCTGGTAACGTAAATGCTCTTCCGGTTCCTTTATTATCTCCATCTATTGTTAATGTACCGTTTAATGTGGTATTTCCATTTTTCAACATCACTAAGGCATCACTATTCAATGCCAAATTGATATCTGGCTGTCCATTACCAATTACAAATAAACGATCAGTATCCACCCAAGTATCTTTTGATCCAGAAACAAAGTTACTATACTGTCCTAACTGTATCTCTGCTAGTGAGTTTGCATTTAGTTGTCTACCTATTGCAGTAGAATTCACTCCATTTGCTCTTGCATTCAAACCAAATCCTCTTGCATAGTCTGCAAAACCTCCTGCATTGGTTCCAAAAGCAAAGGCTTCATTCCCTGTTGCATTTGCATTTCTACCCATAGAAAATGAATTCGTTCCGCTTGCTATTCCTCCTTCTCCAAATCCTATTGAATAGTTTCCTACATTAGCATCATTCCAGTCAGAACTATCACCTCTTCCTGCTCTAAAAGCGGATTTACTTTTATCAAAAAAGAAACGAGAATTTAAAATAGAACCTGTACTAGCTCCTTCTAAGCTATTGCTACCAAAAAGGAAATCGTCAGCAGTAATGTCACCTGCTGCATTACTAGTAATATTATTTTCTGTTATAAAAGTTTTGTCTCCAGAAATTGCAGCATAGTTGGCAAAAGGTACATGCTGCAATGGAGAAGCACCAATGACAACATAATTAGTTCCTCCAGTAACATCAATTCCAGTTTCTAACCATTGATCTTGTGTACTCCAATTAATAGCAGCAAAAGAGTTGCTTGTTGTTCCCTTACCTACCGATAACGATAATACCCCTTGCGCACTTGTTGTAGCTGAATGGGTTTCTGAATAAATAACTGATGCTCCCCCTGCTGGACTCCCTCCATAAATTTTTAGTTGTACTCCTACAGATTGATTGGCTATAATAGCTCCTGAAGCATCTCTAACTACTACCTGATAATTAAACGATTGTCCAAAACTTTGAATCGTTACAAATAGCGTCATTAAAAAGCTTATTGTTTTTATTTTGCTCATGGTTATTGTTGTTTCTACTTATTGTACAGGTAACTTTATGTGTACCCTAGTTTTTTTTCTAAAAAAAACACGAGCCAGAAAATTAATTCTGACTCATGCTATGGTAATAACTTGAATTTCGCTATAAACCATTAGCTCTCAATGTCATACCCAAGTGTTTACACTTTATCCATTCAAGCTTATTTACCATTTTTGTTTAACAACTTTTGTTGTAATGTTTGTAATGTTTTTTCGATGTTTTTTAACTTTTCTTCTTGAGCTTTAAGTTGTTTTTGTTGTTCTTCAATTATTTTTTGTTGCTGCTTTGTTGCTTCAACTAAATACGGGGTAATCCTTCCATAATCTACTCCATCAACTTCTCCATCTTTTCCTTTTTGTGCTGCTTGCGGAAGAATTTTATTTACCTCTTCTGCTATAAATCCAAAATCATTATGACCACCATGAGATGTATTCCATGTATAGGTTACTCCTCGTAATTGATTAATAATTTGAATTGCATCTTTTATATCATTTATATTATGCTTCCACCTACGACTAGAATACGTTGGAAAGCTTTGCGCATAAACGCTTGGTTGTGCTGTATCTCCACCTCCCGGGCTATCTCTAAAATAAAATGCATTGTTTGCGTATCCAATAAAGTCTTCACTTGTACCTGCATGACCAAAAGAAATGGAATTCCCCTCGGTACCAACATAGTTAGTATCTGGACCGAAAGCACTAGGAAAATCAACTCCCTTTGTAGTTGTTAATTTACCGTTAATATTGGTGTTCCCATTTTTTAATATAGTAAGTGCATCACTTCTATTAAGAATACTTGTTCCATTTCCAATTACAAACAAACGATCAGTAGCAACACGTTGTGTTTTATTCCCTGCTATTTCTGTATTGTAATTACCTAAAGAAACTTGTCCATAGCTATCAGATACCGTTCTATTTCCTATAGCTACACTATATGTTGAGTTTGCTATATTTCCATCTCCTATAGCTATTGCATCTTGTGCTGTTGCTTTACTACCATCTCCCATTGCAACAGAAGAATCTCCAGAAGCAATACTGTTATAGCCTGCTGCGAAAGCCGCATAATTTGTAGCTTCATTTCCTTCTCCTAAAGCCATAGATGATGAACCTGATGACGTATTACTTTCTCCAACAGCAAACGAAGCATTTTCTGATGCTAAATTTCCTCTACCTAAAGCAATAGAATATTCACCTAAGTTTGTCTCATCCCAATCACTATTAAATACTCTTCCTGCTCTAAATGCTCCTTTACTTTTATCAAAAAAGAATCTAAAATCATCAGTAGTCGTTGAAGTATCATTATCTAATTGGGTACTTCCAAATACAAAATCATCTATAGTTAAATTTCCTGAGACATTACTTGTTACATTAGCTGTTGTAGAAAAGACTCCATTGCTATTTATATTTCCCCAGCTTACATTTCCAATCCCATCTGTAAGCATTACTTGATTAGCGAGTCCATCTTGTAATGGTAAAGTATATGGAGCTCCTGAACCTTGATTATCTGCATCTATTGTTAATTGACCATTTAGAGTTGTATTTCCATTTTTTGATATAGTAAGTGCGTCACTTCTATTAAGAATACTTGTTCCATTTCCAATCACAAACAAACGATCAGTGGCAATACGCTGTGTCTTATTTCCTGCTACTTCTGTATTGTAATTACCTAAAGAAACTTGTCCATAGCTATCAGATACCGTTCTATTTCCTATGGCTACACTATATGTTGAATTTGCTATATTTCCATCTCCTATAGCTATTGCATCTTGAGCAGTAGCTTTACTGCCATCTCCCATTGCAACAGAAGAATCTCCAGAAGCAATACTATTGTAACCTGCTGCGAAAGCCGCATAATTTGTAGCTTCATTTCCTTCTCCTAAAGCCATAGATGATGAACCAGATGACGTATTACTTTCTCCAACAGCAAACGAAGCATTTTCTGATGCTAAATTTCCCCTACCTAAAGCAATAGAGTATTCACCTAAGTTTGTCTCATTCCAATCACTATTAAATACTCTTCCTGCTCTAAATGCTCCTTTACTTTTATCAAAAAAGAATCTAAAATCATCAGTAGTCGTTGAAGTGTCATTATCTAATTGGAGACTTCCAAATACAAAATCATCTGTAGTTAAATTTCCTGATACATTACTGGTTACATTAGCTGTTGTAGAAAACACTTTATCACCACTTTTAGTAGCATAATTTGCATAAGGTACAGATTGAAGTTCTGATGTTCCAATTACCAAATAATTTATACCTCCTGCTATATCAATGCTTGTTTCCAACCAGTAGTCTCTAGTACTCCAATTAATATTTGAAAACATATTACTTGTTGTACCTTTTCCTACTAAAAGTGATACTACACCTTGTATATCTGTGGTTATTGTATGCGTTTCCGTGTAGACTACAGTTCCACTTGTAGTTGGATTACCTTTATAAATTTTAATCTGTACACCTATAGTATGATTCTGTAATATAGCGCCTGAGCTATCTCTAATCACAGCTTGATAATTGAATGTTTGTCCTACTACTTCTAAAGACAAAAATAGTAATATGAAAAAGCTAGTTATTTTAAATTTCATCATTGTTATAATATTGCACCTATTTATTGTACAGATAACTTTTAAGCTACCCTAATAAAAAAACACGAGCCAGAAAATTAATTCTGACTCATGCTTTGGTGGTAACTTGAATTTCACTAGAATCTATTAGCCCTCACTGTTCTAGCCAAGTGTATACACTTTATTCATTCAAGTTTATTTACCACTTTTATTTTAATCTACTCTAAAAGAAATTCCATCTAAAGAAACCCAATTTTGCCCTCCATTATGAGCTGGTCCATTAAAAACTACATTTCCATTAGCAGCAACATCAATTCTTACAATACCAGCTTCGGTAGAAACTGTAAAGATTCTTTGTTTTTGAGGTCTATATCCAACAGGTAATGTTAACATAACTTCACCCGCAGTGATTCCAAAAGTTTTACGAATTAACCCTCCTAAATATACTCTACCATTATCTACATAATATCTTGCGTCTTCAAAACCATTACCATGCACAACACTATAGTTTTGCCACCCTGAACCAAATGTTGGACTTGAAACTGCTTCTAATCCATAGTTAACCCAAGTTACATTTCCAGCACCATCCGTTGCCATTACTTGGTTGGCTGTTCCGTCTTGAGCAGGTAAAGTATACCCTCTACCAACTCCTGTATTATCAGCATCAATAGTTAATGAACCATTCAATGTTGTATTTCCATTTTTAAGCATTACTAATGCATTACTTTGCGTAGATAAAGTTCCATTTCCAATTACCAAAAGTGGATCTGTAGCTATAAAACGAAAATCACTCCCTCCTAATGGTACATTATTAATTCCTAAAGAAATTTGTGAACGCGAGCTTGTAGAAACATTATCTCCTATTGCTATTGATGCTACACCTGAAGCAATATTTGATGCTCCAATAGCAATACTTCCTCCAGTTGTAGTTTGATTACTTGACCCAATAGCTACTGAATTGCCTCCTGTTGCTGTATGATATCTTCCTAAGGCAATTGCCTCTGTTCCGCTTGCAACACTTCCTATTCCTGCTGCAAAAGAAGCATATCCAACATTGGCATCTTCCCATTGATTTCCTACAGCTCCTTCTGATAAATCATCTGGTGTCACACCAACTCGGAACGCAGCTTTACTTTTATCGAAAAACATACGATGATCATCATCATTGGTAGTTGCGTCATTCGCTAACTGATTACTACCAAACACAAAGTCATCTGTAGCAATAGTTCCAGAAGCATTACTTGTAACATTTGAAGTTGTTGAGAATGATCCTCCTGAAGCATTCCCCCATGATACATTTCCAGCACCATCAGTAGTCATTACTTGATTTACTGTACCATCTTGTGCGGGTAAAGTATAACTTGCTCCAGTACCTTGATTGTCTCCATCAATAGTTAACTGCCCATTTAAGGTTGTATTTCCATTTTTTAACATCACTAAAGCATCACTTCTCTGAAAAGAAGCTCGTCCGTTTCCAATTACAAAGAGACGATCGGTAGCTGTAAATCCTTCTTTGGCACCATCGACTTGTGTATTAGCCAATCCGATAGCAGTCTCTCCGTAACTTCCTGAATATGTTAAAAAACCTGTTGCGATTCCTCCAAAAGCTGTTGCTTTATTTGCAGTACCTATAGCCATAGAAAAACTGTGCGTTAATTCGTTATCATCTCCAATTGCAAATGCACTAGTACTATTTATAACACGATTTCTTTCTCCAAAAGTCATAGATTGCCGAGATTTTGCATCAATATTATTTACATTTCCTATAGCTACAGAATTTCTTCCTGCTACAATTGAACCTCTTCCCATAGCAATGGATTCTTCACCTACATTAGAATCATTCCACTGATCACCTAGTTCATTATCTTCTGGATCATTTGGATCTAAATCTATCAATCTTCCTAATCGAAAAGCGGCCTTACTTTTATCAAAAAAGAATTTTGAATTATCATCTGTAGTAGTTGGGTCATTATCTAATTGTGTACTTCCAAATACAAAATCATCAGTAGCAATGGCCCCTGAAGCATTACTTGTTACATTTGCAATAGTAGAAAACACTTTATCACCACTTTTTGCTGCATAATTTGCATATGGTACCGATTGGAGTTCTGAAGCTCCAATTACTACATAATTTGTTCCTCCAGCTATGTCAACACTTGTTTCCAGCCAGTGATTTCTTGCATTCCAATTGATATCAGAAAAGATATCACTTGTTATTCCTTTTCCCACTGAAAGTGATATTACACCTTGCGTATTTGTGGTTATTGTATGCGTTTCTGTGTAGATTACAGTTCCACTTGTAGTTGGGTTTCCTTTATAAAGTTTAAGCTCTATTCCCACAGTATGATTTGATAGTATATCTCCCGAACTACCTCTTATTACTACCTGATAATTAAATGTTTGCCCTATTACTTCAACAGTTAAAAATAGTAGTATGAAAAAGCTAGTTATTTTAAGTTTCATCATTATTGTAATATTACACCTATTTATTGTACAGGTAACTTTTGAGCTACCCTAGTTTTTTTCATAAAAAATTACTTTTAAAAAAAAGCATAAGTCAGATAAATAACCTGACTCATGCATAGACAAACAAATTTTAAACCCTCTAGTTTAAAGTCGTGTAATCATATAACCGTTAAATCCACTTTCCGATTGAACACTCCAAGATGTATCTGTACTTGAGTACACTACACATACTACTTCTTGATTTTTAGATAACTTCATTACTCCACTTACATTCAACGTATGATAATTAGTTCCTGCGTCTCCTTGGAAAATAGCATGCATTCCATTTTCTAAGCTTAATTGTCCTTTAATTCCGATTAATAATCGAGCAAACCCTGAATTGATCCCATCAAAACGAACTTGTGCAGAAAAATAATACAATCCATCTTCTGGTGCTGTAAACTTTCCTGTGGTTTCATCAAAATGATTTCCATTATCATGTAAATTTCCTACTGAAGCATCACTTGTTCTCCAAGAAGGTACTTCTAAAAAACTTCCTGCTCCAGATAACACTAAAGTTCCTGATAAATCTGCAGAAAAACTTGGTAGACTATTTACTTTTAATGAGTTTGTTGTAACTGAATTTGTAGAAATATCAGACGTCCATTGAGAATCTCCTGAACCATCACTTATTAAAATTTGACCATTTGTTCCTCCCGCAGGTAATTCTATCTCATTGGTTGGATCATAATCCCCGTCATTAACTGCATCATTAGCCCAAGTATAACTTCCACTTCCGTTTGTGCGTAATACTTGACCATTTACACCTCCTGTTGGTAATTCTATCTCGTTAGTTGGATCATTATCTGCATCGTTTACTGCATCATTCACCCAAGTATAATTTCCGCTTCCATCTGTACGTAACACTTGACCATTAGTTCCTCCTGTTGGTAAAGTAGTACCTGCTGAAACGTTAGTCCAATTCACATTCCCTGCCCCATCTGTACTCATTACTTGATTTGCAGTACCGTCTTGTGCTGGTAAGGTATAAGAACGTCCAGCCGCAATATTATCAGCATCTATGGTTAATTTACCATTCAAGGTTGTATTACCATTTTTACGCATGACTAAAGCATTACTTCTATTTCCATCACCTGTACCGTTTCCTACCACAAACAAAGCATCTGTAGCTACATAACTATTATGCGTTCCTAAAATTCCTTCACTAAATAAACCTATTGTCTGTTGCCCATAACTTGTAGCTTGAGAACCCGCTCCTAAACCAACCGCATAGATACCCGAAACGCTATTGTTTGTTCCTAGTGCTATAGATCCAAAACGAGAAGCTAAGTTATTATATCCAGCTGCAAACGCATTTTCTCCACCCACACCGTTATAACTACCCAAAGCAGTTGCTGCTATTCCTTGCACTACAGAACCTCTACCCATAGCTACAGAATAATCTCCTACGTTTACAGCATTCCAATAGTCATCAAATCCATCGTTACCTGTTGAGTTCCCTACACGAAATGCTCCTTTACTTTTATCAAAATACATACGTACTTCATCTCCTGAATTAGCAACTCCATTAGCATCTAAAGTAGCATTACCAAATACAAAATCATCTGTAGCGATATTCCCTGATACATTACTTGTCACATTAGCTGTCGTTGAAAAAGCTCCTGGAGCAGCTACGTTTATCCAAGATACATTTCCTGAGCCATCAGTACTCATCACTTGATTGGCTAAACCATCTTGTGCCGGTAACGTATATCCTGCACCAGCACCTTTATTATCTCCATCAATAGTTAATTGTCCGTTTAATGTTGTATTACCATTGCGTAACATTACTAAAGCATTACTTCTCGTATCTGTTTTTCCGTTACCAATTACAAGAAAAGGATCCATATCATTAAAACCTACTGCATTCGGTATGGTAGCTTCGTTGTAAAAACCTAATACCATTTGTCCCCATCTATTTGTAGTCAAGTTATTACCTAGAGTATAACTATTTCCTGCACTAATGGTATTGTCTGACCCTAAAACATGTGCATATAAGGTATTACTTGAAGCACTAATAAGTTTGTTTCCATTTCCAATCGCATAGGAATTATTCATATTTTCTATGCGATTACCCTGTCCAAGTGTCATAGAATTCGAAGTATTAGACTCTATAGTATTTGAGCCTCCTAAAGAAACTCCTCCTGTTCCTTTTACTAAACCGCCACGACCCATAGCTATAGAAAAAGATCCCACATTAGCATCATTCCATTCTTGACCAGCATCTGCACCTCCTTCAGCGTTATCACTTAGAAAACCTACACGAAAAGCTCCTTTGTTTTTATTAAAAAACATACGACTGTTATCGGTAGTATTATTTGGAATATTATCTAATTGCGAACTTCCAAAAACAAAGTTATCGTTAGCTATGTCACCTAAAGCATTACTAGTTACATTACTTACTGTAGAAAAAGTTCCAGAAGTACCTGCATCAACCCAGTTTATATTTCCTGAACCATCTGTACTCATCACCTGATTAGCAGCTCCATCTTGTGCTGGTAACGTATACGCTCTTCCTGATCCAGTTACATTATCACCATCAATAGTTAAAGTACCATTTAGGGTAGTATTACCGTTTTTAAGTATAGTTAAAGCATCACTTTTATTATCAAAGGTTCCATTACCTATAACAAACAAACGGTCTTCAGGATGCCTCAAGACATTGCTATTTGCCTGAGTTCCTACATTAGGTGTGTTATTATGACCTAATGTTATTTGGCTTCTTGTTTCAGAGGTTAGATGTTCTCCTTGTGCAAATGCATAATTTCCTGTAACTCTATTTTGATCTCCAAAAGCTACACCATTCGAAGCTCTTACAGTATTTGAAGAACCCGCCGAAAATCCATTAAAGCCATCGGCTACTATGTTTTGGTATCCAAATGCTGCTGATCCAACTCCTATATTAGCATCATCCCAAGAACTATCATTTGATGTACCTGATCTAAAAGCTCCTTTACTTTTATCAAAAAAGAATCTTCTATCGTCATCATTTGTCGTATTATCACTAGCTAATTGTGAGCTACCAAAAACAAAATCATCTGTTGTTGTATTTCCTGAAGTATTACTAGTCACATTACTTTCAGTTGTAAACGACTTATCTCCTGAAGTTGCTGCATAATTTGCGTAGGGTACACTTTGTAATTGTGAAGTTCCAAGTACTATATAACTTGTTCCTCCATTAGTATCTATTGCAGTTTCTAACCAATGATTTCTAGAATTCCAATTAATATCAGTAAATGTATCACTTGTTGTTCCACCTCCTACAGAAAGTGATATTATACCCTGCCCACTTGTAGTTACTGAATGTGTTTCTGTATACACAACTGTACCGCTTGCTAATGGATTTCCTTCATAAATTTTGAGTTGTACCCCAACTGTTTTATTAGATATAACAGCGCCAGAGTTGTCTCTAACTACTGCTTGATAGTTGAACTCTTGTCCTACAGCTACATAAGCTATGAGAGAGCATATAAAAAAGCTAACTATTTTTAGTTTAGTCATGATTATAGTATTTTATCTATTTATTGTACAGGCTATTTCTTGTCTACCCTATTTTTTTATTTAACTTTTTTATAAAAAAATAAGTCCGAATATATATTCGGACTTATTACTATTGGAAGATATGTTTTATGCTACTAAAAACCTCCCCCTGGTGGTTCTGGGCTTGCTGCTTGCGCTTTTTTTGGACTTAATATTAAATACGTTCCTAAAGCTGTTAATGCAGTATACTTACCATATTTTCCTAACTTTTCTAATGCTTCTTTTCTAGAGATCTCATTGTCTTTCGACTTTGTGTTTTCCATTTTATTCATATTATTATTCATTATCTGTTTTATTCTTTTTAATTCTACTTTCTATAAACTGTACAGGTAAATTATAAACTACCCTACTTTTATTTTGAAAAATTTTTAAATTTTTATTTTAACTCCGAGTTTACCTCATATTATCTTTAAGGGAAAACCGGAATTATCTGAATAATTAGATACTATTTTTTATTTCTCAATTATTATTTTTTTATTTTTCGTTATTGATTCAGTTGTCACGCGGACAATATAAATACCTCTTGCCACTTCAGGTAAGTTTATACGATTCTTTCCCGTACCTTTATAGCTACCTTTAAAAATAACTCCTCCTAAAGTATCATGTAATTTGATCTCAAAATTATTCTCTTCGATTCCTGATATTATTAATTCTGAGTCTGTATTGTAAATATTGATATTCTCTTTTGTAAAATCTGAAACTGTAGACTTACCTGATTTTGTATGTAAGAAAAATCTCCCTACTCCATTTATATTTTCTTTTGCTTGAATTTCATAAGCTGTAGTTGGCTCTAATTTTATAAAGTTATTTAACTCTTTATCTTCTAAATATACTTCAGTTCCTGTTGGTAAATCGGTCATATTTGCGGTAAATACAACTTCTGATCCTGCTTTAGCTTTTAATCCTACTGGAATTACTTTATTTTCAAGTGCTTCTTCTGGTAATGATTGATAAGTTAAATTAGTTTTAGATGTACCTGATACTAAATGAGTAAACACATCTAAGTTTGCTCCATCAAAATTACCAATATCAAAACCTGGATCTAATTCTAGAGTTGCATTAGTTCTATAATCAATTTTTGTAATAACTTTTATATCATTAGAGCTCACTTGTAATGCAATACTTGGAATTCTTTGTATTCCTTTGAAAACACCACCTACATTTTGAGTTGTACGTAATGATTCTTTAAAAGTAATTGAACTCACTCCTGTACCTGTCCTTACAAAGAAACCTTGACCTGGTGCTAATGATCTAGCTGAACTAGCTAATGAACTTGCCACATACTTATCTTGTGTATTATCCCAAATATACACTTCATTATAAGTAGGATCTAAATTTGAAATATTATCCTGAATAAAATTCACTCCTCCATTTTCATTTACTGGAATATATGCTGTATATGGATTACCAACTGCATTCCATTCAGAAGCAACTACACTTTTATTAACATCTGATGTTTCTATTGTCCCCGTAAAAATTATTGCTCCATCTGTTGCTCTTGAAATGGTATAACTTCTACCTTTTTCAAAAGTTAAGGTATTTGTTATTAAATCATCTGTAGTATAATATACCCATTTCGTTCCTGTTGGTCTACTATCATCATAAAATCCTACCGCATATCTATTTGGGGTAACCGTAGTATTGATACGAATATCATTTGCTGGATTTTCTACAAAATCTTTAATACTTTGTCCTGAAACTGGTGCAGTTACTATACTCCACTTATTTGCTACTAAGCCACCACGTTCATAAGTGATCATACCATTTGAAGCTCCTTTTACTAGTAACGTTGCACTAGAACTTCCTGAAGAGGTCATAGTAACTGATCCGTTATTTGTAAAATCTGCATTTACTATTAATCCACCATCTATAGCTAACGATGAAGATGCATCTATAGTTAGGGTATTAACTTCAGTATTTGTTCCACTAGTAATTGTTGGAGATGCCGCTACATTTGGTATTGTAACATCATTTCCTGCTACTGGTGCCATACCTGTATCCCAATTCGTTCCTACCATCCAGTCCGTACTTGTACTTCCATCCCATACAATTGCTGAAGGATTTAGAATTGTTAAATCATTAGATACAAATGTTATATCATAATTTGTATTACTTAATGTTCCTAAATTAATAGCATAGGTACCTATTGTTTCTCCTGTAGCTCTATTTAAACTTCCTGTAAAAGTATCTCCTCCTACTAATGTTCCTGAAGTAATAGCATATGTAAATTCAGGATCTGCAGCACCAACATATTTTGTTTTTGCATCTGCTGTAACTTCGATGGGTAACATATTTACTGTAAGGATTTGGGGTATATCCATAGCTGCATTGTAAACGGAATTACCCGATTGTGATGCCGTAACTGTTGTAGTACCTGCTCCAACTATAGTAACTGTGTTTCCAGAGATCGTTGCTACTGAAGTATCAGAACTTGTATATGTGATGTCTAAACCTGATGAAGTAGTTGCTGATAAATCAAAATTAGCGTCACCATAGGTAACATCAGAAAGTGCTCCAAAGGTAATGGTTTGATCTTCTACTCCATCTATAAAATTACTTGCACTACCATCTAAAGCAAATTGATTTAATGTTCCATTATTTCCACTGATAGAGCTATCAATTACTTCCGTAATACTTGTATTATCTGTTCCTGCAGTTCCTTGATTGTATTTGTAATACAATACTAAACCAGATTCTGTTCCCATTAACTCAGTATTCATAGTACTATTAAGCTCTGCTTCTGATCTGGCTATATTCCATAAACGTGTTTCTTCTAAATTTCCATCTAAAGGATATGGATCTCCGCCACCTGTAGATCCCGCTCCAATTTGTAAAGAATTATTATTAGGAGTAACACTACCCGCTGAGGCTGTTTGTGAAGCCACTTCAGTACCATTGATATAAATAGCCGTTTTAGTGCCATTGAATGTTACTGCCACATGGTACCATGTATTCGCAGATAAAGATGATGTCCAGTTATAATCTGTAAAACCTGTTCCAAATCCTGCATGATAAAAACGTAATGTTTTTGTTCTTTCAGTTAACAACATTAATCCATAGGATTCTGTAAATCTTGATTTCGCAAAAAAGCATTGCCAATCCCATCCATCACTAAACCTAGTAATGAAATCAAATTTCACCCAGGTTTCAAAGGTAAAACTTGTGGTAAAATCAAGGCTGGCATCATCGGGTACTTCAATATAATCATAAGTTGCGTTTACTGGACCATCAAAGTTCAATACATTGTTTTGAGCATACATACTATTTGCTCCTAACCAAATTAAAATCATTAGGCAACATACTTTTATGTTACCTCTAAAGTTGTAAAGCTGTTTCATAAATTTTACGTAAAGTTTATAATTAGTGTTTATATATATTCTACTTTTTTGTGTTAAACAGCATAAGTCAGAATACAATTTTGTATTCCAACTTATGCTTGAATAGTAAGTTTAACTTATCTAAAAATCATCCCCTAGAACTTTTAGATATATAGCTTCTGCTGTATACTTACCATATTTACCCGATTTTTAAGGTTTATTTTTTAAGAAGTATTTTCTTGTCTTTAACTCCAACTTCTGTTCGTACTTGAACTACATACACAGCTTGTTCCATTGGTGGTAATTCAATACTATTCTTCCCTGTTCCTTGATGATTTCCTCGATACACTACTTTTCCTAATAAATCATATATAACAAGCTCAAAATCTTGTGAGATAATCCCTTCTATAAATACTGTAGACTTTGAATTGTAAATTGTTATATCATCTAAAGTAAATGTTGGAACTGTTAAACTATTAGACTTGGTATGTAAGTAAAATCTTCCTACTCCATTTACAGCTTCTTTTAACTGAACTGTATACGATGCTGTTTCGCTTAACTTTACATACTCATTCAATAATCTATCTTCAATATAAATCTCAATACCTGATGGTAGTGCTATCATTTTTGAAACGAACTCTATTTCACTACCAGCGTCAGCCTTAACTCCCAATGGAATACTAGTTGTTTCCATAGTTGAAGTTGGTAAAGATTGATGCGTAAAGTTATTCGCTAAAGAACCATCAACTAGATGAGTGAATACATCAAATGCTGATCCATCAAAGTTTCCGATATCATAACCAACATCTAAACCTTCTGTAGCTTTTTCTGAATACGATATTTTGGTTTTAACTGTAGTATTATTTACACTTGCTCGTAATTCAATAGTAGGAACTGATGTATCTATATTCCTTCCAAAT
>NZ_MSMP01000023.1 GCF_001936575.1 Tenacibaculum agarivorans
AATCAACTACTGAAACTTACATAATGCTACTCAATTATGAAAGTTTACTATCTTAATGTGAGTTCGACGTAATGTTACCTTTCTCACCTTGTAAATACGGAAATCTTTACGAACGGATCCTAAATGTTTCCTCAAGTTCTCGATCGAAAGAGAAAGGAAAGTCAAGCAATCTTTCTCTTAAAAACGAGATTTTCGTTAAATTAACGTGAATCTTGGATAAGAAATTCTTGTCAGTTCGAGTGATTTTACAGAATGATAATGAGGTAAAATTGTATCGAGAACAATGTATTTACTTCTCGATACAAAATTCATTTTCGTTTTACTCTAATGAATTTCACTCGAAGTGACAGCCTTATTCTTAAACGAGATTTTCATTAAATTATATAGATTACTTCACTATACTTCGTTTCGTTCGTAATGACGATTTTTTTGATATTCGAAATATTCAATAGGCAATCGTATCAAATATAACTTAAATTCTATACTACTAAAGTAATAACATCATCAGCTTTAATCATCTTTTTTTGATTTTCATCATATGATGGAATTTGTTTGGTAAACACACTAGTATCTTCAATAGGACTATCTTCAGTCTCCCCTTCTATTTCGTATCCTAAACCGTAACTTTCTAATAGTTCCTTAATCTCTTTAAACGTTCTTTTCTCCGTTACCTCTTTATCGTCTTCATTTGTTACTACTTTTTCTATAACACTCGGTAAAAATCGAATAATTTGAGTGTCAGAAGGCGGCACAGGCACAATATCAAATTGAATTTCTGCAGTTGCGTTTAATCCTAAATTATATTTATTTGTGTTAGATGCATTTACTGGTGTTGCATACATTTTAGGCTTAAAGGCTCTAGTATTTTGAACACCTCCACTTGTATTTTGCTGTGATATTGATAATGATATTTTGGCTTTAGCTGTAGTTTTTGGTATGGTATAAAACGTAGGTTGATACCCTACATCTCGCAACATTTTTAATGTTTCGTGAGATTTATCAGGATCGCTATTATAAATTTCTAAGGTTTGACGTAATGAACCTTCATCTAAAGCTGCTTGGGCTTCTCCAACTCCTTCTCCAATAGAAGCTATAAAATCTCCTAACGGCGCTGCAAAGGCATCTTTTACATAATCGTATGAATTGCTTGACATAATTTTTTAGTTTAATGGTTTTGCGAATATGACTATAACTTCTTGTCCTTCTTCTACACTAGCTTCTGGTGCAGGCGACTGTTTAAAGGATTGTCCTGCTACTAAATTAGGATCGTTAGTAGGGTGATATACTGCATCTAATTTTAACTCGTAATCTAACAGCAGTTTTCGAACAGCTGTTTCAGTTAACCCTAAAAGATTTGGCATTCTTCGTCCTATAGTAGCTGTAGCTGTTGGATTAGGCACAACATCTATAGTAATACCACTAACAACCGCTTCGTTAATATTTTTAGCGCTTTCAAAATCGATTAGACCTAACATCGTTCCTTCTGGTCCTTTTTCCACAGTAGTTTTCAAGTTTAAAGAAACATTCGCCAATTTATATTTTGAATTTAACAACTCTTCATCAGCTTTAATCACATCTTTTACTATACTTCCATACACCTTACTTGCTGCTAATTTATTAGGATGTTCTGTAACATTAAATTCTTTAACCTCTTCCAACTCTTTAGTAATTTTTGCATTTTGTCTTTCTAAAGAATCTATCAATGTTTGTTTCGCTACTAACTCAGTATCTCTAGTATCAATAGCTTTCTGACTTATTTTTATATCGTTCTGAAGCTTGTCTATACTCAATAAAAAAGCTTCTTTTTCTTGTTGTGAATTATCTCGTGCTTTTTCTAAATCGACTACTTTTTTTTGTAGATCTAAAAATTTCACTTCAAAATTTTCAGTATCCTTAGCTTCAAGCTCTACAACTCTATTTTCTAATACAGAGATTTGATCTTTTAATGTAATTGTATTTTGCTGTAACGCTTCTTTCTCTTGAACTTCTTCTGCCAACTGTGTATTCAATAAGGTAAGACTCGTATTTAACTCTCCTAGTAACTCTTCTTTCTCTTCTACCTGAGTTCTCACTAAATTAAACTCAGAAGTTAGTGTTTCCTTTTCTTGATTTAAACCAGCTATAGTGGTATTCAAGCTTACTATTTGACCTTCTGCAGTAGTTCTTTCCTCTAGTAATTTCGCTTTTTCTTTTTCTACAACCAACATTGCATTATCAAACTCAAAAACAGGTAATGAAGAACCCATAACCATATGGGTTTTTACATCCATAATGGCTTCTTTTTTTAGCAACCAATTGGATCCAAAATCAATACCTAACAACATCTTTTCTTTGTTCATGCTTACCTTAAAATCAGATGCAATAACTTCTGGAAGTTCTCCTTCTGAAGTAAACTTTATAATTCGGAATGATGGCACTCCTCCTGATTTCAAAATTTCCCTAACAATTCGAATGGTTTGATTGGTTGTTGATATTCTATCTGGAATTTCAATAGTATGTGAAATCTTTGATGCTTTTATCATTAAAGCTTTAGTTAAAGAAATCCATGAATTCAGATTCATGTTATAAAACTGAATAGCTACTTCAACACCAGTTATGGATTGATTTGAAGTGTCAAACAATTGGGCTTTAAACTGTAAAAAATCTATATCTGCTGCCATAACTTATTGTTGAATTGAAATTTTAGTTACTACGTTTCCTATGTTTACTTCTAAGATTAAAATATGCCCGTTCGCAAAATCTACTCCATCAACTTTCACTTGAGCAGATGCTTTTCCATTGGCATCCGTTCGGATTTCACTCACACTTAAAAATGAAGTACTATGATTTAGCGTAACATTCGGATTTAATTTTTCTGTTTTTTCTTGATTATAATTGAACTCTACTAATGCGTCTGAAATCTTCTCCCCTGCTGCATTAATCACTTCTACATCAATATCATAAATATGAATATTCGCGGTTTTCTTCGGCACTGCATTTATAATAAGCTGGGGTAAACCTTCATTAGGTACAATAGCTACAAATCTGCCTGAAATAGTACTCGTTATCTTATTCGTTTCCTTGGTATCCGTAGTGGTATTAGCTACAGGTTTAAATGCAATAGCTTTTGCATACCCTTTTTTATAGGATTGATAAGGAAATGCCGGACTCTCAGCAACCGTATTTGTTTTTTGTGGTTCACTAGTCGTTTCCTTTTCAAATTCTGCTTCCACTTGCAAATTAAAATCTAGATATGGTAACGTATATAGTGTATTAGGTCTACCAAATTCATCATATGGCTTTACATTTCTAAGATGATTTTGGGCTTCATTCAAGCTATCAGAAATCCCTAATAATATTTGTTTTAAGGTTAATGCGTTATTAACTGAGCTCATTGTAATGCGTTTTTAAATGAAAAACTTTTTTTGGTTGTTGATGTGATACAACTGTATTCAATTGATTATTTTTTACTTCAATCAAAAGAAGCCTGTATTACTTTTCTTTATATTCTTTATTGTGTGTATGCCTTCCTTTACTTTTTTAATCGTATTAAGGTCTACAGAAAGTTTTTTGTTACTCACATTAAAGCTTTGGTTTTCTTCTTTTTTTGCTATTTTATTTTGAATAACACCTAAATCAAAAGCATTATCCGTTTTCTTTTCTTTGCTATGAACTGTATTGAATACTTCCATTTTTTTATCTATAAATCCAGCTACTTTAGTAGTTTTATCTAAATATTTGTTCGCTGTATTAAAAAGTTGATCTACTTTAGCAATCCCTTTGTCTACCTTGTTTACAAGTGCTACACCTTTAGAAATTTTGTTAGTCTCATTTTTTAATCCTAAAGCGTTTACTCCTGCAGAAAGTTGTTGTAATCCTGAATTTACTGTAGTACTTACTTGTTTTACACCTTGGTACGTGTCCACTACTTTTTTTCCTGTTGTTATCGTAGTTTGTACTGTTTTGTTTTCTTTCAATTTTGGAAATAACTCCTTCCTCCTTTTTTCTTTCTTTTGAACAGGATTTACTACGAAACTGTCTGTTTTTTTGTTCCCCTTTTGTACATCAGAAACGAATTGCTGTACTTTTTTCGCTTTTTTAACTAGCGCTGTTGTAGACTTCGTTTTTTGTATAATTTCAGGTACTAAAGACTTAGATTCCTTTTTTTGTTTTGTTTTTTGATCTACACTAAATAGTGATTGATTTGATTGTTTTTTTATGGTCTGTATTTGCTCTTTTGCCTTTTTAACTTTGGCTATAGCTTTTGTTAGACTAGTTTTCTTTTGTTTCGCAATTTCTATTTTAGGTTGTTCGGCTTTTTTTTGAATCTGTTGAATGGTTGTTATACTAGCATCAATTGTTTTTTTAACTTGGATAAAACCACTTTCTTTTTTCTTTTGAGTTCTAATTGTTGAAGGCATGACAATAGAACGCTCCTTTGATTTCTTTTGAATCGGTGCATCAACTTTCCATCTATCTTCTTGTTTTTTCTTTTGCTGCCTTCTCTTTTCTTCAGCTCTTTCTTCTCTCTTTTTCTGATCTATTGATTTTATTTCATGCTCGTACTTTTTATCCGAACCTGAAGCTTCTTTCTTACCTGTAAGTTCAGCCATTTTATCTTCGAGCTGTTTTTGCTCGTCTAATAATGACTTTAGATTAGCATTAAACTCTGCTACATCTTCTAAAGACTTGTCTTTTTCTACTCCAGAAGAAAGAAGAGTTTTAAAATCTAACTCCTCTTTTTGCTCTGAAGCTTTTTCTTTCTTAACAAAACTTTTCCAATGCTTAGCCATAGTTTATGAATTGGTATTCGTAGGTGTTGTAGGATTTGGATTTCTCTTACTTTCTAATTCTGCTTCAATCATGCTTTGTAAGCGTTGCTCAAATACTGGCGGATTAGGCACTGTAACCAATTTGGTTCTAATTAATGAGCTTGCTTCGGCAGAATATTGATATTTTTGAGAATAACTTGCAGATACTGTAGCACTAACTGCTGCAAAACCTACATTAAATCCTGCGCTAACCGATACTGAGGCACCAAATTCTCTAGACTCCATCATAGATACTGACATTTTACATTCAAAAAAAGTATCTACATACTGGTAGAAAGTGGGAGTAAAGCCTAACGCTAGTAGGCTATACTCCTCTCCTCCCATTTCTATCTTGGTATCTACAAGCTCCTTAGCCAAGTCCATAGAAACTCTATCTAAGGCACGTTGTGCTTGTGCTATACCAATACCCAAACTTTTTACCATTTCTGGCAAGGGTGCATTCTGTATTTCTCTGGTTATTCTACCCATTTATACTAGTTTTCTGCTTCCTCTCTTGCTATTTCCATTTGCTGTTGGATACGCTCTTCTAAAATTGCTGGTGGCGGAATAGGAACCAATTTTGTTTGTAGCAAACTAGAACCTTCTGCAGAGTAACTATACTTTTGAGAATATTCTGCATTCACTTGAGTAGTGGTTACTGTTTTATTCGTTTTTAACCCTTTTCTCCAACTAAAGCTTGCACTTCTGTCTGTACTCTTCGTATTTCTACTATACGAATATGAAGATGATCCTTCTCTAGAGAATTTTATGGCAATTCTCACCTGAATCATAGTATCTACAAATTGGTAGAATGTTGGAGAAAAACCTAACTCCAACATCGATAAACGTTGTGGTAAATACAATGTTTTTTCAACTGCTCCAGGTTTTACCATAAGTGCTGTTGTAGAAGCTGTTGGTGGATCAGGCATTAATTTATAAGCTCCATTTCCTCCACTTGCCTCAGGATCGTATTCATACCATTTAACAGGGTCGCTTGTTTCTCGATAATATACTGATGCATTCTTTTGATTATCTGGAGTAAACTTTGCACTGGCGCTACTTGGAATAACATCTACATCTACTACAGGTTTATCATATGCTGCTTCAGTATCATCTTTAATTTTCTCTTCTATAGACGCTTTATACGCTTGATCCGTATTTGCATTATACAACTCTACTGCACCTGCAAGTGACACCTTTTCTTTACCAAAGAAAACACGACTATCCTTAAAATTGATAAATTCTTTACCATCTTTTTCGTACTTGACAGGACTTAATCCTCCCATCATTTCTGCTACTTCAATGGAATTTGAGTCTAATGCCATTTGTGATTTAGCAATAGACATTGCCATTTGCTCTATCATCTGTCCCATTGGAACATCTAATAATTGCTGCCCTATTCTGGGCGTATCTCTAAACATATTCATAATAAGTTCTTTTAATTTTTATTCTTCTTTTTTATTTAATGTTGATCTTAATATTTCTAAGTATATATCTGGCGCTGGAAGTGATACAATTTTGGCTGCAATGGATGAAGACCCTTCTGCAGAAGCAGAGAACTTTCTGGAATAATGGGCGGATACTGAAACACCAAACATTTGTGTTGAAGTATTTCCACTTCCCTTATCTCCTCCCGAATTATCACTCTTAGTTTCACCTTTTCCATAATTGAATGCTAAAGCTCCTCCATAACTTTCTGATTCTGCCATGGAAAATTCCATTTTCATTTCTAATGATGCTTCAGTAAACGCATAAAATGTGGGTGCAAATCCAAGGCTTAATAAATTGTACTCATCATCACCTACGTTAATTTTTATAGATGCCATTTCATTAGCCAATCGGATGGAATTCGCGTCGAGTGCAGATTGCGCATTGGCAATAGACATTCCTAGCTTTTCCAACATCATTGGTAATGGTGCATTGGCAATTTGTTGTATTACTTTAGGTGTTTCCATCGTTCAATTAGTTTGAAGATGTGTTACTTCCTCCTGTTAATGATTGAATATAATTTTCTAAACCTGATGGAGGTGGTACTGAAATCATACGTGCAGCAACAGAAGCATTTCCTTCTACAGACATATTAAACTGACGTGCATAACGAACATCTAATGATCCACTAATGGCTAAAGATCTATCTCCTTTAAAATCTTTAGAGGATTCTTTTAGTTTAGAAAAATCATTTTTAGTATCACTTACAAACACTTTAGTAGTATCCTTATTTACATCTGCAGAAGCTTGCTTATTTACTTTTACATCTACTTCCTTATTTTGTTCTGAATGAATAAAATAATTCACTTTCGTTTCTTCATGTAAGAAATAGTAGTAATCGTTATACTTTTCAGCATACAACTCTTGTAGTTTACTTTTAAAGTTATTTGCAGACTTTAAAGCTGCTGTCATTTCTGCTGCTGTAAACGTGTATGTTTTTCCGTTGTACTTGAATGAAATTGGTAACCCTGTATTTCCTGTTGAGTTGTCATTTTCTAGATACACAAATTCATCGGGTGCAGCAGCACTAGCTCCTGTTTTTGTAATTTCTCCTCCGTTAAAGTGGATATAATCATGACCCGCAGGAAGCTCTACTTTTATTTTTCTAATATTTGGATCTTTAGCAGAACTACCATTCGCTAACTTTTCTCCTTCAGTAGCTATGGTTACTCTACTTGGAGCTAAAGTAAAAGTTCCTCTTTTTTCTAATTCAGTCTTAAAAGCTTCTGCTCTTTTTGTCCCTAAAGCTTTGTTATAATCCTCATTTTCTTTAGTTGCATTTCCGCTTCCATCAGTATATCCTGTAATGGTAATATTTAATGACGGATCTCTTTCTAACAATAAAGCCAAAAGAGTAACATCATCTTTATCTACTGCATCAGATTTAACTCCCGTAGAATATCCATAGTTGATATCATACTTATCCCAATCGAAAAAGAATTCCAGTACTTTTTTACCACCTGACCTATGTATTCCTTCAGCATTTATACCTACAACAGTTCCTCCGTTAGTAGATCTAGCACTTGATAATGTGTGTGCAAAATCTTTCTCTTTTTTGAACTTTTTAGGAGCTCCTCCTCCTTTTAATGTAATATCTGGAGCACCAGCATCACCCAAAGGTAAATATGTAGATGGCATTTTTAACAATCCTTCTGTTGCTGCATGCACATAAGGTTGTGCTACAACTACAAAACCACCTTCTTTGATGATAAGTAGGTTATTAGACGTATTTTCTTCTAATACTTTTTCATCTTCAATTACGGTATCTACACGTAAATCACTGGATTGATCTCTCATTTCTTCTTTTGTCTTTTCAACTTTAGAATATGAGCCTTCTTCCTTGTGAACTTCAAACGATTTTTCGTTGATACTAATTTCTTCAGAAGTACTTGCCTTTAATGCTACTTCTTTTTGAGTTTTAGAATTTTTACTTAGCGATTTATTTCTACTCTTTTTTAATTGATCGAAGAAATCTTTATCGAATGTGGTATTATTTTTATAATCCACAGCTAAACTAAAATCTACCTCTACCTCTTCTTTTAGTGCCATTTTTAAGCTAATTGATGCAGAGATATCTGCATAATCAAAAGCATAAAACGCAGGTTGAAATCCAAACTCTAATAAAGATTTTCCAGCTACTTTAGTTTCTGCTAGTCGGATGAGTTGTGACACCGAATTGTTATCTAACCGCTCTTGAGCGCTAGCAATACCCAAGGCTAATGCCGTAACCATACTACTCACATCTACGTTTTGTAGTATTTTTGCCCCTTCATCAAATGTTTTTGTGTTTGACATATATAATTTATTTAATGGTTAAAAAGGAGAAACGCCCTCAGGTAAATCCATGGCAATTTTGGGATTTACCGATTCTTTTCTCACAATGAAATAATTATGTTTTTGCTGCAATCTTTTTAATTGACTTGCATTAACCTGATATCCTCTAAGTAACCAATTCAACAATTCATCTGTAATGGGCTGTTTACCTTTACCTAAGTCTTTTTGAACTTCAAGTAATAACCCTTTAGCTTCTTCTTGTTCTCCTCTATGTATATGCTGAATTGCTTGCCGCTCACTCACAAAAGCTTTATGTTTTCGCACCAAAACGTCTTGTTCTTTTTCATCTAAGAAAGTCCTGTAATTTTCGCAAAATGAAATCACCTGATCATGTGCTCCTGATAATTCCAAAGACTCCATTACACATTGACTATAATGTTGAAAAAACAACTCACTGTCTTGTTGTTTTTGGGTGAGTTTCAATGCTTCTTTATAATGCCGTAAAGCCTCAGTGTAATTTTTATCTAAGGCATGCATTTTACCTCTTTCTGCAATTCTATAGTGTAGCATGTTCTGTTCCATCTTATATAATTTCTGGGTTACACATTAATTGTTCTAATTGTGCTAATAGGTATCTTGCAATTATTGGAGGAATAGCTTCTTTACTTTCCCAATTTTTAGCTCCTTCTTTTGGCAAATCTTCTTTAGCAATAAACTGACGTAATACATTAGTTACATTTTCAAAGTCTTCAATAGCTTCTATTTGAAGTTTTTTCTTGAAATTGACGTCTTTCTCTACATCAACTGTCATTCCCATTGCTACGCTAGACTCTACAATTTTTTCAGCATTTTTTCTATTGATACTCTCAAATAATGTAATAGGCATTGCGTTTTGAACATCTTCTAAAATTGCTTCTGGCATCCCTACTTGATTCACTAGAAATGAGATATGTTTTTGGTTATTCACATCAAAATCATTCATAATCAAGTGCACCAATTGATGACTTTGATTTACTAGTTTTACTGTTTTCTTAGCATGGAATTTTCTCCATAACAATTGAGAACTATCATAAGACACATCTTCCACCGCATATACTTCCCCTACTTTGCTTGCAGTTCTTTTTAGCTGTTTTTCAATATTTTTTAATTCCGCATCTTCAATTGTATCACTAATCAGAATTGTATACACATCTTTTTTGGGATTTGAATAATGCACATTTGCATCTACTCTTTTCTGCAATGCTTTTGCAGTAGCGACAGATACATTTCCTAGGATTATACTAGGATCATTCAATAGTAAATTCAATACTTCAGATTGTTTACAGCCTAAAAATGTAGCCAATTGCTCTGTTACTTTTGGAAGTTGTAATACATTGTCTAAACTCACACTGATATCAACTAACTCAGTAGTTAAATCTACTTTATCCTCTTCTTTGCAAACTGATACATCTAAACCTAGTTTAGTTAAAGTATCCTCTGCTTTCAATGCTGTATGATTATCTACTTTTTGAAATAAAATTGATGGTGCATTATATAACAACTTAAGCATATAGTCTTGAGGGACTTTTAATGCGTCTGATAAGATTTTTGATGCTCCTGGTGTAGCTGTTCCGATAGAATTTATAATTACAGTGTTCATGTAGTATTTTTTTGATTACTACAATGTTATTACGAATACACAGGAATTACTCAAGGAAAAGAAATAATACTAATAAGGGAAAAATCCCTTAAAAAAAACCGTCTAAAAACAAAAGCGATGCTATTTTAAAAATTAGTATAAAAGAACTCTTTTTCCTCTTTTTCTTATTTTTGCGACGATGAATTTTCCTGATAAACTTCAACAGAAATTAACTAAAAGAAATGAACTGAATGCTTTACGAAGCTTACAAGTACCTTCTGATCTAGTAGACTTTTATTCTAATGATTATTTAGGTTTTGCTAAATCGAAGCCTATTTTTGAACAGACGCATCAGCTACTTTTAGATCAAAACTTTATGATAAATGGTGCAACAGGTTCTCGATTAATTTCAGGAAATCATCGATTATATAAAGAAACGGAAGAACTTATTGCCAAATTTCATAATTCAGAGAAAGCATTACTTTTTAATTCTGGTTATGATGCCAACTTGGGTTTTTTCTCTGCTGTGCCACAGCGAGGCGATATTATTTTATATGATGAATTAATTCATGCATCTATACGTGATGGAATTCAACTTTCTAATGCAAAAGCATATAAGTTTAAGCACAATGATATAACACATCTAGAAAAGCAAATTATGTCAGTTCGAGAATTATCAAATTCAAAAGAGACTTTGAATGAAGATAGCTTACGAAGTAAGTCAAGAACTCAAACATCAAACGTTTTTATCATTACCGAATCTGTTTTTTCTATGGATGGTGATTCTCCTGATTTAGTGGCTATGGCTAAAATTGCAAATCAATATAATACCTACCTAATTGTAGATGAAGCTCATGCACTTGGTGTTTTTGGATCTCAAGGAAAAGGTTTAGTACAACAATTATCTTTAGAGAAAGAAATTTTTGCCCGTATTGTAACCTACGGAAAAGCTTTAGGATGTCACGGAGCAGCAATTTTAGGAAGTACTGAATTATATACTTATTTGGTTAATTTTTCTAGGAGTTTAATATATACCACAGGTTTACCACCACATGCAATTGCAACAATTCAAATTGCCTATACCCATTTGCAAGAAGAAATTATAGATTCGTTACACAATAAAATTCAGCATTTTATTAATGAAATTCATCGATTACAGCTTACAGATGTATTCATAAAAAGTAACTCTGCTATTCATTGCTGTATCATTTCTGGAACTACAAAAACAAAGGCAATAGCCACTCAACTTCAACAAAAAGGTTTTAATGTAAAACCAATTCTATCTCCTACGGTTCCTGAAGGTGAAGAACGACTTCGTTTTTGTTTGCATAGTTTTAATTCAAAAGATAATATTAGTACTGTATTAACAGAATTGAAAACACTTATCCACCTATAAAACTGTAACATAGTCTTTTGTAAATCGTTTTCTTGATGTAAACCAGAAACACTATGATCAATTTAAACCAAAAAAATACAGTTGCAAGACTAGCAGGCTTCATATATTTACTAGTAGTCATATCAGGAATTTTCAGCCTCATGTATGTCCCAAAAAAATTAATTGTTTGGGGCGATTCACAAGAAACAACACAAAAAATTAGTAGTAATTTATACCTTTTTAAACTTGGAATTGTAAGTGAAATTCTAATGCTTTTTTCATTTATTTTTCTTCTTTTGGCTTTATATAAATTACTGCATAAAGTAAATAAATATCACGCAGTGTCCATGGTAGTAATAGGCTTAGTAAGTATTGCGCTTAATTTTTCAAATATGGTGACTAAGTTTTCAATACTTACACTCGTAGAAGGAAGAAACTATTTGTCTCAGATTTCAGCAACACAAATTGAAGCTATAACTATGTTTCATGTAGACTCCTATTATCATGGTATTAACCTTTCTCAAGTTTTTTGGGGATTATGGTTATTCCCTTTTGGTTATTTAGTTTTCAAATCAGGGTTTTTACCTAAATTCCTTGGTTTTTTTCTAATGTTAGGATGCTTTGGATATATAATTGCATTTATTGGCAATCTCTTTATTGTTGATTACAACAAAACTCTATTTGCTGAAATTGTATCCATTCCAGATTCTATTGGTGAATTGGGTATTTGTTTATGGTTGTTAATAATGGACACTAACCAATTCAAATTTTCAAAATAATATCATAAACTAAAGGTTGCGTATTTACTTCTTTTTAAAAACTCGCTACCTTTGCTATATGGTGAAACAACAAAAATATTTTATCACAGGTATTTCTACAGAAGTCGGTAAAACTGTGGCTTCTGCTATTATTACTGAAGCCTTAGAAGCTGATTATTGGAAACCTGTACAATCGGGTGATTTAGCGTACTCTGATACACATAAAGTACAGCAGTTAATTTCTAATTCACGATCTGTTTTTCATAAAAATAGCTATGCTTTACAGACGCCTATGAGTCCTCATGCATCAGCTGAAATTGATGGAATTACTATAGATATTAATGAAATTAAAGAGCCTTCTACTGAAAACAATTTAGTTATAGAAGGCGCAGGAGGGCTATTAGTACCTCTAAATGATGAGCATACTATTTTAGATTTGATTCAACCCGATTATAAAGTAATTGTAGTATCTCGTCATTATTTAGGCAGTATAAATCACACTTTACTAACATTGAATTTATTGAAAGATAAAGGTTTTGACATCTCTCTACTATTCAGTGGTAATGAACATCCGACCACTGAAAGTATTATTAAAAAAATGAGTGGAGTTCCTGTATTGGGTCGCATAGAAGAAGAACCTTACTTCGACAAAAATGTAATTAAAGAATACGCTGAAAAGTTTAAGGATAAATTGTAACGTCACCCTGAACTTGTTTCAGGGTCACACATGATGAGAAAAAGTTTTATTTACATATTGACTAATACATATAGAACTACTTTCTACATAGGAGTAACATCAAACTTATCAAAAAGATTGACAGAACATTATGAGGGAACTGGTTCTAAATTCACCAAAAAATACAACATCACTGATTTAATTTATTTTGAGGAGTTTAATGATATTAATCGAGCTATAGCAAGAGAAAAACAATTAAAGAATTGGCATAAAGAATGGAAACTAAATTTAATTCGAGAAGTCAATCCTACTTTTAAAACATTAGATTATTAATTTTGATGAGATGCTGAAACAAGTTCAGCATGACAAAACATAAATATGACACTACAAGAACGTGATAAAAAACATATCTGGCATCCACTAAAACAACACCAAACACATCCTAATAGTTTAGGAATTGTAAAAGCTAAAGGGTGCATACTTACTGATGAACATGGCAATGAGTATATAGATGCAATTTCGTCTTGGTATACCTGTATGTTTGGTCACTGTAATGAGTATATCATTGGGAAAGTTCATCAGCAAATGCAGCAACTAGATCAAGTAATGTTTAGTGATTTTACCCACCCTGCTGCTGTAGAGCTTTCTGAAAAATTGATGGCAATCTTACCTCAGAATCAAGCTAAAATTTTCTTTAACGATAATGGCTCAACAGCTGTAGAGTCTGCTATTAAAATGGCTCTTCAATATTATTTTAATAAAGGAGATCAACGCACTACTTTTATTGCATTTGAAAACGGTTTTCATGGAGATACTTTCGGAGCCATGTCTGCCTCTGGATTATCTGTATACAATGGACCTTTTGAAGATTTTTTAATCAACATTCATAGAATTCCTGTGCCTAATGGAAACAATCA
The DNA here is from genome assembly GCF_001936575.1 of Tenacibaculum agarivorans. Taxonomy (GTDB): domain Bacteria; phylum Bacteroidota; class Bacteroidia; order Flavobacteriales; family Flavobacteriaceae; genus Polaribacter; species Polaribacter agarivorans. Next base: position 13,897 of record NZ_MSMP01000023.1, read on the forward strand.
TGTTGAAATTCTTCAACAATTAGAAGCAATTGTAAATAACAATAAAGTTGCTGCCTTTGTATATGAGCCTCTAGTTCAAGGAGCAGCAGGTATGAAAATTCATAATGCAGATGGTTTAGATGCAATTATTAAATTTTGTCAATCTAACAACGTATTGACTATTGCCGACGAAGTAATGACTGGTTTTGGAAAAACAGGAAAATACTTTGCTTCTGATTATATTGAAACTAAGCCTAATATTATCTGTTTAAGTAAAGCCCTAACAGGAGGCATGGTTCCTATGGCAATTACATCTTGTACGCAAGAAATATATGATGCTTTTTTAAGTAATGATATTGCAAAAGGCTATTTCCATTGTCATACCTACTCAGCAAATCCAATAGGTTGTGCTGCTGCTATTGCTAGTATTGATTTATTGACTTCTGAAGAAATCCAAAAAAACATACAGCGTGTCAGTAGATCACATGTTGAATTCGGTGAAAAAATTAAAACACATGCTAAGGTAAAATCAACTCGAAATATCGGAGTAATTTTTGCATTGGATTTAGATACCAATATGGAACGGTATGGTACATTACGAGATTTACTTTTGTCTTCTTTTATGAAAGAAGGTGTGTTTTTACGCCCGTTAGGAAATACTATTTACATTCAAGTACCGTATGTAATTACTGATGCACAACTGGAGAAAGTATATACTACTATTGAAAAAGTTTTAAATCAATTGTAGACTAATGAATTACGAATTTGAAATCATACATTGAAAATTCATAATTTCAAATTCGTAATTAACTAAATTATTTCTGGAATCTTTTCTTTTTCGAGTAAGTTGATCTGTTCACCTGTTTCTTTAATCGTCACATATAGATCTTCGTATATCCACTTTTTATCCGATCTAATTCCTCTAACAACAAGGTTTCCTTCACCTTTATCTCCTCTAATTGTAATTGAAAAATCTACGTCTCCATCATCATTCCTCATCGAAATGTTTCCATTAGGAAATCCTTCTGAATCAATATTTTCTCCTAATAATTCAATAACTCTTTCATTCTGCTTTGCAATTTCAACAGCATCATCTATAGGTGAGGCATCCATAAACTCATTCACTACACCAAACACAGTAGCTCCTATACCGAAAATGAACACTAATATTCCGATTAAACATCCTGAACAGCATCCTACAGGTAATACCCAAGGCCAATTTCTACCTAACCAACTTTTTTGATTTTGTTCGTTCATATGATTTTTATTACAAATTAAAGCATTATTTGTACTATAAAAATTAGATTAGTCTTAATTTTGTCGAAATTTTTCTATTTTGAAGCCAATATCAATATCAGGATTTGCATCTATATCTCCATTAGGAAAAACTTCAGAGGAAGTCTGGAATAGTTATTTAGATACCGATCATAGAATAACCAAAAGAAATTTTAATCATTTTTCTGAATGGGCAGCAAGTATTTCTAGTGAAAATTTACAATTGATTGAAGAGATTAGAAACTCTGACAATAAATATAAAAATCTAGACGAAAGTGTTTTATATGCCATATATGCTTCCAGAAAAGCCCTAGAAAAAGCGGGTTGGAAATCTGGATCTGGTTTTGGAATTAATATTGGTTCTTCTAGAGGCGCTACTGCTTTATTTGAAAAATATCATCAAGAGTTTTTAGCTACAGGAGTTTCATCAACCTTGAGCTCTCCTACAACGACATTAGGAAATATTTCATCGTGGATTGCTCATGATTTACAAAGTAATGGACCTGAAATATCACATTCTATTACTTGTTCTACTGCACTACATTCTTTATTGAATGGTGTTGCTTGGATTCAAGCGGGTTTATGTAATCAATTTTTAGTGGGAGGAAGCGAAGCTCCACTTACAGACTTTACCATTGCGCAAATGAAAGCTTTAAAAGTATATTCAAAAGAAACTGAAGGATATCCTTGTAAAGCTTTTGACTTAGATAAAACCAAAAATACTATGGTTTTAGGAGAAGGTGCTGCCGTAGTTTGTTTAGAACGTGAAATTTCTAGTACAACTATTGCTAAAATTGAAGGTATTGGTTATGCCACTGAAGTTTTAAAACACAACACCTCTGTAACTGCTGATGCTGAATGCTTTCAAAAATCGATGAAAATGGCTTGCAAGAATATTGATTTAAATGAAATAGACGCCATAGTAATGCATGCTCCTGGAACTAAAAAAGGAGACTCTTCAGAAATTAATGCCATTGCAAAAGTATTTGGAGACCATCGTCCTTTTTTAACTACCAATAAATGGAAATTGGGTCATACCTTTGGAGCTTCTGGATTATTAAATTTAGAATTAGCTTTATTAATGCTTGTACAACAAAAGTTGATTCATGTTCCATTTGCTAACGCACAAAAGGAACCTCAAAAAATTAAAAAGATATTAGTAAATGCTGTAGGATTTGGCGGAAATGCTGTTACAGTTTTAATTTCTAAATAGTATAAAATTCAATTTAGTTTTCCTACTTTTGAAGGAACAAACAATGACGACTATATGAGTGAGACTAGACATAACTGGACTAAAGAAGAGATTTTAGCAATCTATAACAAACCGATGATGGAATTGTTATACGAGGCTGCTACTGTACATCGTAAGCACCACGATCCAAATACCGTTCAAGTATCTACTTTACTTTCTATAAAAACGGGTGGATGTCCAGAAGACTGTGGTTATTGTCCGCAAGCTGCAAGATATCATACCAATGTTGAAGGAAATGATTTAATGACTGTTAATCAGGTAAAGGCTCAAGCTTTACGTGCTAAAGCTTCTGGAAGCTCTAGAGTGTGTATGGGAGCTGCATGGAGAAATGTAAAAGATGGACCTGAATTTGATCAAGTTTTAGAAATGGTACGTACAATTAACAAACTAGATATGGAAGTTTGTTGTACACTAGGAATGTTAACAGAAAACCAAGCACATCGTTTAGCAGAAGCTGGTTTATACGCATACAACCACAATTTAGATTCATCAGAGGAATATTATAAAGAAGTAATTTCTACAAGAGGTTTTGAAGACCGATTAGAAACTATTGATAATGTTAGAAAAACAAATGTAACAGTTTGTTCTGGTGGAATTATTGGTATGGGTGAAGCTATTGAAGATAGAGCTGGAATGTTAGTTGCTTTATCAACCTTAAATCCGCAACCTGAATCAGTACCTATTAATGCTTTGGTAGCTGTAGATGGTACTCCTTTAGAAGATCAAAATCCAGTTTCTATTTGGGAAATGGTAAGAATGGTAGCTACTACTCGAATTGTAATGCCAGAAACGCAAGTACGATTATCTGCTGGTAGAACTACTATGAGTCAAGAAGGACAAACCATGTGTTTCTTTGCTGGTGCTAATTCGATTTTTGCGGGAGATAAATTATTAACTACCCCAAATCCTGACGTAAACGAAGACATGAAGTTATTCGAATTATTAGGGTTAAATCCTCAAAAACCTTTCATAAAGAAAATGCAACCTAAAACGGTTGAAGCTGAAGACTCTCAGTATCAAGACTTGGGTGAAAAACCAAAATGGACTAGACCTAGTCATACTATTGAAAGAAACGAAATCAAAAAACAAGAAGCTAAGGAAATTAAGGCGTAATAGATATTCTATATGCGTTAATTTATTTTAACAATTTGTATTCAAAAAGATTTCGTAACGTTTTCTTAACTTTGCGGTTGTCAAATTTTAATTCATGGGATTACAATTAGAGCAAATAGATAGGGTTGAAACGATAACTAAAGAAGACTTTATCAAAAATTACTTCAAGCCACAAAAGCCTGTGGTTATAGAGCGTTTCATAGAAGATTGGCCTGCTTTCAATAAGTGGTCTTTAGAGTATATGAAAGAAATAGCTGGTGATAAAGTTGTTCCATTATATGATGATAGACCTGTAGACTATAAAGATGGTTTTAATGAGCCTCATGCTAAAATGAAAATGAGTGAGTATGTTGATTTATTAAAGCGTGAGCCTACTAAATTTAGAATCTTTTTATGGAATATTTTAAAAGAAGTACCTATTCTTCAAAAGGATTTTACCTATCCTGATTTTGGATTACGATTAATGAAAGGCTTACCTATGTTGTTTTTCGGAGGAAGAGATTCGTATACTTTTATGCATTATGATATAGATTTAGCTAATATTTTCCATTTTCATTTTGAAGGAAAGAAGAAATGCATTCTATTTGATCAAAAACAAAATAAATACCTTTATAAGATACCTCATTCGCTAATTACAAGGGAAGATATAGATTTTAATGATCCTGATTTTGAAAAATGGCCTGCTTTACAACATGCTAAAGGTCATGTTGCAGAATTGGAACATGGAAATGTTTTATATATGCCCGAAGGGTATTGGCATTATATGCGCTATATCACCCCTGGTTTTTCAATGAGCTTACGTGCAATAGCAAGAAACCCTAAAAACCTTGGAAAAGCGGTTTATAATGTATTTATCATGCGAACTATAGATAATATAATGCGTCGTATAAAAGGACAGAAGTGGATTGATTGGAAAAACGAACAAGCTATTAAACGCACTAATAAAATAAATGCTTAAAAATTATAGGTTGGTTTAAACCATAATTTTTGTAAAAACACTAAAAAAAGAAGGGGAAAAATCCTCTTCTTTTTTTTATACCTGCTATTTTATAATATAGTAATTTAGGGATAAGGGAATTACAACTAAAACAACTAACATTTTATGAAAACTTGTCCTCACTGCGGGTCTTCTGAACGTATTAGAAGAAAAAGAACCGGATTTGTAAAACATATCCGATTCATTAAATTTTATAACTGCCTTTCGTGCAGAAAAAACTATTATTGGATTGCGCCTTTTAATTTCTCTTTAAAAGTTAAAGCCGCCTAGTAAGTAAGTTATTTAAATAGTTTTACAACATCATTACCATTAGCAAATAATAATAATGCTAATAAAATTACAAAACCAGCCAATTGAGCATATTCTAAGAATTTATCACTTGGCTTTTTTCCTGTGATCATCTCCCATAAGGTAAACACTACATGTCCTCCATCTAATGCAGGGATAGGTAATAAATTCATAAACCCTAACATTATTGACAGAAATGCTGTTATACTCCAAAAACTATAAGCACTCCACTCCGAAGGGAAGATGCTTCCAATAGAAATAAAACCTCCTAAACCTTTATAAGCTCCTGTACTTGGATTAAATATTTTCTTCAACTGCTTAACATAACCTGTAAGCGTGCTCCAAGATTTGTCTAAACCTGCAGGAATAGCCTCTATAAATGAGTATGATTTATCTGCTAACTTATAGTATCCTAACTTTTCTAAATCTCCTAACTTAAGCATCATTAATCCTACACCTAACTTTCCTTCTTCATTTACTTGCACAGTAACATCTTTAAGTTCTTCTCCTCTTTTTACTGTAACTGTGGTCGTAGTATTTTTATGCTTAGCTAAAAGTACTTTAGCTTCATCAAAATATGTAACTTTCTCTCCTCCTATAGCTGTGATAAAATCTTTTGATTGTAAAGCTTTATTATTCGGAGAATCTTCTGCAACACCAGCAACAACAAATGGATATCTAGGTAAAATAAAACTTCCTGCCTCTTTGCCTCTATCTACTAGCTTAGAAATAAAGTTCACTGGAATTTCTTTTTCTATTTGTGCTCCATTTCTTTCTATAACAAAACTATTACCATTTATAAACTCAACTGGAAGTTGACCAAATTTTTCAATTTTTTCACCATCTACAGAAAGTACCTTATCTCCTGTTTCTAAACCTAGTGTTGAAGCCAATTCATCTTGTACCCATATTCCATCTTTTACACTATCATTTGGAAGGTATTTTTCTCCATAAGCCCACATTAAACATATGTAGATTAAAATTCCCAAAACAAAGTTTACAAAAACACCACCTAACATAATGATTAAACGTTGCCAAGCTGGTTTAGACCGAAACTCCCATGGCTTTGGTTCTTCTTTCATTTGCTCTGTATCCATGCTCTCATCAATCATTCCAGAAATTTTCACATATCCTCCTAAAGGAATCCAACCAATTCCATATACAGTTTCTCCTATTTTCTTTTTGAATAGTGAAAACTTGTAATCGAAAAACAAATAAAATTTTTCAACCTTAGTTTTAAACAACTTAGCTGGAATAAAATGCCCTAACTCGTGTAAAACAATTAATAACGAGAGACTTAAAATGAATTGTGATGCTTTTATAAAAATTTCCATAAATGGTATTACTATCTTGTTTTAAAAATTTAACAAATGTACGCTTTTCAATAGAGTTGTAAAAATAGCTTTTAAGTACTTACAAATCTTTTAACATACATTTTAGGAAAGCCTCTTTTTGTGCCGTATTTTTGTACTCGAAATTATTCGTAATGAACATCAATTTTTTTAAAAAATCTAAGTACACTTTTCTGTTTTTAATCTTTTTCACCATTGTAGCCTTGCCTTGCTATTATTTTTTGGTAAAAGTAGATCAAAAATTACCAATATATAATCCTGCAGATATTAATCCTAAGCTAGTAGATAATTCTATTAGAATGTTTACTAAAAATCATACGATAGCAGATTTTGAATTGATTAATCAGAATGGAGAAACTATTACACAGGAAGAGTATAAAGATAAAATTTATGTTGCTGATTTCTTTTTTGCTACTTGTAAAGGAATTTGTATTCCTATGGCGAATAACATGTTAGAATTACAAAAGTATTTTGAAAATGATGATGATATTATGTTTCTTTCGCATTCTGTAACCCCTAAATTAGATAGTGTTCCTGTATTGAAAACTTATGCAAATAGAAAAGGGGTTATTGATACAAAATGGAATGTTACTACTGGTGATAAAAAACATATTTATGAACTTGCTAGAAAAAGTTATTTTGCTGTACTAGATGAAGGTGATGGTGGTGTTCAGGATTTTATTCATACGGAAAACTTTATTTTAATTGATAAAAAAAGGCGTATCCGTGGTATGTATGATGGTACCAATTTCGAAAACATGCAAAAAATCATTAGTGATATTCTCCTTTTAAAAGAAGAAGACAACTAATTTATCACAAAGCTTTTTCTGTTTTACTTTTCTGTTTATCATTCTATTAAAACTAGTTGTTTAACTACGTTTTAATCGTTATTTATCCTCACACTATACCTAACTATTGCAAATACTTTTGATGCCAATCAAATATTAATTAAAAACTATTATTATGGCATTATCGCAAAAAAGTATGAAGCTAGGGCCAATATATCTTGGTGTTTGGCTTTACGATTGTAGTCAATTAAAATCGGGAATTCGATTATCTACTAAAAGACCAACAGCATCTTTAGAAATTTCATTTGGTAAAGATGTCGGTGCAACAATTCAAGCAGGACTATCAGTTTTACCAGGAGATTTAGCTAAAAAAGTAGGAGGTATCGTAAAGAAGAATTTTCCTCAAATTAGTGGTAAAATATTTATTTCCATTGAGGCAGAACCTATAACAAAAATTTGTCATGAAAAAAATGGTAATAATGTACAAACTGTAGGTTGGGATGCTGCTGTACAGATTACTATTCAAGGTACAATTAAAACCGCTGCTGCGGAAATAAAAGGTAAGGTAGTAATTCCTATTTTGCTAGAAGGAGATCGTGTTGATTGCGAATGTAATGAAGCACTCACTATCGCAGATAAATTTGCAATAGAAGAGAGAGAAAAGACAGTGTCTATGCTTCCACAACCAGCTGGGAGTTCTATATCTAAAAATCAACAAAATTTTATCACTAAACAAGCAATGTTTACTGAAATTATTGAAAACACAATAGACGAAATTAATAAATTAACTATTGATTACGGTTGTTAAATTACTGGAGAAGGGAAATTGATTATTTCAACTTTTTCCCTTCTTTATCAAAGTGTTTATTCAATTCTTGTTCTGTTTTTATCACGCAAACTCCAAGCGTCATTACCATAATTGCTATGGGTTGCCATGAAATTTTTCCAGCAACGGTAGCTAAAATTAATGCTGCTACAAAAGAAATTACTGAATACAATAAGAATTGTTTATTAAAAAAAGTATTGGCAAAATCCCAAACTTCTTGGTTTTCCATAGTTCTAGGCGTTCTGTATCCATACCAAGAATTTATTTTTTTTGGTGGAAATAGATAAAAAACACCACTTAACAATAACAGTAAACCATTTACTGAAAGCACATAATATATTGGATTCATTTATTTAAGCTTTTCTTTTAGGTCTCATTAATCCTTCCTGTGTTACGGAGGCAACTAATTTTCCTTCTCTGGTGAAAATATTTCCATATGCAAAACCTCTAGCAGCATTTGAGTTTGGACTTTCTATAGAAAACAATAGCCAATCATCAAAATCAAAATCGCGATAAAACCACATAGAATGATCTAAACTCACCATATGTGTATTTCCGAAATGTGCCTTACTTGCATTTGGATATAAACAAGCTGTTAAAATATTGTAATCTGAAATATACGTCAGTATCTGTTGCTTTAATGCTAAACTTAAGTTGCTACTATCTCCCTTTAATTTAAACCAAACGTCTACCACAGGTGGTAAATCTTTTAATTCTATTGGATTTAAAATTTCAACAGGTTTAAAATCTATTGGACGTTCTACACTTAAAAAGGCTCTCATCTTCTTAGGTAAAAAATCACCAAATTGATCAAACATTTCTGTCCAACTCAATAAAGCTTCAGGCTGCTTTATTTTTTCTTTCATTTCCATTTGATGTTCATATCCTTCTTCTTTTTTGTGAAATGAACATGCTAGAATAAAAATGGTTCTATCCTTTTGAGTTGCAGTTACTCTTCGTGTAGAAAAACTACCTCCATCTCTAATTGTTTGCACATTATACGTAATAGGTATAGTTAAGTCTCCAGGTTCTAAAAAATAGGAATGTAAAGAATGCAAAATTCTTTCATTATTTATTGTTCTGTAAGCAGCATTTAAAGACTGTGCTAGTACTTGTCCTCCAAAAACATTTGGACTTCCAATATCTTTACTAATCCCACTAAAATTATTGTTTCCCTCCTCTGTAAGTGTAAGAATATTGATGAGCTCTTTGGTATCTTTCATACGAATATTTTTAACTAGATAAAGGTAACTTTTTTAAGGTTTAACAACAAGGGTTTTAGCCTTAAAAGGAAATTTTTGTTGAAAAGGCGTTGGCTGAATTTTATTAATGAAAAAACTTAAAATTTTATTTGGAATGTGTCTTTTATGTCTTAAATAAATCGTTAGGTCTTGTGGTACAGCACCTACTGAACTTTTTATTTCACTTGCTGTTCTTCCAAAATTAATATGTTCTACTTTTTTTTCTAAAGCAATACTGATATAATCATACAACATGCGCTGATAAATTGCATACTTTCTATTGTATTTATAATCAATACCCACAAAATGAGCATCCAACTGATTTTGATTAATCAATCCAGATAAAAAACCTACTAATTTTTGCTTTAGTATATATCCTCTGATTATGTAATTATCTCCTAAGTTTTGTTTCAATTTCTGATATGATTCTAGATTGAAAGTACCTAAATTGAATCCTGCTTTTGAAGAAACATTTTTATATAACTTTTTCATTTGAGGTAAATAATCCTTCAAATTACTCATATTTATCTCCACTATCTCTAATGGCAAACTAAGCTCCATAGCTTTTTTTGCTTTTACTCGAAATTTAGTTTTCATAGCGGCTAAATATCCATTAAAATCAATCCATTCCTTATCTATAGCTAATAACATATTAGGCTCTACATTAAATGAATGATAATGGTATTCTAACAATTCATCTGTCATAGATAATGATTCTTGAACAAAATCTTTAAGCATAAATCCGCTAATTTTATAGGCAAAAGCATTTTCTTTATCTACTAAATGAACTACAGATTTTGCTAACTCTTTTATTACTTTTTGCTTATTTTGATTACCTTTTATAAAAAAACCATGTTCTCCACTTACAAAAGTATTTCCACAGGTTAATATTTTAAAAGATGTTTGTTTGGAGAGTATTCCAAATTTCCTTCCTAACTTTTTTATTTGTTCAATAAAGCTTTGCAATTCATTTTGAACACTATCTAGGTAAAAATGAACCACTTGAATAGTAGCAAATGCCTTTGCATTTTTGTTATCATCAAACAATACTACGTACCGAAAATCTATATTAGGATGACTTTCAGCAATGGCTGATAAGTATTTTGGATTAAAATATAAATTATTTTCACAATCTAATTCATTCCAAATATGTTTAGGAATATCATAGATTGAATTGTAATAATTTGCATTATGTACTCTCTTACAAAGGTTCAAATATGAAGTAACTTTAGTATACTAATTATAGATTCAAAATTACGTGTTTTAAAATAAAAAGTCCGCAAATGCGGACTTTATTGATTTTTTATTCTCAAATGTGACAACAATATTGTTTATACTCTTACCCATTTATTATCAATACAAATGTATACATAAGCTGTAATACAATGTACAGGCATTCCTACAGTACAATATCCTCCATCACTTGGACAAGAATGAAAAACACCTCCATTAATTTTTTGTTGTTCTTTTTTGTCTAATTTTTTTACTCCTTGAAAGTTTAGATTTTTTTTCATATTGTTTGATTTTAACTAATTAAGACTACTCTAAAATTACAAGACCTACAAGCAAAATCATTCACCCAAAAAAGGTGATTTGCTAAAAATCAATACATTATAGATTTACACTTTTTTTTTTAACTTTCTTATAGTTGGAGAACTTAGGTAAAACAAGTAAAAACCTGAAAGAATTGTAGCTAATCCTAATACAGAAAAAATACGCAGTGTCCAATTGGTAATGTGATCTCTGGTTTCAAAATCCATTACGTGCAGCATCCATAAAAAATCAAAACGACGCCAATTATCATTACGTACAGAAGTAATCTTTGCTAATTCAGGATTCACATAAACAATGGTGTTGGTTTCATGTTCTAAATGAACTCCGTAAACTGGTAATGGTTTTTCTCGATATTCGTGTGCTTTAGAAATATGATCTTCTTGTAAAAATTCAATTTTTCTAATTGGAATTTCTGACTTCAATCTACTTTTCACAAACGCAAGAACTTGTTCCTCAGTTAAGTACTCTCTGATATTATGTTGATTTTTATTCAGTTTTAAAAGACGAACACCTTGAGAGGTTTTTACACGAAGAAGGCTATCTGTATTTACAATAATCCCTTCTATCGTTTTAATAGGCTTAGGAACTACTGTTAATAATTTACGAACAGGTTCATTATAATCAAAACCAAGAATATGTTCAGATTTATCTAATAATGTTTTACCATGAACATCTTTCATGTTATTCCAACTAAAATACAATCCTCCAATAGTCCAAAATAAAAATTGTATTCCTATAAAAGCACCTAAATATCTGTGTAACTTTCTAGTTTGTAAATGTAATTTCCTTGACATTAAATTCAAACTTATTATTTATATCTTATTTTTAAAACGATTAAAATGAATGCACAAATACCTGTAATTGTATTTGCTAAAATTATTGGCATACTATTCAGGTAAATACCATAAACTAACCAACATAATATCCCTATAAAAAAGACCGTATACATGGTTAGTGATAATCCTTCTGTAGATTTAGTTTTCCAAGATTTATATACTTGAGGTAAGAAAGAAGCAGTAGTTAAAAAGGCTGCCAGATATCCTAAGATTTCATGAAATGACATGACTCAATTTTTATTTTTCAAATATAGTCTTATAAATTTTCTTGGAAATATACTGAGCCCTTATTTAACAAACAATTGCTTTTAAATGAAGTTATCATTACAATATAGACACAGCTCCATAATGTCCATGGTGTGTTAATGAGAATTGTATATCAATTTCTTGATCCTGAACAAATAGTTTTGGAATACCCGCTATAGATTTTTGTATGAATAATTCATTATAATTTATAGTTAGTTTATTTGACACCATCTTTTTTAGTTGATGATACACTTCTTTTTGTTGATTTTTAATTATAGTATTTTCAATATAGAAACAACAATTTTTTATACCTCTTTCTGAGCTATTGGTAGTTGTGTAAATGTAATTACTTTCAAAGATTGTATGGGTAAGATATTTTATTTGATTAATTATTACATATCCTTTTTTAGTATCTTGAATAAAACATTCTAATTTTTTAGGATTAAAAAAACGTTTTTTATGATATTGAAGATGACTTTTATATGCACTTTCTTTCATCGACCACATTCGCCAAACTGAGAGAAAAGGACACTCCGAATTTTTAATTAAGTATTTTTCTTCTTTTGTAAATACCTTATCTAAAAAACCTTTACGCTTCCAATTACTTTGCTCTTTTGTAAAATTGATATCTATAATATCATTACCTATCATTTAAGCAAGTTTACTTTGTATAATTGCTAATGCATTCTTTATATCTAGCATTTTTTCCATAGCATCGTTATCTATTTCAATATCAAATTCATCTTCTACATCTAAAATCACATCCACCAAGTTAGCAGAATTAATCTTAAGATCATTTATAAAATCGGTCTCTTCTGTTAAATTTTCAAACGCATTTTCATCCTGAATATAGGGCTTTACGATCTTTTTTAATTTTAAAATTAATTCTTCGTTTGTCATATTTCTTAAGTATTAAGTCTTTAATCTTGTTTCTTAAATATCTTGAATTTTATACATCAGTCCTTATATTTTTTAAAAATTACACACCCATTTATGTCTCCAAAACCAAAACTAGCTTTAGCTACTATATTCAACTCTTTGTTTATTTTTTCCTTCGGGATTTTTTCTTCAACGATACTATCTAGAATCTCTGGATGTACATCTTCACAATTAATAGATGGAAAAATAAACCCTTCATAGAGTTGTACGATTGCAGCAACGCTTTCTATACTACCAGCAGCAGCTAAACAATGTCCTACCATAGATTTTAGTGAATTAATATACGGAAAATCTGTACCCTTTAACTGTAATGCTTCCGACCAATTTTGAACCTCAAAGGCATCTTTAGAAGTTGCTGTTAAATGGCCGTTAATCAAATCTATATCTTTTGGATGAATTCCTGAATTATGGATAGCTTCGGTAATACAACGCCGAACTGCAATTCCGTTTGGAGCTGTCATTGTACCTCCGTTTCGTTGACCTCCAGAATTAACTGCTCCTCCCAAAACCTCTGCATAAATTGTTGCCTTTCGTTCCAAAGCACTCTCTAAAGATTCTAATACCAACGCTCCTGCACCAGCTCCAGGTACAAATCCAGAAGCTGTTGCACTCATAGGTCGTGATGCTTTTTCTGGTGAATCATTATGCTTATAGGTGAGCACTCGCATCGCATCAAAACCACCCCAAACATAAGCCCCACCATCACTACAACTTCCTACTAACATTCGTTTTGCTTTTCCTGAAGAAATTCTATCATATCCCATAATAATTGCTTCAGTTCCTGTGGTACAAGCTGATGAATTTGTAGTAACTTGATTACCTAAGCCTAACATACCACCCAAATAGGCACTTATTCCACTAGCCATAGTTTGCACCACGGCAGTACTTCCTAAACGTTTTACTTTTTTTTCATCAACTTTATAAATGGCTTCTCTAAATTTATCAACTCCAGATGTACCTGTTCCGAAGATAATTCCGCTATCGAAATCCAATTCACTTTTCTCATCTATAGTAAATCCAGCGTCTTTCCATGCATCTATACCTGCAATGCATCCATATAAAATTCCAGAACTATTAAATCCTCTTAGCTGTAATGGTGTTAGGTATTCTAATTTTTTTTCTTCAGTAATTTCAGGGATTCCTCCAATGCAACAAGAAAACTTGAGCTCCTGTAAATCTTGATGAAACGTAATTCCAGATACTCCATTTTTAATCGCGCTAGTAAACGATGGAATATCTATCCCATTAGGGGCAACTACGCCTAAACCTGTTATAACTACTCTTTTTTTCAATTGATCTATTTTGATATCATTCCTGCTATTTCACCTCGGCAGACTAACTCACCTTTAGCATTTATCATTTTTACTTTACATTTTAATTTATGAAATCTAAAATATTGTTTTTCTGAAATTACAGTTACTTTTTCTTCCGGATGTATAGGAAGAAAAAAATCTATGGCATGTGATGTCAATGCTATTTTTGGAGCATTTATTTCTAAGTTTTCATATCTGAGTAGATAAATTCCTAAACATACTACTCCTATTTGCGCCATAACCTCTGTTAAAATTACACCTGGGGTTATGGGATGATTTTTAAAATGCCCTTGATAAAAAAATTCATCTTTTTTGAACGTATAACTTCCTGTAATTCCCTCTTCAGAAATATTCGTTAATGTATCCACAAACAAAAAAGGTTTTTGATACGGTAATACTGCTTTAATTTCGTTTTCGGTCATTTACGTTATATGTTCTCCTCCATCTACAGGAATAATGCTTCCATTGATCCAAATGGCTTCATCTTTACTTAATAAATATACCACATTTGCTACATCTTCTGGTCTGGTTAATCTTCTAAAGGGATTTGTAGCTAATGTATGCTGCTTAATAACATCACTACCAGGTATGCGTTTAAATGAATCTGTATTGGTAACTCCTGCTTGAATACAATTGGCTTTAATTCCATAGGATGCAAATTCTAGGGCAATATTTCTAGTAATAGCTTCTAAAGCTACTTTTGCTGCTGAAACTGCTGCATAGTTTTGCCATGCTTTTTGATTACCCTGACTGGTAAAACTAATAATACGTGTATCGGCAGCAAACAGATTTGCTTCAAATAAACTTTTAGTCCAATCGTACAAACTAATAGCCATTGCGTTTATGGTTAAGCTAAAATCATCATTTTTTAATGTTGGATTAGCTTCCTCAGTAATCATTGGTTTTAAATTTCCTTTAGCGATACTGTGAACTAATACTCTTATTTTTCCTTGCGCTTCGAACTCATTCTGTAGTTGTTGAATCACATCTACCCTTTTTGCAATATTCAGTGCATCAATATTAAACGATAAGAATTTCACGCCCTCTTGTTTTAGTATTGAAAATTCATGATCAATATTCAGCAATTCTGCTTTTCTACTTCTATGAATCACACAAATATGCAATCCGTGTTTAGCCAACTTCTTAGCCGTAGCTAAACCTAATCCGCTGGAACCTCCTAAAATAACAGCCCATTCATTTTTACCTGAAAATTCTTTTACCATTCTAATAAAATTCGTTGTGCTGAAAATCCTGGTCCAAAACTTAATAGTAATCCTTTATCTCCTTTTGGTAATTGTTTATCCATAAAACGTTCTAACACATATAAAACTGTAGCACTAGACATATTTCCATATAGTTTGAGTACTTCTTTAGTATCATCGATATTCTTTCCCAGAGAACCAAATAATGCTTCTACAGTTTGCACAATTTTTTTTCCTCCAGGGTGAAATACTAAATGATCTATATCTTCAATAGTAAGTTGATTTCTTTCTAAAAATGGGTGAATAATGTTTGGAAAATGATTGGATATTGTTTCAGGAACAGATTTATCCAATACCATTTGTAACCCTGTGTTTTTGAGTTTGAATCCCATCATATGTGTCGCATCATAAAAATGATACATGGCTTCATCGATAATTTTTGGTCCTGCTTCATCTTCATAAGAGGATAAAATTACAGCTGAAGCACCATCACCGAAAATAGCTGCACTTACAATATTTACCATAGAAAAATCTTCCAATTGAAACGTAGCTGTAGGTGATTCCACTGCAATTACTACTGCACGTTTGTTAGGATTGGCTTGTAAAAAATTCTTGGCGTAAATCATTCCAGAAACTCCTGCTGCACAACCCATTTCTGTAACAGGTAAACGTACAATATCTTGTTTCATTTGTAGGCTATTGATTAGAAAAGCATCTAACGAAGGAATCATAATTCCTGTACAACTTACGGTTATGATATAATCCAGTTCGTTTGCTTTCAAGTTTGCCTTATTTAACGCTTTTACAAGTGCTTGTTCAGCAAGTTTCGTACATTCTTGTATGTACACATCATTTTTTTCTTCAAAAGAAGTATGTAAAAACACATCCTCAGCATCCATGATAGAGTATCTCCTATCTACTCCTGCGTTTTCAAAAATCTTTATTGCTTTTCGTTGAAAACGCTCTTCTTGCCCAGATAACCATAGTTTTAAATATGGCACAATTTCTTCTGTAGTTCTTGTATATTTAGGAAGTTGTTTTGCAACTGCCGTTATTTTTACACTCATAGTAGTTAGTTATACTGTATAATCCATTGGTATCGAAATGCCCATTTCCATGTAATGTTACTTTTACCCTTTAGTTTTGCTGCAAATTGTGATAGTTCATGTTTCTTAAACCCTCTTAAAATAGAGATTAACCCATCGTTTTTCACCATTCGATTACTAATAAATACTGTAATCATCTTAAATAGATAATAGGCTAATTTATGTCTATGTAAGTCGTTAATTATAACACCTATTTTAGTTTGCTTTTCAAGCATAGTTAGCATCGTTTCTATGTCTCTATCTGAAAAATGATGTAGAAATAGTGTAGACAAAACAATATCGTAAGATGATTTTCTAAACTCATCAGACATAATATCTTGTTTTACATATTGAATTTCAGGATATTTTTCCGATAACTTTTTTGCATATTCTAATGTACAACCATTAGCATCAATACCTATGAGTTGAAAATTATAATTATACTTTCTCCCATACTTTGCTATGCTTCTAAGCATATCTCCATTACCACAACCCAAATCCACAATGGTTATGATGGTATCTTTAGATTGTTGTTTAATTAATTTTTTCACCCCATCTAAAGTTAAGGCATTTCCTCCTAGTAGTGTATTAATTTTTGCAATCTGGTCTAATGTTTTGATTAACAACTCTCCTGTCATATCAAAATCATCCATAATTTCTTTTTCACTACTTCTATATTTGGTTGTAATCATTTTAGTGGACTCAGATATTTCCCATGTGTTCTTCTGATAATTAAAGGTAATATCCATGGAAACAATTGTAATCCTAAGGTAATGAATTCAGAGAAATAATTCATTCTAAATAAAATTGACAATCTTCTTCCCATTCCTAGTCTCTTTTCAAAAGCTTTTCTCCATTCTAATTCATATGTTTTTTCTAATTGTACTCTTGATTGAATTTTACCATTAAAATAATCTACAATTTGTTCCGATGCTATTTTTGCAGCATGTATAGCCATAGCCATGCCGTTACCACAAAGTGGGTGAATCAATCCTGCTGTATCTCCACAAAATAATATATGATTTTCTACTGGATTTTTTTTTGCAAAAGAAATTTGACTAATAGTTAATGGTTTTGAAAACACCAATTCTGAATGTTCTAAAATGGTTTGTAGCGGTTTATTTTTCGAGATAATATTGGACTGAAAGTCATCAATATTTTTATACTTTTTGAAAGAGTTATAACTAGCAATATAGCAAATATTAATATGGTCATTCTCTATTTTAGAAACTCCACAATAGCCTCCTTTAAAATTATATAACGAAACTTGATCTTCTGGAAAATCTCCTCTATAATGTGCTTTTACTGCTAAAAAAGGTGAAGTTTTTTTTATAAATCCTCGTTCTAAATTTACATCTAAATTAGAACGTTTTCCATAGGCTCCAATTACTATTGCAGCGCTATATTTTTTATTTCGTTTTGTTTGTACAGTAAAACTATCTTTTTCAAAATGTACATCAACAACAGTATCTTCTATGATTTCAACTCCTATTTCTTTCGCTTTTTTAGCTAATTCAAAATCTAAGGTATACCTACTAATTCCGAATCCTCCCAAGGGTAATTGAGTTTCTAATGTCTTATTATTTGACGTAGTTAAGGTAAAATGGGTAATTTTCTTGGCTTGAAAAACTAAAGGATTAAAACCTAATGATTGTAAATAGGGTAATACTTCATTCGATATATATTCTCCACAAACTTTATGTTTAGGGTATTGGTTTTTCTCTATTACTGTTACAGGGATTCCTTTTTTAGCTAAATGCAATGCACTTACTAAGCCTGCTAAACCACCACCTAAAACAATAACTTTATTTTGAAGCAAGATAATTTACTTTTGCAACTACTTTTTTAGATAATATTAAACTGCCTTTTCCAACATTATAATCTAACCTGTTTATAGTGAAATCCGATGATATATTGATTTGATTATCCTTTTCAGAAATCTTTATTGGAATAGTCACTTTCTTTGTCGTTCCTTTAATTGTTAAGTCACCTATTAAATTATATAGATTTGTATCTACCATTTCTATTTTAGTAGATTTCAATGTAATATTTGGATACTTAGCTACGTGAAAGTATTTTTCTTTAGCTATGCTTTTATTTCTTGAGGTATTATTGGTGTCTACTGATGAAACATCTATAATAGCATTGATGTAACTATTTGCTAAATCATTTTGATCAAAACTACCTTCAAATTTAACTTTTGTAAATATGCAATCAACGTATGAACCAAAATTTTTAATCTTAAACGTAACCATTGTTCTTGATTCATTTTGAATCAATTTTTGAGCATTACTGGATAATACGCTAAATGCTAAGAATGTAAGGAGGACTAGTCTATTCATCTTCAAACTATTTTAGTGGGATTACTTTATAGATGAATGTACAAAAACAATACCAATTCATCTATACTTACAACACTTTAAGATAAGAAAAATTATAAATGAATTGATGTTGTTGTATTAATTACACCTAAAACTTTGAAACTTATATGATTCTGAAATACCTTAATGAATTTAAAAAACACTTACATAAAAATGGGAAAAAGTACTTTACAGTTGTGTTATAATTTCTTGTTCTGGACAATCTAAAAAGTCTTCTTGATATGTATTTCCTTTATCATCAAACATTTTAATCCAATCTATTGCCCAAGTCCCTTTACTGGAAATTCCGAAACTGGTAATGTCACCAGCTATATCTCTAGCTATAGTTTGATATATGTTTTTATTATTCAGCTGATAAGTAACCGTATCGTTTTTTACTTTTACTGTGAAAACATTCCACTTTCTGTAAAAAGCTTCGCTATAAGTAAAATTATCTAAGACTTCTTCCATTTTAAAAATTCCTTTTTTATTTAAACTTTTCTTTTGTAAAATTTTATTTCCCATAATAGAGAGTCCTGTATAATATTCACAACCTTGCAGTTCAAAGTTATTAGACAATACATTTTTTTCATTACCTATACCAAATGAAATGTGATTACAGGTAGCGTCTGATGGAATTTTTAGTAACTTAAATCGTATTGACATTTCTATAGAACGAGCTTCTAACTTAAAGTTTTGTTGATTACGATAATGTAAAAAGTAATACTTAATTAATTCATCCGGTATAAATTCATCGGGAAACGTTAGCGCTCCTTCATGTATTATTTCACATTGATTATGATAGGCACTTATTTTAGGATTCTTATCACTATCTAGCCCGTCAGCCCAACCGATCCATCCTGTTGTAGGTCTTCTTATATCAATTTGTTTTACTACTTTTTTATCTATAAATAAACTGAGACGACCTAAAGGTTTATGAAACATAAAAGGAATCGTATCCCTTGGAGAAGAAAGTCTAATTTTTTTAAGGTTACTATCTCCATCAACCTTAATACTTAAATTCTGATAATCAATATTTTTTATATCATAAATTACCGAAACACTAAATCTATTTTCACCATCAAAAAGTTTATATAATTCAAATTCTATATCATCAATTGAATTTTGTAATTCATTTCCTTTAGCAAGTACTGAGTTATTTTCCCTTTTCATAGGATGAATTTCAAAAATTTTTAACCCTCCAAACACTGCACTTAGTATCAGTAAAATCATTATAAATCTCTTCCTTCTGTTATCTCTTTCTCTTCTATACTCAGAAACATCATTTTCGATATATGGATCTACTAATGTTAAACAATTACTTAGTATAACTTCAGGTGAACTTAATTGTAAACCTTGACTGTTTTCAAGGGTTTTAAAATCTTTAGTATTTTCTATCAAACAACTATGAATAAGACTTTCTCCCCAGACTTTCCAGAATTCACAATACAAATAGTATGTTTTTATAAACTGTTCCCAGTTCTTAATGTGGTAGATATCATTTTGATAACCAGCGTATATAGCTAAACCAGTTTTCTTCTTGATAAACCTCTTATGTTTATCTTTATTCTTTCCCAAAAATCTTTTTAATGATGAAGCTGAACTGGTATAATAAGAAAGAGCTTTACCTTCTATTTCTAAAGCTTTACTTACTACAACATACAAATCAATTTCTAAAAACTCGAAAAAACCATTAGGAAGCTTTTTAGGTTCAGGAAATATATGTGGATTTTGATCACAATTCTTTTGGTATTTAAGATACCAAGGTTCTTTTTTCCATACCGTGGTACTGTTGTGATGCCACTTTCTTTTTATTTTTTTCAGGAAAATTTCTCTTAAAAATTCATCTTCAGTTAAGGTTTTCATTAGATTCGGAGGTTTTTAGATGTTATGGTAATAGAAAATTATACCGTTTCAAATATCATAGCAAAAGACTGGTACTAAATAGACTATACATCTTACCTAAAGTTACATTTTTTCCAACTAAAGTTTACTTATCCAAATTAGATTAAAACTTGAACACCTTAACCATTAAATTGAACAACCTTAACAAGCAAGTTGAACAACTTACAATAGCTATTGTGATTTACTTTGTTATTGCATAGAAAAGCTATGCCAGATATAACAAAGTCTATAAGTTCCGGAATCAAAGACCAACATGCATCTGATTAAATCGTTTAAAAAATTAAATCATGAAAATCAATCAAATTATTTTAGGGTTATTCATCTGTTTAACTATATTCTCTTGTTCAACAGAGGACACTATTGAAACTGACGCTTCGAATATTGAAACTAATTCAGCTGACTTTATAGGTTACAAATACGATATATCTAAACAACATGCAAAAAATGATCTTGTACAATTAAGATCTATCCCATCAGACTTTCAATTAGAAGTAGCTTTAAGCAGAGATGGTAGTAATTATGAAGATACTATATGCTTACGACCTAATATGGGGTATTCAATTCGACTTTTGAATTCTAATTTTACTGGTTTTTTAGAAGTAAGAGCGAAAAATCCATATACAAATAATGAATGGAGAACCCAAAAATGGTATTGGGTAGAAAATGGATTTGCGCAATTCCCTGATGAACTATTAGAAGGTTTAGGATCTGGGTATTACTATGCTCAGTTTAGATTTTGGATACCAAATGAATCAAATCTACCTTGGTCTAATCTAACAACTGTTATTATCCATCCATGGCTTTGCGGCTAATACTATAAAAAAAGCTACTAATCGAGAAAGATTAGTAGCTTTTTATTTTATCCTACAATATTGATAATTTTTCCAGGAACAATAATCACCTTTTTAGGTGTACGTCCTTGTAATTGCTGTTGTGTTTTTTCATGCGCCATTACCGTTTTCTCAATCTCTTCTTTACTCATATCTAAAGGTAAATTTAATTTGAAACGCATTTTACCATTAAAAGAAACAGGATATTCCTTCTCAGATTCTACCAGATATTTCTCTTCAAATGTTGGAAAAGGTGCAAAAGCAATAGATCCTTCATTTCCTAATTTACTCCATAATTCTTCAGCAATATGAGGAGCATATGGAGAAATTAAAATTAATAATTCTTCTAAAATAGCTTTGTTATTACACTTTTGAGCTGTTAACTCGTTTACTGCAATCATAAATGTAGATACTGAAGTATTGAATGAGAAATTCTCAATATCTTCTTCTACTTTCTTAATTGTTTTATGTAATGTTTTTAAGTTGTCTTTAGTTGGCTCACCTTCTGTAACTTCAAAATTATCTCCGTTGTGGAATAATTTCCAAAGCTTCTTTAAGAAAGAATATACTCCAGAAATACCTGATGTTTTCCATGGTTTGAATTGCTCTAATGGTCCTAAGAACATTTCAAACAAGCGTAAACTATCCGCTCCATATGCTGAACAAATATCATCTGGGTTTACAACATTAAACCAACGTTTAGACATCTTTTCAACTTCACGACCAACAATATATTTACCATCTTCTAATTCAAATTCTGCATCAGCGTACTGTGGCTGCCAGCTTTTTAATGCCTCTAAATCTAGCTCATCAGAAGAGTTAATTAGTTTTACATCTACACGTAATTCTTGTAACTCATCTGCTTTATAATTGTCTTTAAGACCTAAAGACACATATTTGTTTGTTCCAGCAACTCTGTATACGATAGCAGAAGTTCCTAAGATCATTCCTTGGTTGATTAGTTTCTTCGCAAATTCATCAACAGGCACTAAACCTAAATCGAATAAGAATTTTTGCCAAAAACGTGCATACAATAAGTGTCCTGTTGCATGCTCAGAACCTCCAATATATAAATCTACTTCTTTCCAATACTCTACGGCTTCCTTGCTTACAAACTCACCATCGTTTGTAGCATCCATATAACGGTTAAAATACCAAGAACTTCCTGCCCAACCTGGCATCGTATTTAGTTCTAATGGAAATACTGTTTCGTTATCAATTAAATCATTAGAAACAACTTCAGCAGTTTCTACATTCCATGCCCAAACTTCAGCATTTCCTAAAGGTGGTTTACCATCTTCAGTAGGTAAATACTTTTCAACTTCTGGTAATACAATTGGTAAATGTTTCGCATCAATCATTTGAGGCATTCCATCTTTGTAATACACAGGGAAAGGTTCTCCCCAATAACGTTGACGACTAAATACTGCATCACGTAAACGATAGTTTATTTTCCCGTAACCAAATCCACGTTGTTCCATTTCATAAATCACGGTTTTCATTGCCTTTTTATATGGCAATCCATTTAAGAAATCAGAATTTGCAATAATCGTTTTACTTTTATCAGAAAACGCTTCTTCAGAAATATCTACTCCTTCAAATATATTTGGAATTTCTAATCCGAAATGCTTTGCAAATGCATAATCACGCTCATCTCCACATGGTACAGCCATTACCGCACCCGTTCCATAGCTTGCTAATACATAATCTCCAATCCAAATCGGCACTTGTTCTCCTGAGAATGGATGCACAGCGTAAGCTCCTGTAAACACTCCTGAAATTGTTTTTACATCTGCCATTCGATCACGTTCAGAACGTTTTGCTGTTGCTTCTACGTAAGTCTCTACTGCTTCTCGTTGTGCATCAGTTGTAATTTTTGCAACTAATTCGTGTTCTGGAGCTAAGGTCATAAAACTAACTCCGTAAATTGTATCGGGACGCGTAGTAAACACATCTATATTAGCATCATGTCCATCTACTTTAAAAGTTACCATGGCTCCTTGAGAACGACCAATCCAGTTGGTTTGAATATCTTTTAAAGGCTGTGGCCAATCAATACCATTTAACCCATCTAATAAACGTTGCGCATACGCAGAAATTCGCATTGACCATTGTGTCATTTTTTTACGAACAACTGGATGACCTCCACGTTCAGAAACTCCGTTTACAATTTCATCATTCGCTAAAACTGTTCCTAATGCTGGACACCAGTTTACTTCTGTATCTGATAAAAATGTTAAACGATATTGTAATAGTATTTCTTGTTGTTTAGTTTCAGAAAATGCTTTCCACTCATCCGCAGTAAAAGAAATCACCTCTTCATCACAAACTGCATTAATTTTTGAATTTCCTTCAAGCGCAAAAACTTCTTTTAATTCAGTAATTGGTCTTGCTTTATCAGAATCTTTACAGTAATAAGATTCGAAAAGTTGGATAAAAATCCATTGTGTCCACTTATAATATTCTGGGTTAGAAGTTCTCACTTCACGAGACCAATCGAATGAAAATCCGATTTTATCTAACTGACCTCTATAGGTTTTAATATTTGTTTCTGTAGTAATAGCCGGATGTTGCCCTGTTTGAATTGCATATTGCTCAGCAGGTAAACCAAAAGAATCATATCCTTGAGGATGCAATACATTAAATCCTTTATGGCGCTTATAACGTGCATAAATATCACTTGCAATGTATCCTAATGGGTGCCCAACATGTAATCCTGCTCCAGACGGATAAGGAAACATATCTAACACATAATACTTAGGCTTATCAGTAGCATTGCTTGCTTTAAAAGTTTGGTTTTTTGCCCAAAACTCTTGCCATTTTTTTTCGATTTCTTGATGATTGTATTGCATCTTTAACTTCTTGTTTTAAAGAAGCAAATTTACAACTCTCTTGGAGAAGTGAAAAAGAAAATTAATTCATGGAAACAGAATCTTATTTATTCAACTTTTTAATTTTAGAACTTATCTTTTTAAAATCTTTAGGTTTTATGTTATAAGATATTGTAGTATGTTTTTGATATACTATTTCACCTGTTCTACCATTCACAATATTAATAATTTTGTTGGAGTTGATCTGGTTATGCATCAAATAGTAAAAATCTTCTTTCTCACTCAAAATTTTTTCTTCTAAATCTTTATACTCTATAACTTCAAAATTATACGAATAATTTTTAGTCAGTTTTTCAATTTCAGGACTTTTCTTTGTATTGATAGTAAAAGGGTTATATCCATACAACAAGTTTGAATCGATATACAAGGTTTTATCTTTAAGATTTTTCAATTCAGGTGATGTAAAGTCATCATATATATCTACTGATTTTAACTCTTTCAAACTGTTATTTACGAGTTGTAAATAATTTTTCAAATAGCCTAATCTAAAATTGAGCAAATCACCATAGAGTTCTCGTTCTCCTGAAGAAGCTTCAACTTGCTTTCTTATATTTACATCTGGAGTAAAATAAATAGCGGCTACTCTTGATTTATACCAAATTGTCTTTTTTTTCCATTCTTTTAATTTATCAACTACATGAAAATCTAAAAAATTATATATGTAAGAAACCATCATACCAGACTTCGTTGTTTTTTTTATTTCCATAGTTTTAAATCTTGCTAGTCCCATATCTTTTTTTACAATATCTGTATCAAAACTACTAACATTAATAAGTTCATAGGGTGTGATATCCCAGACTTCATCAAGTAGTTTTTTATATGCCTCTTTTGAGATGAAATCTGGTAATATGAAAATGGTTTTGGTATCGGTAAATCTTTTTACACTCTTCTTTTTTAATTTTTTATGCTTATATTTTGAATATTGGAAATTTCCAATACGTACTTGGGCTTCAAGTGATGATACAATAAAAATGAGAACTAGGAATATTAATCCTTTTGATAGGTATTTCATAATAGCTTTTATTTAAATATTTACCTTGTGTTTCATTGTAACTCGAAATGTTACTATCTAATTTCATTTTTATTTACTTCAACCCTTAAGTTCATGATCTAGTAACAATAATTGTCCGTTAGTAGAAGCTTCTATAAAGATAGGATTTCCAATGCTATCTGATCCATAAATCCAATAACTTTTAGTTTTTCATCTAAATCAAAATAGTATACACTACTTTATCAATGTTGTTTGATTTTTATAAAGCTTTAATATCTGACTAGATTTATAATCTATTTATATAGAGGTATAAAACTCCCTGAAAATGGTGATGTATATACGTTGTAAATCAACTAGCTTTGATACAACAAACATCATCAAATTCAAAAAATAACGTATGAAATGTACTACTATTGAGGAAGCTCTAAAAAATTACAATGAGGTTTCAGTACTGTATTTAAAAGGAGAAGAATGTCAAAAGGCCTATACTAATGAAATTGAGAAGCTGGTTAATTTAAAATCACTTCACTTTTTACCTAATATAGAAGAATGGTCTACTTTTCCTGAAGGTTTTAAGAAGTTAAACCTTGATATGTTACGCATTTCAGGAGTTCGTGTAAACCAAATTTTAGGAATGAATATAAAAAGCTTAAAAATTGATTTAGCTCATATAGATTTTTTACCACTTTGTAAAAATTTTCCAAACCTTGAAGAATTATCATTATCATTTGGAAAAGCAGCATTTTCTATTCCTAAGGAAATTGAACAATTCACAAAACTAAAAAAACTAACCCTTAAAAATGGTACTTTGATAAATGTTGCTGATGAAATTGAGAACTTAACTACACTTATCTCTCTTGAATTAGAACGTTTAAATTTTGAAGAATTACCTATACAATTCACAAAAATTCCGAATCTTGAAGAAGTATCTCTAGATCATTTTTTCAAATTAACTCAATTACCAGAGGAAATTAAAAATTGGAAAGCTTTACAGAAAATTTCTTTTAAATTTTGTTTTAAAAATAGACAAGAAAAAAGTTTTGATGAAGAACTTTTTATTGAAGAAAAACCTATATCGTTACCCAAAAGTATTTCTGAATTAAAAAGTTTAAAACAATTTCATGTTATTTTTTGTCCTATTCAAAATCTAGATCCTCTTGCTCAACTCACTCAATTAGAAGAAATAGGCGTTACTCAAGCCAAACTCAATAATATTGATGCCGTTAAAAACTTAACTGGATTAAAAAAGTTAGACCTTCAGAACTCTTATGATCTTACTACTATAGATCCTATAGCTGGACTAACAAATTTAGTCTACTTAGACATTTCTAATGTAAATGTTAAGGATTTACATCCACTAAGTAAACTAACAAAACTTGAGTATTTAAATATTACTGGATGTACATTAGATAAAAGTAATTTTAAAGTGAAAAATGCTCTTTTACCTTTGTACAATTTTGAAAATCTGAAAACAGTGAAGTCATCTCATCTTACAGAAGAAGAATGGGAAAAAAGAGATAAGAATAAAGCTTCTATAAAAAAAATGAGCCCAGAAGAGATTATTGCTATCTTAGAAAATAAAGATGCTAATCTTACTAGTTTAGAAGAAGCCTTACATGCTATTGGTGATATGGAATCTGTTTTTAATGTGAGTAAATATGATGCTTACGATGGGACTTTAGCAATACCTGTTCTCGATAATGCCGTATCTTCTCATATCAGTGAATTAAGCGAAAAGACATTGCAAAAACTAATTTCTGTAAGCTTTTCAGATACTGGTTTGTCTGATAGTTATGAAGTTACTACTATTGTAATTCGTGAATTTATAAACCGTAAATCTATTGAAGGACAAGATCATGTTGTGGAAGCATTTCTGAATTGTATGAAATATTATGATGCTGGTCATCGTCATTACGGTTCTACAGTTCAAGATCAATTAATTGATGATTTTTTACCTCAATTTGAAGTTGAACCGCTCGCTAAATTCATACTCTCTTTAGGTAGTGCTATAAAACACCCAGAATATGGTGATGGAATATGCGAATTGTATGCTGATATTTTTCCTAAAATGAAAGATGATAAAACTTATGAAGCTGAAATTATAGGCGACTTTACTAATTTTATTTTTGAGAATATTGATGAGGAAACAATATTAGACATACTTGACGATGTTTTAGCAAAAGATATTTCTAACACAGCTAGAGAAGTAATTGAAAAAGTTAAAAATATTGCTTTTAGAACAAACAAAGCTTTACAAGGTGAAAACGCTTCTGATTTTGAAATCATGTTGCATGATGTACTAAATGGTGATTTGCCCTCGTATCTATTTAACGATTATAATCTGGAAAACACCTTCAAAAATTTTAATATCCAAGAGCTTTCTTTTGATCTTTTACTTGATGTTTTCGATTTTACATTTTTTTCTAAAAGTTACAGAACATTACAACAATTAAACAAGGTACTTTTTACTCTAGATCAAGAGAAGTTAACAACATATTTAGAAAGTATTTCTAAAGACAATGAGGAAGTAACAAAAATGCTTATTAAAATCTTAGATCATAAGGTTTCTAGTACAGAAGAAAATTACATAGATAAAAAGGCTTATGGCAATTTTGCTGCACAATTCAAACATAAATTACAGGGAAAAACTAAAGAAGATATTGAAAGAGAATTAGCGAAACAAAAAGAAGCCGAACTCAAAAAAGCTGCTGCTAAAAATCAAAAAAACGAATTAAAAGAAGCTTTTCAACAATCTTTAATTAGTGGAAACAACGACACTTTTACCTCTAAAAGTCAAATGATTATCACTAAAAAGCAACTTAATGATTATGCTTTCGACATGGCTAACTTTACTACCAAACTATTAATTAATTCTTTAATGAAAGGTGATTTTGTTGCTGCTAAAAATGTATTCTTACATTATGCCGAAAAACTATTACCAGTAGTAGGTATGAATCAAAAAACAGATGATGTAGCATCTAATGCTATTGTTCTAGCTATACTAGCTAAAGATAAAGAAGTAGAAACTTTGGTTTTTGAAAAGTTATTACCTAAAGATTTTAAAACTAATGATATCAGCAATGAAGTGTTAGCGTTTAACTTATCTTGTTACTATGCCAAAAATGAAAAAAAAGAAGAAATGTTAGGTATGATTAGACAGTCTTTAAACTTAGGGAAACAACCTTCTCAATTTAAAACTGATTCAGATTTTGAACCGTATTGGGGTGACCAAGAGTTTATTGAGGTGTTAGAAGCTTAACAATTAAATTGTTTAAGTGAGACGACGCTTAAAAACAAAGGAGTAAA
This sequence comes from Tenacibaculum agarivorans, assembly GCF_001936575.1. GTDB lineage: Bacteria > Bacteroidota > Bacteroidia > Flavobacteriales > Flavobacteriaceae > Polaribacter > Polaribacter agarivorans. The sequence goes on from NZ_MSMP01000023.1 coordinate 42,466, forward strand.
TAATTGTTGAACTAAATTTTGTTAATGTAAAAATACCTCTTTAATAGAATCAAATTCCTTCAGTGCAAAATTTATGAAATTGCTTTAGAGTTAATTATCCTTACGACTATTGAAGAAACTGGTACACAACATTACATCGCATACCAGTTAATATTTTCTTAGTTTACATTAATAAACGGATCCCACATGAAATACCCTATAGTATTGCCTGTCGAATTATCTACCAACACAAATGAAAGTGTGTATTGAATTTTTAAGCCAATCTTCAAAATTGTTCCAGTAACTGTATTCACTTGATTTGTAAATTTCGTAGGTGAAGTTGAAGCTGGATTTCCTGTTCCTAAATAAGCATAAGCTTCACCAGAAGCATAACTCAAAGGTGTATTTATAGAATCCGATGGATTAAAAGCCCCTGAATACAAAAATGGAGTTTGATCAAAATTGTTATCAAATGTTGTAATAGCCCATTCTACACTATCCCCTCCATTTGCTGTAATTTGTAATTCAGAATCTCCCTGAGTACCATTACTCACTGAACTGTTTGGTGCTATCATAGATATATACACATCTGATGTTCCATATGATCCCAAATTTGTTGGTGAATCAGCTGAACCAGGTTGGATTGAACCATCACTAACTTGTTCTGCTAGTTTTGCACCATCTACTGCGATTAAAACGTTAATTGTTGCCATGATTTTTTTAATTGATTATTATTTTCCTGTTTTAAAATTAGGCTTTAGGATTTCGCCTTTGTAATTAAAAATTGATAGTAGCTACTCAATCGAATAATTTATTTTAATTACAATTTAAATTTGAGAAATTAATAACTTGAATTATGAAAAAATGCCATTAATGATCGATATTATAGTTATGAAAGTACGAATTGAAGGTATAGAAATGAAGAGGATACACAAAATATAAACGTAATAGCAGTTTAGTGTTTCAATCTAAGTTTTGCATTTTTATAAAAATTTAGTTCGATCTGAAGTATTTGAGCTTTAAATTCTGACAATATGCTTATACAAAACGTTAAATGTAGTATTTAGTGTTAATTTTCGATGTTGAAACACCAAATTTTATGATTGCCCAACGACCATTTTTGCCGAATTAGCTGCTTCGTGAACACTTGATCATTCACTAATTTGTATATGCATCTCCTGTAAAAAATAATTTATTACTAGTAAACTTTCCAAGACTTCTAATATTTTTCCAATTCTCTAAATAGTGTATATATGTAATTTGAGTAAAAGATTCCTTTGTGCAATTTTGGAAAAGTCTAGCTGCACCCTCTCCAATAACCCTAACTTTATCTTTTTTAAAATTGGAATCCTTCGTAAATAAATTATAAGAATTAAGTATCGGTGATCCAATTCTAAAGAGACAATACGTTTTTATAAATTTCTTTCTTTTCATTTCAACTGTAGATTTTAAATCGCTGTAATATAAAAAAATGCCTCACCTGAATTATCCGTCATCAACAATCGGTTAGCCTCTTCATGTATTTGCATCCCTCCATTTTCAAGAATTATTTTTCGTGTTTTTTGTATATCTCTTACACCAAATGATGACACCCAATATTCATATTTTCCTTTGTATGCATTATCAATTTCTAACATATCAGATATATGCTGGTTATCACTAAAAATTTGATAGGCTCCATTATTTGATTTTCTGAATTGCCAATCGAAAATACCTTCATAAAAAGAAATAACTTTTGTAGTGTCCGATACGTGTAATTCATTCCAAACTAAAGTATTTTCTTCATTCTTAGTTCGAGTAGATTCCAGATGATCTCCTTCATAAATAGTAAAACCAGCTCCTAACGTATCTCTAAGTAACGCTACTTTACCAAAACCAGGTATATCTTGTTCCATTTCAACAATACCGCCTAATTCACGTACTTTATCAATAGTTTCTTTAGCATTGTCTACCTGAATGTAAGTCATCCAAAAATGAGGCATTCGCATTTGCTTAAATTTTTCAGGCGTTTCATACAAACCTACTACAGGAATAGTATCATTATAAGCTAAATAGTACTCATTGTCTTGATAATATTTCCAACCAAAAACTGCTTCGTAAAATGCAATTGTTTTTTGAGGTGTGTATGTAGATAGATCTGAAAAAATGATATGATTTGATTTCATCTGTGTTTATTTTGATTCCCAACCAGGTGGTTTTATTAAACATAATAACTTATTAATAAACCCCTTGGTTGTTGCTACTTTCTTTCCTAGTCTTTGCAAACCATGAAAAAAAATCACAAATGGATTATTAGAATTAATAGGCTTATCAATACCATAACGTACGGTTTCTACTTCGGGTTCAAAAGTGCCAAGAATTCTATCCCAAATGATTAAAATTCCTCCATAATTTTTATCCCAATACTGCCGATTAGAACCATGATGTACTCTGTGATGTGATGGTGTATTAAAAATGTATTCTATTGGTTTTGGTAATTTTTTAATCATTTCAGTATGTAATAGTGTTTGAAATACTTGTACAAAAACTTCTGATAATAATACCAAAATTGGATCGAAACCTAACATTACAATTGGAATCGAAAATAGTAAAGGAAAAACCGCATCTAAAGGTCCAAAACGATAAGCTACAGACATATTGAAATGCGGCGAACTATGGTGTACCGTATGTGTTGCCCAACCAATACCGATACGATGCATCATTCGATGATCCCAATAGTAAGCAAAATCAGCCAATAGTACACAACAAATAATTGTAATCCAATTTAGTGGTAAATGAGGCAAGCTTAAATTATAATGCACCCAAAAGTATAGCTTAGTAGCAAACAAAATACCAATAATATATTCTATGGTAACAAATGCACCTAAAGTGATGACATTTGCAATAGAGTCAAAAATGACATCCTTAGAGAGTCTATCTTGAATTTTATAGCGAACTAGCTCTACTATAAAAAATGGTATAATAAGATAAACTAGACTCCAGTCGTTAAAAATAGAAAACCAATATTCAACATCTACCCAGTTCAGTTCTTTATTTAAAAATTCAATCATAACCTATTATTTTGGAGCGTATTTAATTTATCTACTTTTAGTTTTTTTATTGTCGTTTCCATATTTCAGTGTCTTTATAACCATAATAATCATAAGATACATACAACTCACTGGATTTCAACTCTAATTTACATGGTATATCATAAATTTTGTTTTTATATGCTACGGAGTATATACCCTTTCCTTTATTATTTATAAAGGATGTTAAGGTGAAAATTTTAGTGTGATCAGAAGTAAACTGACCTTTTACATCCATTAGTTTTATGGAATACCCTACTAATTTGTTATGCTCCATTTTTAGCTGATACATAACAGATCCTTCTTCTCTGTAGTCCACTTTCCATTTACCTTCCAATGGATGTTTACTAACCTTTATTGTAGTTTCTTCTTTTACTACCTCCTTTTCTTTGTAGTTAGAAACATTGATGGTATTAGTCTCTAAAAAATGTGGAATTCCAGCTAGTACAATAATAATAAATGTACTAATGCTTATTAACTTTATGTTACTCATAATCATTATATTTTTATGATAGCACAAAGCTAAATGGATGAGAAAACGTTTCTTTTGATCTATATCAAAAAAATCATTTCTCCGCTCTGATTCGACTTAATGTTTCTTGTGAGATGCCTAAAAAAGATGCTATCAATCCTAGTTTTACTCGAAGTTCTATTTGAGGGAAATACGATTTTAATAACTCATATTTCTCTTTTGCTGAAAGAAACGACCAACTCATTGAAAATTGATCTATAAACACCAGCATTTCTTCAGCTAATAAACGTGCAAAGTTCCCAAAAGATGGAAAATCTGCTATGAGTTTTTGATAATTTTTATACGTTATTCGATACAATGTACAATCTTCTAAACATTCTATAGTTTCCGAACTTGGTTTTTGCATATAAAAACCAGACCAAGCCGTAACAAATTGTTCTTCTGTATAAAACCAGGAGCTTATTTGTCGACCATCATGATAGTAATAATTGTGTAACACGCCTTCTTCTATAAAATACAAGTAATGCGCTACTGCACCTTCTTTTAAAAGTAGGTCTCCTTTTTTAGCTTCTACTAATTCAAAACAACTGCTAATTTCATTCCTTAAATCAGAAGAAATATAAGCGCGTTCAGCAATGTATTTTAATAGGTTTTCCATTTTACGAAATGGGTTTATAACTAATGAATGTTATTATTTAATACTCTTTTGTTTGTTTTTTCTAAATAATTACTATCATGTATTAACAACTCTTATTATTTCTTTAATCTCTTTTTCTTCTTTTGAACAAAAGATAAAAAAATCTCCATTTATAATAATACTATCTGGGTTAATATCTTCGACTTCTTTCCAGAATGTTTTTTGTATTTCAATTTTATATGTAGTAGAGTCAGAAACGTCTTGATCTCTTAAAGTAAATCCACCATAATTTACGAAGTCAGTCATTTTTTCAAACTCAGCTTTCTTCTTAAATATACACCATTGATCATAACATTCATATATAGGTTCATCTAGTTCTTGTTGGTTTAGTATTGGTGAGTAACTTATTTCTCCCTTTTTATACCAATTCCTTTTTAATTCGCTTTCTGATGGAATAAAAACACATCCATCAAATGCTACTATCCCAATATATCTATCAATTAGTAAATTAGGTAAACTCCTTACAAGATCAATTAAGTTAAAATCAGCAGAACTGAATTCAATCCAAAAATAACTTTCTTTGCTTCCTGTTTCATAACTGATTTTACTCATAATTATTAGCAATATTTGTTAATGCACATCTATTCCATCAAAAAATATTTCAGAAATAACGGTGTCTTTATATTTTTCTCCTTTGTACACTTCTAGTATTTCAAAGCTAATTTTCCATTTGGGACGTGTTTTTAGCTTTTCATAATCTTCTCTGTCAGCATAACCTATAGGCTTTTTAAACTTGACAGCTTGTAATGCATACGTATCTTTTAAGTGTATGATACCATAAACCTCATCATTAATTGATAATTTCAATTTTTTAACGCGAGAATTTGCTTTCCAAGCTTTAGTACTCTTTACATAACCATTAGCTATTTTAATAGTGGTTACTCTTGGGTGATTAGGTGCAAATACAAACTCTATTTTTTCTCCAATTCCATAATCGTTTTTACCTTCAACCCAAGCAGTTTGATAACTAAAATCAGTTAAATTCTTGGCTTTGTAATCTATTTTTCCGTTTGGGGCAAGCTCAGAAGAAGTAGTTACTGTATAATCACCTGCACCACAATACCAACTACAACCTGCTCCTTCAATATCCCACATAGACATATACGTTTCATCATATCTTTCAAAAAGTTTGGTTTCTTTAGCTGTGAGGTTATCCCAACTCTTTTTTTCAGATTCCAGATCTTTTAATAATTGTTCTCTTTGCTTCCATTCATTTTGGACTTGTATTCCAAAATCGAAATCCATTTCAATTGTGGTTTCTAGTTCTTTTATACTTTGAGAGAAAGAAGACAAATTAATCAGTAAATATAATAGTGCAATTTTTTTCATATGATCCATAATTATCCAATGCTACTTTATTTCAAAAACATTAAATGTTTCTAAAAGTTTTCATCTTATTATTAGTTCCAAATTTAGAAAACCAAGTTTAAATTAAATAATTGAGATACTAGTTTTTAGCTTTATCAACTTATTTTCCTAATGTTTTATTTATAAATTCAATAATTATTGGGCTTGGGTTTTCTTCTGATGATGTTAAGGCTGGTTGAAATAACGTACCTACAAAAAATGGGTGTGTTTTTATTTCAAATGAACGAAATTGATCTTCTTCTGATTTTGAGGTGAATGTTAAACCATGTTGAATTAGTACATCTATATATTTTTCATTAACTCCAAAGCTGCAATAGTATTTTCCTAAAATTTTATCTGCTCCAATAATCTTACTTAACAAACTATCTTTATTAAGAATAGCTAAAGTTTCTTGTTCTCCTATTAATGAACAAGATAATTTTTTAATGAGTAGGTCTGAACTATCGGGATTTGTTTCTTCATGATCTGCATTCTCAATTTTACATACGTTTTTTCCAAACTCAATAATCATATGTTGAAATCCTCCACAATTGCCAAGCGTTGGAATGTTATTTTCTCTTGCATATTGTATGGCATCTAAAACCTTTTCCATATTTCTATATGGACTTCCTGGTGCTATCCAAAGTCCTTTATAATCGTTCTTTTCAAAAACAATTTTTGAGTCAAAAATATCTGTCCCTATCCAGTCAAATTGGATTTCTTGTTGTAAATATTTTTGAATTTGCCTTGTGCTGTTGTTAAGTGAATGAAGTGTTGAGTGAACGGGATTGAAGTCTCCAAGAATTGCTATCTTATGAATCATTGATTTATGGTTGAGCTGTTATTAGTGATCACAATTAAAGGGATCTAATATACCTATTTTTTGTAGGCAAAAAACACTTTTAATCAGTCTTAACAATTCTTTATCAATTGACTAGTTTTTAGTCTATTTCTATATATTCTGATTTTCCTCCAGATAAATCTCCATTCAACCAATTCCAGTCAAATTCTAATTTCAGTTTCCCGTTTTTTGTTTCTGAAACTATTCCTTTAGATTCTCCTGCTTTCAATTCTCCACTTGTAGTTAAGCATTGATACAGGATTTCTATTTTTTGACCTTCAATTTGTTTTCCTATAATGAGCCCTTCTTCTATTGGACCTCCTTTATATTTTCCTGTTATTTTAGTTCCATTCTGAGCATAGTGAAAAACTGTTTCATTTGATGATAATCCATTTTTATTTTCAGCGGTCACAAATTTTTTGCCATCAAGATTCATTAGAGTTTAAATTTTTAATTCGTTTTTTTATTAAAATGATTTGTCCCAGATGATAGTACGTGTGCTCTATCATTGCATCAATATTTCTGTAATAAGTTCCATATTTTTTATCGACAAAGTCGTCCTGTATTTTTTCTTCAGGCATTTTTTCAACAAGATCAATAAACTTCTCTGCATCAGCACAGAATTTATTGACTAATTCTAGCCAATTCTGCTCTGATTCTATCGGCGGGGCATCAAAACTGAATTTATCTCGTATATCTAGCGTTCCTCCTTCTAAAACTTTTGCTACTCCAGCTATATAATAATCAATATGAAAAGTTAAATCAGCTATCGTATTAAAATCATCCACTTTTTGAATTGCATGTTGCCAATCTACATCAATAATTTGTGCTTTAAAATTAGTCCCTAAAACCCATTTTCCTTCAGTAAAAATTTCCTTCAATCGATTCGCTAAGTATATATTGAGTTTCATTTTAATTGCCTAATTTTTTGAATAATGAATTATAATAGATTTATCTACTATTTTTCTGTTTACAATATAGTTTAATTCTAGTAAAAAACGGCTGGAGCTTAACCCCAAACCGTTTTTAATCACTACATTCTACGATAATATACTCTTCTATATTTTTTATGGAAATAATGTGAAATGTGTATAAAAGACCTCCTCTCTTTCAGATTTCAACATATTCATTTTATTAAACTTGTCTGCTTTTTTAGGATTACTCCATTCTATAATTACAATTTGATTTGGTGCTTTATTTCCTTGTAAGTCTTCATAACCTGCTACAGGTTGATTTAAGATAATTTTACCTCCATATTTATGAATCATATTTGTTTGAACCATATCTTTTGTCCAGTATGTTTTTACTTCATACATTTTGTTTTGATCCATTACCAAATTTTTGTCTTCTTGTATGGCAATCATATGTGCTTTAAATTCATTCCATATTGGTGTTCTTAATTTTTTCAATTGCTCAGGTGTATAATCACTCATAAAAGCTTGGATAGATTGCATATTTGGCCATTTGAACAATCCGATAAAGTTATTAGGTTTGAAGTTATTGGCTTTCACAACATCATCTATATGAAGTTGACCTAGAGGTGTGAATCCGTTTTTCATTGCAGAAGGCATTATTTTCCCAAAGTAATCTTGTAGTAGCTTTTCTTTACCTTTCTTTTGATCAGCTATAGCTACTAAAAATAATTCTCCTTTTTTTAGTGTTATGGTATGTGTTTTTGGCATTGTTGAATTCGCTACTTTCATTTTCTGTGCATGACAAGCAGACATAATGATTAATGCTACGGTTATAATTGATAATCGTGTTTTCATAATAATTGGATTTATTTTTTAATTGAAATGGTTACTATTGGATCATTTTTAGATGGAGTACCATGCCAGTTCCAGTTTCCTGTTGCCGATCCATCATCATTAAAAGTTAGATGTGTATTTACAGCAAACAAGAATTGTCCATTAACCTTTGTGGTGCATGTACCCTTGTAAATTCCATCTTTGTCTTTATTAAGTAAGCTTATTATATCTCTTATTTCATTACCGTTTTTATATGAGTATAAAGCTGTTAGTTGATTGTTATTTAGTGCTACACGATCTATAGAAACGGTACCTATGGTTTCTATATAATAATTGAATTGTTTAAAGTGTTTTTGGTAGTGTACTGCTCCATCTATTGCTGTATTTAGAATCATATTATTTTTTGGTGTTGGGTGTGGGTTAGTGAATGAGAAAAATGTTAGTCCTATTAAAATTATGACCAGTGTTATTTTGTTTTTCATGATATTGGCAAATTAGACCGTTCTACTTGTTTTTAGTTTAAATTTTTTTATCTCTTTATAAATTCAAAAGAAAGCTTGAACCATACATCCATATAGTCTTTGTTTCTTAATACTTTCATTCTTGAAAAAGTACCATAAAATCCAGCATGTAGGTATTCTGCAATCTCTAATGCAGTGAATTTAATAGTAATTTCTTCTAATTCTTGACCTTTACGAACAACATCAGTCAATATCCTTAGCCAACTCATGAATTGCTCATTCGCTTTTAATGCCATGGTATCGTTGATTCTGCCAATTTCTATACTCATATTGTTAACGATACAACCGCTTAGAAAATCATCTTTCTCATTGGTTTCTATCATAAAGCGATAAAAAGACTTGAGAGACTCTAGAGGCGATACTTCTGATCTATTGAAAAAACTTTGCATCCACTCCGCATTGGTTTCTCCATAACGCTCAATAACTTTGTAAGCAAAGTCTTCTTTAGATTCAAAAAAATTATAGAATGAACCTTTAGGTATACCTGCTTCTTTAAGAATTTTATTTATGCCTACATTATGATATCCATTCTTACGAAGCACATCATAACCGACGTCTAAAATTTCTTCTATGTTATGTTTATATCCCATATGATGGTATAAAGATAGACAATTTTTTTAATTTAGACCAATTGGTTTAATTTATTTTTAAGGATAATGTTTTGATCGGTACTTTATTTTATGCATGTATGGCTACAAGTAATCATCTATTTCATTTTCGCAGTATCATTTTTCAGTCGCTTTTTTCCTTGGGTTATCCATAAAATTGGCCCTATAATTCCGATCATAGAAATTAAAATCCAAGTAATTTTAGACCCATTAAAATTAGTATTTAAAATAAGATAGATTGCTTTACAGGTTGTGAATATTGACCAAAAACAAACTAAAATTACTACTATTACGATTATCGGATTCATTTTTGGTTGTTTATCTTAGGTTTATTTAACCACTCTATTTCATACCCGACTTCTCCTTCTTCTAGTTCTCCTACTTTAAATTCTAAAATTTCAGTTGCTATTTTTTTGAATTCTGTTTTCCATTCAATCCATTCATCCTCTTTCATATTTGCCATAAAATGAAGTCCGCTAGGTTCAACCGATGCGAAAATGGATTTTTCTTCTTCATTATAACTAAACCAATAAGGAAGTCCTATTTCTCCTTTTCCTTCTTTTCCGAACCCGATCCAACCATTCATTTTTTTATAGATCAAAGGTACTTTATCCCAAATTTCTTGAGGCAAATCATATCTTATATTCAAATTACATTCGTGAAACTCCATTGTATTAAATATTATCTAAAACCCCAAAATCGATTACTAAAGCGCAAATATAATTGTCCTTATCAATTCCCCAATAGGCAGGATAACTCCCATCACCATACCCAGTACAAAATTGGATAAGGTTATTCTTTTCTCCTAAGTCTACATTTATACAACTAGATTTAGTGTAGTTTTTCAAATCGTACTCTGAATACTTAAATATATATTCAAAAAAATCGAATTCGCTTTTCTCTGTGTTTTCTTTTAAATAATCTGATCTTTTTTCATAAAAAATTATACCGGATTTTCTGTCGAATAAAGTAAGAGTAGCTGCTTCAGTATTGGTTCCATAAAGGCTACCTCTTTCTAAATTATAAAGGTTGTGACTGGTTTTATGAGCTAAAATCCATTGAGTTGCTTTATGATTTGTAATATTTAATTCCACAAATGCAGTTCTGTCTCCATGATCAATAGTATTTGCAATAATCACATTTATGTTATATGCACCATGTTTTAATTGTATCACAAAAGGGTTAGAGTCAGGATAAAATTTATTAGGAGGATCTTTATGTTCTCTTATGTCACATAAAACTAACTCTCCTGATGTAATATTCAAATTACCTAATTCAAGTAGTTCAGTTTTATATTTTTCATTTTTCTGGCTGAAATCCTTATCCGTTTTTAGCTTCTCAAATAATGGGTATTTAGTATTGACCTTTGTTCCTATTTCATCTATAGTAAATAAAGTAGCTTCCTCTTTTATATTTTTTGTTGCGCTCTTTTTATTTCCGCAAGCGGAAAGAATGATAAAAATTACTAAAGAAACACTAATAATGAGTAGTATTTTCATGTTTTGATTTTTGTTCTACTTTGTTTTCAATTCATCCATGTATTCATCAATCAATGCATAAAACTTAACAATTGATTCAGAATGCTGTGTATTCGTTACACTAATATCATAATTCTCCCACTCAATATTCTGAGGGTCAAACCCCATGATATTGGCAAGTATCATATTAGCCCATCCTGCTGTAGCATAATTGTAACCCAGTTTGTCAGCTACCCAGTCGAAAAAATCTAAAGAAATTCCAAAATCATCTTCAAAATTATGATCTTTCATTGCTATTTGATAACCAAATAAAAATGAAGCTATTGATTTTAATGTATTTTGACCTGTCCATAGCATAGGCCTTTTTTGCATTCTTTTCAGTAAATTATATGTTTTGCTATTCATAGTTTAGTCAATTCTTTCAAGTTTGTTCTTTTCAAATTTCCATTTCAATATATTTTTAGATTACAAAATTACTTAAAAATTAAAGGCCTCAGATTCTTCATAAAAAATAAAAGGGACAGCACTGGGTAAAAGTGCTATCCCTAGAACAAAAAACCTAAAAAATTGATTTAATCGACACAATTACTTGTCTTACTAATTATTGATATACTCTTTGTTAATCTCCCTAAAAAAACTCTCTAACAAAAAGCTTTTATTTTCTTTATATAGTGAACTACCTTTCTTCAACTGAAATAACTCACTTTGGTTTTCACCTTTTTAATTATATTTTCTGATACACTTCTAAAATATATAGAGACGGATAATTAAATCGCTACCTAAAAAGAACAACAAAAGTTGTTAGAGAGAAAATCTAGGGATCGAAAAACTCCTATGAAATCATCAACAATCTACACTCTTTGATCGCTCTTATTTGGGATTACCTTTATCGTTGTCTAGCATAACTGGCTGCTCTAGCACAATCTTGTAGAATTAGTAAAAAATTACTTAGTATTTTCTGTGTTCTTTTGAATAGTAGTTTCATCATTGCAAATAAGTTTTATAGTTTTTTATATCATTTTTTGATTACACTACAAATAACCACGTAATGCAAAGAATTGACACTATAAACCTTATTAAAGAGGAAAAAAAGAGATTAAAAGGTGAAAATAAGAAGTTGAATTTTTCGCCTTTTTAGCTAAACAACTACATATTAAGCCATTGCCTAAATTCTGCTGCCTTGTTTTTACTGATTAAAATTTCTTCTGAAGTTTTTGAAATTAATACAATCTTTAATTGACTCTTACCGTACTTAATAATTTTATCTATTGCAGAGATACTGATGATGAATTGACGATTGGCTCTAAAGAATAATGTAGGGTCAAAATTAGAATACATATCATCTAAACTTGCGTTAGATGTAGATTTCTTTCCATCAAAAGTAACTACATAGGTAATTGTATTTTCAGTATACACATAAGCAATATCGTTAATTAAAACAGGAACTAGTTCATTTCTAATATAGGTAAGTATTCTTTTCTTATTGGGTTCTGATGCAACTTCTGTATTACCTACCACTTCTACTGCTTCTTTTTCTTCAGCTTTTTCTAGGGCTTTTGCTTCTTCTTCCATCTTCTTCTCCTTCTTTTCTTTGTAAGAAACCAAATCCGTATTCAATTTAGATAAATTAATCACTTCTGTTTCTAGTGTGGTATATTTTAATTCTAATTGCTTTTCATACTTACTACCAATTATCCGTACTGCTAATGATGTGAGTATAATCACAGAGATACCCATGATTAAGAAAATTAAGTAGAAATTTCGTTTCAATCTTTTCATTTGTAAACGAATGCTATTTATGTTGACATTTGCTCCTACTAATAAATCTGAACTTTTAACTGGTGCTATGTGTATTACTTCAGAAAAATTTTCTTTTTCAGTGGTACTATTTACTAATATATCGTACAAATCATCAGAATTGTTCTTCTCTTTTAAAGAAGCTAATAAGTCATCGTCAGAATTTACTGGCTGACCTAATTCCGTAATATTAGGATGGCATACTTTATTACCCGACCAATCGAATACAGAAATAAACCATGTATCCGTATCAGTTTTTGTAATTGTATTTTGTAAATGATCTAATACCTCTTGTTTCTCTATGTTTTTGCGAAGTTGAAAATCCATTAGGTTTGCCACCTCGTTGGCTTCTCTTTTACTTGTCTCAACCTGAACTTCTATTAATTGATTGGCACTAGCTTTAATGAAATATTTAGCACCAATCACAGAAATAATTAAAAAAACTATGGTAATTGATAAAACGGTAAATAGATATAGTCTGTCTTTTCTCATTTTTTAATAAATGGTTAACATCTATTTTTCCTTTTCAGCATTTTATTTTCCTTTTCAACCAAAATTATTCTAATTTTTTTAAATTAAGCATTTACTTTGACAAAAATTAAATATAAATCCGTGGTTAAGAAATACGGTCTTTTTTTTATCGTTGTAGGTCTTTTCATATTCCTCTTTACAACTTTTTATAAAAAAGGGGTAAAAGATGTGAGCCCTAAATTCTCAGTTTCTGCTGAAAATGTAGTTTCTCAATTTCATAACAATGAAATAGAAGCTACAGAAAAGTATAGTAACACCATTATTGAGGTTTATGGTAGAATTAAAAAGATTTCGCATTTAAACAATAGAAGAACAATTATTCTACAGGGTAATTCTTCCTCTGCTATTATATGTGATTTAGACGATGCTGAATATATAAACATAGATACTTTAAAAATAAATCAACAACTATATATAAAAGGGATTTGTAAAGGATATTTAAAAGATGTTGTGCTTTTAAATTGCTTTATAAAGACCGAATAATTATCATGAATAAACTAAAACTATTACTCATCTTTTCTATATTCTCTCTTGGGAATAGTGTAGCTCAGCAATTTATTGCTCGGCAGGGTCAAGTAACATTTTTCTCCTATGCTTCTGTTGAAAATATAGAGGCGAAAAACAATCAAGTACTAAGTATACTCGATTTTGACAAAAAGGAAATTGCAGCGAGTATGCTAATGAGAGCTTTTGTGTTTAAAAAGGATTTAATGCACGAACATTTTAATGATAGCTATATTGAATCTGATTTGTATCCTAAAGCTACATTTGAAGGTTTTTTATTAGAAGGGTTAGAAAATGCTGGTCCGCAAACTCAATTGATTAAAGGTAAAGTTACCATTCATGGAATTACTAAGGATGTTGATATAAAGACTACTATTCAGAAAACTCCAGAAAGCTATAATTTAACCGGAGAGTTTAACCTTACTGTAAACGATTTTAATATAAAGATTCCACCAATTTTATCTAAAAACATTGCCAAAATTGTGCTTGTTAAATTTAATTTCCAATACTTGCCTCATGAAAATAATTAATCAAAAATATATAGCACTATATATACTTTTTACATCCACTATTTGTAGTGCTCAAAACTTACTTAAAGAGTTAGATAAGGAATATCCTGATACGCCAACATATGAAATAGCAACTTTTAAAACCACTAGAATTGGACTTTCTCATTCTATTGAAACACGAAAAAAGGGAGCTCTAGAAATTAGTATGTTTAATCGATTTTGGAATCGTCCACAAGGTGGTAAACAAGGTTTTTTAGCTGATGAAGTAAATATTAGATTAGGTTTAGACTATGCTTTTACTGATAATTTTACCGCAGGGATTGGATATGGTACTTATGATAAAATTACTGATGGATTTATAAAGTATAAATTTGTAAGACAACGAAAAGACTCGAAGAAAAGTCCTTTTAGTATTGCCTTTTATCAAGAAGCTTCTTTCAGAAATATTTATTCTGAAACTGGAATGAATCCTTTTTACGGTACAGTTACTAAAGACAATAGTAAGCTTTATGGATTTACAAGCCAATTTATTATCGCTAGAAAGTTTAACACAAAGTTTTCTGCTCAAATTAGTCCTACTTTTATTACTAGAAATAAAAGCTTTGCTCAAGACGATATTAAAAGTCAATTTGCTTTAGGTATGGGAGCGAGATATAAAGTAGGCCATCATGTTTCTATAGTGTCTGAATATTATGCAAATTTCAATCCCGTGAAATCAGTAACTACATATAATCCTTTTATGATTGGTGTGAACTGGGAATTGAGCCATTTATTACTCCAATTTCAAATGACCAATGCTAGAAACTTTGCTAAAGATGCATTTATTGGACAAACTACTAATAATTTTAATTTCCATGATGGAAATTTCCATTTTGGTTTTAATGCTACCTTTGTACTCCATACCAGTAAAAATAAATTATAAAAAAAGAGCTCTAAAACAGAGCCCTTTTTTTATAATTTATTTTTTTTCATCAAAACTGAAAACCTACTGATAGCTGAAAAGCTCCATTTTGAAGATCAGGATTTTCTTGCATTGGAGTAATACCTAAAGCATATCGTGTTTCAAAAAATAATCCATTTTTTAAATTAACTCCAAAACCAAAATTAGCAGCTACATCAAAATTGGTTAAGTCTGGTTCACGTGTAAAAACATCTCCTCTAAACTCATCATCTAATAAAAAAGAAAACTGTGGTCCAACCTGTAGTGAGAATACTTTTCCTAAATAAAATTTTGTCATAATAGGAATTGCTAAATAATCTACTTTCAGTTCATAAATAGGATCTGAAGTGCCTAACTGAGTATATAATACTTCAGGTTGAATAGAAAACGAATCTCCTAATTTTACTTCTGCTAAACCTCCAACATGAAAGCCTGTTCTGGAATCTATACTCGGATTGTCTCCTAAAATTGTGGAAAAATTAACACCTCCTTTAAGCCCAAACTTTACTTCTTGAGCATTAGCTGTTAAAAAGAATACTGTTGTAACTAAAATCCCTAGTAATAGTTTTTTCATAATAATTGTTTATAGTTTTAATTAGGCTTTTTTTTACCCAACTATTATACCATAAACATTATCTAGAATCAAAAAAATGTTTAAAAAAAGCCTAACGAAATTCGTTAGGCTTTAAAAATTTATGCTGGTTCTACTTCCGTTAAAATAACTTGTAAAACACCGCCTCTTCCTGTTCTTTGAATATTACAAATTCTTTCTGTTTGAGCTGGTCCAACTGGTAAAGTAGGACATGGTTTATCTCCAACTAATCGAATACAATCTGTACAGTTCACTGGAAAAACTCCTGGATTTCCTGAGTTTAAACCTAAAGCTTTATTGTAGATACTATCTATGGCTTTTTTTTCAGGTCCATATGTCCATCCACCATCTTTATCTACTTTCATTTGAATAAAACTATTTACTCCATTTACACAGCTAATATCAAATGCTTCATCACAACCAGAGCTTGGATTTAACGTAAACTCTGCTATACTTGTACCTTCTGCACCTCCATTAAAACTAGCTCCTGGTACTGGACATTGAGGTTCTATGTAAAAACAAACATTTCCACTAAAGCATTTTCCTTTAGGATCAAATTCATAAGTACTATTTGCTCCTAAAGTAAATTTACCCATTAGATCATTTACTTTTTCTAAGTTATCAAAATCTGATACTGTAGCTGGGCTACCACAACAAGTGTTACTTGGATTTGCAGCTGCAAAGGTTAAATACACTTCAACTGCTTCTTTTTTAGTATTCGTTACTGATAATTTTGTATACGTAGTAGACATAGTATTAATTTTTAAGATTTTACACTTCAAAATTCCAATTTTTACATCTTCAAAATTGTATAAAACCCATAAGTGCAGTTTTTTTTGGAACAAGAGTCTCTATTTAAAGAACTAAAAAAAAGCCTAACGATAATTCGTTAGGCTTTTTTATCTATTTGATTTTTAAGTATATCTTATCCTTTTACAGGTACAGAAACTACAACATCTCCCCAACCCATGTACATAGTTGCGTCGTTATCTTTTCCGTCAAAAGTAATTCCGAAAGCTTCTACAGCTTCTTTTCCTTTACTTACTTTTCCTGTTACTCTTACTACATCTTCGCTATCTTTATAGAAATAAGCTCCCCATACATTTTTAGCTGTACTTAAAATTACAGTCCATTCTTTTTCTCCTGGAATTGTAAACAATGTATACGTTCCTGCTTTTACTGATTTACCTCCGAAAGTAACATCTTTATAAAAAGTAATTTCTGGTGCTTCATTAGCTCCTGTTCTCCACACTTTTCCTGCTGGTGCTAATTTTTCTAAAGATCTTCCTTTTAATTGTGGACGGCTGTAATATACTTTTACTAATTTTTCTGGCACTCTATAACTACCTGGATACGCAGATGCATCCATAGGACTTTTATCTAATCCTGGAAACTTTTGTGCAAATGCTTCAGTTGAAAATACTAAAGCGAATACAAACACAACAATTGATAAAATCGATTTTTTCATGATTGGCTGTTTTAAATTATAATTTAGGGTGTTGGTCTATAAAATTACAGATCCTTACTCCAACAAAGTATTAAATTTTTGTGAAAATCGATTTTTGCTTTGTTATTTCGAATAGAAATAGCAGCAAAACACTAACTCCAAATAACGGAAAAACGATCCCTAACAATATTATTAACGCTAGTATTCCTTTACTTACATTAAAATTATTAGGAGATTTTGGTACACTCCATGTTCCTTTTTGTTTTCTTAATACATAAGAAAAAATTGCTGCAACACTCATTAGTGTTAATAGAATAGCTACAGCAAACATAAGATACCAATTCCAACCTCCGAACTGTCCTTGATGAAAGGCCATTAGCCACATTCTAGCTTGCATTAGTATTCCTACATCACTCCAGTTATGAACTTTTACTATTTTACCTGAATACTGATCAAAATGAATCATTTTTTGTTCAGATAAAGGAAAGGTTTTGTTTGAAACAGAAAATGTACTTTTCGGAGATTTTGGTAATCCTATCATCAACTCTCCAGATAAATTTTGTTGTTTTGCTATAGTTAACATTGTATCTAAGGATAAGCTTTTACCATCTATATTTGATGCTAAACCTCTTCCATTCCATGTTTTTGGATATCCTGTATTTGTAATTTTTTGAATCTTTTTAAAATTTCCACCAAACACATCTGTCCAAGGAAAACCACCAGCCAACACTATTAATAACAAAATAGAAATCCAAAAACCAGATACAGCATGAAGATCTCTAAAAAATAATCGTCTTCCTTCTTTTATACGGATAGTAAAAACTCCTTTAACACCTCTTACAAAAGGCCACCAAATGTATAAACCTGTTAAAATTAATACGACCATCCAGCTTGCAATCAGTTCTACGATCTTGGTTCCTACTTTTCCTCCTAATAATTCTCCATGTAATTTTCTTACCTTATACATCCAAGTATCTTTAGCTTGAAATGTTCCTGACACTTCTCCTGTATATGGATTTACATATATAGACTTTTTCCCTCCAAACCTTCCAGCAATAAATTCAGTACTTAAGCCATCATTAGTAGTAACTACTACTATGTTCAGTTTTCTTTTAGAGTGTTGTTGCGCAATATCCCATTGTGTTTGATACGATAACTTTTCAGTATTCTCATAAGGCGATACTTTTTGGATATTGTGGACTACTTTATCTTCTACATTGGATTTAAACAAATAAATAGTCCCTGTTATAGATAGTAATAATACAAACGGTAATGATAATATACCTGCTATAAAATGCCACTTCCAAAACCATTGATTTAATTTTCTGTTTTTCATTTTACAAAAAATACTATCTAAAACTTTCAGAATATAATGTTATATCTTGTCAGTTCGAGTGATCCCGATAATTATCGGGATTGTATCGAGAACAATTTGATAACTTCTCGATAAAAAATTATCCTACATTTTATTTCGAATAATTTCACTCGAAGTGACAATTACTTTTTATCAGTTATACTTCCAAAAACTGTTTTAGATAGTTTAATTAAATTTAAAAATTATACTTAATTCCAAAATGAAAAGCTCTTGGATTACCAATGCTGTAACTATTTTCTTGCCTCCAAACATTATAACTTGCACGAACTGCATATAACTCGTCGAATATATTTAGTGCTTGTCCCCATATCTCGAAATCTCCATACCTATAATTTGTTCTAAAGTTAAATACATGATGACCATCATATGTAGTGGTTCCTAAAATATCATTTCCTAAAGCATCTGTTCCAATAATAGCTTGACCTTCAAAACTTGTATTGTAGTCGCCTACTTGTTCATGCTCTAGTGTTAATGATAAATCTTTAATAGGTTTATATGTTAACAATGAAGTAGCTAAATAATTTGGAGCTGTTTGCATATCTGTATTTGAATAATCTACATTATTATCGAAAAATGATATATACTTATGTGTTGCATAACTTCCATTATAAGCTATCGTTAGATTATCTAAAATTTCATATTTCAATCCTAACTCTATTCCCTCAGATCTTGTTTCTCCAGCATTTAATTGTTGAAAATCTCCTGCTGCATTTCGAATTGAAATTAATCGATCTATACCATCTAATCGATATACGGCAAGGTCAACTTTTAATTTTGAGGGTATTGAGAAATAACCTCCTATTTCATAGTTATTGAATTTAGCAGGGTTCAAATCAAAAATGGTAGCTCCTGAATCGTCATTGCTACTATTCCTAAATAATGTAGAAGTTTGTGGTGGCGTAAACCCTCTAGAATAATTACCATAAAATCCTAATTTTTCATTCACATTGTAGTTAAATCCAAATTTAGGTGCTACGCTATTATAATCTACTTTAGTATCTACCACTCCTGCTTGACTTTCAATTAAATTATCATAATCATAGATAAATTCATCTATTCGAATTGCTGCTGTCAATTTTAATGCTTCTATTGGTGAAATTTCAAATTGAGCATATCCTGCATAATTGAAAATATCTGCTTCATAGTTCAAAATAAAGTCTCCAGAATTTATTACAAAATCAGTGTTTTTTCTGGTTGCTGTATTTACTGTTACATCAATAGTTTCCGCTACATAATCTTGTGGTGAAAAATCTGCGGTAGCTCCAACAACCAAAGAAGCGTCAGAAAAATTAAAATCTAATTTATGTTGAATTAAACCAACATAACTTCTAAACTGATTCGAATTGATTTCTCCCGAACCTGTTCCTGTTAATACACCTGAATTTCTATTCTGGCGGATTCTATACGACGGAATTTGGTTCATGATGTTATTTCTATAGATAAAATTGAATGATGTTTTGTTATTATCATTCCATCTTTTATCTAAAGTAGATCTAAAACGCAATGCTTTCGCTTCTCTTTCCGTAAAGGTTTGATCACTTTCGTAATTTCCTTGTAAAAAGTTCGGTTCAGAGATTGATCCTGACATATCCGATCTATAATCGATATAGCTAACAGTGTTAGTCCATTGTAACGTTTCTGAAAATTCATTTACGTTTTTAAATGTTAAGGCAAATTTTTCATAATCTGAATGTCCTACTGGACCATTACTTCTTTGAATATAATGTCCTCCAACATAGAAACCATATTTATCATTTGCTGTTGTAGAAGCCTCTAGTTCATATCTGGAAATCCCTAAATCATTTACTTGAATACCTAGCGAACCTCCAAACTCTTTCTTTGGGTCTTTTGTGATAAAGTTAAAACTACCACCTACAGCTTCACTACCATAAATACTAGATGCTGGTCCTTTTAATACTTCAACTTTTTTAAACGTAGTATTGTTCATTTCTAGTAAAGCATTATGATTAAACACAGCAACTGGACGAATAGGTAAACCATCTTCTACATACAAGAAAAGAGATCTTGTTGAAATAGGAGAACGAACCGCCATGAAATGTTGTTCATTACTAGAAGCTTTAGATGTACTCATAAACACACCTGATACTTGATTTACTAATTGCTCAATACCAAAAGCTTTAGTTTCTTCAATATCTTTAGCGGATAATGTTCCTATAGATGCTGGTACTTCTTTTCTTTGTTGTGCTTCTCTACTAGCTGAAATAATTACTTCTGTTAAACTCTCATCTTTTTCTTTTAAGATTATGGTATTGACTTTTGAATTTAACACTACTTTTTGAGAAGAGTACCCCAACATAGAAACCAATACTTCTGGATGATGTAAGCGTATAGAAAAATTTCCATCCAAATCCGTAATTGTTCCTTTCTTTGAATCTTCTATCGAAGCTATTGAAACTCCAACCAACACTTCTTTATTAACATCAACAACCTTACCTCTAAATACTTCTTGTGCCATTATTTTAGAATATGGCAATACAATTCCTAACAATAGGAATACTATTATTTTTTTCATCAATTCTAAGTTTTCTAGTTATCTATAAAGAGTATTGTAAACCAAAAGTTAATGTTTCTTCTCTTTTCAATTGAATACCATTAGGTTCTTGAAAAAGAGGATACGCATACTCAAATCCAAATCGAACATTTTTAAATTTTCCTTTAGGAACATATATGTTAAACCCTAAACCTCCATTAATGTACTTCCCTCCTGAATTAGTGGTATCAGCAGTAGTCACCATCATAGGATTTAAGTTTGGATTTGCCCCATTAATTCTTTCTTCAGCTACTACTTCTCCTCGAGCAGAAAAGCTTAACCAGTCGTTTGTTTTATATGCAAACCAAGAATTTAAATGGTAACGGTTTCCTAAAGAATATTCAAAATCGTTTCTTCCAAATCGATAGATCCCTTTTAGCTGTGTTCCCCAAGACAGGTTATCTGTTTGTCTTAAGTAAGTTAATCCTAAATCAGCATCAAAAGTTCCGCTACCAATTTGCATTGGATAAGGTAATTGTATTTCATTAGGAGCAGACATTGGAGTGACATCTTTAGCTTCTAAAGTACCTGTTGGAATTGATATCCCTACATTAGCGTGTAATGATTGACGTTTAGCGTTTATAAACTTATATAACATTCCTAATTTAACATCTCCAAAACCTGAAGAAGCTGTTGAAAATTGATTTGTCATTCCTGTTGGCATTCTCATTTGTAAATCCATTTCATTTTGAATGTACATTGCCATTGCCACTAAAGTAATTTTATCAGATACTCCATACATTACCCCTAACATGTGCATATCCATAGGCATGTTTAAAGGTGTTACCATATAACCACTATCGTGAGCTTGATTGTTTGTAATTTCAGAAGTTCCATCAAGTAATCCTTCCATATTCATTTTCATGAATCGGTAAGAAAACATTAGATCTCCTTTTCCATGATAATGATCTCCCATAACAGAGATTGGTGCATGGCCATCTGGCCTACCAGCGGTCCATTGATTTGTGTTTTTTTGAGCGTATGTTAGCTGTGTTATTGCAAAAAATGCAACAACCATTTTAATGATATTTTTCATCGTTTAAAATTTAATTTTTAAGTATAAGTGAATGAGGATAGCTAGAATCTATCCTAAAAATGTTCGAAAACTGTACACTTATGCTATTGGTGGATGAAAAACAATATGCTGAAATAGATACTTATAATCTAGCTTATAAAAGAAGTGGTTTTTTTTGTAATGGTTAAGAAAAGATTCTTTTTGAATACCTAAAATAGCTACAAAACCAATAGGATATTCTTCCATTTGAATACGAAGTGAATTGAAATCATCTTCTTGTTGTTCTTTTATCTTTTTCATTAATTGACATTTACCATTACAACTTAGTTTCGGTTTGTCTTTATTAATACATAGAACTTTAGCTATATAATCGTAATTAATTGCATACTCCACAAACGGAGCAATAGGACGCAACATTGCAATCATATACAAGAAAACGAATAGATATGTAGAAATTTTAACTTTCAAGAAATAATCTATTTTTCGGTGTGCAAAGATAGATTTCTTTTTATTTTCTGTTACTATTCCTAGCTTATTTTGTTCACTTTTTAACAAGTTAAACAACAATCAATTTATTAACTTTTATGAAATTTAAACATCAGAAATTTAACAACTTATTTTTTGATTCTATACTCTCTGAGTTTATTTATAAATTTTAGCTAAAGTCTGGACTATATACTTCATGAATTAGATCAAAGTTTTTTTCTAAAAAAGTAACTGCTTTCTGAGCTAACACTTCATCACTTAAAGACACTAAAAGTATTTTCCGCGTATGTTTATCATTCAACAGCGTAATATCATTTTTATAATAAGATAATCCTTGATCTGGATTAGCAATAGAGAACCAAGCCATTTTTTGACGTTTATTTAATTTTAATGTTGCCAATTTTGTTTTGTTAGTTAGGTTTACCTTCTTTTTAAAAAGTAATTTCCCAAAAATGTAAGTTCCAGAGTACAAACTATTCCCTTTTTTTAAGAGTACTGATTTTAAAAACAAGATCATTATAACGGAAAACAATGCAATTACTAAAGGAACAAGCCTTGTAAAAATTCTGAATATATCTTCTATACCATGGCGTTCAAAATGATTATTCAGTAGTTTTATGATCACAATAATTATAGGGACTCCTAAAACTATAGCTACATGCGTTTTTTGATGTGCTGTTAATTTTCTTTCTAATATGATTTCATTTCTCATAGATCTATCTTAATGATAAATAAGTAATTAATAGTTAAAATTTGTTACAATAATATTTTATTTTAATTTATTCTAAATAAAACATCTATATTTGCACCGAATTTGTAATTATATGATTGTTTTTTACACACCTAAAAAAGAGAAAGTTACTCAATTATACACACAAAAAGCCTGTGATACTGCTTGTGCTGCAAATTGTATAAAGCCAAAAAGTAAGTGTTGTAATAAGTACAAGAAAAAAGGTATCAACTGTAAGCGATGTCCTTTAACTGTTGATATTAAAATTGCTTCTTAACTGCTAAAGTCTTAAAAAATTACATTAATTTAGGTTTGTTATTCCACTACATTTGTAGTGTACAAAAAATAAAAACTATGAAAAAAATATCAATCCTACTTTTATTCCTTTCTTTTTTGAACGGATTTTCTCAAAGTTTATCTAACAGAAAGATAGCTGAATTAAATAAACTTAATATTCAAACTGAAACTTTAGATTTAAAAGATATCAATATTCAAACTGATTTGAATAACATATTATGCCTTGATAAAAAAAGAAGGAAAAATAAAACTGTTGGAGTTGTATTAACTTCATTATCTGTGACAAGTTTGATTCTAGGTGGAGCGCTTTTGAGTAAAGACAATGGAATATCTGATGCTTTAGGCGGAATTATGTTTGTTGGTGGAGCAGTTCATGGTGGAATTTCAATACCTTTTTGGAATTCAGCGAAAAAAAGAAAAACGGAAAGAGATAAATTGATAGAGATGTACCATAAATAACTAGACATCAAAAGTTATTTTCTGACTCAATATAAAATAGGGTAAAAAAATGTCTTTAGCTATTTACTCACTGCAAATAGCTAAAGACAATTGACTTAAATTTTATTCAACTAAGAGTTGTAATTACTTAACTAACTCTGTTGTTCTTTATTCAACATTTATAAGAAAATAATTCTTTTTTCCACGTTGCAACAACACATATTTATTAGCAATTAAATCTGAAGTAGTAATTTTATAATCTTCTTTTACTTTTTCTTTATTTACAGAGATAGAATTTTCTTTTAAAGCTCTACGCGCATCTCCATTAGACTTCAAAAATTGTGTTTTAGCTGCTAAAGCACCAATCATATCTAAACCTTCCTCTACATCTGTTCTTGTTACAGTAGCTTGTGGTACACCATCAAAAACATCTAAAAATGTTTGTTCATCTAAACCTTTTAAATCTTCCGCAGTAGACTTTCCAAATAAAATATTAGATGCAGCTATTGCTTTATCTAATTCTGCTTTAGAGTGTACAAAAGTAGTTACCTCTTCAGCTAATTTCTTTTGTAAAACTCTGGCATGTGGTGCTTCTTTGTGTTCTTCTATTAAGTTTTGAATAGTTTCTTGATCTAAAAATGTAAATATCTTAATATATTTTTCAGCATCAACATCAGTCGTATTTAACCAAAATTGATAGAATTTATATACTGATGTTTTATCTGCATCTAACCATACATTTCCTCCTTCAGACTTTCCAAATTTTGATCCATCTGCTTTCGTAATTAAAGGACAAGTCATCGCAAAAGCTTTTGCTTCACCACCTGGATTCATTCGTCTCACCAATTCAGTTCCTGTAGTGATATTTCCCCACTGATCTGATCCTCCCATTTGCAGCATACAGTTGTGTGCTTTATGTAAATGGTAAAAATCATATCCTTGAATTAATTGATACGTAAATTCCGTAAAAGACATTCCACTACCAGACTCTCCAGAAATTCTTTTCTTAACAGAATCTTTAGCCATCATATAATTCACGGTAATACGCTTACCAACATCACGCGCAAACTCTATAAAAGAGAAATCTTTCATCCAGTCATAGTTATTTACTAAAACTGGAGTATTGTCTTTATCGCTATTAAAATCTAAAAAACGAGCTAACGTTCTTTTAATTCCGTTTACATTTTTTGCCAAGGTCTCTTCATTCAATAAATTTCTTTCGTCAGATTTTCCTGAAGGGTCACCAATCATACCTGTAGCACCACCTACTAAAGCTATAGGTTTATGTCCTGCTTTTTCTAAATGTACTAATAAAATTATGGGAACTAGACTACCTATATGTAATGAATCCGAAGTAGGATCAAAACCAATATATGCACTTGTCATTTCTTTTTGTAATTGCTCTTCTGTTCCAGGCATCATGTCGTGAATCATACCACGCCACTGTAATTCTTGCACCAAATTTTTAGTCATCTGTATCGATTTTTTAGACAACGCAAATATACTATTTAGAATATTCTAAAGTTATAATCCTATTGAAAACATATAAGTATTTATTCTTACTTAATCTAAAATTAATAGTAGCGTCATGTGACTTGTATATCTTTTCAGTGTCAAAAGCTACACATTGTTAGTAAACAAATAAAATTCTAAATAGATGAAAATTTTTTTTAAGCCCCTTTTATTATCAACCATCATGATTAGTGCATTTACTTTTACAAGTTGTAATAGTGAAGATGCAAACGATATTTTTAGAGATGATGACATGAATCCTGATGATAATAACTATCAAATTATAGTAAATCCTACCAATGCAGGATCTTCAGATAGAACTGTAGATATTACTGCTAATGCTGCTTCTACTGTAGATGTTAAAGTAAGTTATAGTACCGACGATGATAACAAAAAAATGCGTAGAATATATATCACTAAAAATGTATTTAGTTCTAATGAAGGACCTCAACCTTTTTCTTTTCCTGATGGTATTGGAGAGAAGAAAGCTGATGGTTCTATAGATTTAGATGGTGATGACAAATCAAGCTTTGATTTTACATTCACTTTCAACACTCCTGACAATCCAAATGATGTAGTGCAATATGTAATTTGGACAACAAATAACAGAGGAGACTATAGAGATATTTCTGATAGTAACTCTATTGCTGATAACGCCTATGGTACAGTAACTATTACTGCTGGTAACGGTACTACTTCTACTGGATTCAAAGAGTTCTCACAAACTATTTTAGCAGCACCTTTAGCTGATGGGACTTCTAAAACTTTTGTTTCTGTTTTTAATAACGAAACTTACAAAATAAGTGAAGGAATAGAAACATCTGCTTTATGGGATTTCGGTTATTTCTTTGGTCTAAACACAAAAGCCTCTTTTTATTCTACCTATGATTTTCCGCAATCTGGTTTTGGTGGTAAATCAGTAGAAGAAGTTTCTGGTGTATCTCAAGCTGAATTAAATAGATGCTATTTTGGATTATCAAGTAAAACATCTGCAGATTTTGATGCGATTAATAGTGGAAGTTCTCTTGAAAACTCTCTTACTACTGCATCAGACGAACGTATACAAGGATTAAAAGAAGGAGATATAGTTGAATTCTTAGATCAATACGGAAACAAAGGACTAATAAGAGTAACAGACATCGTTGAAGGTAATGGAACTAATGGAAAGATTACTTTTGATGTTAAAGTACAAATAACAGCTATTCCATTAAAATCGTAATGATTTTATTTTACAATACTAAAAAAGGAGACTGCAAGTTGTAGTCTCCTTTTTTTATCTTTGATATTGAAAAAATATTTTAGATGATTTTAGTTACTGGAGGTACTGGATTAGTAGGTTCACATTTGTTGTATAAACTCACTGATAAATTTGATACTATTGTTGCTATTTATAGGAATGAACATAAAATTAAAGTAGTTGAAAATGTTTTTTCTTTCTACGAAGAGCATTATCAAAAACGCTTCTCAAAAATCAAATGGATTAAAGCTGATATCACGGATATTCCTTCTCTAGAAGTTGTTTTCAAACACCAATTTACATTTGTTTTCCATTGTGCTGCTTTAGTTTCTTTTGATCCTAAAGATTATAGGCCGATGAGAAAAATTAATATTGAAGGTACTGCTAATCTCATTAATTTTTCTATTGATAATAACATCCAAAAATTTTGCTACGTAAGCTCCATTGCAGCTATTGGTGATTCAATTAATAATGAAACCATTAATGAAGAAAATGAATGGCTAGATAATAATGACAAACATGGTTATGCCATTACTAAATATGGGGCAGAGATGGAAGTTTGGCGTGGAAGTCAAGAAGATTTAGATGTGGTAATAGTGAATCCAGGTGTTATATTAGGTAGTGGATTTTTTAATGAAGGTTCAGGAAAAATGTTTACTCAAGTTTATAATGGATTCAAGTTTTACACAGAAGGGATCACAGGTTTTGTAAGTGTAAAAGATGTGGCAGATGTTTTAATCCGATTAGCCACTTCAGATAGTATTAAAAATGAACGATATATTTTAGTTTCTGAAAATGTATCTTTTAAAAATGTATTTAGCTTAATTGCGTCTCATTTAAATGTTAAGAAACCTCATATAAAAACGAGCAAGATTATGACATCAATTTTTTGGCGTTTTGATTGGTTATTGACAAAAATCACTGGTAAAAAACCTTTACTTACTAAAAACTCTGCTAAATCATCACATCAAAAAGAATACTACAGTGCTAACAAAATAAAAAATGAGCTGAATTTTGAATTTCAGCCCATTGATAAGGTTATAAAAAATGTCGCTGTTGATTTTATCAAACAGGTTTAATTTTTTTGTTCTAATTTTTCAAGCTTCTTCTCTAAATTTATCTTTTTTAAAGAGTCGAAGTGTTCTTCAGAAAGTTCAACTTCTTCTAATTTTAAAGAGTCTGTGTTTTTATGTAGTAATCCCTTTTCAATATTGATTAGCGAATCTCTATCATTTATTTGTTTTTGAATATCAGTAGCAAAAACCTCTAATCTCTTTTTTACCTGAGCTAATAATTTATCATATTCATCTATTTTAGAGGTATAATATGTGTTACTGACATCAAATCGAACACTATCTATTTTATATTTTTCATACACAATAGTCATATAATTGATATCTTTCTGTTGACTCTTATTTTTTGTATGTTTTGCACTTGATGCTATATGCATATCAGTCAACAAAAGAATCATAGAATCTTTAGGTATCAAGTTTTTAGGCTTTTCATAAATAGTATTTCCTGTACATGAAAAGCATAAAAAAATGACTAATAAAAGCTGAAAATATTTCATTTATCTATTGAAAAGTAAACGTTGCCCTTTGATTTCTTCATTAAATACCCCATTATCATACATCAAATTTCCATTAACAAAAGTATGAGTAATTTTAGATGAGAATGTAACTCCTTCAAAAGGAGACCATCCACATTTATAAAGTACATTATCTTTAGCCACTTCCCAAGAAGCATTATCATCCACCAAAACTATATCTGCATAATATCCTTCTTTAATATACCCTCTTTTAGCTACTTGGAATAATATAGCAGGATTATGACACATTTTTTCTACTACTTTTTCAATGGTAATTACCCCTTCTTTAACTTTTTCGAAAAGCGCAATAACTGCATGTTGAACTAAAGGTCCTCCACTTGGCGCTTTAGTATACACATTCGATTTTTCTTCTAAAGTATGAGGCGCATGATCTGTAGCAATCACATCTATTCTATCATCTAGTAAAGCTTTCCAAAGTCCATCTCTATCTTTTTGTGCTTTTACCGCAGGATTCCATTTAATATGTGTTCCTTTTTCCTCATAATCAGCATCCGTAAACCATAAGTGGTGAATACAAACTTCAGCAGTAATTTTTTTATCTTTTAATGGAATATCGTTTCTAAACAGTGCTGTTTCTTTTTCTGTTGACAAATGAAAAACATGTAATCTTGCTCCTGTTTTTTTAGCTAAAGCGATAGCTTTTGAAGAAGATAAATAACATGCTTCTTCACTTCTAATGATTGGATGATATTTAACTGGAATATCATCACCATATTTTTCCTTGAATTCAGCGGTATTCTTTCTGATTGTGGTTTCATCCTCACAATGTACTGAAATCACCATGTCAGTTGACGAAAATATTTTTTCTAATACCTCTTCGTTATCTACCAACATATTCCCTGTAGATGAACCTAAAAACAACTTAATTCCTGCAACGTTCTCTGGGTTTGTTTTTAGTAATTCTTCTAGATTATCATTGGTTCCTCCAAACATAAAAGAATAGTTCGAATATGAAGTTTTACTTGCTATTTCAAACTTTTCTTCTAATAGTTCTTGTGTTGTAGCTTGTGGAACTGTATTTGGCATTTCAATAAACGAAGTTATTCCACCAGCAATTGCTGCTTTACTCTCGGTAGCAATATTGGCTTTGTGTGTTAAGCCGGGTTCACGAAAATGAACTTGATCATCTATCATACCAGGAATTAAATATTTCCCCTGAGCATCAATAACAATCTCGTCACCTGTTGGTGTTATCTTTTCTGCTACAGTAGCAATTAGTTCTCCTTTGATTAAAACATCTCCATTTAAAATTGTATTTTCATTTACAATTCTAGCGTTTTGTATTAGATATGATTTGCTCATCTGTTTTGTAATTTTTTTTGATTTTTTAGATCTCTAGAAAGTTTGCATCTAGTAAACTCACATTAATTGTAATCTTGTGAGCGCTGTTTTATTTTGGTAGACCTTTTAGTCTCATTTTAATTACTCCGAATAGTGCTTCGTAAACAATGCCTCCACTCATTTTAGATTCCCCTAATGTTCTATCTGTGAAAATTACAGATACTTCATTTATTTTAAACCCATGTTTCCAAGCTTTATATTTCATTTCTATTTGAAATGCATAACCTACAAACTTTATTTTATCAAGTTGAATCTTTTCTAAAACTTTTCTACTCCAACATACAAAGCCCGCAGTAGTATCATGAACTGGTATTCCAGTTATAAATCGCACATATTTTGAAGCGAAGTACGAAAGTAAAACACGATGCATAGGCCAATTCACAACATTTACACCAACAGAATATCTTGATCCTACAGATACATCTCCTCCTTCAGTAGCACAAGAATTATATAGTCGAATCAAGTCATTAGGATTATGTGAGAAATCAGCATCCATCTCTATTATATAATCATATGATCTTTCCAGTCCCCATTTAAATCCATGAATATAAGCTGTTCCTAAACCGTTTTTACCTTTTCTTTTTTCTAAATAAAGTTGGTTTGGAAATTCTGCTTGTAAATTTTCTACAATAATAGCTGTACCATCAGGGGAATTATCGTCAACAACTAAAATATCGAAAACCTTCTCTTGATCGAAGGTAGCTCTAATAATTGCTTCGATATTTTCTTTCTCATTGTAGGTAGGAATTATAACTAAAGTATCAGACATCAATCTGTATTTCATTAAAAACTTGGACAAAGATAAACTAATTTATTACTAATTTTGTGTTAATAGGATTTCTAAAAACCTTTATGGAAATTATAGAACGTAATTTTATTACTGGCGACTGGATTACTTTGGTTTTTCTGCTGGCATTTGTAATTATTGCCTTAATGAAACTGTATAAGCCTCAATTATTACTTGGGTATACTATTGCTTTTTTCTCTCAAGGATTTATAGAGAACAGAGCCGATAAAAACCCCTCTATTTTCTCTACTTTCCACATCTTACTACTAATTTTTAGTACTCTTATTTTTTCCATAGCGATATATAGTATTGGTATAGACAAAGAGATTTTACCCAAAATCAGTTATCTTTCGTTTTTACTTTTTGTTTCTGGTTTTATCCTTTTAAAATATACAATCACAAAATTTATAACCCTAACCTTAAACTTAGAAGAAACAACACGATATTTTCTTTTTTCTAAGGCTGGATACATGTATACTATAAGCTTATGGTTGTTTCCTGTATTAATTTTATATCAATATTCATACTCGAATAGTACTATTTTGATTATCTACATCGTTTTATTACTGTTTTTTAGAGTTTTCTTAATCGCTAAGAATAACAAAAAGCTGATTTTTAACAACTTCTTCTATTTTATTTTGTACTTTTGCAGCCTCGAATTAGCTCCTTTGCTAATAATTTATAAAACAACAACGATTTAAAGAAAGTTTTATGAAAGTAAAAACAATCTTAGTGTCGCAGCCAGCGCCTAAAACAGAAACATCTCCTTATTTTGATCTAGCAGAAAAACAAAAAGTAAAAGTTGACTTCCGCTCGTTCATTCATGTAGAGGGTATTCCTGTTAAAGAAGTTCGTACACAAAAAATTGATTTAAATAATTTTACCGCTATTATTTTAACAAGTAGAAATGCGGTAGATCATTTTTTTAGAATTGCTGAAGAAATGCGTTTTACAGTGCCAGATAGTATGAAGTATTTTTGTCAGTCTGAAGCAGTAGCTTACTATCTTCAAAAATATGTTGTTTATCGTAAACGCAAAATATATGTAGGTACTAGAACTTTCCCTGAATTAGGAAAGTTAATCAAAAAACATAAAGACGAAAAATTCTTATTACCATCTTCTGATAAGTTAAAACCTTTAATTCCTGAAGAATTAAACAAGTTAGGGGTGGATTGGAAAAGAGCTGATTTATACAGAACTGTAGTTAGTGATTTATCAGACTTAGAAGATGTTTTCTATGATGTATTAGTGTTTTTTAGCCCTTCTGGTATAGAAAGTTTATTTGAAAACTTCCCAGATTTTAAACAAAATAATACTAGAATTGCTGTATTTGGAAATTCTACAATTAAAGCTGTAGAAGCAAGAGGATTACGTGTAGACATATCTGCTCCAACTCCAGAAACTCCATCTATGACAATGGCTTTAGAAAAATACATTAAAGAAGTAAACAGTAAAAAATAATTGAAGACACAATTACTTTAATTTCTGAAAACCACGCTATTGCGTGGTTTTTTTTGTTATATTTTTAAACCATTGATCTTTTCAAGAGTCTTATTTATATGAAAACAAAACACATTTTACATTTATATAATAGAATTGGTTTTGGAATACATCCAAAAAAATTAGCTACACTAAAAGATCTCTCAAAAGAGCAAATAGTAAATAACTTATTTAAAGAATCTAATCATTTCTCTCCTTTACAAATAGACACTTCTTTTATGAATGGAATTCATAAAGACAACTTTAAATCTATGCGAAAAGAGTTAGTAAAAAAGAGCAGAATTAAAATTAAAGATTATAATTATGCTTGGATACATAGATTAAAAAATCCTTCTGAGGTTCTAAGAGAAAAAATGACGCTTTTCTGGACAAATCATTTTGTTTGTGAAGATAATAATATTCTTTATGTGCAACAATATAATAATACGTTGAGAAAACATGCCCTAGGAAATTTTGGTGAATTTATTAAAGCTATTTCCAAAGAAGCTGCTATGCTTAAGTATTTAAATAATAAGCAAAACAAAAAAAGAAGTCCAAATGAAAATTTTGCTCGAGAGTTAATGGAATTATTTATGCTAGGGCAAGGAAACTATACAGAAAAAGATATTAAAGAAAGCGCTAGATCATTTGCGGGCTATAATCATGATTTTAAAGGTAATTTCAAGCTGCGAAAAAAACATCAAGATTTAGGAATCAAAACTTTCTTTGGTAATACTGGTAATTTCAATGGTGATGATATTATTGATATCATTTTGAAAGAAAAACAGTGTGCAAAATTCATTTGCGAAAAAATCTATAGGTATTTTGTAAACGATACCGTAAATGAAAGCCACATACAACAAATGACTACTGTTTTTTATCCAGATTATAACATCAAAAAGTTGATGAAAAGTATTCTCCTTTCTAATTGGTTTTATGAAGAGCAAAATATAGGTTGTAAAATAAAGTCTCCAATAGAATTATTAATAGGAATACACACCGTTGTACCTTATACTTTTCAAAAACCAAAACAGTTACTTTTAGTACAACGTTTATTGGGTCAGACATTATTAAAACCACCAAATGTTGCTGGGTGGAAACAAGGAAAAGGTTGGATAGATAGCAATACTATAGTTACTAGGCTACGTTTACCTTCGGTACTTTTAAATAATGCAGAAATAAATTATTCTGAAAAAGGTGATTTTAAAGATGTAATTACCAATTTTAGAAAGAAAAAATTGAAAAGAAAAGCCTTTATCAAAACTACACCTAATTGGAATTCTTTTGATAAAAATTATGAACCACTTTCTTATGATGAGCTATTAAACTTCATCATAGTAAGTCCTATTAACAAAGGCACAAAAGTCCTGTTAGAAAATTACAAATCATACACAAAGAAAGATTTTTGTATACAATTACTATCGTTACCAGAATATCAACTTTGCTAAAAAACAATAGGAATGAAAAGAAGAAATTTTATAAAAAGAACAACTTTAGCTAGTGGAGGAACATTGTTTATGCCTCAATTTTTAAAAGCCTTTGAAATGCCAAGCACGGGTATTTTTAATAATAAAAAACTAGTAATTATCCAATTAAAAGGTGGCAATGACGGATTGAATACTGTTGTCCCTTTCACTAATGATATTTATTACCAAAATAGAGGTAATATAGCTATTGATAAAAATGGTATTTTTAAAGTAAACGATACTTTAGGTTTTCATAACAGTCTAAAACCTTTACAGAAAATATACGATAATGGTCATTTAAGTATCATCAATAATGTTGGATATCCAAATCCAAACAGATCACATTTTAGATCTACGGATATATGGCAAACGGCAAGTGATAGCAATCAATTTTTACAAACCGGCTGGGTTGGTCGATATTTAGATCTTACAAAATCTAAACCTTATAGAGCTATTGAAGTAGATGAAAATCTATCTTTAATGCTAAAAGGAAACTTACAAAATGGGTTAGCCATCACAAATCCAAAACTATTTTATCAGCTCCTAAAACAGCCTTTCTTTGATAGAATAACCTCAAACTACACTAATGATACGCATCTAAGTGAACATAACTTAGGTTATTTATATAATACTATGATAGATGCCAAATCTTCTGCTAGTTATATTCATGAAAAGACTAAAACCAAATCTAGCAGTAAAACATACCCTAAAAATATCTTTGGAAAACAATTAAAAACGATTTCAGAGTTTATTTCTTCGGGTTTAGAGACACAGGTATATTATGCTGCGTTAAGCGGATTTGACACACATGCGAATCAAAAAAATAGACAAGCAAAATTATTGAAGTTATACGCAGAAAGTATGGCTGTTTTTGTGGAAGATTTGAAAGCGAATGGAACTTTTGATGATACATTAATTTTAACTTTCTCTGAATTTGGTCGAAGAGTACAAAAGAATGGCTCTAACGGAACAGATCATGGTACAGCAAATAATGTTTTTATTATTGGCAAAAATTTGAAAAAAGCAGGGTTTTATAATCCTTTAGCAGATTTAAGTGATTTAGATTATAATGGTGATTTAAAATACACTATTGACTTTAGAGAAATCTATGCTACTATTTTAGATAAATGGTTGAATGTAAATGATACTAAAATCTTAAATAAAAGTTATGCTAAATTACAATTCATCTAAGCAAATAATGTAGCAAAAGCTTCTTCTATTTTTCCAACTAGAATTAGCTTAATAGCATGATTTTTTGAAGTGATCTTATTGTATTTAGAAGTGACAAAAGTGGTGTATCCTAACTTCTCAGCTTCAATAATCCGTTGATCAATTTTAGGAACAGGTCGTATTTCTCCTGCCAATCCAACTTCAGCAGCAAAACAAACGTCTGGACTAATCGCAATATCTTGAGTAGACGATAGAATAGCCGCTACTACTGCCAAATCTATTGCAGGATCGTCTATATGAATTCCTCCAGTGATATTTAAAAACACATCTTTTGCTCCTAATTTAAAACCAGCACGCTTTTCTAAAACGGCAAGAATCATGTTGAGTCGTTTTAAATTATATCCCGTAGTAGATCGTTGTGGTGTTCCATATACAGCTGTACTTACCAATGCCTGAATCTCTATCATTAATGGTCGAATTCCTTCTAATGTTGAGGCAATAGCCGTACCACTTAAGTCAGTGTCTTTTTTAGAAATTAATATTTCAGAGGGGTTGGTAATTTCTCGTAAACCATCTGATAACATTTCATAAATGCCTAACTCTGCTGTAGAACCAAATCTATTTTTTTGAGAACGTAAAATTCTATACGTATGATTTCTGTCTCCTTCAAACTGAAGTACTACATCTACCATATGCTCTAAAATCTTAGGTCCTGCGATATTTCCTTCTTTGTTAATATGCCCAATTAATAAAACAGGGGTATTCGTTTCTTTGGCAAATTTTATGAGTTCTGCGGAAGTCTCTTTGATTTGTGATATGCTCCCTGGAGAAGCTTCTATATTGTTCGTATATAATGTTTGAATAGAATCGATAACTAAAACATCAGGGGCTACCTCCTCTACATTTCTAAAAATCTGTTGCGTATTCGTTTCTGTTAATACTAAACAATTTGAGTTTTCATTTTCTAAACGTTCTGCACGCATTTTAATCTGAGATTGACTTTCTTCTCCAGAAACATACAGTACTTTTTCTTGAATTTGAAGTGCAACTTGAAGTAATAAAGTTGACTTCCCAATTCCTGGTTCTCCTCCAAGTAAAATAACTGAGCCTTTTACTAAACCACCACCCAAGACAGTATCTAATTCATTATTTTGAGTTAAGATTCTTTCTTCTGTATTCAATTGAATCTCTTGTATAGTTTTAGGTTTAGAAACTATCTTTTGCGAATTAGAAGGTGTTTTCCAATTTCTTTTTTCTTCTTTTTGAATCACTTCTTCAACTACCGTGTTCCACTGTTTACAGTTAGGACATTGTCCTACCCATTTCGCATGTTGTGCACCACAATTCTGACAGAAAAAAGTTGTTTTAGTTTTAGC
>NZ_MSMP01000024.1 GCF_001936575.1 Tenacibaculum agarivorans
AATAAATATACCTTTCTCTCTTGGATAAAGGTACTCATCAAATGTACAATCATAATCTTCAAGAGCAAATTGTTCTATTGCAAATACCTGTTGTATTTCTTTGGAGATGTTAATACTATCTTCAATATAAATAATCCTGTCATTTCCTATAGCTCCAAGAAATTCTTTTAAATCCTTTACATGATACTGAGCTACAGTTCCCTCAAGATTATTTTCTCCAACACCAATTACATGAGGTATAGTATTACTTAACATTTTAGTTACGCTAAAAAACACAATAAAAAAGATTATTACACTAGACTTATTCATATCTCTTTTTCTATAAATTTATTTTAATATTTAAAAAGGCAACGACAATGTTCGTTGCTTTTTCTTTTTAATTTTTTTTAAGTACAAGACCTTCCTATCATAGTCAATGAAAGCTTTACCTTTTTCCAAAACATCAGCACCTATAATTCCATGCACTTTTGTTGCTTTATGCTGGGTTAAAGCGGTGTTAACATGAGTAAGATCAAAAAGTACCAAGTCACAATTTTTTATTTTCCAATCCCCTATTTTTAAATAATTATTTTCTGATGTATACGTTTCCATATCTGTTGCTCCTGCTCCCGCAGCTTTAATCTCACTTATCTCAGAAGTTAACTTAAAATAATCTAATAAATCTAATCCTACACAAGTATTTGAAGCACCCGTATCCAAAATAAAAACTCCTTTCACACCATTAATCTTTGCTTGTAATTCCAAATGATTGGTAACCATTTTTTTCAACTTTATGCGAACATATTTCTTTTTGCGCAATACTTTTTTCAAACTTGCCATTTCTTGTACTTTTGTCTCCACAAAGATACAGCTAAAATCATATGATAACTGACACACATACCCATTTATATTCTGAGCAATTCAATGACGATAGAGATGAAATGATGACAAGAGCCAAAGAAGCAGGAGTATCTCGTTTTTTTATTCCTGCTATAGATAGCTCTCACTCTAAAAGCATGTTTGAATTGGAAAAAAACTATCCTAATGATGTTTTTTTAATGATGGGATTACACCCTACTTCTGTAAAAGAAAATTACAAAGAAGAATTAGCACATGTAAAAGAATGGATCGACAAACGTGACTTTTACGCTATTGGAGAAATCGGTATCGATTTATATTGGGATAAAACATTCTTACCACAACAACAAGAAGCTTTTAAAATACAAATCCAATGGGCAAAGGAAAAAAAATTACCTATAGCAATTCATTGTAGAGAAGCTTTTGATGAAATTTTTGAAGTTTTAGAAAGCGAAAAAGATGATGATTTATATGGGATATTTCATTGCTTTACCGGAACTCTTGAACAAGCACACAAAGCTATTTCTTACAACATGAAATTAGGAATTGGAGGTGTTGTAACTTTTAAAAACGGAAAGATCGATAAATTTCTGCACAAGATAGATCTCAAACATATTGTTTTAGAAACCGATGCTCCTTATTTAGCACCAACTCCATACAGAGGAAAAAGAAATGAAAGTAGTTATATTGAAAAAGTTGTAGGTAAATTAGTAGACATTTATGGGCTTTCTTTTCAAGAAATTGCCGAAATTACTACTCAAAACTCTAAACAAATATTCGGTGTCTGATGTACAAACTACATATTATAAATCTCCAATAGGTACTCTAGAAATAAAAGGAGACAATAGCTATATACATTCCATTTTTTTTATAGATGATGATATTATCAATTCAGAAAAAATCTCTTCTGTAGAAATAAAAAAATGTGTAGAACAACTTGATGAATACTTCTCAGGAACACGAAAAGAATTTGAATTAAACTTATCTCCTAAGGGAACTGAATTTCAAGGTAAAGTGTGGAATGAGTTGCTACGTGTTCCTTTTGGAAAAACTCGAAGTTACTTAGAACAATCAAAAAAGTTGGGTGATGTAAAAGCCATCAGAGCTGTAGCTTCAGCAAATGGTAAAAACCCAATTTCTATAATCATCCCTTGTCATCGAATCATTGGTTCTGATGGATCATTAACGGGTTATGCGGGAGGAGTTTGGCGAAAAAAGTGGCTATTAGAACATGAGAGCGAGAGTAAACAGCAAACTTTGTTTTAAGCTTTTGGCTTTTGGCACACTTTTCCGACTTCCAGCTTCAGACTTCAGACTGCTAAAACTAGTTCAAATTTCGTTTTTGAATAAAGAATTTTTTTAGAATCGCACTACACTCTTCCTCTAAAACACCAGAAACAACCTTAGTTTTGGGATGTAACTTAGTCCCTAGCACAGTAAAACCAGATTTAGGCTCACTAGCACCATATACAATTTTTCCTATCTGTGTCCAATAGCTCGCTCCTGCGCACATCTGACAAGGCTCTAGTGTAACATATAGTGTACAATCTTTCAAATACTTCCCTCCTAAAAAATCAGCTGCAGATGTAAATGCCTGCATTTCTGCATGAGCAGTAACATCATTTAATCGTTCTGTTAAGTTATGCGCTCTAGCAATAATTTGGTTATTTAATACAATAACCGCTCCTACTGGCACTTCACCTTTTTCAAAAGCATATACAGCCTCTTGTAAGGCTTTCTTCATAAAATAAGCATCATCAAAAGGCTTCATCCTAATTTTTTCTTTCTTTTCATTCTATATACTTCTGCAATTGTAGGATTTTCAGGTTTTGATGCTACTTGTTCAAAAACATCTCCCGCTTTTACAAACCCAGTCTGTAGAACTTTAAAATACACACCACTCATCGTAGTATTCCAAAATTCTTTTACTACAGACATGTCATTAAATCGAACACCTAGCTTCATACAAGGTTGCCTAGGTTTGGTAACTTCTAAAAGCGTTTCTCCTACTTTAAATCGATCTCCAACATGAATTTCAGACTCTTCTAAATCCGTTAGCGTAAGGTTTTCTCCAAACATCCCTAATTCCCAATCCAAATTAGGATAGATCTTTTTGAAATGTTCATAGTGTTTTTCTGAAAATGCATATACTGCCTGATCAATCCCCCCATGTTTTTCTCGATTACAAATTACATCTCCTTTTACATCTTCTACATCCAAAAAAATAGGCTGGTCCACGGGAAACTTAAAGATTCCTGTAGTCACTTTTTTACCTTTCCAATCTATTTCTTTATGCTCTCCGATATTTGTAGATACAATTTCCATATAAATGCTTTTTTACAAAGTTAGCTAAATAAAATAGTTATTTTTACCAAAATTATCGATTTGATTTCTATAGATATTTCAACAAATAAAAAGGTATATTTTGCTTCAGATCAACATTTAGGAGCACCTACAAAAGAAAAGAGTTTTCCTAGAGAAAAAAAATTCTTACGTTGGTTGAATGCCATTGAAAAAGATGCAGAAGCAATTATTCTTTTAGGGGATTTATTCGATTTTTGGTTTGAGTACAAAACGGTAGTACCTAAAGGTTTTGTTAGAGTTTTAGGGAAGTTAGCTCAATTAAGAGATGATGGAATTCCCATATACTTTTTTGTAGGAAATCATGATTTATGGATGCGCGATTATTTTGAAACTGAATTAAATATCCCTGTATTTCATACCCCCCAGGAATTTAAAATTGGCAACCAACTTTTTTTAATTGGACATGGCGATGGTTTAGGACCTAATGATTTAGGCTATAAACGAATGAAAAAAGTTTTTACCTTCCCTTTATTTAAGTGGTTGTTCCGTTGGTTACATCCTGATCTAGGAGTAAAGTTAGGGCAATATATGTCTGTAAAAAATAAAATGATTTCAGGTG
Source organism: Tenacibaculum agarivorans (assembly GCF_001936575.1). Classification (GTDB taxonomy): domain Bacteria; phylum Bacteroidota; class Bacteroidia; order Flavobacteriales; family Flavobacteriaceae; genus Polaribacter; species Polaribacter agarivorans. The sequence continues at coordinate 3,761 of NZ_MSMP01000024.1, forward strand.
ATGAAGATTTTAAATTCTTAGGTGAAGAAAAAGAATGGCTAGTCCAATATTGCAAACGTAAACTAGAGACCAAACATTATGATTATTTTGTTTTTGGTCATCGTCATTTGCCTTTAGACATTCAACTAAATGAACAAAGTAAGTATTTTAATCTTGGAGACTGGGTTACTTATTTTACCTATGGAATCTATAATGAATCCGATTTTTCATTGGTAACATACGAATAAATATTTCCTCAAAAACGAAACTATATTTTCAAAAAAAATTAAATCAATATTAAGTTTTAATAACCAATATCTAAATTAAATCTTAAAATATCATTTTAATTACAAACTCTTAACGCTTTTATGTGAAAAAGGTAAATTACCTTTAACCAACTTTTAACAAGAAAAAAATTGTTAATATTGTAGCTTTGTTCACCTAAAATTATAATTAATAATTTCTTTACATATGGACGTAGACGTAAGAGCCATCAATGAAAAAATAGAGAGAGAAAGCGCATTTGTTGATCTATTAACCAATGAAATGAATAAAGTTATCGTAGGTCAGAAAACAATGATCGAGCGACTTCTAATTGGTTTATTAGGAAATGGTCATATTCTTTTAGAGGGAGTTCCTGGACTAGCAAAAACATTAGCGATTAATACACTTTCTAAGGCTGTACAAGGTAGTTTTAGCAGAGTACAATTTACTCCTGATTTACTTCCTGCCGATGTAATCGGTACTATGATATACAATGTAAAAGAAAATGATTTTTCTATTAAAAAGGGACCTATTTTTGCCAACTTTGTGTTAGCGGATGAGATTAACCGTGCCCCTGCTAAAGTTCAATCTGCACTATTAGAAGCAATGCAAGAACGTCAAATTACAATAGGTGATGAGACGTTTAAATTAGACGAACCTTTCTTAGTAATGGCAACGCAAAACCCAGTTGAACAAGAAGGTACCTATCCATTACCTGAAGCTCAGGTCGATCGTTTTATGTTGAAAACAGTAATCGATTATCCAAAATTACAAGATGAACAACTTATCATGAGACAAAGCTTAAACAACAGCTTTGGAAAAGTAAATCCTGTAATATCTTTAGAGCAAATCCTTAAAGCTAGAGAAGCTGTTAATGAGGTTTATATGGATGAAAAAATAGAGCAATATATACTAGACATCATCTTTGCTACTAGATATCCAGAAAAATATAATTTATCAAACTTAAAACCGTTGATTAGTTTTGGATCTTCTCCACGTGGTAGTATTGCATTAGCAAAAGCCGCTAAATGTTATGCATTCATTAAGAGAAGAGGTTATGTTATTCCTGAAGATGTTAGAGCAATGACCAAAGATGTGCTACGTCATAGAATTGGAATCACATATGAAGCTGAAGCCGAAAATATGACTTCAGTTGACATAATTAATGCAATCATAAATGAAGTACAAGTCCCTTAAACCAAACCAAAAACTAGCTAAACTGAAAGAAAACTTAATTATTAACACACAAAAATCTTGCTAAGAATGACATTTAAATTAACAACGTACAAAACATTAACAGGACAAAAACAAATTTTAGAAACCACAAATCAAAAAAGCACACAAGCAATTATTTACAAAGATAATAGGCCTTCATTTTGGGTAGATTGTTTTGATTTACAAACAGAATCAAACATTCAAATGAATTATCTTGTTTTGTGTCAAAAAAGGAACATCAAAGATGTAATTAAAGAAATAGGACAAAAAAATAATGTGAAATTATCCATTCAAGAAGCTCCTGTTTTTGCTATTAAAAAAGCATCTGTTGATCAAGATATAGCATTACCTCCTTTGCCTTTGGAGTGGTTGAATTAAAATATGAACACCAAAGAATTACTAAAAAAAGTTCGCAAAATAGAGATTAAGACAAAACGTTTGTCTAATCATATTTTTGGAGGTGAATATCATTCGACCTTTAAGGGTCGTGGAATGACCTTTTCTGAAGTAAGGCAGTACCAATTTGGTGATGACATTAGGGCTATTGACTGGAATGTTACCGCTAGATATAATGAACCTTTTGTCAAGGTTTTTGAGGAAGAACGAGAACTAACCATGATGTTAATGGTAGACGTTTCTGGTTCTGAATCTTTTGGCACGTCTACTCAGTTTAAAAAGGACACTGTAACAGAAATAGCCGCGACTCTTGCTTTTTCAGCAATACAAAATAATGATAAAGTTGGTCTGATTTTATTCTCAGATCAGATCGAACTTTTTATTCCTCCGAAAAAGGGGAAAAGTCATGTATTACGAATTATTCGTGAACTGATTGAATTTTCACCAAAAAGTAAAAAAACCAATATTAATGAGGCGTTAAGATTCTTATCTGGAGTTTTAAAGAAGAAAGCTATTGTTTTTATGCTTTCAGATTTTATAGATGAAGGCTATACTAAAACGCTTAAGATTGTTGGTAATAAACATGACTTAACAGGAATAAGGATTTATGATAAATTTGACGAAGAAATTCCAAATTTAGGTATGGTTCCTATGTTAGATAACGAAACTAATGAAGTTCGTCTGATAAACACAGGATCTAAATCCTTAAGAACAAAATACAAAGCAAATGCTTTACGATTAAAAGATGAGTTTCAAACTTCTTTCAAAAAAAGTGGTTTAGGAACAATAAATATTAGAGTTGACGAGAGTTACGTAAAGAAATTACTAAGTTATTTTAAAAACAAAGCATAACATTGAAAAGATTATTACACTTTATAATATTTTTAATCGCTATTAATGGTTTTTCTCAGACTTCTCCTGTAGAAGTAGAAATTGATACAATGAATATTCGTATTGGTGAGCAATTCCAATATAAAATTTCTATTGATGAAACCGAAAATGTCATCATTCCTAAGTTAGAACTAAAAGGATTAGAAGTTGTTGATAGTTTAAAACTTGACACTCTAAAAAGTAAATTAATCCAAAAATATATTCTAACAGGTTTTGATAGTGGTTCTTATTACATTCCTCAACAACAGATTTTTATAAAAAATCAAGTATATCTTACAGATAGCTTGCTAGTTAATGTAGCTACGATTCCTATCGATACAACTAAAATAAAAATGTTTGAGATAAAGGGAATTAAAGGCGAACCTTATCAATTTAGAGATTATAAACATATTTTATTCTGGATTGTCGGTATTTTATTAGTTGTTGGTACTGTGCTATTTTTTGCACTTAAGAGAACTACTGATGATCAAGTCAAAACCACAGAACAGTTACTATCACCATATCAAGAAGCTTTAAAAAACTTAAAATTACTTGATGGAAAGTTGTTATGGCAGAATAATGAAATTAAAAAATATTATAGTGAACTAACTCATATCATTAGAAACTTTATTGAAAGAGAATTACATGTTCCTGCCTTGGAAACAACTACTGACGGTTTAGTAGAAACTTTAACTGATTTTAGCGACAGTAATTCTATCATAACTGATAAAGAAACTATAGGTAGTCTTCAAAAACTTTTACAACAAGCAGATTTAGTAAAATTTGCAAAATCTAAGCCTTTAGCGCATGAAATTGAAGCTGATAGAAATGTTGCCAAACATATTATAGATAATTTAAAGCCAAATGTAGTAGAGTCTGATACAGCTGAAACTAGTATAGAACCTGTCATCATCATTGAGAAACCAGTTGTTAAAAAGCCTTCGTTACTTACCAAAATAATTACTATTATCATTTTGCTAGCATTAGTTGTTTTTATTGCATTATCAATTTCAAATGCTGGGCCATTAGTTAACTCATTAAAACCGCCAGTAACCAATGTTCAATAATTTTGAATTCCATAACCCTGAGTTTTTATGGCTATTGGTATTAATTCCAATACTAGCACTTTGGTTTTTCTATTCTAGAAAAAAAGACAATACGCTTTTATCTATACCTAATCTTAAAGGTTTTGAGGGTGGTAGTTCTATTATAGCTAAACTCAAACCCTTCCTTCATGTTTTTAGATTACTTGCTCTTGCTTCATTATTTGTAGCATTAGCTAGACCTAGAAACGTTTCTGTAAGTAAAAAAACGAAAACAAATCGCGGTATCGATATTGTTATGGCTATTGATGTATCTGCAAGTATGTTAGCCAAAGATTTAAAACCTAATAGACTTGAAGCTTTAAAACGAGTAGCTATAGACTTTGTAAACAGAAGGCCTAATGATAGAATTGGGATTGTAGTTTATGCGGGTGAGAGTTTTACACAAACACCTATAACAAGTGATAAATCTATTGTAAAAAGAACCATTTCTGAAATACGCTGGGGCCAATTAGAAGGTGGAACTGCAATTGGAATGGGATTAGGCTCTGCAGTGAATAGATTAAAAGAAAGTAAAGCAAAAAGTAAAGTAATTATTTTATTAACTGATGGAGTTAATAATGCTGGTTTTGTTGATCCAAAAACAGCTACCGAATTGGCAAAAGAAATAGGCATAAAAGTGTATACCATTGGTATTGGAACTAATGGTATGGCTCCTTTTCCTTGGGCTAAAGATCCTAGAACCGGTAAATTGTCATTTAGAAATCAGCAGGTAGAAATTGATGAAAAACTACTAAAGTTTATTGCCAGTGAAACTGAAGGACAATACTTTAGAGCAACTAACAATTCAAGCCTAAAAGAGATTTACGACGAAATAGACAAATTAGAAAAAACAAAAATAGAAGAGTTTAAGTATTACAATTATACTGAGAAATATAGATTCTGGGTATTTTTAGCAGGAATATTCTTACTACTAGAATTTGTACTTAAAAACACTGTATTTAAAAGTTTTATATAATAGTTGATAATGTTTAATTATAAGACCACAATTAAACTAATTAACGGTTAAACATTTACACAAAATATGTATAAGTTAGAAGAACCAATATATTTTTATTTATTTAGTATCATTCCTGTAATGGTATTAATCTTCTTATTGGTTTTATGGTGGAAGAAAAAAACACAAAATAAATTTATCACTGGTGAATTATTAGCACGTTTAGCTCCTAATTCATCTACGTTTAAGTCTGTATTAAAGTTTGTGTTTTTACTTTTAGGATTATCTTTTTTAATTGTAGCACTTGTAAATCCTAAAATGGGAACTAAGTTACAGACTGTAAAAAGAGAAGGTGTAGATGTGATATTCGCACTTGATGTCTCTAAAAGTATGTTAGCTAAAGACATTGCTCCTAATCGATTAGAAAAATCAAAACAAATTATTTCTAAAATTGTAGACAAATTAGGTAGTGATCGTGTAGGGATTATTATTTATGCTGGTAATGCTTATCCTTTACTTCCTATTACTACAGATCACGCTGCAGCGAAAATGTTTTTACAAAATGCGAATCCTGATATGGTATCTAGTCAAGGAACAGCAATAAATGAAGCCTTAGACTTAGCTAGAACGTATTACAATAACGAAGAGCAAACTAATAAGTACTTAATTATAATTTCTGATGGTGAAGATCATCAAGAAGAAACAAAACAAAAAGTACAAGATATTTCTAATGAAGGTGTAAAAGTATACACCATTGGAGTCGGTACCGAAAAAGGTGGACCAATTCCTATTGAATTAAACGGTGGTAATATTGGCTATAAGAAAAATAGACAAGGAGAAACTGTAATAACCCAAAGAAAACCGGAGATTCTACAAGAAATTGCCTCTGGATCTAATGGTGAATATATAGATGGAAACAAAACTGAGTTGCCAGTAAAAGCTATTGAAAAAGTAATTACTAATGCTCAGAAAAGTGAATTTGAAACTAAACAATTCTCTGATTATAAAGATCAATTTCAATGGTTTGTTGGTATTGGAATATTGTTTTTACTTATTGATATTTTCTTTTTCGAAAGAAAAACGAAATGGATAAAAAAGGTAAACCTGTTTAACGATAAAGAGTCGAAATAATATGAAAAAAATAGTCACACAAACATACTTCATTTTACTCTTCTTACTGATGAGTGCTTTAGTTAACGCACAACAAGACACATTAAAATTGCAAAGAGAAGCTCGTTCTTTATTAAGAGAAGGAAATGAACTTTACAATAAAGAAAAGTTCAATGAAGCTTCTATTGCCTACAGAAAAGCATTAGGAAAAGACAGTAAGTATGATAAAGCTAGTTACAATTTTGGGAACGCTTTGTACCAAGGAAAAAACTATAAAGAAGCTGTTTCTCAATATGAATTAACCACAAAAACAGCTGAATCTAAAGCAGAAAAAGCTGAAGCTTATCACAATATTGGGAATGCAATGATGGAGCAAAAACAATATGAACAAGCTGTGGAAGCTTATAAAAATGCACTGCGTAATAATCCTAATGATGATGAAACTCGTTATAACTTAGCTGCCGCTCAAAAACAAGTAAAGAAAGAGCAGAAACAAAATAACAACAACAAGAATAAAGACAATAAAAAAGACCAGAACAAGGATAAAAATAAAGATAAGCAGGAAAATAAAGATCAAAATAAGGACAAGAAAGAAGGAGACGACAAAGACAAAAAAGATCAGAACAAGGATAAAAACAAGAACAATAAAGACGATCAAAAAGACCAGAAGGATCAACAAAAAAATAAACAAGACCAAAACGACAAGCAACAACCAAAGCCCAGACCTGGAAAAATGACTCCTGAACAAATGAAGCAATTGCTTGAAAGTTTAAATAATGAAGAGAAAAAAACGCAAAAGAAAATGAATGTTAAGAAGTCGAAGGGTAGAAAAATAAAGCAAGAAAAAGATTGGTAAGAATTATGAAAAATTTAAGATCAAAATCTTAAAAATCAAGTAATTTATACTGTGTAAAATAACTATTTTTGTGCGTTTTTGAATATCAAATGAATTTGAAGTTTACAACATTTATTATATTATTATTCAATCTAGCAGCTTTTTCTCAAGATGCTGAACTTACAGCTACTGTAAGTAAAAACAAGCTAGGCGTTAACCAACGCTTACGTGTGGAGTTTGCTATTAATAAACAAGGAGCAGATCATTTTAAAGCTCCAAACTTTAAGAATTTTAAAATTGTAGGAGGACCTAGTCAATCTGTTAGTCAATCTTGGATTAATGGTAAAAGCAGCTTTACACAATCATATACGTATATTATTAAACCTCTTAGAAAAGGGGAATTTAACTTACCTTCTGCAAGTATCCAATTTAACGGTAAAACATTAAAATCTAAACCCGTTAAAATAATTGTTACTGATCCAGTAGCTATTCCTAAAAATCCAAATGATCCAGATTATATTGCGGAGCAAAACATTCATTTAGTTGCTGAAGTATCTAAAGCAAAACCTTATGTAGGAGAAGGAATTTATGTTGAATATCGATTATATTTCAGTAATAATGTAGGTATTTATGACAATGCAGTTACAGAATCTCCTCAATATATAGGTTTTTGGAATCAAGAAATAAAAGGAAATGGTTCTCAGGTAAAAACAGCAACTTATAATGGAGAGCAATATAGATATGCTGTTCTGCATAAAGCTTTATTAATTCCTACTAAATCTGGGAAACTTACTATAGATCCTATGAAAATGGATATTCTTGTAGCTGTTCCTACAGGTAGAGCAGATTTTTTTGGGAATGCTATAACTAGAAGGGTCCGTAAAGAATATTCTTCTGCAAGGAAAACTGTTTTTGCGAAAGAATTACCAACTGAAAATAAACCTGAAAGCTTTACTGGAGCTGTTGGGGACTTTACTTATGCGCTGACCTCAAGTAAAAACGTATTAAAAGCTAATGAATCTTCAACGTTGAAACTTAGTGTAGCTGGAAAAGGAAATCTTAAATTATTTGAATTACCTAAAATTGAAACTCCTAAAGAATTAGAAGTATATCAACCTGAACGTAAAGAAAAGGTAAGAATTACATCTTCAGGCTTGAAAGGCTCTATAACAGACAATTATACAGTAGTTCCTGAATTTAAAGGAAAATACAAAATTCCTAAAACAGAATTCTCTTACTTTAACCCTAAAGAAAAGAAATATTACACTATTAGTACTGAAGATTTATTTGTAGATGTTACTGAAGGGAAAGAACTACCTGTAGACACATCAAATACACCAGTTCAAAAACAAAATGTTACTATTACAGGTAAAGACTTTAGGTTTATACAAACCTCTACAACATTAGCGACACAGAGTAATACTAACTTCTTTAAATCTATTCCATTTTATATTTTACTATTGTTACCGTTAATTAGTATCCCTATCGCAATTTTCATTGGAAAGAAAAAAGATGAAAGAAATGCTGATATTATTGGTAATAAATCAAGAAAAGCTGATAAACTAGCAAAAAAATATTTAGCTGAAGCCAATAAGCAATTAGGGAATAAGGAAGAGTTTTATGAAGCTCTTGAGCGTGCGTTACATAATTATCTAAAAGCTAAATTAAGAGTAGAAACTTCTGACATTAGTAGGGAAAAAATTTCAGAACTCTTAAGGGATAAAAATATTAATGACTCAACAATATCTGATTTTATAGAAGTATTAAAGAGTTGTGATTTTGCAAGATATACACCATTTACTGATGTTCAAATGAACTCAGAATTTGAAAAGGCTAAACAAGTAATAATTCAATTAGATAAACAGTTATGATAAAACAAATAACCTGCTTATTTCTAATACTTATATCAAACTTAATTTTTGCTCAAAGTGCTAATGAAACTTTTGACAAGGCAAATAATTTATATAAAAATAGTGAGTATAAGAAAGCTATAGAATTATACGAAGAAATTATAAGTTCGGGAGAAGTTTCTTCAGAACTATATCATAACCTAGGAAATAGCTACTATAAACTTAATAAAGTTGGACCGTCAATTTACAACTATGAAAAAGCATTGCAATTAGATGCGTTTAATGAGGATGCACAAAACAACTTAATTTTTGCGAAGCGTCTAGCTTTAGATAGAATTGAAGAACTACCTAAATCTATACTTCAAAAATTCAATATCAATTACATCAGTAAAATAAGCTTTAATGGATGGGCAACTATAAGCATTATATTCTCATTTTTGGCTGCCATTTTATTTATCTTATATTACTTTTCTATCAACCCATCAAAGAAAAGATTATTTTTTACCACTAGTATATTAAGCTTTATACTATTGCTTATTTCTTTAAGCGTTACCTATCATCAATTTAATAAATACTCAAATACAATTGAAGCCATTGTATACACTTCTGAAGTTTCTGTTAAAAACGAACCAACGAAAAATGCAGATGAGGCATTTGTAATTCATGAAGGAACTAAAGTATATGTTCTTGATCAAGTTGATGAATGGAAAAAAATACGTTTATTAGATGGTAAAATAGGTTGGTTGAAGAACAAAGACATTAATATTCTTCATCTTTTTTAACAATTTTAACAAAAGTTAGCATTTCACTTTAGTATATTTATGGCAATCATAAATTAAATTTATGTTTATCATAAATGAAAAAACTATTTTTCACATATTTTCTAGTTAGTGTATTACTTACATCTATTGCCTTGCCTACCTATGTATCTCTGTTAGAGTTGAGTTATGAAGTAGAATTTGCAATTGATCTAGAAGAAGAATCTGAAGATGTAGAACTTACAAAAGACACAGAACTGAAAATAGTTAATTTTAATACTTCATTTTTGACCTATACATATACCACAAATCAGAAAAGTGTAATTCATTTTTCTAAAAAGTATACTTCTATTTTTCAAAATCTTGATTCTCCTCCTCCGGAAATTTATAGTTAATACGATTTACGATTAATTTTTCGTGTATGTCAGTTCGAGTATTTTTTATGAAGTGTTAATGTAATAAAAAATGTATCGAGAGCTATCCGACTACTTCTCGATATAAAATTATTCTTCATTCAATTACGAATAATTTTACTAGAAGTGACAAAATATTTATGCGAAATTATACTCCAAAAATCGTATGAGCATCTAAATTATCTTTCATTATAAATTAATTAACTATAAATAATTCAACTTTATATAAAAGTTGACAAATTTTAAATAATCATGTTTAAAACAATAAAAAATGATTTACCCGCTAGTATAGTGGTATTTTTTGTGGCATTACCTTTATGTTTAGGTATTGCATTGGCAAGTGGAGCGCCTTTATTTTCTGGATTAATTGCTGGTATAGTTGGTGGTATAGTAGTAGCCAGCATTAGTGGATCTAGTATTGGTGTTAGTGGACCAGCAGCAGGTTTAGCCGCTATAGTATTAGCCGCTATAGTAACCCTTGGCGGTTTAGAGAACGGTGGATTTGAAAAGTTTTTAGTAGCTGTAGTTCTAGGAGGTGTTATTCAAATACTTTTAGGAGTAGCTAGAGCTGGTATTATTGCTTATTTCTTTCCTTCATCAGTAATTAAAGGAATGCTAACTGGTATTGGAATAATTATCATATTAAAACAAATACCATACTTCTTTGGAATGGACAAGAATCCTACAGGGGATTTTTCATTTCTTCAAGTAGAATGGGATAATCTAATTTCTGGTTTATTAAATTCTTTCAATGCATTGATAAGTGGAAACATTAGTATTGGAGCTACTGTAATTGGTTTTGTAGCTTTAGGTATTTTACTTTTATGGTCTAACGTACTTTCTAAAAAAGCTAAAATTTTCCAATTAATCCAAGGACCATTAGTAGCTGTTGTTGTTGGTATTATTTTTTATATAGTAACTCAAGGAGGTTCATTAGGTTTACTAGAAAAACAATTAGTTTCTGTTCCTGTACCAGATAGTTTTGATAGCTTTAAAGGACAATTTAGCTTTCCAAATTTCTCTGCTATTGGAGATAAAAACGTATGGGTTATTGCCTTTACTATTGCTATTGTAGCAAGTTTAGAAACCTTATTATGTGTTGAAGCTACAGATAAATTAGATCCAGATAAAAATGTGACTCCTACCAATAGAGAGCTTATTGCACAAGGAACGGGAAATATTATTTCAGGATTAATTGGAGGATTACCAATTACTCAAGTAATCGTTAGAAGTTCTGCAAATATTCAATCAGGTGGTAAGAGTAAAATGTCTGCCATTATTCACGGGTTTTTCTTATTAATTTCAGTGATCTTAATTCCTACTTTATTAAACAAGATTCCTTTGTCTGTACTAGCAGCTGTATTATTTGTAGTTGGATTTAAATTAGCTAAGCCTTCAACATTTAAAACTATGTTTAAATTAGGTTGGAAACAATGGCTTCCTTTTATAACTACTGTACTACCAATGGCTATTACTGGTGATTTATTATTAGGAATTGGCTTAGGACTTGCAGTTGGTATTTTTGTGATTTTATTCAAAAGTTTCCAAAATTCACACTTCTTACATAAGGAAGGAGAAGATGTTAATGATGGTAGAATAAAAATGACTTTAGCTGAAGAAGTAACCTTTTTTAATAAAGGAGCAATCTTGAAAGAATTAGATAGTTTACCAGAAAACTCTTCTTTAGAGTTAGATGTTACTAAAACAAGATACTTAGATAATGATATTATTGAAATTTTAGAAGACTTTGCTTACAAAGCTAAAGAACGCAACATTAATATCACATTAATTTCTGAACGTGGTACTGTTGAAAATCCACCAAGTTATATTGAATTCTTTAAATTAAATCCTAAAATAAGTTAGGTAGGTATTTCACGAATGTGTTAAATTTATGACACAATTCAACATAAACTATACGTAATTCAATTTAACTGAAATGAAAAACTTATTTTCCAATCTTAAAGGAGATTTATTCGGTGGTATCACAGCTGGTATTGTAGCATTACCTTTAGCATTAGCTTTTGGAGTTTCATCTGGTTTAGGCCCGAGTGCTGGACTATATGGCGCCATATTAATCGCTTTTTTTGCTTCACTTTTTGGAGGTACTGATACGCAAATTTCTGGACCAACCGCACCTATGACCGCAGTCAGTATGGTAGTAATTGCTACTATCATTGCCGCTAATGATGGAAACGTACAACAAGCTTTACCTACAATACTTATGGTATTTTTGCTTGCAGGTATCATTCAAATTGGTTTAGGTTTATTAGGCTTTGGAAAATATATTAGATACATACCTTATCCAGTAGTTTCAGGATTTATGACCGCTATTGGAGTAATTATTTTGGTAACACAAATCTTACCTTCTATAGGATATTATGCTAAAGAAGATGCAAGTTTTGTAAACCAATTTAAACCTCAAGCCCAAGAAATAATCTTACAAAATATTTTAAAAGATGAAGCTGGAGAAGGTATTCTAGTTTTAGAAGATTTCAAAGAAACTATAAAGCGTTCTAATGAAATTACTCAAGAAGGAATTTTAAAAGAAGCTAAAACCTTAGCTGGAAAAGAATCTTCTGGTGTTTTAGGAACATTAAAAGTACTACCTAAAGCACTTAAGAACATTAATTTTTTAGAACTCCTTTTAGCATTGGGTACAATTGTAATCATTTATGGTTTTAAAAGAATTACTACCGCTATACCTAGTACACTTGTTGCATTAGTAGTAATGACTGCAATTGTATTAATTTTCAATATTGATTATAGGCCTATAGAAGAAATTCCAGGTGGATTTCCCATACCAAACTTGGAAATTTTTACCAGTTTTAGTCTAGGTAGTATAAAACCTTACATATTCACAGCATTTACACTCGCCTTATTAGGAGCTATCGATTCTTTATTGACGTCTGTTGTTGCAGACAATATGACTAAAACGAAACACAAACCCAATAAAGAATTAATTGGACAAGGTATTGGAAATAGTATCGCAGCAGTTTTTGGTGGTATTCCAGGTGCTGGCGCTACAATTAGAACTGTAGTTAACATTAAATCTGGAGGTAAAACTAAGCTTTCAGGAATGATTGCTGGTGTAATGCTATTAATCATTTTGTTAGGTTTAGGACCTATAGCTTCAAAAATACCTGCCGCTGTTTTAGCTGGAGTTTTAATTACTGTTGGAATTGGAGTTATGGATTATAAAGGTCTTCGTGCTATTCCTAATTTACCTAAAGATATTAGTATCGGTTTTGTAAAAGTAAGTTCAGAAGTAATCATTATGCTTGTTGTATTATTTCTTTCTACTTTTTGGGATCTTGTGTATGCTGTAGGTATAGGTTTAGTTATTGCATCTTTAATTTTCATGAAGAAAATAGGAGATGTAACTGCTATACGATCAGACGTTACTCCTTTACAGGAAGAAGCGTGGGATGATGAGGCAGATTTCCCTGAGAATCTTTCTACGGAAGTTTTTATAAAACACATAAACGGACCTTTATTCTTTGGGTCTACTAGCAACTTTCAACAGTTAGCTAAACAAATTCCTGATACCGCTAAAACTGTAATCGTCCGAATGGGACGAATGCCTTATGTAGATCAGTCAGGACTATTTGCATTAGAAGATATTTTAATTGATTTAGAGAAAAATGGAATTCAAGTACTCTTTGTAGATGTATTAGAACAACCTAAATACATGATGGAAAACATTGGTATCATTCCTGATTTAGTCTCTAAAGAACATACATTTAAAACCTTCTCTGAATGTTTAGAGTGGGTAAAAGAAAACGTAAAAATAAACCATTAAAAAAGAATTAATAATGAGAAATAAAGCTCTAACAAAAGAATTACAAGTTGGCTTAACTCCTAGCTCAGTATTAGAAGATTTATTAGAAGGTAACCAACGTTATATTGCTAATAAATTAACCGCTTCAGATGTTACTTCATTAGTAGAACAAACTACTGGAGGACAATTTCCTAAAGCGGTAATTTTATCGTGTATTGATTCACGCGTTCCTGTTGAATTGGTTTTCGATCAAACCATTGGTGATGTTTTTGTAGCTCGTGTAGCCGGAAACTTTGAAAACACAGACATTTTAGGTAGTATGGAATATTCTTGTGCCGTTGCTGGTAGTAAATTAGTATTTGTTTTAGGTCATGAAAGTTGTGGTGCAGTAAAAGCTGCTTGCGATGAGGTAGAACTTGGAAACATTACAGCAATGTTAAGTAATATTACTCCTGCTGTAAAATTAGCTTCTGAACAAGTTGATGGTGTTACTGATTCTTCAAATCCAGCATTTGTAGCCAAAACTGTAGAAAACAATGTAAAGTTAACAATGGAAAGAATCCGAGAGAAAAGTAAAATTTTACAGGAAATGGAAGATAATGGAGAAATTTCTATTGTAGGCGGTGTGTATTCATTACATACAGGAAAAGTAACTATGCTGTAAAACTATACAGCAAATACATAAAAAAAGAGACTATCTAAAAAAGTGTTATCAGAACTATATGACTGTCAATCAATACAGGCATAGTGAAGAAATCTTTTAATTCTAAACCAACTAATTATTAAGATCGCTTCAACATTAAATTCGTGATAACGTTAGATAGTCTTTTTTATTAATGCTTGTTTTTATCTTCTTTAACTAGTTTATCTTTCTTCCAAATACCACTAGTCATAATTTTTCCTTTCTTATTATAAAATACTCCTTTTCCATCTCGCTTATCTTTTCTCCATTCTCCAACATACTTCTCACCATTTGGCCAAAAATAAGTTCCCTTACCTGTTCTTAAATCATTTTTATATTCGCCAATATAATATTGTCCATCTGTCCAATAAAATGAACCTTTCCCCTCTCTTAAATTATTTTTCCATTCCCCCTCATACCTACTTCCCGTATCGTAAATAGCAATTCCATATCCATAAGCTTTTCCTTTACTAGTATTTCCTACATAGTGAATTTTATGTCTTTTTGGATTTTTAAATCGTAAATACGCTCCAAATGATTTACTCCTCAACTCATTTTGCACTTTTTTTAATAAGGATTTTGTTTTCGTTAAAGCTAAACTCAGCGAGTCTAAAGAATTTTGACTAGAGGTATCTGATACCATTGAATTTGTAACACTGGCTTCTGAGTTTTCATTATCATTAGAAATTACTTTTTTCCTGAGATTCTGAGAATGGACAAACTGTTTCACCAAATTTATTCTAAACTTTACAAAATCTTTATCATTCTTAGCTAATGTATCCAACTCCTCACTGTATATATTCAAAGCTGTTTCATATTTCCCCACAGACAATAAGGAATCAAAAGATTGTAAACGCTTCTCTAAAATTGAATCTTTTACATTGGTTGACTCTTTAAAGGCTATTCTTTTAAGCTCTTCTTTTGCCTTTTGTTCTTGTAATTTAGTGTATATAGAAAATAGAAGCGAGATCACTAATAAAACATAAGCAAGTAAATTCGTTTTTGAAACTTTCATAAAAATTTGATTAATCATCCATATGAATGGCAGGTAATTTATCTTTAATTTTTCTAAAATCTGGTGAAAAATACAAATGAAACCTAGCTGTCCAGCTTTGTTTAAACACTGAAGCATCACTAAGTGTTTGTCCGTGAGAATACATCAGTCCTGTAGCTACAGTTAATCTAGGATTAATAACATAACCTACAGATCCATGAATTCTTAAATCTTCCATTACACTGCCTACCACTGCTTTACCACTTTGCATAATCAGTTCTACTTCAGGAGAAATATAAAATGTTTTTTCTTTAATCTTATTTGAATTTAGAGGTACTTTAGCCTTGAACATGTAGCGCCACCTATTCCTAAAAATGTATTCACTATCTTCTGCGAACCCTCTAGTCCATCGATGCTCAATACGAATACGATGATAAAACATAGTAGAAGAAAAAGGAACTGCAAACATATATTGATGCCAAATACGCCATTCGGGAACCAAATTTCTACCCGTAGAAGATTCATCTGTATTAAAATTCAACCTTAACACTCCCCCTAAGCTCATGTTGAATTTCTTTGAATGTATATAACCAATAGCATGTCGGTTATATACTTGACCTATTTGCCCCACGTAAGGAGTACTCTCTGTCTCTTGAAATCTAAAGTGTGTTTGTGCTACCCAAAATAAACGATTGGAAATTCTAAAATTTCCATAGGTATTAATCCAAGTTTTAGTAACTGGAGGTTTAAATTTAGATTTTGTGGCTGTTTCTTGAGCAAATAATTCAACCGAAAACAAAATCAAAGTAATAAAAGTATACTTTTTAAATGTGCTAACCATCAATAGTTTCTCATTATATACAATTTTAGATTATGCATTTACTTTCATTTAATTCTTAAACAGCTAAACAAAAGAAAATGAGCATAAGAATAACCTAAATATTGTAATCCATGGTCTAACTAACGGATATTAATACTATTTATTTTATGATTATAAAAGTTAGAAAATGCAAAACTTACTTTTCCACAAAAACACAATAACCTCTTTTTCAATACAATATAAATAATTTAGAAATTCTTTAACAAACAACAAATTATTTTAAGATTTTTTTCACAAAAAACTAAAAATAATGTTAAAACGAAAGAGTACCTTTAATCCAAATTTTAATTAACCTTCATATGAAACTAAGATTACTAAAAGGCAGTGTCCTTACACTGTTGGTATTTTCTATTGGGTCAACATTACAAGCACAAAAACTCCAAACAAGTGCAGACCCTAAGACCCTTAAAAAAAATCAAGTTTACAGAAATCAAAAAATGTTTGATAGTAAGACGGGAGCTACTGACGCAAAAACTCCTCCTCAGCGCCAAGCTGATAATGCTATTGAAAGAGCAAACTTTGAATTCGAAAGACTAAAAAATCCTACTACAGGAGAAATTCCAAAAGGAATAAGAGAAGCAGAAATCAAATTCTCAAAAAGAATTAGTATTGGAGATGATTCTAAAAAGATTTTAGAAAGAGCTACTAGAGTTTCAAGTAAAACCAAATTTTCAAATTGGGTAAACAGAGGACCTTTTAACGTAGGTGGTAGAACTAGAGCTTTAGCTATAGACAGAAACAACGAAAACATAATTTTAGCTGGAGGTGTTTCTGGTGGTCTATGGAGATCTGAAAATAACGGTGAAACTTGGAGAAAAGTTACACGTTCTTTCCAAAACCCAAGTATTACAGCTATCGTACAAGATCCAAGACCAGGTAGAAGCTTTACTTGGTACTTTGCCTCTGGTGAAAGACTTGGTAATTCTGCTGGTGCCGGCGGTGCTTTTTATTCAGGATCTGGGGTGTATAAATCTCAAGATGGTGGACGTACTTTTGAACCATTAAGAAATACATTTGACAACGATCCTAGAGCTGCATCACCTTTTGATATTGTAAATTCTATTGCTGTAGATCCTACAAATGGTGATTTATATGTAGCATCATTTAATGGTTTATTGAGATCTCAAGATGGAGGAAATTCTTTCACTGAAGTATTGGCTGGTGGCTTTGATAATACCGTAGAAGTAGCTATTACTTCTTCTGGAAGAATATATGCAACTATCGGTTCTGGCGGTAATCCTAATGCTGGATTCTTTACTTCTACTGATGGTGAAACTTGGACAAATATTACTCCTGAAAACTTTATCACTACTTACAGTAGAACTGTTATGGGGATAGACCCATCTAATGAAAGTATAGTATACTTTTTCACAAGAGACTTAAGTCCTGTTAACGAGGCTACCTTATTTAGGTATGACCAAACTGCTGATGCTGCTAATGCTTGGACAGACCTTACTGCTAATTTACCTACAACCATAGGTGGTTCTGTAGGAAGTCTGAACCTACAGACTGGATACAATATGGTAGTAAAAGTTCACCCTGCTGACAGTAATGTTATGTTTGTAGGAGGTACAAATGTATACAGATCTACTACTGGGTTTACTACTCCTGCTGGGCAAGCAAGTTGGATAGCTGGATATTCACCTCTTAATAATGTAAGTCTTTATACTAATCAACATCCTGATCAACATGCATTAGTATTTTATCCTTCTAACCCTGATAGAGCTTTATCTGGTAATGATGGTGGTGTATTTATTACTGAAAATATTAGAGCAACTAATCCTGGAATTGAGCCAGTTGCATGGGAATCTTTAAACAACGGATATATTACAACACAACCTTACCATGTTGCATTCGACCCAGAAGCTAATTCTGATGATTTAGTTGCTGGTTTCCAAGATAACGGAACTTGGTATACAAATTCTACTGACCCTACAGCTATTTGGGAAGAAGATTTTGGAGGTGACGGTGCTTACAGTGCTATTGCTGACGGAGGAAGAACAAGATATGTTTCTTCTCAAAGAGGTAATCTTTTTAGATTTAATTTTGATGAAAATGGTGAATTCAGCTCTTTTTCAAGCGTTAGACCTGCTTCAGCTGCTGGTTTCTCATTCATTAATCCATTTATTTTAGATCCTAATAATGATAATATCATGTATATGCCTGTTGGAGGTAGAATATGGAGAAATAGAAATTTAGATGAAGTTCCTTTATTCACAAGAAGTGGTACTGATGTAAACTGGACAAATATTGCAAGCTCTCAAACTCCGGGTAATGTTACAATTACTGCGGTTGATGTTTCTGCTTTCCCTGTAGCAAACAAATTATACTATGGTACAAATAATGGTCTAATTTTTAGAATGGACAATGCTAATATCGACGGTCAACCAGCTGTGGATATTTCTACAGGAAAAGGATTACCTACTGGTTTTGTAAATGACATTAATGTAGACGCTTCTGATTCTGATAGAGTAATTGTTACTTTCTCTAACTACGGAATACCTAGTGTATTTTATACAGATAACGGTGGAGAAACTTGGACAGATATTAGTGGTAATTTAGAACAAAATCGTGATGGTACTGGAAACGGACCTTCAGTTAGAAGTACTGCTTTCTTAGGAGCAAAAGGAAGAAATTCACACTCAAGAATTCAAAGAATTTTTGCTGCTACAAGTACTGGTTTATACTACACAAACTATTTAAACGGACAAAATACAGTTTGGAGAAAAGAAAATAATAGAATTGGTAATGCTGTAACTGACGAAGTAGTTACTAGAAAAGATGGTTTCATAGCTATTGCTGCTCATGGAAATGGTTTATTTAGTGCACGCTTCCCTATTACTGCAAACCCGTTACCAGAATCTACTTTAAGTACTGCTTTTTTATTAGATGATATCAATGTAGATACTAATAGTGAAGATACAGTTGTTGATATTACTGGATTATTTGTACAATCTGAAGGACTACCTATTACAATAACATTAACGAACTCAAATCCTGAATTAGTAACTGCTACGTTAACAAATAACACATTAACATTATCATATGCTCCAGATGCTAATGGCAGTGCTGCTATCGGTTTAATTGCAACTGCTGGTGGAGAGCAGGTTTCTGAAGGATTTACTGTTACAGTTTCTGAAGCTCCAGTTTATGAACAAAATGATGTGGCTGTAAGCAGCATTCCTTCTCAAAACTTTTTAGATTTTAATGGTTTAGCTCAAGCAGCAGATGACTTTGTAGTACCTGAAGGCAACCAATGGGTTATCAATAGAATTCTTGCTTTTGGAGGTACAAGAGGTGCACCTTTATTTACAAATGTATCTGTTGTAATTTACGACAACAATGCAGGAACACCTGGTGAAGAAGTATATAACAGTGGAGATGTTACTCCTATCTCTGAAATAGATGATAGTAACTTAAACATTGTTTTACCAGAACCTGTTACACTTGATCCTGGAAATTATTGGATTTCTATTTACGTAAACTTACCTTTCTTACCTGGAGGAAACCAATGGTTCTGGGCATCTGAGACTAATAAAGTTGGTGAAGTTACACAATTCAGAGACCCTGCAGATCTTTTTGGAACTGGTGCTGTTGACTGGACTGCTACCACTGTTGCTTTAGGAAGAGATCCTTTAGATCAAATTTTCCAAATGTTTGGAGACATTGTTGGTGTTGGAGGAGATGAAAACTCAATAACTGAAGCTTCTTTAGCTACTTTAGAAACTGATTTAAACTCTTTAGTATGGCCAAACCCTTCAGCTAATGTTTTCAACTTTAATATGAGCTCTATTACATCTGAAAATGACATTTCAATGTATATTTTTGATATTTCAGGAAAATTAGTTCATGAAGAATCAAATTTCAAGTCGAATTTAAATTATTCTTGGGATGCTTCTAAACTATCTTCTGGTCTTTATATTATCAATATCAAAGGAAAAAATACAGATAGAAAGTTTAAAATTATTAAAAAGTAATTTTATATAACAATACGATAAGGGGCTATATTTTATAGCCTCTTTTTTTATGCATATATTTATATAGATGAAAACAAAACACCACTTCTTATATCTTATCTTAATTGGATTTATCTTTATCGGATACAATACCACGCTTACAGCACAAGTAAAAAAACCTAAATTCTCCACACAAGATTATCGAGAATCTATAAACCCTAATACTATCTGGTTTCGTGGCACTGTAATGTCTAATTCATGTTCTACAACAAAGTGTACAGATGAAAGTAATAGCATCGAAATTAAAATTGAAAAAATAATTCAAAAAGGTAGAGGAATAACGACTACTATAAATTCAAAAACAAAAGTTTGTATTGCTTTATCTAAAACATTCCAGGAAGACCTCAAAAAAAGAAAAATCAATTTCTCCTCTGATATGAAGATTTCTGTGTTAGCCGAAGAAGGTTTATGTAAAGAATTAGGTAAAACCTATTATAAAATAGTTAGTTTTAAATAAAACAATTAAATCGACTCATTATCGTGTTGTTCATTTTCATCAGTATCTTCGCCTCCTTTTATGATAGAAGGAAAAATCATAGGGGCAATTTTCTTTACAGGGTGAAATAAAATAGATTCATTTAAACTCTCCTTTTTCACAAAGGGAATAGTATCATTCATCTTTCCAAAAAAGATAAATATTACACTTAAAATTAATCCAATTTTTAACACTCCAAAAACACCTCCTAAAATTTTATTTAAAATACCTAAAGAAGCAAAATCAGCAATCTTAGTCAAAATTTTCCCCATTAAAGCAATAACCAATATAATAGCGACAAAAGTTCCTGCGAAAGCTACAAGCGTTATATACTTTTCATCCCAATCTAAACTATTCTTTAACCAATCTCCTAAAAAATAAGAAAAATGGATTGCTCCATATACCCCAGCTACTAAAGCAACAAGTGAAGCGACTTCTACAAAAAGTCCTTTCATCAAACCACGAACAAAACCAAAAAGAAGTAGTGCTGCAATAATAATATCTAACGTATTCATAGTTTAAGAATTTTAACAAATATAAGTATCTCGTTCGTATCTTTGTCCATCAATTTACAATCTATGAATAAAGTAAATGATCTTAAGGAAAAATGGGATTTTATAATCGCAACACTGTCTAAACAATTTGCTGAAGGTGACGAACTAACTATTGATAGTATTATCTATTTGATCGGAGTACAAGAATTAGGTCAAGGACAACGCAAGTTTAAAAAAGACGAAAAAATCAATTTAATGCATATTGCAATATGTAAATTATTAGAGCCTTATGGCTATTACGAATTTGATTTTTTTGATAACGATGGATGGCCTCATTATAAAACACTTACAGAATTACCTAGCTTAAAACCTGGAGAACAAACTGTTTTAATGAAAGAAGCTATTATTAATTATTTTGAAAACATCGACTTTTTTAAGTAACACTTAATTTTCGTATCATTTTAGATAGTAACTTAGGGTAAAATCTTTTGGCATATACTCCTAATTTCTCTTTGGCTCCTGCTATATATACCTCTTCCTTTTCTTTTTCAATTGCATTTGCCATCAACTTTGCAAATCTATCTGGATGTATTCCTTTTGCCGTAGCATTATCCATTTTATTTTGTGGGCTTCCATCACCTGTTAATGCGTTTTTAGACACATTTGTAGTTACAAACCCAGGACAAACTAAAGTAACTTTTACATTATCATTAAATACTTCTGCTCGCAAACTATCAAAAAAACCATGCAAAGCGTGCTTAGTTGCTGCATAAGTAGATCGTAATGGTGTTCCTATCTTACCCACTATACTTGTGGTAACTACAAAATGTCCAGAATTTTTATGTATAAAATGAGGCAATAATGCTTTAGTTAATGCTACAGTACCTAAATAATTGATATCCATTAATCGTTTATCAACAGCTATTGCAGTATCTTTTGCTAATGATCTTTGGCTTATTCCACCATTATTTACCAGTACATCTATATCTCCAAAAAGCGCGATTGCTTCTTCAACTTTTTCAGAAAAACCTTCATATTTTTCTAAATCTAAAGGTAAAATTTTCACATTTTCTTTATGTAAACATAATTCTCTAACTTCATTTAAAGCAGATTCATTTCTTGAAGATAAGATTAATTTTGTATTTTGGCTCGAAAGTAGTAAAGCTAGAGATTTTCCGATCCCTGAAGAGGCTCCAGTAATCCAAACTATTTTAGTTTTTAAAATCATTATTTATAATAAATTTTGGTGTAAAGTACTCAAATTAAATAAGAAATATTAATTTTGGTACGTTTATTGAAATACTAGAAGCAGAAAATTAAATATAACATAAAATTAAAATTCCCTTATTAATGATGAAAAATTTCTTTATTCTATTAACATTTGTCGCTTCGATTGCAAATGCTCAGTTTTCAGTAAAGGGGACTATGACTCCACCTGAAAAGAGTGACTGGGTAGTATTATATAAAATTGAAGGTGCAAAACAGAAATTTATAGGTAATTCAACTATAAAATTTGAGGATGTTGATTTAGGTGGTAATACACAAAAAGTAGGTCGCTTCGAATTGAAATTACCAAATGATGCTAAGAAAGGTGTATACCGTGTAACATATAGAAACACTGGTGCTGGTTTTATAGACTTTTTCTTTAATAATGAAAATATTGAGTTTGTATTTAACCCTCAATTTCCTGAAGAATCTATTGTTTTCACAAGATCTAGAGAAAATAAAGTATATAGAGAATATTTAGATGCTTTAGCTTTAACACAACGTTCTATTGACTCTTTACAAGTAGCCTATTTAAAGGACGATGCTAAAAGCACTAAAAAAGCATATAAGAAAGCTTTTAAAGCTCAAGAAGAAGTACAAGAAATCTACGAAGGTAAATCTGAAGGAATGTTAGTTAACACCTTCATTAAAGCTTCTGAGGCTACCAACTCTGACTCGGTTTTTGATGATACACAAGAATATTTAAATCATGTAGTTAATAGTTTTTTTGAAAATGTAGATTTTTCTAATCAAACATTATACAACTCTCCTTTTATTGTAGACAAGGTTACTAACTATGTATTTTACTTAAACATAGCAGAAAGTCAAACTTTACAACAAAAGTTATACAAAGAGTCGATTGCTAAAATCATGAAGACTATTAAAGATAATAAGGTTAAAAAGGAAATCTTAGAATATTTAATTACACGTTTCACCAATCAAAGAAACTCAGAAATTGTAGACGGTGTATTTGCTGAATACTACGACAAACTACCTTCTGATCTTCAAGATGCTGAATTTAAGACCAAGAAATTAGGAGAATTAAGCGTTTCTGTAGGAAGAATTGCACCTGATTTTTCTTGGAAAGAAGTAGATGGTAAAGAATTTACTTTATCAACTTTAAATGATGGAGAAAATTACTTGATGATTTTCTGGAGTACACAATGTAGTCACTGTGTTAAGGAAATTCCTTCTGTATATGAGTTTATGAAAGATCACGAAAGTACTTCAGTAATTGCATTTGCTATTGAAGAAAATGATCTTGATTTTAACTCATGGGCTAAAAATAAATTATATAATTGGCATAATGTTTTAGGAACACATCCTACATATAAGTTTGATAACGAAGTAGTAAAAAAATATAGAATAGACGCTACTCCAACCTATTTTATCCTTGATAAAGACAAAAAAATTCTTGCTGTACCAAATACTATTGAAGACGTAAAAGAATACTTCGATAAAGGGAATGAAGCTGAGAAATAATATATGAAACATGTAGTATTCTGGTTCACAATATTAACTTCAACACTAACATTTTCTCAAGAAAATTTTACTATTGGAGATGAAGTACCAGAATTCAAATTATGGCTTACTGATGGAAGTAAGCTTACTAAAAACGACATCCTGAATAAGGTTGTCGTTTTTAAGTTTTGGTTTACTTCTTGCCTACCTTGTTTATTAGATCTAGATGAACTTAATGGTTTAGTTGATCAATACCACAATAGAAATGACATTCTTTTTGTAGCTCCCGCTTTGGATAGAAAAGAAATTATAAAAGAGTTTCATAACAAATCTCTTTTTAAGTTTAAAACTGCGTATTCTGCAATGGATGTAAGTCAAGTTTTTAATCCTATTCAAGTATATCCTTCTTATTTTATTGTTGATAAAAACGGAAAATTTAGTTACATCGATAGTGGGACTAAAAAAACGGAATTCTT
This sequence comes from Tenacibaculum agarivorans, assembly GCF_001936575.1. Lineage (GTDB taxonomy): Bacteria > Bacteroidota > Bacteroidia > Flavobacteriales > Flavobacteriaceae > Polaribacter > Polaribacter agarivorans. Next base: position 28,013 of record NZ_MSMP01000024.1, read on the forward strand.
AAATTTAAAAAATGCTTTAGAGAAAATTTTGAAAGAATAATTTATCTAATATCTATAGTTACCGATTGGTCTTTTAATCCTTCTATTTTAGCTCTTATGGTTATCTGATTACTTACTTTTTTTGATTGTATAATTGCTAAAGCACGACCTTTGGCTGTTTGCAAGCTATTCGCTTGAAAATCTTGAATATTATCGTCCTCTCCATTATCAACCCCTAATAATTTAGCATCGCCTAAAATTTCAAAAGACACTTTTTTATTCTCTGTTTTAACCGCACGACCTTCTTCATCAATTAATTGAACAACCAAATGAGCTACATCATAGGCGTCTGCTTCTAACGCCTTTTTATCTGTTTTCAAAGTAAATCCTGTTGCCTTAGTTGTAGTTTCTAATGCAGTTTCAATTGGGCTCCCTTTATAAACACCTTTTGCAACCAATTTCCCAGCTTTAAAAGGCACTGTCCAACGAAGAATACGGTCTGGAGCTTTATCAATTTCTCTAATCCCTAAAGATGTTCCGTTTAAAAATAATTCTACTTCAGGAGCATTGGTGGATACTTCTACTACAATATCTTTTCCGTTTTCATAATTCCAATGCATATTTGTATTTCTCCAATTGTAAGCATTAGCATTTTCTGGTAACTCTTGAGCTGATGGTCCTATTTTTTTAAATCCAGAATCTTCTAAAGGAATTGTACCAAAAGACATGTGCGGTTCATCTACCCAAATACTTTTAAAATAATTCCATCCTTGCACCTTAAATCCAGCTAAATTCAACATATCAGACCATCCTCCTTTTACTGGCCAATCGCCATGCTTTTCTCCTAAATACCCAATACCTGTCCACATATACATACTGTACACTCCAGGATTTTCAATCACAGTTTTCCAATCACTATAATTCCCAGGACATTCGGTAATAGTTACTTGCTTGCTAGGAAAATGCTCTTGTGACCAAGAAATATCTGGATTTCTATAACTAAATCCTGAAATATCTACAATATCTGCAAAACCACTAACCATACTCACTTGTGGAATAATAAAATTTGCAGAAGTTGTACGTGTAGGATCTAGCAATTTTACTTTATCGTTTATTTTTTTAGCCGTTTCAACTAAAATATATTTTCCTTTTTTAGAAGCATCGTATCGAGCTTTCATTTCTTTAGGAGAGAATTTTGGTTTTCCTCCCCAATATCCAGTATGCTCTTGTGGATCTTCTGGATTATTCCAAAACCCAGTAATATAACGGTAATGTAGATAGGTCCATTCAATTTCGTTACCAATACTCCACTGCATTACACTTGGGTGGTTTCGATCTCTTAATACTGATCTTGTAAGATCACTCTCCCACCATTTTTGGAAATGCTCTACATAACCTCTTGAAATATAATCATTGTGTCTATCATGATAATTCAAGCGCTTATCTTTTGCATAATCCCATTCGTCAAATATTTCATCTTGCACTAAAAAACCCATTTCATCACAAAGGTCTAAGAACTCTTCAGAAAATGGATTATGTGAAGGTCTAATACCATTAACACCTGCTTCTTTTAACAATTGTAATCTTCTTCTCCATACTCCCTTCGGTACAGCTGCACCAACTAAACCGCCATCATGGTGTAAACATACTCCCTTAATCAATGTATTCTCCCCATTTAAAAAGAAACCTTCTCCTGCTTTAAATTCAAGTTTACGGATACCAAAAGGGGTTTCATATCTATCCACTTCAGTTCCCGCGGAAGTTATAATGGTAATCGCTTTATACATGTTAGGCGTATTATAATGCCAAAGTTTCGGATTATCTACAGTAAAATTTTGATTGAACTCTTGAGTTTTTTGTGGCTCTATGCTTAAATCATTAGCAACTGACGCTACTTCTGTACCATTTGAATCAATGATTTTAGTAGTTAACACAAAAACTTTAGTATCATCTAATTGATTTTCAATCTTAATATCTAAATCTATTGTAGCTCTTTCTTTAGTAACTTCGGGAGTTTTAATAAAAGTCCCCCAAATTGGAATATGCAATTTATTAAGCTTAATTAGTTTAACATTTCTATAAATTCCACTACCTGGATACCAACGAGCATCTACATAACGGGTACGATCAACATGCACTGTTAAAATATTTTCTTCACCTTTAGGATTGAGCAACTCTGTTATATCAAAGAATATAGGGGAATATCCATACGGATTCTCTCCAATTTGCTTTCCATTTAACCAAAATGTAGCATTATTGTAAACGCCATCAAATAGTATGTACGTACTTTTTTCTGAAGAGTCGTGTTCTGTAACAAAGTGTTTTTGATACATTCCAACTCCACCAGGCAGGTATCCAGTTGCACCATCCCACTTTTTATCAAAAGAATGCTCAACACTCCAATCATGAGGTAAACGAATATCACGCCAATTGGAATCATTTACAGGAACTACTTTGGGTTTTAAAGTATCTTTTACTTCGGAAAATTTCCAGTTAAAATTGAAATCTATTTCCCGTTTAATTGTATGTGAACTCATCGAATTAACTGGCTTTTTTTTACAAGAAATTAAGCCAATTAAAAGGAGATAAATGAAGATGTTTTTTTTCATTATTTACATATAGTGAGTTAAATATATAAAACTTGATCTTTAAAAAAGCCTATTTATCGCTACTTCTTTTTATGTGTTTTTTAAAAAGCTTTAAAAGAAAAGGAAAGCATCCTCAATATGATCAACTTCAAATAGATATCCTCTTTTTATTATTGCAATAATATCAAAACGGACTTCTACATCTAAATCTTTTTCTATTATGTAATTATCTATAGCTTTTACTAACAATTTCTTTTTTTTAGAAGTTACAAACTCTTCAGGATTTCCAAAATAATCAGTAGATCTAGTTTTTACCTCAACTACTACTAATTCTTCTTTTAAAGCAATAATATCTATCTCAGCTTTTTTAAATCGATAGTTATTTTCAAGAATTTCGTAGCCATTCTTTTTTAAATATGCTATAGCTTCTTTTTCACCTTCTTTTCCTAATTCATTATGCTCTGCCATAATTTTATTTTTCCGATTATCGCTCAATAGAGCTATCAATAAGTAATAACTGTGTCCTCGATAGATCTACTGAACTTGATTTAGTACGATTTTACTAGCAATTTTGACTAATCTCAATCACCAAAAAAATCACTATCATTTATACCTTTTTTTATTCACTGAAAACAAACCATTTATAACAATCTATAAATTAATAATTTCCCTCTTCCTTTGTCTTGATACAATCTTTCGACTGCGCTCAAGACAGGATTCACAAAAATCAAGATTTAAAAAAATACTACGATATCACCAGCTACAGATGAAAAGAACTCACTATCGCTCAAACAACTTTTCATCTTAATCCCAACCCTGCTACCTTGATTTTTAGTAATTCTTATCAACAGATCAAATTTCACTTACTTAAATATCATTACAGACGTTTCATAAATTTTTTGTCGAGGGTCTCGAACTGACAAGATTTTTTTATTCAAAACTCAGGTAAACTTAATAAAAGCTTGTCCTCTTTCCACTAATAATCCAACTTCTCTCCCCATAAGTAACGCTCGATTATCAGGTTCATGCCCAGCAGGAAAATTAAATACAATAGGAATATGTTTTGGTAAAATATTCAAAAACAACTCTTCGATAGTTTGTCCCCAAGTAGTAGAATTTTCTTTCACTTTAGAGATATCTCCAACAATTATCCCTTTTAATTGATCAAAATAACCTGCTCGCTGTAAACTATACAACATTCGATCTATTGCATACTCGTATTCTCCTATTTCTTCTATAAACAAAATCTTTCCATTGGTATTAAGCTGACTTTTAGAACCTAATACAGAAGTTAATATTGCTAAATTCCCTCCTACTAACTGACCACTAACTTTTCCTTCTCTATTATACAATGAAGGTTTTACAGTATACTCAAGTCGCTCCCCAAAAATTGCTTTTTTAAAAGATATAATACTCTCCTCGATCACAGTATAAGCATCTTGCATACTTGTACACATGATTCCATGAAGTGTTTCTACTCCTAAATTGTGAACATGATTATGAAATACCGTAATATCAGAATATCCTACAATCCATTTTGGATGTTGTTTGAAAATGGTAAAATCCAATCGATCTATAATACGAACTGATCCATACCCTCCTCTTGCACACCAGATCATTTTAATGCTAGGATCATCTAATGCTTTTTGAAAATCTACCATTCGTTCCTCATCCGTACCTGCAAAATGATTTCCTTGATTGAAAACTGCTTCTCCTAGAACAATTGTTAATCCCCAGTTTTCAAGTAAGTCTATTGCGGATTGTACAACCTCTTCTCTATTTTTTAAAATACCTGCAGGAGCTACTATAGCAACTTTATCTCCTTTTGTTAAATATGGTGGTGTAATCAATTTTAGAATTGTTATGGATTCGTAAAAGTAAAAAAATAAAACTTTAATCATCTGATTTATAGCCTGAAGATAATACATTCAAAAAAACAACTCTATACTAAAAAATATACGTGGGTTTTGTACTTTTGTGACTTCAAAAATCCAGAAAATGAGTTCTTCAAAAAGATATACAATTACTGCTGCACTACCTTATACTAATGGCCCAATTCACATTGGTCACTTAGCTGGAGTGTATGTACCTGCTGATATTTATGCCCGTTTTTTACGGCTAAAAGGTAATGATGTTGCTTACATCTGTGGTTCAGATGAACACGGTGTTGCTATACCTATGCGTGCTAAAAAAGAAGGTGTTTCTCCACAGGAAATTATTGATAAATATCATACAATAATTAAAACATCTTTTGAAGATTTTGGAATTTCTTTTGACAACTACTCTAGAACTTCAAATACTATTCATCATGAAACTGCGTCAGAATTCTTTAAAAAAATGTATGCTGATGGTGAGTTTATAGAAGAAGTTTCTGAGCAATTATATGATACTGAAGCAGATCAATTTTTAGCAGATCGATTTGTGATTGGTACGTGTCCGAAATGTGGATTCGAAGAAAGTTATGGAGATCAATGTGAGAACTGTGGTACAAGTCATAATGCTACTGATTTAATCAATCCAAAGTCTGCTATTACAGGAAATGTACCAGTTTTAAAGCAAACTAAACACTGGTTTTTGCCTTTAGATAAACATGAAACTTTTTTACGTGAATGGATTTTAGAAGGTCATAAAAATGACTGGAAAGCAAATGTATTAGGACAAGTTAAATCTTGGATAGATGATGGTTTACGTCCACGTGCTGTAACTCGTGATTTAGACTGGGGAATTCCTGTTCCCGTAGAAGGAGCAGATGGAAAAGTTTTATACGTTTGGTTTGATGCTCCAATCGGTTATATTTCTTCAACTAAAGAGTGGGCCGCTCGTGAAGGGAAAAATTGGGAAGATTATTGGAAAAAAGAAGATACTAAACTGGTACACTTTATCGGAAAAGATAATATTGTATTTCATTGTATCATTTTTCCATCAATGTTAAAAGCTCACGGAGATTATATTTTACCTGAAAACGTACCTGCTAATGAATTTTTAAATTTAGAGGGGAATAAACTATCTACTTCTAAAAACTGGGCTGTTTGGTTACATGAATATTTAGAAGAATTTCCTGGACAGCAAGATGTATTACGTTATACGTTAACAGCTAATGCTCCTGAGAATAAAGACAATGATTTTACTTGGAAGGACTTCCAAGCAAAAAACAATAATGAGTTAGTAGCTATTTTCGGAAACTTTATCAACCGTGTAGCTGTACTAACTAACAAATATTACGATGGGGTTGTACCTACTCCTGTAGAGTTTACTGAGCTAGATGAGGATATTTTAGAACAGTTACGACAGTTTCCTGATATTATAGAGAAATCTATCCAACGTTACCGCTTTAGAGAAGCATCTCAAGAGTTTATGAATGTAGCTCGCTTAGGTAATAAGTATTTAGCAGATGAAGAACCTTGGAAGCTTATAAAAACTGATGAAGAGCGTGTAAAAACAATCATGTATGTAGCATTACAAATCTCAAGTGCTTTGGCTATTTTAGCTGAACCATTTTTACCTTTTACTTCAAATAAACTAAAAGGAATTTTAAAAACGGATGAAAACTTAGGATGGAATGATGTTGCTGAAAAAGAAGTATTATTAGCTGAAGGGCATAAAATTCAGGAAGGAAAACCAGAATTATTATTCACTAAGGTTGAAGACAAAACTATTGAAGCTCAAATACAAAAATTAGAAGACACAAAAAAGGCGAATGAAGCTGCTAATAAAGAAGTAGAACCACAAAAGGACACCATTGAATTTGATGATTTCACCAAAATGGATATTCGTATTGGTACTATCTTAGAAGCTGAAAAAGTTGCTAAAACAAAAAAACTATTAAAACTTAAGGTTGATGTTGGTATTGATGTTAGAACAATAGTATCTGGAATTGCTAAGAGCTTTTCACCAGAAGATGTTATCGGACAACAAGTAACCGTATTATGTAACCTTGCACCAAGAAAAATCCGTGGTATTGAAAGTCAGGGAATGATTTTAATGACTGATGCTACTGATGGATCATTAGCTTTTGTAGAACCACAGCAAAAGGTGCAAAACGGAGGACAAGTTTGTTAATTTTAAAATAGATATATTATATGTTAAAAAAGAAAAATGTGTTATTGCTATGGATGTTCATTACATCTCAAATTTTCTATTCACAAGAAGAAATTGGTTCTTTTAGTAATGATTTAAAAACCAATTCTACAGATATAAAAGATGTAATACCTATAGTAAATAGTGAAAATGGTAACATCGCTATGTTTATAGCAGATGCAAAAAATGTATATGGATATAAGCTGAATAGTGACCTTAAAGTAATTGATAAATTAGCTTCAGAAACTAAACGAAGAAAATATAAAATCTTACTTGGTAATAGTATTGTTGATGATACTAACTACAGGATCTTTTTAGCTAATAAGAATAAAAGTAAATTCTTATCTATCAATTTCTCTTTTAAAGATAAAACCACTACTTCAAAAGAGTATAAACTACAAGATTTTGATGAAAAACTTGTACAAACGGTTTCTGTTAACAATAAGTTTTATTTGATTACAAGGAGATATGAGTGGGACATCATGTATGTGTATACTTTTGATGAAAATGGTAAAATGGAAAGGACTCCTATCAATCTTACTCAAACAAAGTTTATCACTAATTCTAATAAAGACGCTAAAATCACTAACTTATTGAGAAATAAAGATGAAGAGGTTAAAGAGATCGATACTGATTTACCTAACACCATAGAGTTAGTTGGAGATAGAACTAAAATGTATGTTAGAGATAACACTATAGTATTTACTTTTGATCAGAATAATGCTATTACTCAGATTTTAACTATAAATCTAGATGATTTAAGTGCTTCTAAAAAGACATTTGAAAAACCATTAGATCAAATTAAGAATACCAGAAAAAAATCTAATTCTTTCATTAATGGAGATAAGATTTTTTTAGTTTCAAACACAAAAGATGTTTTAGTTTTAAATATAGCTGATTATACTACTGGTGAGGTTTTAAAATCATACTCAGTAGCTAAAGAAGAAGCCATAAACTTTAAAAACACACCTATTATACAAGAAGGAGGAGCCTATGCTAATTACAGGGAATTAGAAAAAACTAAAAAATTCTTACGCAAAATTTATGGTGGCAAAGTAGGAGTAGCTGTTAGAAAGTTAAATAATGATAGTTATCAGATGACTTTAGGAGGGTATAAACTACAACAACAAGGAGGCGCAATGATGATGGCTGGCTTTGGTGGAGGCTTTGGTGGACTAACTGTAGCTTCTTTCGGTAATGTTTCTGTATATTTTAATCCTGCTATGTTTGCTTATAATGCATCAACAAATACAAAGTCTACAAGAATTGAGTCCTTATTTGATAACGAATTCAATCATATCGAAGGAGATGTAAAAGAAAATGTATTTGATAAAATTCCTACATTAAATATTGCTGGGATAGCACAAAAATCTAAGACAGTCTTTAAATATAAAGATTACTTTATTTACGGAGAATACCATACCAAATCAAAACAATACAAGTTTAAAAAATATACTGATGATTAAATAACCAAAAGCAGGCATAATGCCTGCTTTTATTTTTTACTTATCTCACTTTCTTTCTGATTAAATTTTGTGACATAGAAAATAGTTTCTGGTTCATACTCAAACTTCAAAACTCGATTTGGTTCCCCTTGTAATTCATATATCGAGTTATTTTTCACAAACTTGAACTCTATTGCATGTACAGCTGTTTCTTGTGATAATTCAGCTTCAAAAATCCCATCTCCATCTTCATCTGTCAAAGGCATTTCTACTTTCCAAGAAGGGCTGGTGAAATTTCCTTTTACTCCAATTGTTTGCACATCTTCTATTCCTCTAACATCAACTTTTAATGTTACTGTTTTTAAGTGTTGTTTTTGTACACAACTTCCTAATATAATTGCTATACATAATATAAATATTGACCTCATGACTTTTTATTTTTTAAATAGATTGACTGTTTTGTTTTTATCGTTTTCCGTTATGGTTACTAATAGTTTTCGCATCCCCAACTTATTTACCTTATATACTTTGGTTCCAGTAGTCCATCTTTCTTTTTTTGTAAATTCTGGCAGTAATGAAAATCCATAACTAAATTTACCTCCACTTTTTTTCGGGCCAACTACTTCAAAGTGATTGCGTTTCCATGAATTATTTTTGATTTTTATAGCAATCCATTCTCCTACATCTTCCAAATTTTCTTTAGGTCTTGCCAGATATTCCTGATAATTCCCTGTAATTTTTTTAGGCTTTCCAGACAAAAGTAAATCTCCCTCTTTTCCTATTACTGTATGTAAATTCTCATCCGTTTTTATTTTTGCTTTTCCATATCCCGTGATAACTACATCCGTATTTTCTGCGCTGATTTTTGTGGCGTCTACCATTCCATTTCTAACTTTAATTTTTAGTTGATCTGTGATTCCCTCAAGTATTATTTTACCAACAGATGCAAATACTTTCAGTTTATCGTTATTTATATTAATAATTTCAGTGGTGCTATGCGTATCTTGTTCTACATAAGCTAATGATGGGGCTCCAATTTTTATAGTAATTGCTTTTGTAGGCTCAATCCATTTAACTTGATCGAAATGAATAGTATTTCCTTTTTGTTTTTTGCCTATATAATCAAATAAATTACTTTCGGCTGTAATTATAATTTTTTCATCAGCTGAAGCATCAATGATTACTTTAGCATTAAGATCTATTTTGATATTTTTTAAAGTTGAAATAGTAAATGTTTTTGTTTCTAACACTCCATTTCCTTTGATTTGCCCTAAAACTGTTCCTACAGTTAATAGCAGTAAGAAAATTAAAACTCTCATGATATAGTAATTTTATATTGTTATATTTTTTTTGACAGTAAATAGTCTAGTCCGAATCTTCCTGATCCTAAATACAGGTTATAAGTAGCTACCCATAAGAATCCCATAGCGGGTAACATCCCCCAAGTTCCTTGTCCCCATTTTTGCATAAAAATGGCCACTAACATGGTACACACAACCAAAAAAGAAGCTACTCTTGTTTTTAATCCAAAGGCTAATAACAATCCTCCTACAGCTTCGCTAAAAGCTCCCATCCAAGCGAAGAAAACTGGAAATAAAGCAAAAATCCCTCCATAATTAGCCACATCTTCTGGAAACCATGCTGATACTTCAAAAAGACTTAAATTTCGATCATCTGGTGTCCAAGGCATGCCAAATTTGCTTGCTCCAAAATCAAGTGCTAATAACATACCGCAAATGAATCGGATAATAGCAAAGTGTAAATCTAATACCCAATGTTTTTGTAAAACTGGTGTGATTAATAATTTTAATACTGCTCTCATAAGTAAAATTTTTTATCTCGTTTTTGATGACACAAAGATTTACATTCACTTACGAATGGACGACTTAAACCGTATAAACAGGGCTCATATACGATTTGAGACGTCTTATATTTTCAGTTTTTAAGGATCAATAAACAAGTATCAATGAAAAATCATTGTTCCTAAATAATAAGGTGCGGTATTACAAAGATTGCATCCGAATTTAAGAAATGAGATTATGAAAATTAATTATTCATACGCTGTAAAAATTCAGTTGGTGAAGTATTGGTAAGTTTTTTGAAAACTCTATTGAAAGTTGCTTTACTATTGAAACCAGAATCAAGTGCTATTCCAAGTAAAGAGATTTTAGCATGCTCGCCTCCTGCTAGCTTCTCTTTTACTAAATTAACTCTAAAACTATTAATAAAATCGTTAAAATTTTGCCCAAATCCACTATTAATCACTTCAGATAACTCAGCACGATTCATTTGTAACTCATTGGCCAACTCAGATAAATTTAAATCAGGATTTAGATATGGTTTTTCAGCTTCAAAATACTGATTAACAATATGTTTTTTATCTTTAAACTCTTCACTTTCTTTTTTCTTTTTTTGTGATTTCTTTATCGATTTGACATCAAAATTAATTGATGTAAGTGGAATTAAATCTGTAAAATAGCCCTTTACTCCTACATAAATTACAATTAGAGCAGAACAAAACTGAAGCCACCACTTTTGTGTCCAGCTTAATTCAATAATAAATTCATCAATAAAAATCTGTAGAATACCGTAAATAAAGATAAAACTATAAACATATAGAAAATTACGAATCCAGTTTAATTCTAATTTATAAGTATTCGAAAAGAAGTCTTGAATTTTTTTTCTGTAGTTATAAAAAAGTTGGAAAGTAAATGCTAAGTACAATAACATTTGCGCTGTAGAGAAAAAAGTTACCAAAGGATCTACATATTTCCATAAAAGATTTTCAACCGCTGGTCCGTTTTGAACGTTATCAAAATTAGGTTGATTTATATCGTAAAGTAATACCCCTAATTTGATAATGAAGAAAAGTAACCAAGGTACTAAATGCCAGAAATCTTTTTTCTTAAACTTAAAATCAGCTATTGTAATTGACTTTACATAGAAATAAATTAATGGTGCTAATACCATACCTAATGATACTAGATAATAATTAATTTTGGTATTTCTAAAGGTATCATACCAATCCATAAAACCAATTGTATAGGTAGTTCTATGATAACAAGTTATAAGTACTATGGAAGCTAATAAAACATCATTTATATTTTTCTTTTGAATAAATCTCACTAGTAACATTACTCCTAAGATTAATCCTTGTAATACTAATACTAATAAAGGTGTACTGTAAAGGTTAAAGTTAGGAAAAACAAATAATGAATATGGCATCATGCTCAAATATATAAAATATGATTTGGTTGTAACAGATCTTATACTACATTGCATAAGATTGTTTAAATTAGTCCCCAAAAGGTAAATGTTGAAAAAAATAGCTACGCTTACATTATTCCTATATGTCACTACTCTTTTTCCTCAAGAAAAGATTGGTGAAATTGCGAATAGTTTAAAAACATCAAGAAAAAATATTCAAGATTATTTTTCAATTGTTAATACTACTAATCAAGATATTGCTTCCTTTGTTTTAGAGAAAAAGAAAATATATGCCTATCTAACAGATAAAAACATCAACTTAAAAAAATCCTTAGTAACCACTAAGAAAATTGATAAGCATAATGGTTTGGTTGGTAGAATGTATAAGGGTAATATATACACCTTAATAACTACAACCAAAGATTTATCTAGTTTCTCTTTTATTACTTTTAATTTTGATACTAATGAGGTTACTGTTACGGAAGACCAAGTTAATGACGATATTATTTATTTAGAAAGTATTAACCAAGAAAATAAAACTCATATTCTATTTCTGTATAGACCTACTTCTGAGTTACTTGTAAAAACTTATACTATTGAAGGAAAAATTACTACCAAAACATTTAATGTAAAAGAGGAAGATTACCTTAGAAATAGAGATAGAAATACCACTTTACCTAAGTTACTGTATGATTTAGTCATGAATGATTATGCCGTGACTAAAGTAAATCCTTTTGAATATGACGCTTCGGAAACAAATATGCTAAGTCTTTCTAATCAGAGTACTCTTTACAAAGAGAACTTTAAAAAAGGGAATAAAATATTACCTATTACTATTGAAACTACTTCTAAATTCAATAAGCTATATACTTTTAAAGATCGATTGGTAATTACCTTAGATAAGAATAAATTCTATACTCAAATTTTAGATTTGAACTTACAAGACAATTCTTACAGCTATAAACAAATTAAAAAACCTTTATACGATGTTTTTGAGCATCGAAAAACATCAAATTCATTTTTATACAATGATCTTTTATTTATGGCTACATGCTCTAAACAAAAGTTAGTTTTTCAAATTTTTAGTTTAACCGATAATAAAGTCATAAAAGAGTATACCATTACCTCTGGTAAACCGATTACATTTAAGAACTCACCCATTATTTTAAAAGGTGGTGCTTATAAAGAGCATAGAGAGATTGAGAGCAGTGAAGTTTTTATTAAAAAAATATTTTATGGTAATATTGGTATCATTGTCACTAAAAATCAACAAGGCTATCATCTCACTCTAGGAGGAAAAAAGCAAGCTGTAATTCAAGACCCAATTATGGGAACCCCAACAATATTAAATTCTGGAAGTTACCCTATTTTTAACTCTAGGCGAAGTGGTGTTGTGGATAGTGATGCTGATATTTTAAATTCTTTTGTAGAAAATAAATCTACATATTTTACTGCTATTTTAGATGAAAACTTTGATCCTATTGAAGGAGAAACTCCCAAAACAGTTTTTGAAAAAATAAATACTTTTAAAGAAAACTTAGAGAGTGATATTAAACTAGAATACGTTTTTGAATTAGAAGATGATTTAATTTTTAGTTATTATGAAAAAGATACGAAGAAACTACATTTTATTAAGTTTTAACCTCTTTTTTGATTGAAGAAATAAAAATACCATCTGAGTAGAAAAATTAATGTTTACTTTAACAAAAACATACTACATCAGATGGTAATCAAAAAACCTAAATTTAAATTTTGATACTTATATTTAAGCAGCTAACAAACTATTATTCTTTAATTAAAAATTTTCCACTATAAATTTCTCCATCTAGGGAAACTCTATAGATGTACAGTGTATTATCCTTAAAGGCTTTATCTGAAATTTTTAAGGTAATTGTATTACCCGAGCCTTTTCCAACAGCCAATTCTTTTCCTAAAATTGAAAAAAGATCTATGGTAATTTTTTTATACTCTTTTACTGTATTGACTTTAAAAAAGTCTTTCGAAAAATCAATAGACAAAAGAGGATCATCTCCAGTTGATACTTCATCTATACTCAATACAGTTGTAGGTAATTCACCCAAACCTTCACATGGATAACTAGCATTTGTAGGATCACTACATGGTCTTAATTCATCCCAATTCCTACTTGTAAATCTAGTTAGATTGACAAAATCAATCTTCTTTCCATGTAACTCTGGCATTCTTCCATGTGTATTTGGATCTTTACCATGACCTATAAATTCTCTGAAATTATTTTCCTTAGGTCCCCAAGTACTCATATAATTTTTACAATTTGTAATTCCAGTGGAGTATAGTTTATCAGGTCTACAATCTGCAGATTCGTTAGGGTCACGGGGTGCTACTGGATCTGGCAATGTCCATAATCCTCCATCGAAATTATCAATGCCATATCCTTTGTAAATACGATCAGACCAAATTAAGACTTCATCATCTCCTGCTGCATATTTAAACCATGGCATTAAATGCTGTAAAAACGCATATCCTATAATGGGGCCACCTGCAACATTTATATAATTCCTATCCCTATTTGTGTTATCGGTATCTGGATATATACCTCCTGCTGGTCCATCTATATAACCATATGGATCTGCTGCTGAACCTTGACCATCTAATTTTGGATACAGTCTATTGAAATACAAGTGAATATTATCAATACCTAAATGATCTCCCCAAATTGGCATTCCAGATTTACCCATGGTGATTTGTGCATCTTCTTGAAAAAAACGTTTTTCTATGGCCTCTTGATTACTTGCTATACTACGTACATCTTCTAAAATAGTAACATCATCATACATTGATGCAAAAAATACTAGAGGTGGTTTTTTACCTAAATGTTGACCAGCTCCAGATTGAAAAGGAATTCCCATTTTATACACAGCATAAATATCTATTCCTTTTTGCACTAAAGAATACACTGCTGCTTTTTTCTCTTCTTCAGATTCTTTTCCAAAAACTTTTGTCAAATCCTCCAAGAAAATTCGTGCTTGAGCCGATGCATAACGATTAAACTTAGGAAAATACCCATGAGGAATTGTAGCTCGATGAAATTCTCCCATTCCTCCTCTATTCGAATGATATATTTCTATTTGTGGCTCTAACCAAGTTTCAAAACCTTTAGTACCTCCAATAACTCCATTAGTTCCATCAGAAGCTTGAGGAAATTTAGGTAGTCTATTCATTTTTATTTTGTCTACGGAAAATAAGGGCTTCCATGTTCCATGAAAAGGTGGTCTAAACAAAGTAGTTCCTCTGTTTTCTGGTACTTCTTTTAAAATGGTTAAAATTGCTGAAGTATTCACACAACCTGCTGCAATTCCTTTAGTTCCACAATCTGAAGTTCTTGCTTCTATTTTAATAATAGACACATCTCCATATGTAGTAAAAGGGACGATATTCATTACATTTAAATTTGCATCATAATGCTGAGGATATGTATTTAGAATACCTTGCTTTTGATTCTCAAACGATATTAATTCTCCAGAACTATCTCTAAGTAAATCAGGGTTTAACATAGCTCCGTTGATCTCTCCATCAGGTGTCATTCCTGTAATGGTAACTGTGCCTGTAGGTGTTTTTGTTGCGATCCAATAATCTCCAGTAGCAAATTGTCCATATTCGCAAGGTCCTCCTTCACAATTAAAGCTAAATGTAAAAATGGTTCCTTTTTTATCTACTGAAATCTCATTAGTAGTCTGTGCATTTAGTAGTGCAAGACTGGTATACCGTAATGTTAAAAGGATTAATAAAATGTTTTTAGGTTTCATGATTTTAGGGATTCAGAGTAAGAGTTTTAGATTATGTAACAAAAATAGCTTCATCTTATTTTTAAAAACACCCTGTTTTCAGGGAAAAATACTATATATGAGTATTTTAAAAACAAATTTTATATTCTATTAAGCTATTTATCTTCTGTAATTCTAATATCAAAACCTTGATATATATGTGGTTCCCATCTTGCATTAATATTTAAAGGGAAATTAACTAAACCACCTATTACTTTAATCCATACTTTATTGTTTGTTTTATCTTGCCAATAGCTAGCTTCATTAGCCTTTTTTACTTCTTGTAAACTATTAACTTTTGTGTAATCTTGTAATTTGTGATCAGTAAAGCTACGTTCAGCAAATACTTTTGCGTTTTTAGTTCCTGTAAACTCAATAGCTAAGACTATTTCATCTTCTTCTAGTCTAAGATTATCTAGCGTAACTTGTAAATCATATATACCATCCAAACTGGGATAACTCACCTCAAAAATCCCACCTTTTTGCAACGCAGCATGTTTAAACCACTGGATTGATGCCTTTGTTGTTTCATACAATTGAATTTTATCTACAACATTTAAATTTTCATCATAACGTGTAAATATCATATCCGTAAGATTTTCTGATGATCCATTTGCTGCTTTAATATCTGCTTCATCTAAACCATAAAAAGGTCCAGGAACACTAACTCCTCCATTTAATTCTTTACTCCAAGGTGCCAACACTTGAATATCTTTTTGATCTTTACCATAATAAAAAGGTCTATCATAAACTAAATAATTTTTTTTAGGCCCCCAATACCCATGATAATCCCATGTTGCTCCTGAAAAAGTTACGTGAGGAGTGTCACCACCTATTTGCCAACTTATTTCAGACTCATTTGCAGTTATTTTTACACCAGGGTGACTATTAATTAAAATATTCCCTACACTTAACCAATGTCCTTTTTCTACAGGTCTAACATAATAATCATACATACCAAAAACACCAGAACGTTTATTTAATATTGGAGGGAAATTAATAGCTATATTCCCTTGTACATCAAAGGTATGATGATAACTAGCAAAAGCGTTTCTAACAGGGCTATTATTTCTAGAAGATTCATTTTTTGCATAGTTTAAGCTTCTTCCCACAACTAAACCACCTAAAATTAAACCTCTATTTCCTGCGCCTGCAAAACAAGTTTCAAAATTATCAGCAGCTGTTGCTTCCAAAGTATTTACAAAATTTGCACGATCCCAAATTCCATGTGTACTTTTCCAACCGCTGAATCGTTTAATGGCAAAACGTAACCAGCTACTCATGTCGTTACCATTATGGTTACCAGGACGTCCTGATCTTTCAGCTGTATAGACTGATGGTCGTGTATTTCCTTCTTCATCTTTTTCAGGATTATCACTATGTAAAGCATCTGCTTTACAAGAGTGAGCTGTGTTATATTCAAATGTACCAAAAGGCATTTTTCCAGGATTCATTATTTTTCCATCTTCATATAAAGCCCCTGCGCTTTCTCCAAAAGGACGATCAGGAAAAGCTAACCAAAAGCCATTACCTTCACTATCTGCTACATGATTGTTTTTTGTAGTATTATCTGGATTACTAATCCAAAAACCTGAAGACCCTTTTCTGTCACCACTTAATTCATGTTTTTTTAAGGCAAACTTCTTTTCTGGATTCCTAACTTTTAACACTAAATTACCATCGAATGTATTCCTACGTTCTGCGGCATCTTCTGTAAAAATTCCATGGCCCTTAACATCATAAACAATATTATTTTGCACTAAAGTTCCATTGGTTCCATGTACTACAATTCCTCTATTCATCGATACATTTATGGTTGAGTTTTTTATGTATTGACCAGTTGCATCTCCTAAATTTTCAGAACCTTTATAACTTAACATATGCCAATGAAAAGGATAACGACCTAACTTTCCTCGTTGTCCTCCTCTTTTAATTTCAACACCATCTAAATGGGCCTCTGATTCACGCATAATCATAATATGTACTCCAAATCCTTGATCTTTCCATGCAGCATCATCTGGGGATTGCACAACAATATTCCTTGTTAAGTTACCTACTGGAGCCCTTTGATCTAATACCTTTGGATTGTTGGGCTGTATTCCATACAAAAAGTCTCCTTCAGGTGTTGGTACTATATTTTGTTCAGTAAGACTCATTCCATTGTTAGTTGCATATTGTAATTTTCCCCAATGAAAAGCTTCTAACCCTTTTTCTAAACTTATATTTTTACCATTTACAGCACTAATTTTTATGCGTTGTGTAATTGATTTTCCATTGGCAGCTTCATAAAAATCCGTTGGGCCAACAACTATTTCATCTCCTACTTTCCAATTCACTCCTTCTTTTAATACTAATTTAGTTGCTCCATCTTCTGCATGATCGTTTATTTTAGTCCAAGCAATAGCTGGTGAAGCTCCATGTAATTCTAATTTACCTCCCATCATTACCATAATTCCACGTGTATTAGCTGCTTCCGTATCCGTATCTGTCAATGTGATGATTGCTTTGTGTGTAAAAGATTCTTCTGGAGTACCAACTATGAATTCTCCTCCATGTACCATAATATTTTCTGCTGTTAAAGACAAATCTTTACGAGCAAATTCAAGTGTCCCCATGACCATTATTTTACCAAGTGCAGGAGGATTTTCATCTAAGATGATATGTTTATCTTTAGGAATCATAACCTCTTCTCCTGCTTCAGGCTTACCCCTTGTTCCCCAAGTAGCAAGCTCTGACCATAAAAATTTTTCTAAGACAGGCTTTTTAACAAGAAGTGCATTAGAATAAAAGGTATCACAATTAGGTGTTTCTATTCTAGCCCTATAATATCTAGGTAAACCTTTAAGGGTTATTACATAATTATTTGTAGTTGCTCCTTCAATATCATTCCAATCTACCTTATTACTTGAGTATTGCCATTGTATTTCTTGACTTCCTTCAAAATGACTAGCTGTTAGTTTTAAGGTTTCATTATTTCTAGCTGTAATTTCTAATTGTGCAATTACTTTGCTAACACTCATAAAAACAATGATGAGTAGTATACTATATTTTTTTGCTATACTTTTCATGAAAATAGAGTTTCTTTTTATTTTTATTTAATAATTAATTTTGATTGTAAATTTTGTTTTGCAGTAACGATTTTAACAATATAAACACCCTTTGGCACATCTTTTAAACTAAGAGAATATCGAGTCCCCTCTAGTTTTGGTTTATATTCATTAAATATTGCTGTTCCTGATATACTATACACCGTAATTTGTACTTCTTGTTCAATAGGTTCTTGCAACTGTAAATAAATTAGTTCTCCATCTGTTGGATTAGGCCAAATGGTAAATGAATTTCTCTTATTCAAGTTTTTTTCATTAATGAATGTCTTTTCATTAGCAGCTATATTAGAATGTGTTGCTGCGCAAATCACTAACTCGGTATCGAAAGTGAATTTATAATTCACTCCTTCTGATTCTGTAGAGCTACCACCCTGATGAGCAGCTGAACAACTTGCTAATCCTACATCAAAAGTAAATTTATGATCAGCTCCTTTCGATTCAGAAGTATTATCATTCTCAGTATCATCATCAATACTACTCGTAACAATTTCCATTTTATCTAAATTAGGCCCACCACTATTTGTACTGGCTACTAATTTTACTTTATACTCTCCTGAAGCGAGTGTTATCATTTTTTCAATAATTCCCCATTGATTCCAATCTCCTGAAGCCACTTGTGAAAAGTCGATAATACCATAACTCGTGTTATCTATAAACAATTCGCAACTACGATTCACATTTGAACCATTAGCATACCTAAAAGAAAAGTTTACTTTTTCACTTTTTGAGATTATTATTCCATCCCACTCTACATAACTGTCTTTTCCTCCAAAATCTACATATCCTGTTCCTGTAAATCCTAGGTGATTATTCTTATTATTCGTACTGTTTTGGTTTGTCCTATCCTCTGCTTGATAAGTATATACTGTGGGTACGTCTTCTTTTTTTAAAATACATTTTTTATGTGCAAAAGATGTATTAAAAAACAATAACACAGCACTTATATTTAAAATTAATTTCATTTTTTTGATTGATTTAAAGAAGTAAAACATAATATTACTTCTCATTTTTTAAATTTACCTTACTCAATGAGTATTAGACAATAACAAGTAACTAGATCCTTGCAAAATCTGGTTTCTTAATTAATATTTTATCTGCTTTTTTAGTAATATTCCTTACTTAAGGCGAACTATAAGGTTATTTTTTTAATTGAAGTTAAAGAATTTGCATACTGATATTATACTTTGTAAGCAGTACTTTCTTTTAGATTTTTAATGTACTCTTCATAAATTTTGTTTTTAGGAGATTATATACTATTTAAATGATTGATACTTCAAAACTAGAACTAAAACACTTTTACTTTTACCCCGTTTTCAGTGAAAAAAATAGTTGTTTCCATCATTTATTAAAAGTTCAAAAAACAAGTTTAAAATTCACAATACACTATATTTTCAGCACTATTTTTGAGAATACTATTAAAACATTCGTTCTATTCTTGATTAATTTACTTCACGGCTACATTATGAGAATCTGAATTATCTGTAAATTGTATAAAAAGTGCCTTGGAACGCTGACACCCCCATGCGTTTTGCGTCCCAAGGCTGAGGGATACTCACTCCTATTTTATTATTTTAGTAATAAAACAGGTTTGTCATTATACGACGTAATTACCTTATGGGGCCCAATACCCATATCAATTATATATTTTGTAAAGTTTTATATTTCATGTTGATCTACTGTACCTATACTTCTTTTTAACTCATTTATTCTCATCATAAGCATAGAAGTTTTCATACTTTTTAAGTGTGTAGTCTTATTTTTTCTTCCAATATCTATAACATAATAGCATTGCAATCACAAGTGCCATCCAAACTTGGATTCTAAATAATTTAGTAATAAAAAATTATTCTTTGATAATTTTAAATATTGCTTTCTGCCCCCTTGCTTTAAGTTGTAAAATGTAAAATCCTTTAGCTAAATCACCAACAAAAACTTTTGGCTGATTTACAGAAACCTCTACTTCGTGTAATACTTTTCCTGAAGTTTCTATAATAACAACTTTAGCTTTTTGGTAACTATTAGGGAATTTTATTTCGCAATAACCTCCTTTAATGGGATTCGGTAACACTTGAAATCTCAGGTCATTTGGATTTTCGACATCTTCAACAGATAAGGATTTACAAGAAACAAATTCTGTATTAATAACAACACTGTGATCTGTTGTAGAAGTTTTAAATTGTTGGGTAACTAAAGAAACTCTTTCTTTAACTTGTGCTGTAGCTCCTACAGTAAGGAAACTTAACAACACAAAAAACTGATGTTGGGTTTTCATTTTTAGGGATTGATTGATTACTATATTTACTTGGTAAATAGTCCTCCAAAATTAAGATCAATTTAAATAAAATACCTCCCTGAATTCAGGGGTTTTTACAGTAAACTAATTTCTAGATTTACTTTATCTTAAAATTAATTACTCAATAATAGAATTGGTAACTTTTATAGGTGTCTCTTTATGCATAGAAATACTTGGATATACTGGATACCATGACCCACCTATATTATTTCTGATTGTAGAATCGTTAATTACAATATCTCCTGTTTTATTATTACTCACAAAAAATATAGATGAACCGAATGCTACTACTTCATTGTTTTCTAATATAGACCCTTGAATATTTAATGTCATTGTATTCCCATCATTATAAATTGCTCCTCCACTACCTCCACCGGGTGTATTTGGACTTGCTGGATTCCCTCCATTTCCTACTGCTTTATTATGAGAGAATACACTATTAATAATTGTCCAAGAAACATCAATACTGCTAATCGCTCCTCCATTAGATCCTTCATTTCCATACCCCTCAGCTCCTCCAAAAGTGCTATTGACTATGTAAACTGGAGATTTATTATACTGACTAAAAACTCTTACCGCTCCTCCACCAACGTCAGGTCCTACATTTTGACATTTGTTATTAAAAAATCGACAGTTTACTATTTTAAATCTTCCTCCTCTTACCCAAATCGCTCCTCCACCATCATATTCATTTTCATTTGTCGAGTTTCCGTCTGCGAATGTTATATTTTGAACTGTTAGTTTAGGATGATCTTGATTTTGACAATTCGCTGTTGTCCATACTTGATTCTTATCACAAGTATTCATATACAAAATTCTTGTTTTTCCACTTCCGCTTAAGGTGACTAATCCACCACCATCTATTACTACTTCATCATTTGCATTATTAAATACTTTAGCTGGTTTATCCATTTTTATGGTTACTGGCTTTGATCCACAATTAAATACTATTTTTCCTCCTTTCGCTACTGCTTCAACCACAGCTTCACATGTACAACTTTCTGGTGTTCCATTTCCTACCACTGTATCTGGATTAGAAACATCTTCTAAATTAGCTTCGTTGGGTATTGATGAATTCCCGTTGGGGTTTCCAGCCGCTGGTCCATTATCCGGATTTTCTAAAGGATTATGAATTTCTGAAATCGTTTGTTCACTTTTTTTAGAACAATTACACAAACTAATTACTAAAACACAACATATTAGTTTTTTAAATAAATTTACTTTAAATCTCATGAGGTTTTTATGTATTGGGATTATCGATATATTCTAAATAGGTATCTTACAATGATTAAGGTAAAATAACATCTCCATTAATTTAAATACAAAATAGTTTAGTCTCCAATTCCTGGATGTAACATTAACAATAAAAGTGATGGTACTTTATATAGCTTTGGAAGTTCTAAAAACTCTATTTTAGTTCCATCCTCTTTTCCATTTATAAACAATACGCCTTCTGATGACCATTCTATATCAAAAACTTTATCATCTGATTTTGTTCTCCTATATCCTTTTTCTTTAAAAAAACGAAATTTTCTATCTCCTTCTTTTCTAATAGAAAAAACATACTCACCTTTTGCATCTGTTACAGTTTCATTACCTATTAATAACATTTTTTCGTCTTTATCAGATAGAATAACACTAGCTTTTTTATCAATTTTTGCTACTAATTTTTCACCGAATATATTATAATACACCTCACCCTTCTCATTCAAATCAATAAATGAAAAATCTTCTTTGTCTATTATTTTAAATGCAGAAAATGCTAATTGACTTTCTTTATTTTGACAAAAAACAAATACTTGTGTTAGTAATAAAAGGTATGCTGTTTTTTTCATGGTTAATCTACTTTAACAATGCAAACTTATTAGAACAATTCTATTTTATTCTCACTGAATACAGTGAAAATAAATAACAAACTATTACTAGTCTATTCAGATTAAGATTTATACATATAAATAAACCATCATATACCCTAGAAATCAAATTTCACACAAGCTATATAATCTTTTATCTGTAATTTAGCTCTAAACTTTATAGCTACTATGCTTAAGATCGCCTACCATGAAATTTACAATCACCCTTTGCCTGCAAATCATCGATTCCCCATGGAAAAGTATGATTTGTTACCTCAACAATTGATGTATGAAGGTACCTGTACTGAAGATAATTTCTTTGAGCCAGAAATACCTAATAACAAGCATTTTTTCACTGTTCATACCTCTGAATATTTTTTTGATTTATTGAACATTACTTTATCAAAAAAAGAAGAACGTAAAATAGGTTTTCCTCTAAGTGAACAACTAATTGCTAGAGAAATGATTATTGCTGATGGAAGTATGAAAGCTACTGAATTTGCTATAGAGAATGGTATTGCTATGAATATTGCTGGTGGAACTCATCATGCTTTTTCTAATAGCGGTGAAGGATTTTGTTTATTGAATGATCAAGCAGTTGCTGCTCGTTATTTACAACAAAAGGGCTTAGCTGATAGAATTTTAATTGTAGATCTAGATGTTCATCAAGGAAATGGAACTGCAGAAATTTTTGGTGATGACCCTTCTGTTTATACATTTTCTATGCATGGAAAGGCTAATTATCCATTTCATAAAGAACAGTCTGATTTAGATATTGCCTTAGAAAGTGAAACTTCTGACGATGAATATCTTTCTATTTTGAAAAGAACGCTACCACTACTTATTGCTGATCATAAACCTGATTTTATTTTCTACCTCTGTGGTGTCGATATTTTAGAAAGCGATAAATTAGGTAAGCTTAGTGTTTCTATAGAAGGCTGTGCGGTACGTGATCGTTTTGTATTACAAACTTGTTATGATCAAAAAATACCAGTAATGTGTAGTATGGGCGGCGGGTACTCAAAAGATATTAAAATTATAGTAGAAGCTCATGCCAATACGTTTCGATTAGCGCAGGAAATTTTCTTTTAATTTATTTATTACATTTGTGACGCTTTGATTGAGAGCTTATAAATAACTGTATATGAAATTAAATGCTAAAACCATTCTTGGATTAATCTTTTTATTATTGTTAAGCTTTTCTGTTACTTACTATTTTTTAACAACAAAGAATGATCCTAAATTTATCGAAAAAATTCCTGAAGAAAATTTCACATCAACAGAGGAAATTATAGAAGAAGAGGCCTCTTCAAATCATTTAGAAATTGAAATTTCTTCTTTTGAAGAATTTATTGATAACCTTGGTGACGACCGTACTTTATTAATCACAAAAAATATTGATATCACAAATGGAATGGTGAATTTATTCAATAGGTTTCACTGGGTCCCTGTGGAGAATTCAGATGATGCTTATTTGGAATATCAGGATGAGTATTTTAAGTTTGATGGAACAGGAATTGCTTCGTATCATGGTTTTGATTTTCAAGAAAGAGATACCTTACAACCTAGAGAATTGTTTTTAAAAAATGACACTCACTTGATCATAAAAAACACTAGAAATTTAGTTATAAAGGGTATTGTCCCTGACATTACTTTCACAATTGCTAATCAATATTCTCCTGTTTTATCTTTTCTGAAAAATGAAAATTTAACTATTGAAAACTGTGATGTTGTACATAACAACCCTGAATTCCAAGAATGTGGACCTAACGCTCCAGTACTCAAATTCAGTATGGATAAAAATGTTATGGTAAATAATTGTTCACTAAATGGATCAGGTACTGAAGGTGTATTTGCATATGAAGTGGATTATATTACCATTAATGAAACTACTATTTACAATTGTAATAATATAGGAATCGATTTACATAATGTTGGATCATGCTACCTTAACATTTCAAAAATTGAAAATAATAATTTAGAAAGTCATATTATCAATTTATACGATAGTACTATTTATATTGATGGTAGCGAAATTTCTGGAAATAAAACCTATTTTGGAAAGCTCATCAATTTTAACGATAAATCCAGTTATAATTTTTCTAATTGCTATATAAAAGATAACGAGAACTTTAAAATTGATCAAGAAGTAATAGATAGTTTCGACACTAGCAATACCGTTAAATTTTCAGACTTCGATATACAATAAAACAAATTTTCAACCTTTCTTTGTAGTATAAATTCAATACGTATATATGCAACTTATATCTTATATCTCTTCTCAAACTTCATATTCAGAAAAAAGTATTCAAAATACAGTTGAGTTATTAAATGAAGATTGTACTGTTCCTTTCATTGCTCGTTATCGAAAAGAAAGAACAGGAAATTTAGATGAAGTTGAAATCGGAGAAATTGTAGCACTAAAAGAAACTTTTGAAGCTCTTGAAAAAAGAAAAACTACGATTTTAAAAGCACTAGAAGAACAAGAAGTGTTGACTAGTGATTTAAAGTCTAAAGTAGAAAATGCTAAAGATTTAACCACTTTAGAAGATATATACCTTCCTTATAAAAAGAAACGTAAAACCAAAGCCGAAACTGCTCGTAATAATGGATTAGAGCCTTTAGCTAAAATCATAATGAGTCAACGCAGTGATGATTTAGATTATGTTGCTTCTAAGTATATAAATAATAATGTTGAGAATGTAGATAAAGCTTTGGAAGGCGCACGACATATTATAGCTGAATGGATTAACGAGCGTACGGATATTCGAAATTTAATTCGTTATCAGTTAGAACGTTTTTCTACCATTACTACCAAAATAATTAAAACAAAAAAAGAAGAAGATAATGCACAGAAATTTAAGGATTATTTTGATTGGTCTGAAAATTTAAGTCGTATTCCTTCGCATCGATTATTAGCTATTTTACGTGGAGAAAAAGAAGGATTCATACGAGTAAAAATAGAAATTGATGACGATCGAGTATTAGAAAAAATCGATCAAAAATTAATTAGAAGCAATAATGAATGTAGCGCAGAAATCCAATCGGCTGTAGACGATGCTTACAAACGTTTGCTCTTACCTTCTTTAACTACTGAAGCTGTAAATTTAGCCAAGGAAAAAGCAGATGAAGCTGCAATTACTGTATTTAAAAAGAATTTAGAGCAATTATTATTGGGAGCTCCTTTAGGTGAAAAACGAATTTTAGCCATTGATCCTGGGTACAGAACTGGATGTAAAGTAGTTTGTTTAAGTGCACAAGGAGATTTATTAGATAATACCGCTATTTATCCTAATGCCCCTCAACATAAAACTACCGAGGCAGCTCATACTATTGAGCATTTAATTAAAAAGTATGACATTGAAGCCATTTCAATAGGAAATGGAACAGCTTCTAGAGAAACAGAACGTTTTGTAAAAAGTATATCAATCACTAAAAATTTAGAGGTTTTTGTTGTAAACGAAGCGGGTGCTTCTATCTATTCAGCTTCTAAAATTGCTAGAGATGAGTTTCCTAAAGAAGATGTAACTGTACGTGGTGCTATATCTATAGGTAGACGTTTAGCGGATCCGTTAGCTGAATTGGTTAAAATTGACGCAAAATCTATTGGTGTTGGGCAATATCAACATGATGTAGATCAAAATAAATTGAAGAAATCCTTAGATACCGTAGTAGAACATTGTGTAAACAAAGTAGGTGTAAATATCAATACAGCAAGCGCATCGTTATTGAGTTATGTATCAGGTATTGGACCAAAACTAGCTGAAAACATTGTCAATCACAGAAATCAAAATGGTGTTTTTAAAACTAGAAACGATATTAAAAAAGTAGCTCGTTTAGGAGGAAAAGCTTTTGAACAATCAGCAGGTTTTTTACGTATTAAACAAGGTAATAATCCGTTAGATGATTCTAGTGTTCACCCTGAAAGTTATACTTTGATAAAAACTATAGCTAAAGATTTACGATTAAAAACTGAAAACCTAATTGGGAACACTACTAAACTAAAAGAGATTAAGTTACAAAACTATGTAACTGATACTTTTGGTTTACCGACGCTTAAAGATATTGTGAAGGAGCTGGAAAAACCAGGACTAGACCCACGAGAAAAAGCCAAAGCTTTTTCTTTTGATGACACGGTAAAAACTATAGACGATTTGAGAGTTGGAATGGTATTACCTGGTATTGTGAATAACATTACTAATTTTGGATGTTTTGTAGACATTGGAATTAAGGAAAGTGGATTGATTCACATTTCTAATTTATCAGATACGTTTGTAGACGACATCAATAAAATTGTACGTTTACAACAACAGGTTACAGTGAAAGTATTAGAAATTGATATTCATAGAAAAAGAATTCAGCTTAAAAAGAGTTGAATTCGGTACTATATTTGATGGTTTTTTAATCAACAACTAAATCAAAATAACTTTATAGTCCCCCACATGCTTTTTAATCCCCATTTTTTTGCAGGCATTTTCTTTCAAAAAAGATTGCCTTTAGTAGTTGCACTTTTTTTTGTTCTTCTTTCATTTGCTCAACAAACTTATACCTATCATTTTACAACTAATGAAGGGTTACCTAGTAATGAAACATACAAGGTATATGAAGATGCGCATCATTTTATTTGGATTGCCACCGATAAAGGTGTCAGTAAATACAATGGATATGAGTTTATAAATTATACAGTAGAAGACGGTTTAGGTGATAATACTATTTTTAATTTTTATGAGGATACTTTAGGACGGTTGTGGTTTTTATCATTCAATGGTAAACTGTCCTATTACTTCAATGGCAAAATATATGCAGTTGATTATGACATTCATTACAATGATATTGGGCACATTAAATCATTGTATTTGGATGCTAAAAACATCCTATGGATTGGTAGCGCCCAAGGAGAATTTAAAGCAACCTTTAGTACGCAAAACAAACTAAAAGTAACCCCCACAAAAGAACAATATGCCTTGAGACAAATAGATGATAAAGGATATATATTTTCTGGAAAACACTATAAAAAAAATAATGAAATTAGTTATGCTATCAAGTTACTTGACAATGAATACATTTTAAATTATTCGCAAGAAGGAGTTATTCTTCCTTCAAAAAAAACAGATCATCAAACAAGAAAAAGCTACGCTGGTATCAGTTGGTTGATTCATAATAATGTAATTTACAATTCTTATAATCATCAAGCCTTAATTTTCGATCTGAATTCAAAAACACTAAAAACTATACACTTCAAATTCGAAGGTAGAATAACTGGAACTGTTATAGAGGAGAATAAAAACCAATATGTTTTTAATAACATGAGTCGAAAAAAGATCTTCGCTATTCTAGACTCACCCCCATTTATTAAGCCTATTGAAACCAAAGATTTTTTTTTCATCAATGCCATTACAGATCATCAAGGAGGCACTTGGACGGCAACACATGATAAAGGTGTATTTTATGAGCCTAAAACAATAATTTATAATATTCATGCTAACGCTTATGAAAATGAAGCTATTGTTAATATGGTTAGCAACTCTTCTTCGTTGTATTTAAGATCTGAAAATAGTAATATATTTAAGCTATTAAACAACTATAAGTTTGCAAAAATTAAAAATGCTCTTTTTAACAGACTTCATGGAAGGTTATATAATTTTAGAGATACAATTGCTTACAATGATATTATAGATGCAACACTAAAAACCATAGATCATAAGCCGTTGTTCCACCATCTCCCCAAAGGTGGATATATATCTTCTTTTAACGATAATCAGTTTACTTTATACTCTAGATTAAAAATACATATGTTTAACAAACATAGGCAACCTCTTTTTTCTTACAGTTTTTCAAAAGAAAATATTGCTATACAAAACATTTGCTATAAAGACAAAAACACCATTTACATAGCTTCTAGGCAAGGTTTATGGGAAGTAAATGACACTTGGAAAATCTTTTTTAAAGGAGATGAAAATCCTATTTTTAAAACTCGTATTGACAAAATCAATAAAGATAAAACTGGTAGATTTTGGATGATTACGAAAGAAAAAGGGGTCATTGTTATTGATAAAGACAGTGTAATTAATATAACAACCAATATTGGTTTGCTCGGTAATATTTGTACGGGATTGTACATTGGAAAAAAACGGGTTTGGGTTGCTACCGAAAAAGGATTATCAGGTATTAAACTAGATGATTATACTAATATTGATAATTTTACACAAAAAGATGGACTCATTTCTAACCAAATTAATGACATACATGAATTTGACAATAAAATTTGGGTAGCTTCAGACAAAGGATTATCATACATCCATACAGATTATTCAAAAAAAACATACATCCCAAAAATCTTTATAGAAAAGGTAAACATTGATGATAATCTCGTAACAAATCATAAAAATATAATCATCCCACCAAACAATAATTTATTACAAATAAATTACTTAGGCCTTTCCTATAGAGAACAAGGAGATTTACAATATAAATACCGTCTTAAAGGTTTAGATACCACTTGGCGTACCACTAAAAATAGATCTGTACAATATTCAACACTTCCTGCAGGTAATTATACTTTTGAAATTAAAGCTGTGAACCACCAAGGAGTTTCTAGTACTGAAATAGGAACACTGAACATTATTAAAAAACCTCATTTTTGGGAAACCTTACATTTTATATTGTCCTCCCTACTTATTTTCATTTTTCTAATTGTCATATTCGTTTACTACCGCATTAAAAGAATAAAAAAACGAGAATATTTAAAACAACGCGTTATTAAAACGGAGTTAAAGCTTCTTCGTTCTCAAATGAATCCTCACTTTACTTTTAATGCCATGAATAGTATTCAGTATTATATTCAAGAAAACAATACTGATAAAGCACTGCATTTCATCTATCAATTTTCATCACTCATTAGACGTATTCTTCAACATACTCAAAGAGAAACTATTTCTTTAGATCAAGAGATAGAAGCCCTAAAACTTTATGTTACTATAGAAAAAGAACGTTTGAAAAATGCTTTCTCTTTTCATATTACTATTCATGATAATGTAGATGTAAAAACGACTAGAATTGCTCCTATGCTACTTCAACCGTACGTAGAAAATGCCATATGGCATGGTATTATGCCTAAGAACGATAAAAATGGAATCATTTCTTTAACCATTTATACAGAAAATAACAGACTTATTTGTGAAATTGTGGATAATGGTGTCGGTAGACAAGCTTCTTGTTTAATAAAAAATCCAGAAAAAGAATCGTTAGGAATGGATTTACTCAAAGAACGATTATATTTAATTAATAATAACCAAATCAAAAAACAAACTACCGAAATCACTGATATTTTTGATGCACATCAAAATAATTGTGGGACTAAAGTAAAACTAACATTATAAATATGATTAATGCTATTATTGTAGATGACGAGTATATGGTTGGGGAAACTCTAAAAAACCATATCCAAAACCATATTACAGGTATTACTATTTTATCTGTTATAAATGATGTAAAGAATGCAAAAAGTACTATTCTTAAACTTGCGCCAGATTTAGTTTTTTTAGATATTCAGATGCCTGGTTTAAATGGTTTTGAGTTACTTAGATCTTTTGAAGAAATTAATTTTGATGTTATTTTTACTACAGCCTATACTACTTATGCCATAGAAGCTTTTAAAGTACATGCCTTTGATTATCTTTTAAAGCCTATTACTATAGATGAACTAAAAACTACAGTTAACAGATATTACTTAAAAAGGAGAACATATAGTGATAAGCAACATATAACTTCTTTTTTAGAAAAAATCGAGCATCTTAGTTCTAAAACAGAACGTATAACAATTCCTGAAATAGGTGCTTTAACCATTATACAAACTTCTGATATTATCTGTTTAAAATCTGATTATGGGTACACAGATGTATATTGTAAAGATGGTTCTAAAATTACCTCTTCTAAACCTTTAAAACACTTTTGTGAAATTCTAAAAAACAACACTAAATTCTGTGAAATTGGAAAATCCAATATCGTCAATCTTAATTACGTCACCAAATACTACAATGAAGGAACAATTATATTAGAGAATACTATTAAAATTTCCGTCCCTAGAAGGAGTCGCAAAACATTTTTAGCTACTCTACAGCAATAGAATATTACTTTTTCTTACCTCCCTTTACTACCAAATACTCTCTTAAAACAACCAATTTTTAGGGATGAGTCTCCATATTCTTATTTGTAAGAAAATTACTCTAAAGAGAAACTATTTTTACTTGAATAATATAAGTAAATCTTAAAACCTCTTATTCATGAAAAATCTAATTCTTACTTTATTTATTTTAATACCATGTTTCTTCTCTTTTTCACAAAAAAGCGCTTACACTACAGATAAATTTTCAACTAAAAAAATAAACAATACAAACTGTCAGACTGAAGTTGACTTCGAAATTATATTAAATCATGATGGTTATTGGATTGGCTATATAAATAACACAAATCCTTATTTTCCTATAGATGCTTCTACTATGACATGGCAAATTACTACCCCATATTCATCTTATGCACCTATAAGTGTGCCTTCTACTTCTACAAGTTTTAATTTCGCTCTTAGGTTTGGCTTTACATGGGAAACCTGTAAACTATATATAATTAAATTATCATACATAGATAATTGTAGTGGTAAATTAATTTCCAAAGAAAAAAGGATTCATTATCACCCTCAATTAGATCCTAGATCACTTCCCTCCTTTAATACGTTAAATAATATGAATGGTATAAATAGTTTTCGTTCTGCCGGAGTTAAATATGTAAAAGCAGGAAGTATAGTTACTATACAAAACTCTACCTTAAAATTTGAAGGAGAAAATTCTGGAATCATCATAGAACCTAGAGGAAGATTAGTCCTAATTAATTCTACCATAGAAGGAATGTGTAATTCTTCTATTTGGAATGGAATAGTAGTTAAAGGTAATCCTCTAATGAGTGTAAATTTATTTGATCAGGGTTCTTTATATATAGCAAATGGTAGTGTTATCAAAAATGCTAAAAAAGCAATACAAGTAAAAGACGGAGGTATAGTACATGCATACAATAGCAATTTCATTAATAATGAAATTGCTTTAGAAGCTACTGATAGAGGGGATGCTACAATAAATTTTACAGAATGCCATTTTGAAACAAACGACGATATTTTATTTGATAAAATGAGGTGTTTTACTTACTTAAAAAATTCTAAAGTTGAATTTTTATATGGCAATAATTTTGTTAATAAACAAACATCATTAAATGATATAAGAGATTATAGAACTGGCATTATTAGTTTCTATTCTTTCTTATCTGTAGGTCATGTACCTGTAACCTCAAATCCTAATATTTTTAAAAACCTATATAAAGGAATTGATAATTATGGTTCTAATAGTTTACCTAATTCTTTAGAAATAAAAAGAAGCAAATTTATAAACGTTAACAAATGTATTTCTTCCTCTGGAAGTAATGGCGATATTATAGCAAAAAATGAATTTGAAATAACTGATACACTTGGCAATGGGATAACGAACTTTGCCGTTGGTTGGGGTGTTCATTCAAATAGATGTGTTAACCATATCATAACTGAAAATAAATTTAAAGGAGCTAATTTTAGTTATGGTATTATTAATTCTCAAATAGGATCCATACCGCAAAATTTATTATTTACAATAAATAATGGTGCTACTGGTAATTTATACTTAAATACTTTTAAAAACACATATGTAGCAATTCAAGTACAAGGGCCTAATATGCAAACCCAAATATCGTGTAATGATTTTACTAAAAATAATCTATTTGCTATCAATGTTGAACATTATAGACATAATAATGTAAATTACATCGGTAGACAAGCTGATATAGGTAACTGCTCTAAACTTGCTGGTAATATTTTTGACTACTCAATAGGGTTAAATTGTTTATCTTTAAATCAATACAGGCATATAAAACTCAATAATACAGCTCCTTTAAATTATATTGATGTAATGCATAGTATTTCTCCTTGTGTAGATAGTAATGTTATATTTCCCAATTTAACTACTAAATGTAGAATATATCCTACACCTAATAAATGTAAACCTTTACAAGCATTATCAAACAAGCCTTTTGTAAATCAGTATTCTTCAAGACAGAACGAGACTGATTTAGAAACTGTATTACTAAATGAAGAAAATTTGCCTAACAACGATATATTTAAAGCTTACAAAGGCAACTATCTTCTTGATTTATATGTAGCACCTTTATCTTCAGAAAAAGAAAAACCTTCAACTATTTCTAATAAAAAAGATAACATTTCTGTTTTTCCAAACCCCAGTTCTTCTGGATCATTTACTATTTCTATAAAAAATCAACCGATTAATAAAAACACACAATTAGAAGTTATTGATCTATCAGGAAAAATTCTTTTACATCAAAAATTAATGAGTAATGTTCATAAATTAAATATTTCTAAACTTTCTAAAGGTATTTATTTCATCAGGGTATTTAATGAAGAAAAGAATATTAAAATAAGTACAATCGTATATAAATAACCATTCTTTTTTACCAAATGCTTTATCCTAATAACCAATTTTACTTTAAAAGTGTCCATATTGCTATTCAAGGTTTCTATTGGGTTTAATAACGTTTACTTTTATTATGAGTAACAACTATTAATTTAAAAAACCTTAAAGCTAATACAACTTACCTATTAAAAATAAAAGGGGAAGCCGAAAACCATACAGAGTAGGCATATTCAAAAACTTTTTATCAAATGAAAAAACTAACAAAACTGTCAGATTTTAAAAGTACCCAATTAGATGGTAAATCTATGAATCAACTTCTTGGAGGAAGACCTGTTAATGACAAAAATCTTTCTAAAAATATAATTAGAGATAGAGTAACACCTAATGGAGGAATTCAGTTTTACCGTGAAGATTACATTGTCTTCGATTAATGCCTAGAAGTTAAACCTATAGAAAAGAGTCATTGATTTGACTCTTTTCTTTTTTAGCACAATCAATATAACCATACTATTTAGAATGATCCTAATCTTATCAGAAAAATCAGACATTACCACCAATCAAGTTTTGGATTGGTGTATTGGTTATCAAACTTCTGTTATACGTGCAAATGCATATGATTTAAAAATTGCACATATCGATTACAGCAATAATTACATTCTTTTAAAATATAAAAAAGAAATAATTAAGTCAACAAAAATTAAAGCTGTATGGTACAGAAGAGCTAGAATAAAATATAAATATCCTTCTATTTCTATAGAGAACAATCAACTAAAGAATCGTATTAAACAACATTTACATGAAGAATGGTCTGAAATGATTCGATTTTTAGAACAATGGTTTAAAAATAATTCTGTTCCGTCTATTGGCAACTATCTGCTTAAAGATCGAAAGTTAACACAACTTAGCATTGCTAAACAAAATAGTTTACATATTCCCAACACAATAATTACTGCACAAAAAAGTGAACTTTTGCTCTTTTTTAAGAATTGTAAAAAAAATATTATCACAAAAGATATTGGTTGCTCTCTTTCTTTTATCTCTGATCATCTTATAATAGATGGATATACAGAAGAAGTATCTAAAGAATTTATTGATAACCTATCAGATACATTTTTTCCAAGCTTGTTTCAGGAAAATATTGTAAAAGTATATGAATTACGAATTTTCTTTTTAAAAGATCGCTTTTATAGTATGGCAATTTTTTCTCAACAAAATGAAAAATCGAGGATAGATGTACGTAAAAATGATGATGAAATACCCAATCGTAGAGTTCCTTATCAACTACCAAAAGAAATAGAGCATAAACTCTTATTAACTATGAAAAAATTAAATCTAGATACTGGTTCAATTGATATGATAGTAGACACCAAAGGTGATTATTACTTTTTAGAAGTAAATCCTTCCGGACAATTTGGTATGGTTTCTTCTCCTTGTAATTATTATATAGAAAGAACCATTGCCCAAGAACTACAACAATTATGAACAACACAAAATTTTATACTGAATTTTCTACAAAAGATTTAGAAAAACTTCCTGTAAATTATAGAATGTTGACTAAAATTACCTCGACTTCAAAAATAATTAGCTCCGGTAGCGAAAACTATACAGGTATAAAAGTAAAGTTATATAATACTACCATTGTAAATACTCCTAGGCACTATTCTTCAATCTCAAAGATTATAGATTTTGAATAAAAAGATACAACTATATAGTACATGCATACCAGTAAAAGGAGTTACCAGATCAGTTATTTGTGATTTACAAATGCAATCTATACATTACATCCCTAATAGTTTATATGAACTTATTGAAGATCATTTTGGAAAAACCATTGATGATATAAAAGAAGCATATCAGAACCAGTATGATGATATCATAGATGAGTATATAGAGTATTTAAATGAAAACAATTGTGTCTTTTTTACAGATCATCCAGAATGTTTTCCTGCAATGAATTTACAATGGGATTATCCTTATAAAGTTTCTAATGCCATAATAGACTGGAATAAAAATTCTAATTACAACATTTTTGAAGTACTGAATCAACTAGATATGTTGCATTGTAAACATATACAATTCAGATTTTATGATCCTATTGAAAAAGAATTTTTATTGAAAATTTTAGATTTTTTAAACCAAAAAGAGAGTATAATCAATTCTCTAGAAATTTATATACCTAATACTAAATGGATTCGACAAGAAGAAATGGAAAATTGGTTTAAAGAACACCTACGAATTTCGCTTATATGTATCCATTCAAGTTTTGATGATGAAATAATTAAAATTACAGATGATAAAATTTTTATTCATACAAAACAACAAATAATTTCCTCTAGTCACTGTGGAGTAATTTCCATGAACTACTTTTCTATTAATTTAAAAACCTTTACAGAATCACAACATTATAACTCCTGCCTAAATAGAAAAATAGCAATTGATATAGATGGAGAAATTAAGAATTGTCCTTCTATGACACAAAGTTTTGGAAATATTGAAAATAATACACTTAAACAAACTCTAAATAATTCTGATTTTACTGCTGTTTGGAATATTCCAAAAGACAAAGTAGATACTTGCAAAACATGTGAGTTCAGGTATATCTGTACAGATTGCAGAGCGTATACCGAAGATCCTAAGAACCTAAATTCTAAACCTCTAAAATGTGGTTACAACCCACATACTAATGAGTGGAAAGATTGGAGTACAAACCCTTTGAAAAAAGAAGCCATTCATTACTATAAATTAAAAGATTTTAAACAGACGTAATCATATAAAAAAACATAGATGCTGCAAGACTTCAAATAGCATTCACACTGATTTTTCTTGTAGGGAGTTAAAGGCATTATGATCAAAAAAAATAAAACCTTCTTAGAAAGACATATCGAGAAAGAAACACAACAGATTTCATTTTTCTTTTCTAAATGAAATCTGTTTTTCTATAAAAATATACTTCTATTTTCCCTCTAAATTTCTTTTTCTCAAAAACCCTACTATTCTCGTAAGCAGACTATGATTGTTTTATAACTTCATTCTTTAATGATTTTAATCTCGATTTAAAATCATTAAAATGACTAGCTTCTAGACCTTCATAAACTTCTGGATTGTTTTTACAAACCTCAAAATAACGATCAGCTTGAGTATAATATGTTGTAGCCTCTTTTATATTATTCTTTTCTAATGCCTCTTCAGATAAAAATAAATTCAGCCAACATAAATTATCACAAAAAGCGGGGAATTCAGTTATCGGTTTATCGCTGAATTTATTAAATCTACGCATAAATTCTGTAGAAGCCTTTTTTGCTTTTTTCAAATATTTTTTATCCCTTTTTAGTGAAAATAAGTTATTGTATGAGTAACAAACTCCATTAGAAATTGCTATTAATGTTTTCCTTATCAATATATTCTTTTCTACATCTTCTAATTCGTATAATATAGATGCTTCTTCAAGTAAATCTTTACTCATTAACAGTTCCTTAGAAATATCTTCATCCTCTCTTTTAGGATATGCTTTTGCTATAATTGCTAATGCTTTTCCATGTATAATTCTCGGATCATTTTTATAGACTTTAAGTGTTTCGTCTGCTAGGGCTATAGACTCATCAAACATCTTTTTACGCCTGTATAACCAAATTAATAAATAATTAATCTCTAATTTATATTTACTATCGACCCTTCTTTGATTAAACGATTTTTTTTCAGCATCATACTCTTGCTTTATGGATGAGAACTCTATAATCTCTTTTAAATTTTCTAACTGATAGATTAAATGCTTTTCATTCCCTGTTTTAGAATCAGGTAAAATAAGACTTAAGTAATATAAGATAACCGATACTTCAATAGGTGATGTACTTTTTTTACGTTCTACATTACGAATAATTTTTTCATACGCTGAGATGAATTTTTCTTTGTCTTCTTTTTTAGGTTCTAATAAATAATGTGAAATCGTTTTTAATAAATCAGACCATAAGGTTTTACTTAATATTGTTTGCCTTCTATAGAAAATAAGAATTGGTAAATGTTGGTATTCACTCCTTACAATATCTTCTCCAAAATCTGGTATAATATCTTTATCCGACATTTTTAACTCCAATATTTTATTCTGTAGTTCAGAATTAGCGGTGTGGAGATATAAATACTCTGATACTTGAGACGATTTTCTTTTGAATTCTTTTGATTTGCCTATTTCTCCTAAATACTCTTTAAATCGTAGAAAAGCTTTACTATTAGTACCACTACTATTTTTTAAATCATCTATAACCTGTGTCAGCTTATCTTTATTATCATAAAACCTATTCATTTTAGAAACAATATCAAACTGATTTCTTGTGGTTAATCTCATATCTGCCAATTTCTTTATAAAATCAGAATCTGTTTCTTGTACTTCTTCTTCCAAGTGATGAATACTATCAATACTTTCCTGATTTGCTACTATTTGCTTCAAGAAATTGATAATATCATCTTCTCTTTGATGATCACTAAAATTTGATATCGCCTGCAAATAAATTTGCGGTGCATTTCTTAAAAAATTAAAGCTCTTATAACCATATAAATCAGGTAAATTATTATT
This sequence comes from Tenacibaculum agarivorans, assembly GCF_001936575.1. Lineage (GTDB taxonomy): Bacteria > Bacteroidota > Bacteroidia > Flavobacteriales > Flavobacteriaceae > Polaribacter > Polaribacter agarivorans. The sequence goes on from NZ_MSMP01000024.1 coordinate 65,434, forward strand.
TATGGATGGTAGATCAAATAGTATTTTTGATTTTGTTGGTGTAGAAGAAACATAAAGAAATAGATATTTTTCTTTTAACTCTCCTTGTCTATTTTTTTCTTCTAAACTATTATTTATTTGAATCAGTCTATCAATTACAATAATATCTTTGTAAGTATTGTTGAGATTTCTGAATATATCATCTGAATTTGAATTCTGTTTGATGAATTTATATTTTACCTCGTCGTAATAGTCCTCAAAAATTTCTTTGCTTAAATCTGATTTCTTAGTGTTTAAAAACAAATTTAGCAGTACTTCTTTATCGTGTTTATTGGGAACAGAAATATCAAAGATGTCTAATCTATCATTATATATTTCTTGATATCTTTTTAAAGAATCTGGACTCAATAAATCATATTGTATGGCTAAAAATGTAGTAATATTCTTAGAGAAAAAATCAAGATCTATTTTTCCATTCTTCTCTTCTTTAAATAGTTTCTCAATATCTTTAAACGCATCAATAGCATTATCTGTACTTGTTTTTAACGAATGCATGAAAGAATTCAATTCTGCTAAATATTCATCAGGTACTATTGGTTTTGATGCTGTATCAAAAAATAAATATTCATAAGCTATTAACTTTGTTTTTAGCTCATATTCTTCTCTTTTATTATCAGCCTGAAAAGGAAAACAATATTCAATAATATCATAGGTATCAACTACAAAATAGATATTAACCTTATCTTTTCGTAACTGATTATCTTTAATAAGATCTTCAATATCATCTTTTTCAAGATTCTTTATAAAAGGGTTATCATTTAATATCTTATTCATTACCTATTATTTTTTAGAATCATCTCTTTAATTGCATCTATTTCTTGTTCCTTATCTGGATTTATATCAAAGCTTTCTTCTTCATCCTTTATATCTTCTTGAATAAAAAATTTAGATTCAAATCTCATATTTAAGATGGATGGACTTGTATTTTTTTCATTAACATCAATTAATGATGCTAACATATGAGGAATAAATTCTTCCCCTAAAGAAAACTCTACATCACTACTGTACAAACTTTTAACTCTAGTGGTGGCTTCAAGAGTATGATTTTTTAATGCTGGTAATTCCTTAATCAACTCTAAAGTTCCTCCACATTGTTTCTTCATTAAAATATAGATCTCTATTGAATATCTATTTACCAAGGAATTTAACACTCCTTTGGTTTCTAAATAATGATTTAAATCATTTTTATTAACCAAATTTGTACCTATCCTAACATTTAAATTATGATCACTAAAAATGTTATGTAGACTTGGATATCTGTTAAATAGTTGAGAATATGAATCTTTTTCTATGATTAGATTTGGAATATTAATTAGTCCATTTACTTTCTCTTTTGATATTTGTGTAAAGGGTTCTTCTGCAATAAGTAAATTCTCTTCTTTTTTTATTTTTTGTTTCTCTATTTCAGCTTGAGCTGAAATTCCTAAAAAATTGAATAAATCGTATTTATTGAATGAATCTAAGGCATGTATAAAGTTGTTAAAATTATTAGTCAATTCATCTATTAATTTTTCTTTAGTCCCAATAAATAATAAGTCATTTACCTGATACATAAAAAAAGCTTCTTCTCCTTTTCTTATGACTCCTCCAAAATAATTCTTGCCTTCAAAATCATTACTAATGTAATCTGCATACACATCATCTAACTCTATAACATCGTTAATTACATTATTCTCATTAATTTCCAAAGAATATTTTTTTCCACCAGATGTTACCACAGGAATTAAAAAACCTTTACTACTTTCTTCAGAAATTTTTAGATAACCATATAGCGTATAAGACATCATACTATAATAAGTTTTTAGATTCTAAAAATCTTTTGATTGCCTGATTCGCAATTCCTGCCATTTTTGTAACTCCTCCTGATAATTTTGTTCTTAGATACACCTCTATTTGTACATCTTTATTAATATTTTTTAATTTTGGAGTCCAAGCTTTTGCCATATCTCTAGGAATAAAAGCATAAATTAGTTTATTCCTTTCAATACTAAAATCGTCTCGAAATTGGACTTCTATAGAAGTTGCTCTATCATCATAATCTTTACTATACAATCCTTCTACCGCTATATATTCGTAATGAAGAGAGCATGCATTATAATGTTCTATATCATCTTTAATACTATTATCGTAATAGTTCAAATTATCATCAAAAAAATAAGATATTACATTTTTATTATAGTCTTCAGAATTTTCTCCTTCTTTAGATAAATAGCAGAATTTATCTAAGCTAATAGAATCTTTCCCATCTTCTATACTTTCTTTTTTTACTCCGTCTAGCAGCCCATTATAATATGCTCCAGTATCAAAAGGAGCAATACGATGCTCGGTTTTCAGGTCTTTAAATTCAAAAAGTAAAAAAACTGGGATTTTATGTGCTTCTTTAAAGTATGAAGGTTTACCATAAAAGAAATAGGCTAATTTATCATTGAAAATATTACAGTCCTTCGCTTCTATCTTTTTCTTATTTAAAATCCCTTCTACATGATGAAAATTACAATTGTGAGATAATGGTAAGGTTTTTATTCCCTCTAAATTTTCTTTTTGAGTTACTAAGTTTACATCAGAAAAATTCGGCATATTTCTTATTCTTTTTGTCTTGTAGTTTTCCAATAGTCATTGGCTTCATTTAAAATTTTATCTATCTCATCTTTGAAACCTTCGATATCGGCTACAGTGACATCTTTTAATTCTTTTCCTGTCATAAAAAAATTATAATCGTTTTCTATTTTACGCAATTTATTACTGGTCATGGTATTTTCTATCCATAAATCCTTGTTGTTAAAAAAGGTTTTATAGGCTCCAATAGCCGTTACAATAGCACCTAAAACCAATACAATGATTCTGATGATATTATCTACTTTTTGAATATTGATATTTAAGCCTGAAAGTATTGTGATAGCTGCTCCTAAAAAAGTAACTATACCATGCTGCCTAATTGAAGCAACTCTATTATAATCGGCTCTTTTACTGAATCCTTTTAAGTGTTTTTCTAGATATTCTACCAAGTACTCTTTTTTGAGTCTTGTTTCTTTTTCTGCTTTAGTTTCTTCCATTATTTGGTTAATTGGTTGGGTTTTCATTAAAATAGTATACTAATTGCAACATTTCACACTTAATATTCTATTCTATTTTTGTTTTCATAATCAAATGATCATGAGTCAAAATCTTCTAAATAACTATAATCTAAGATGATAATATTCATGAAAAATTACTCTAAATTCCTAACATCTTAACTTCGTTGTTTATAAAGTTAAAATGACAAACTTCATGTGGATGAAATAATTATTCGACTATCAATTTTTTAGAGAATTATCAAATATAAAAAATTACTTTAATACAGAAAATTCCTATTTTTACCCCTTAATCTTTTTTAGAAAAACATATGTTTTCAGGTCTATTCATTTTCTAAAATATCCTGGTCGTTTTCTTATTAAAAAATAGGTAAAATGCGTATCATTTCGTAAATTTACAGTACTTTATCATTAAACTTTTTTGTTATGGAAAACATAGATGCTGCACGACTTCAAATGGCATTCACACTGATTTTTCATATTGTATTTGCTTGTATTGGAATGGTTATGCCTTTTTTTATGGTAGTCTCTCATAAAAAGTGGCTCAATACAGGAAATCCAGTATACTTACAATTGACCAAAGCTTGGCAAAAAGGCGTAGCTATTTTCTTTGTAATTGGCGCTGTTTCTGGCACTGCCTTATCTTTTGAATTAGGATTATTATGGCCTGAATTTATGGAACATGCTGGTCCCATTATTGGGATGCCATTTTCTTTAGAAGGTGCTGCTTTTTTTGTGGAAGCTATTGCACTTGGTTTTTATTTATACGGCTGGAATAAAATCCCTCCTAAATTTCATTGGTTTACAGGAGTTATTGTAGGAATTGCAGGTGTAGCTTCGGGTATATTAGTTGTTTCTGCTAATGGTTGGATGAACGCGCCTTCTGGTTTTGATTATGTGGATGGGAAGTTCTTAAACATAGATCCTGTTGCTGCTTTATTAAATCCTGCTTGGTTTACTCAAGCTTTACACATGGTATTAGCTGCCTTTACTGCTACTGGATTTGCCGTTGCTGGAATTCATGCAATTCAGATATTGAGAAATAAACAGAAAGAAATTCATAAAAAAGCATTTAAAATAGCCATCACTTTTGGGGCTATTGCTGCCATTCTTCAACCTATAAGTGGTGATATTTCTGCTAAAGATGTAGCTAAACGACAGCCTGTAAAATTAGCAGCCATGGAAGCCCACTACGAAACTGCTAAAGGAGTCCCTTTATATATCGGAGGAATAGTAGATCATCAACAAAAAGAAGTACACTATAAAATTGAAATCCCTAATGCACTTTCATTTTTAGCTTTTGGAGATTTTAATGCTGAAATAAAAGGTCTAAATGATTTTCCTGAAGATGAAATTCCTAATGTACCTATTGTTCATTATGCTTTTCAAATCATGGTAGGTTTAGGTGGTATATTACTATTTGCAGGGTTATTTTTCTTTTTTGTAAATGCCAGAAAAAAACAATGGCTCTCTAAAAAGTTTTTCTGGAAAGTATTTGCTTTGCTTACACCCGCAGGATTTATTGCCTTAGAAGCAGGATGGATTGTTACTGAAGTAGGTAGGCAACCCTGGATTATTCATAAAATTATGAGAACTAAAGATGCCGTTACTCCTATGCCTGGAATCGTCTACAGCTTTTTCTTATATGTTATTCTATATTCCATTTTAACGCTTGCTGTAGCATGGTTACTTCGCAGACAAATAAAATCATTAAATAATACTCCAAAATTAAGTGTATGATAACTGTTGTTTTATTCTTTTTAGCGTTTTCATTATTACTGTATGTTTTATTAGGGGGGGCTGATTTTGGTGCTGGAATTATTGAACTATTTTCTTCTGAAGATAACCAGAAAATTACCAAAAAAACTATTTATAGAGTGATGGGACCTGTTTGGGAAGCCAATCATATTTGGATTATCATTCTTATTGTAATTCTTTGGGTAGCCTTTCCTCAGTATTATAAAGTTATGGTAACTTCCTTACATATTCCTATTACGTTAATGTTGATTGGAATTACCTTACGTGGAGTTGCTTTTGTGTTTAGACATTATGATGCCTATGTAGATAATTCGCAACGCATATACAATTGGTTATTTAGAGTATCTAGTTTGGTAACTCCTATTTTTTTGGGAATGATTTTCGGTGGAATGATTTCTAGTAAAATTGTTATTCCAACCGAGGAATTTACACCCAGTTTTGCTGAAGCTTATATTACGCCTTGGTTTAATCCTTTTTCATTTTTAGTGGGTATATTTTTTGCTAGTTTGTGTGCTTTTTTATCTGCTGTTTTATTAATAGGTGAAGCTGATGAAGAAGGCTATCCTGTATATGTAAGAAAAGCTAAAATTGCAACTATAGTTGTGGTAATATTAGGTTTTATTACCATTAGTTATGGCTATTTTGCAGATCGATATTTTGTAGAAGGAATTATAAAGAATCCAATAAGTGTGAGTATGATTATACTATCTGCCTTATGCCTAGTACCACTCTGGTTTTTTATTAAAAAGGGAAATAGAATTTACAGCAGGATTTTTGCAGGAATTCAAGTGATTTTAATTATTGCAGTGGCATTGATTCCACATTTTCCTAACATATTATTGATTAAAAATGAAAGTATGAGTTTACTCCAAAATACTGCTCCAGATTCAGTAATTAAAGTATTAGGAATTTCTCTACTCATTGGAGGTGGAATTATTTTACCAGGATTGTTTCACTTGTTAAAATCTTTTAAGTTGATTAAGATTTTGGAAAGAAGATAAGTTTATTTAATTCTTTTTTCTTTTTAAAGCCATTAACCCTACAAAAACTATTAGTATAAAAATAATAATAGTAGGTAAATAATTCTTTATTTTAGGCGTGGAATCAATAACTATATCATCATAAGGAACAGCCTTTTTACTTAGTAAAATTGTCATATCATTTTTTAAGAAATCTATTGTTTCTTCTACATCTTTATATCTAATAGAATCTAAATGACTTTTTAAAAGTTCTGTCTTAAAAGACAAGTAAACTGTATCATTTTTAATCCAACTTTCTCTTTGATATTTTAACCAATCGTTCTGAAAATTAGTACTATCAGCTTTATAATCTATCCAACGCAACTTTTGAATTTTATAAAGTTGATTAGTTTTTATAACTTTAGGTAACTCAAAAACTTTACTTAGTTCTTCTCTTTCGGGTATTTTTAACTTTGCATATAAAGGATATGGAATGAACTCTCCTTCATCAAAAATTTTAATACTTTTATTACTCTTTATTTTTAAGGTTGATTTTGGTTTCTTTTCTTCAAACGAATATTTAATGCTACAATTTTTAGATGACAGGAAAGAATTATAAAGTAATTCATCTGAAACTGTTTCAAAAACAGATTTAACACCTTGTTTTTTATATATATAATTTTGCCTATTGGCTAATTGACCTTTAAACTCAATTTCCCAACTAATAGAGCAACTTCTAGCCCTTTCTTTTTCTTTACTTATTAACGCAACTACATCAAAAATTTCATCGGATTTCCAACTCAATTTTGTAAGCTGTCTTTCGTCTTTTATTACTCTTAAACCATATCTAAAATCAGATACGGATTTCTCCCAAATTTTTCCTTTTTGCGGTACTAATGTAGGATCGAAAATTAAAGATTCTCCCTCATATAAATACTCTACTACACAATGATCAAATGCTTGGCCACTATATACATTCAATAACCTTTCATCTAATCCCACCGATTTCACAAGTAAAGGCCAAGATTTCACACCCAAGCATTCTAACATCTTTATAACCAATAACGATTTTGATTTACAATCTCCAAATTCTTGTTTTAAAACTGTCTCTGGTTTTTTAGGTTCAATTAAATCATAATCTAAATAATGAATCTCTTCTTGAACGTAATTCAAAACAGCATTAACTTTATCTTCTTTATTAGAAATTCCTTTTGTAATAATTCTAACCTTATTTACAATCTCTTGAGAAGGAACTTTGTCCAACTCAAAATTTTCTATATTCAACTTTACACAATCATTCCAAGATGCTTCATCAAAAAAAATAAATTTCCTTTTTTGCTCTGTACCAGCTTGGAACTTTAAAATGAGCAACACTTTTATCATTTTCTATTTTAAATTCAGCAGAAAACAGTTGATCAAATTTTGAGTAAATAATTTTAGGGTTCCAATTAATTGAGTGAAAGCTTATGGGCTTTGTATTTAAAACTCTAGTATAACTAATACCTCTCAATTTATCATTTACAGGAGAATAGTTTAAAGACAAACTTCCCTTAAGATCAGGTTGTCTTCCTTTTTCTGTATAACTAAACTCGATGATATCTCCTTGTTCAGCTCCTTCAAAAAAGATTTTTATTTTTCCATCATTAGCATAAAGTGTTCCTCCTATTTGTTTCTCGTAAATTTCTTTTTCTATGTGTAGTTTTCTATCTAGTATAATAGTTTTTTTACCTCTATGGAAATTAACATTATGTATTTTAATATCCTCAAATTCTGGCTCATACCAAAAGAAAAAAAGTTTGATTTGATTAACGCCTTTTAACGTATTTAAGTAATAATAATATTTTCTAAAAACCTCCTCAGTTTTGTCATTATATTGAAATTCTTCTTGAAGTAAAACTAAATCGAGATCATATTCTTTCTTAAGTTTCGGCACTGGATAATTCTTAATCCAAGTAGGTTGAGGTTTTACTTTGAAATCACTTTTAAATTGAGCAATTACTTGAGAGGAAAATATTATTTGAAAAATAATGCAGTAGAAAAAACTTTTTCGATAATTTGTCATTCTAGTTTTTTTACTTTCAAATTTAAAATATATTTCATCTTTATTAGCGTAGAGAAATCAAAATAGTTTTGATTTTTTCTTTACTCATTGGAGGCGGAATTATTTTACCAGGATTGTTTCACTTGTTAAAATCTTTTAAATTAATTAAGATTTTAGAGAAACAGTAACATAACTAAAAGATGTCAGTTCGAGTGAAATTCATTGGAATAGATTGGAAATTAATTTTGTATCGAGAAGTAAAAATAGTGTTCTCGATACAATTTTACCTCATTATCATTCCGTAAAATCACTCGAACTGACAAAGACTTCTTATCCAAGATTCACTTTATTAAATTAACAGATTACTTCTTCACTTCCCCTTCTCTTTCCTTCGAGAACCTCAGGAAACGTTCAGGGTCCGTTCGCAATGACATTTTTATTTATAAGAGGTAAACTAAAATTACGCCGAACTCACGTTACTTTAATGTATTGATATATACTCTTGTTATAGGAATATCAATCTTATATCCTGTGATTAAAATATCTAAATCACCATCACCATCGATATCTGCAGCACTAATAGAACTTTGATCTAAAAAAGGAAATGCTTTCTCCTTAAATAAAGAGAACTTCCCTTCTTTATTTTCATAAATATCCATGGCTTCTGTATAATAACTGGTTGTATTAAAAACTTTTCGATTACCTATAATAATGAGATCTTTATCTTCATCATTATCAAAATCAGCGAAGCAAGTTCTTCCTAAATTATAGCGTGTAATATTTGCTTCTATTTCTTTAAAACTTCCTTTGTCATTCATGTAGAAAAATGATTTTTCTACCTTTTCACTCCATTTACCCGTATTCGTTATAAAAACATCTAGATCTCCATCATCATCAATATCTACAGGTTGAATAACTCCTTGATTTGTACCTCTGAAATTGTGAGGAATTGATTTGTATTTTCCTTTAGTATTCTTAAATAGTATCGTATTAACTCTATGTTCTGGTCTCTTAGAAGTATAAATAAGTTCTTCTCCTTGCAATAGTACTTCATCATACCCATCATTATCAATATCAAAAGGTACTATACCATATTCAAAAACATTACCCGCCCCAAGCAATGTTCCTGCTAGTTTAAAATCTCCTTTTGTATCGTTTATATAATATTCAATACTCATATCTCTTTCAATACAAAGATCATCATAACCATCATTATTAACATTAGCAAATCCAGCAAACATTGAGAAAGTCCTGAATGTTGTGATCTCTTTTACGGGCTTAAATACTCCTTTATTATTTTGATATACAATAACCCTTCTTTCTTTATTTGACCCAACCTCTTGACCTGTAATCACGATATCTAAATAGCCGTCTTTATTTATATCACCAATATCTATTTTACCATACTCTACCCCCATTAACTTTGATCTTTTATCTTCTGAAAAATTCCCTTTTCCATCATTTAAATACAGTTTGGTAAGCGTATATACATCTCCTTCTGTCTTTTCATTATTTCCAGAAATGATTAAATCCAAATCTCCGTCTAGATCATAATCAAAAAAACGAGTATTGGCACCAGCTACTTGAATAATTGGTGTTTGTTTTAATTCAAAAGTAAATTTTCCTTCTTTTTGACTGTAAGAATTTAATAGTGTAAGCAGTAAGACTATGGTTATTTTAATTTTCATAGAAGTAAAATTTTGAAATTCAACATTTAAATGTATTATAAAATTATTGATATTCGATTCAACTTCTTAAAACAATATCATTTTTTCTTCTTCTCTCCTAGTCTATTGATATATACCATTGTTCTTGGTGTATCAGCATCTTTAAATCCTGTAATGATAATATCTTGATCTGAATCTCCATCAATATCGCAAGATTTTATAGTGGCATTTCTTAAAAACTGAAAGATATTTTTTTTGTAAAGCTTGAAAGTTCCGTTATGATTAATAAATAAATCTACAGCTTGTACTGTTTCACTTTTAGTATTAATTTTTCTTCTGTTTCCCATAATGATCAAATCTTTATCCTGATCATTATCTACATCTACAAAACATGAAGTTCCTAAATTATAGGTATACATATTGGAAGGTACTTCAGTAAAAGTATTCCCTCCTTGATTCACATAAAAAAGTGAATGTTTTAATCCTGAATTTCCTTCCACCTCTTCTACACTATTTCCTATATTACTGATAAAAAGATCTTGTTGATCATCGTTATTAATATCAACTAGTTCTATAATCCCCTGGTAGGTATTTTTAAACGTGTGTGGAATTGATCTGAATCTTCCTAATTTATTCTCAAACACCTTAGTAGTTAACTCATAGTCTGTTCCTTCACCTTGAATTAAAATATCATCATCTCCATCTTTATCTATATCAAAAGGTACAATTCCATATGAAAACGCTTTACTGATACCTCTTAACCTACTTTTGAATAGAAAATCGTTCTTTTTATTATTGAAATACACTTCTACATTATCATCTTTTTCAATTAAAAGATCTAAATATTTATCATTATTTGCGTTGATAAAACTTGCATAGGTAGGATATGTATAACTATCAAGAGGTTTTATGGTTTTTACTTTTTTAAATATTCCTTCAGTATTGACATACACTTCAACACCAAAACTTGCTCCTCTTTTTAAATCTTCTCCTGTAATTACCAAATCTAAATCGCCATCACCATCAATATCCTTAGCATCTAAACTTGGTTGATGTACTCCCATAAATTTTGATCTTTTATCTTGGGTAAAATTTCCCTTTCCATCATTTGTATATAAAAATGTGTGAGTTTTAGTGCCGTTCATTAAACGTTCATTATATCCAGAAATGATAAAATCTTGATCACCATCATTATCGTAATCAAAAAATAAATTATCGGAATTACCTACTTGTACAATCTTAGTTTCCTTTAATTCAAAATTATACTTCTCTTCTTTTTGAGTAAATCCATTATATGTGATATACATAAAGCATATCATTACAATTTTTCTCATTTATTGGGGCTTTTTGGGGTTATCAATTACCCAAATGTACTAAAAAAGAGCACCTGTATACTATAAACACTCTTATACTTTATTCTTAACGATAAACAATATCTTATTTCCAATTCCATCATAATAGTATATTATTCGAATAATATACTTATAATATTCAGCTAACAAAAAGTAGTCTTCTATTTTTAATTCATGGAAATTAAAAAATATATCACCTTAAAACATCTTTTTATAGATTATAAAAAGATGATAGATCTAAAATTCTATCCTGATAAGTTGATTCAAGCATTGGTAAAAGAACTACCTAATCCTAGATGGAATACTAAATTTAACATGGTATACATTCCAAGTATGATTAATCATACAAAAACATAAAGCATAGATGTATTATCAATCTATAGACACAACTGAAATTTATACCCATGTTGCTGTGAAAAATTTTAAAAACATAAAAGATTTACTAAATTAGCTATTCACATAAGAAATATATAGTTACCATGGTAACTATATATAATTGTTGGGCGTAATTAAAGATATGAATTGGATAGATAAAGTTTTACCAGTAATAACATTAATTTTCGGATTTGCTTTATCTGAATTTGGAAAATATTTTTCCGATAGAAAAAATGAACGAAAGAAATTAAAAAAATTACTCTTCAATCTTTTAGAATTAAGATGGCTTCTAAAACAAGAAATAGACTTAAATAAGAGTATTACACAATATATTGAAAGGTATAAAAATAGAATAACAGAAGAATTCGGTGAAGAATTTAAACAAGAAATTGCTGAAGGAACTGAGTATCTTAGACCCATTATGACCGAAATTCTCAAAAACTCTATAGTTAAACCAGAGAAAATCGCTGAAATTGAAAACAATATTGACTCAACAATAGCAGAGTTATCAGAGATCTACCCAATTTTTGCCTATGAATTAAATGGTAGATTTAAAATAAAAGAGAAGCTTGACAATATAGAACAATATTTTGATACTATAAGTAATCAAATTGAACAATATGGGGAATTTCCTTCCCAAATTAAGAACTGGATTGAGCCAAAAATATCAACAGAATTAATTTCTGAATTTGATGAGTATATAAAGGCTATAGCTAAAAAGATTGGTAGAAAGACTTATAAAAATGTTTCGGTTAAGTTAGAGCCTGAAGATGGAGAAAATGCAAACGCAGAACTAGATCAGTTCATTGAAGAGTATGTCAAAGAGATCAAAAAAACAATGCCTAATAAACTTAGATAAAAGCACTTTTACTCTTTTAGCATCTCAGAAATAGAGATATCCAATCCATCTGCAATTTTGATTAAAGTAAGCAATCGTGGATTTGTTCTCCCCTTTTCAATCATATACAATTGAGTTCTTCCAATCTCACAATCAAAAGCAAATGACTTTTGGTCAATCTCTTTTTCTTCTCTTAATTGCTTGATTTTAGCACCTATTTTTTGGAAATATTTTTCTTGTTTCGTGTTCACTATACCGAAATTCGACAAATTATTCACATATTATGTTCGGAATAACGAACAACAAATAAATGAGTCAATTTAGAAAACTAAAAATCTATCAAAAAAACCAAGCAAAGAATGGAAATATATCGCTGTTCCTGAAATTCGACTTGAGGGAAAATGGTTGAAGAAACTAGGGTTTGAAATCGGAAAAGAAATTGAAATTAAACAACAAAAGAATAAACTGACTATTACTCTGACTAACAAAAAAAAGAAAAAATAACTACGCCCAACACA
>NZ_MSMP01000025.1 GCF_001936575.1 Tenacibaculum agarivorans
TTATAATTCATAAAACAAAGCCTTTATTTTTTCGAATATTCTAAATTGCCATGTATTAAATCCCTTTTTTGATTAAAATGTATCATAATTAGTCTCTAAACTTTAAAATAGCAATACTCTAAAAGGAGTAATTTGTGATATACAACCAAAACCGATTATTACATGTACAAAATCAAAGCTATACTTACTACTTTTTTAATTTTTGGACTATCAAATTTTATCTATGCGCAAAATTTAGATTCTCGGATAGAAGCAAAAATTGATAGCATTTTACCCCTATTAACCCTTAAAGAAAAAGTAGCCATGTGCCATGCACAATCTAAGTTTAGCTCACCAGGAGTACCTCGATTGGGAATCCCTGAAATATGGATGTCAGATGGTCCTCATGGTGTAAGAGCAGAAATTAACTGGGACGATTGGGGATATGCCAAATGGACTAATGATTCTATTACTGCTTTTCCTGCATTAACAGCATTAGCTGCCTCTTTTAACGAAAAACTATCTTATGAATATGGTGTAGCTGTTGGAGAAGAAGCTAGATACCGAAAAAAAGATATTTTATTAGGTCCTGGAGTAAACATTTACCGTACACCATTTAATGGAAGAAATTTTGAATATATGGGTGAAGATCCTTTTTTAGCTTCAAAGATGGTAGTTCCTTATATCAAAGGTGTACAAAAAAATGGGGTTGCGGCTTGTGTGAAGCATTATGCGCTCAACAATCAAGAGCATTTGAGAGAAAAAATAAGTGTAGAAGTTAACGATAGAGCTCTTCATGAAATCTATTTACCTGCTTTTAAAGCTGCTGTAATTGAAGGAGGAGTTTGGTCTATAATGGGCTCATACAATCAATTTAGAGGTCAATTTTGTAGTCATCATGAACTTTTGAATAAAATCCTTAAAAAAGATTGGGGGTTTGACGGAGTTGTTATAACCGATTGGGGAAGTGCTCACAATACTAAAGAAGCTGCCTTAAATGGATTGGATATAGAAATGGGAACTGGAACCAATGGATTAACCTATTCTAAAAAGAATGCTTTTGAAAATTATTTTTTGGCTGCCCCTTTTTATGAAATGCTAACCAATAAAGAAATTGATGAATCTGTTGTTGATGATAAAGTAAGACGCATTCTAAGATTAATGTATAGAACAAATTTAGCTACCAACCGTCCTTTGGGTAATATGAACACCAAAGCACATCAAGATGTAGCCAGAAAAGTAGCGCAAGAAGGTATTGTATTGCTAAAGAATGAAAAACAATTCTTTCCTATTTCAGATGACAAACAACTAACTATAGCTGTAATTGGTGAAAATGCGACTAGAGCAATGACCTTAGGTGGCGGATCATCTGAATTAAAAGCAAAATATGAGATTTCTCCTTTACAAGGAATACAGGAGCGTTATAAAAATGCCAAGATAGTCCATGCCATGGGATATGCTTCTGGTCCTGCTGCATATGGAATGGAAATACCATCTAAATTAGATGCTGATTCTTTAGCTAACGCTGCTGTAAGCTTAGCTAAAAAAGCTGATTTAGTACTTTTTGTAGGCGGTTTAAATAAGAATCATCGTCAAGATTGTGAAGGAGAAGATCGAAAACATTACCATTTACCTTTTGGTCAAGACAAGCTTATAGATAAACTTGTGAAAGTCAACGCAAATCTAGGTGTAGTTATCCTGAGCGGAAATGCTATAGAAATGAAGTGGCTACCAAAAGTAAAAGGATTATTACAAGGATGGTACTTAGGAAGTGAGGCGGGACATGCTTTAGCTGATGTCATTTCAGGAGATATTAATCCTTCAGGAAAATTACCTTTTTCTTTTCCTAAAAAGTTAGAAGATAATGGTGCGCATTCCTTTAATAAAACAGTTTATCCTGGTAATGGAACAGATGTGGTATACAAAGAAGATATTTTAGTAGGTTATCGATGGCATGACACCAAAAAAATTAAACCTCAATTTAGTTTTGGTTATGGTATGTCTTATTCATCATTTTCAATTTCAAATATTAAAACAGACCACAAATCTTATGGTGTGAATGATAAAATTACTGTTGCTTTCGATATTAAAAATACAGGGAATAGAAAAGGAGCTGAAGTCGTTCAAGTTTATTTGGGAAAAATTAAATCCAAAGTAAAGCGAGCAACTAAAGAATTAAAAGGTTATAAAAAACTGAGTTTAAAAAAAGGAGAAATAGCTAATGGTAAAATTCCTATAAGTATATCTGATTTAGCCTTTTACAATAAATCAATTAATGATTGGGAAATAGAAAAAGGAGAGTATTATGTATATGTTGGAACCTCATCTGGTGATATCTTAAAAAAATTGAAGATCAATATTAAATAACTTTATATTTTTTCACCTAACCCTTAGATATAATTATATTAAAATGAATGTATACATATATATAAATTTAAAATTATTTTTATAGTATAACTTATTAAAAAAACTATTTTCAGTATTTTCTTTAAATAATTTAACTACCGTAAGTTTTTATATTAATTAGATAAAATAATTTGATGATCTTGAACTTGTTTCTTAAGCTTTTAATTGATAATTTAACAAAATAACTTATAACTAAATCATTTTCATTAATTAACTACTTTATGTCACTCCCTACTATTAATTTACTTTCAAAAACTGAATGTATTAATGCTGTAAATAAATGGCAAGCCAATAAAGGTACCTACACAAATATTAAAAATTTGATAATTCCCACGAAGACTTTTAAGTTTACTTCCACTGACTATCAATGGTTCAATAAAAATAATGATAACAAATACTTTCATATCTATGCTGGTATTTATAAAAGTCAATTTACTCTAATAATTGTACCTTTAAATTCGGAGGGAAAAGAAAAAGAGCTTGCTTCATATCTAATATTAACACTAGAAACATTAGATAATGAAATAATTTTAATAGAAGAAGAAAATATAGTTACTCAAAAAACTATAACTTTATCTAAAGAATTGGATATTACAAATTCTATTAAAAAATCAAAAACACCTATTTATAACGAACCTCTAATCACTGAAAGTCAAGCAGCATCTAATATTCAAGAATGGAAAAATGAGTGTTTGAATTGGTTTTACAATGAGTGTACTATATTTGAAGGGAAAAGAATTTTCAATTGTTTTACAGTTCCGACCTCAGATATTGAGCTAACCAACAAAAAATATAATGAAATCAGAGTTTTTTTTGCTTTTAGGTACTCTTTTATTCTTCAAAGAGCAGTTCCCTTTTTGATTTTTATAGCTGTAGATAACAAAGACCCAAATTCAAAAGTTTCAGAATTAATAACAAATATGAAAGACTGGTCGCAACCATGTCCTCCAATGTGTGGTAGTTTAAGTGACTTCACCATTTTTAATTATTAAAATGATCTCATTTTTCTATTGTTCTGTTGTTGTTAGTAATTGTTTATTACTTACTGCTTTCATTTACGGTAAATACATTAAAGTACCTTTATACAAAAAACAAATAAAATGGTATATAATTTACTTAGAGTTTATCTTAGGTGTGGAATTAATTACAAAAATTTTAATTTTCTTGTTTAAAGTTAAGAATACAGAATTTTTATACCCTTTTTATATTGCTGGAGAATTTTTTCTTTTAAGTCAACTTTTTTTGGTTACACTTAAAGTTCATAAAAAATGGAAAGTTATTACATCATTTATAACTTGTTGTATTTTTACAGAAGCATTCTTCTTATGGTTTACTGAGAATCCTGTATCGACTTCCTCAGGTAAAATATTTTCTAATCTAATTATCGTTTTTATAATTGCTTACCAATTAATAAAAAATTTAAAGAAATTGGCTTTACAAAGCCATTTAATAATAATCTATAGTGCTTTGTTTCTCTATTATTCAACTTCTTTATTTTTATTCTTATTAATGAATCAGTTAACTACAGAAAATATTTCTATTTGGACTGTAAACAATATGCTCTCTTCTATTTTATATTCTAGTTCAATTTATGCATTTTACAAATTAAAGAGATTACTATAAATATCAACTATTTAATTGCCTTAATTATTATGTTAACCATAATAATTGTATTTATATTTTTAGCATATAAAACTTTCTTACAAAAAATATTGAAAGAAAAAGATTTTCAATATCAACAAGAGTTAGCTTATCAAAAAGAAATTTCCAGTCAAGAAATCATTGTACAAGAGAATGAGAGGAAACGTATAGCTGAAGCTTTACATGATGAAGTTGGTAGTAAATTAAATATTTTATCTTTATGGATCAATAATGATGACACGTGGCAAAATGAACAGTCTAGGAGAATTGTTTCACAACAAATTCCTCTTTTAATTAATGCTACTAGAAATGTTTCTTATGCATTATATCCTATAAACTTAGAAAAGTTTGGATTAATAATAACCCTTGAAGAGTTAATAACCCAAATAAACACATCTCTAATTGTAAAATTAATTACTAAATATACTTACTATAAAAAATCTGTTTCATTAGAAGTACAATTATACCGAATCATTCAAGAATTTCTAAGCAATGCTATTAAACACTCAAACGCGTTAGAAATGATTATACAAATACGAGATACTGAAAAATCGCTTATTCTTATATTATCAGATAATGGAATTGGATTTAATCCCCAAAAATCATACAAGGGAATGGGTGTAAAAAATATTACATCCAGAATAAAATCAATACAGGCTAAGTATAAGTGGAAAAGTAAGAAAAATAAAGGGAATACATTAATTGTGTTCCTCGAAAAATAAGAAAAAATATGATTAAAATCTCTATAGTCGATGATGAAGCATTATTTCTTGAAGGAATTAATCTTCTGTTTTCAATTGTAGAAAACATAAGAGTAGTTTCTTCTACTACCTCAGCAATGGAAATGATAGATAAGTTATCTAATATATCTAAAGTTAATTTTCCCGACATTATTCTTGTAGATATTCTTATGAAACCAGTTGATGGTTTCGAACTTGTAGAACGTTTAAAAAAAAAATATCCTGAT
Organism: Tenacibaculum agarivorans; assembly: GCF_001936575.1. Classification (GTDB taxonomy): domain Bacteria; phylum Bacteroidota; class Bacteroidia; order Flavobacteriales; family Flavobacteriaceae; genus Polaribacter; species Polaribacter agarivorans. Next base: position 4,994 of record NZ_MSMP01000025.1, read on the forward strand.
TTAAAGATTATTATACTTTCTTCTCATTACAAACAAAATGTATTAGGGCATATGTTCAAGCTTGGAATTTCTGCTTTCATTCCTAAAAATGCTAATAAAGAATTATTAGTAAACACAATTGAATCTGTTTACAAAACTGGTGTTTGTTTTACTAAGAAAGATCATGAAATGCTCATAGAATTCATGAATAGTAAAATCAAAAAACCAACATTAACTAATACCGAAGAATTATCTGAAAGAGAAAAAGAGGTTTTAAAATTAATTTGCTTAGGGCATACCAATAAAAAAATAGCTGATAAACTATTTCTTAGTAAGCGAACTATTGAAAGTCATAGACAACGAATCATGCAAAAAACTGGGGTTAAAAACACAGTAGGACTAGTTATATATGCCATTGCTAATCATATATATAAACTTCCAATTCATTACTATACCGTATAAATACGGAAAATAAAATTGAGTGTTTTCTACTCTAAAACAATTTATAAATAATACGTCTATTTGTATTGTTCAACCAACGAAGCTTCAAAAACATGAACAATGGTGTATTCTGAAAAACCAACATAAATAGAGTAGGAAAATTAAAATAATAATAAAATGTCAAATTCAAATGACCCAACGGATTATAAAATTTATCTTGTTAATAAAGGTAGTTCTGTAAAAAATTTCTGGTGCTTTTTAAAGCAACCAGAAGGAATTAATTCACCTAAAGTCTATGCTAATTCAAGCGCAATGTTAAGTGTTATTCCTAATTATGAAGGAATAAATACATTTACAATACCTCTACAATATATTATTGGAGCTGGCTCACATAATAATGCTGTAGGTTTAGATGTAAAAATAGATTCTAATATTGTCAAAAAAGTTAGTTTACAGGAGTCTTGGGCTGCTAATTACTCTACTGTACCTCCTAAACAAGGGCCTTTATTAACTATTAACCAAGATACTACAAGTGCTACCGATACTATAGGTATTAAATCAAATACATTTGACAGGGTAGCTAATGAAAATAGCAGCTGGTATAGTAGTATGTCTTTCGGGATAGAATCAGCTAATGGTTATGTAGGAGTTACTTGGGCTCCATCTCCAAATGATAGTAGTACAATAACTCCAAAATTTGCTTTTTACATTGCAACTGGTAACTATACAAGTAATGCTTTAGCTGATATAGAAACCATTTCTAATGAGTCAGCAAAAATTGAACTATCAAATTTTAATAATCTTGAAGCAACAGTAACGCTAACAGCAACTGGAGAATGGCTTGTAACCCCTGGTAAACCTCAGTAAAAAGGAAGTTATAATTCTTATAGAGCTGCTTTATAAAGCAGCTCTATAATGAATAATAGAAACCGATAAATTTCCATATTAATTATAAAATAAAAATATTAAAATGAATTATTACATACCTAAACATAGCTTAAAAAATATTCTATTAATATTAGTAATTGTATTTTTTAGTCAATGTAACACTAGTAAAAAAGTTATTACAAATAGTAAAGACCGATCTTCTAACACAACCTCTCAAGATTTAACACCATCATTTAATAGGGGAACAAAAATAGTAAGAGGTTTCAGTAGTTGTGATAATATTCTTCAAAAAATTGAAGATGCCACTTCACCACATATAGGTCCCAATGAACCCTTAGTAAACTTAAGCGTTAGCGCATCAAATGTTTTGACCTACAAAAAATTAGCCAAAAACTTACCTCATAATTTTTACGCTTGTGCTACCTTAGGTGAATTAAGAAACAAAAATACTCATATATCAATAGTTAGTGATCCTACAAATGAAGATCCTAATCATTGCTTAATCTCTAATATTACACCTAAACAACTAAGCTCAGTAATGGCCGGACAGTGTAAGAGGAAACAATGAAGAATCTATATTTTTGGTTAACATCTATTTTAGAAATATAGTTTTTTGTTAGTTTATCTAATAATGAAGAGGAAGTAAAATCAATCTTCAACTTCTTCTAATAAAGTAATTCTTTTATAACTAAAAGAGGTTGTCTTCGCTTTTCAGACAACCTCTTTTTTATATGGGTAGATACCGGAGAGTAATTGTAAAATATGTTATTCTCACCTCAGTGAGTGTATTTTCATTTCAGACGGCCTCTCTTTAATATATATTATCACTTCATTTTTAATGAAATTCTGTTTCCATTTTAATATAATCTAGAAACTCTCTTTTAGTATCTTTATCTTTGAATTTGCCTCCAAATTCAGCAGTAACTGTAGAACTTTCAATATCTTTAATTCCTCTTGAATTTACACATAAATGCTTAGCATCTACAACACAAGCCACATCATCAGTTCCTAATGCCTCTTGCATAGCTTGTACTATTTGCATAGTTAAACGTTCTTGTACTTGTGGTCTTTTTGCAAAGTAATCTACAATACGATTCATTTTAGATAAACCGATAACTTTTCCTTTAGAGATATAAGCAACATGAGCACGTCCTACAATTGGTAATAAATGATGTTCGCAGGTAGAGTACACAATTATATTCTTCTCCACCAACATTTCACCATATTTATATTTATTCTCAAACGTAGATGCTTTAGGTTTATTCTTAGGGTTTAAGCCCATAAAAAGCTCATTTACAAAAGCCTTTGCTACACGCTTTGGTGTTCCTTGTAAGCTATCATCTCTTAAATCCATTCCAAGCGTAATCAATATATCTTTCACACTCTCTTGGATTCTTGTAATCTTCTCTTCATCCGAAATATCGAACGCATCATCACGTATAGGTGTCTCTGCAGACGTACCGATATGGTTCTCTCCTATTTCGTCTATTCTCTCATCGTCCATATTATTGTGGGTCTCGAACATACTTTATTATTTACTAGCTTTATTTTTAATAAACAAAAACTTGTTTTTATTTTACAAATTTAACCATTTCTTCAATTGTAAGTAGCTGTTCTTCTCTGTTTTGTGTATTCTTTAACTTGAACTTATCTCCCTCTACAGAAGTAACTACATACTCAATTGCTCTCTTATCAACATACTTCCATTGTTTTTTCTGTTGATTATTACTAGTAGCTAAATCAGGATATAACTCTGATTTGATTCCTGCATTTCTTAAGACTGCTATTGCTTTTATTTTTGCTATACCTTCACTCTCATCAAAGTTTAAAAACAAAACTTTAGGTTTAGGTAATTCAACTGTTTCAAAAAGCCCTAACTCTTCCATTACTAAATAAATTCTATCTAACCCAAATGATATACCAACACCACTAACATCTTTCAAACCAAAAATTCCAGTAAGGTCATCATATCTTCCTCCTCCACCTATAGAACCTATTTTCACTTCTTTTGGTGCTGCAACTTCAAAAATAGCACCTGTATAGTAATTTAAACCTCTAGCTAAAGTTACATCTAATTCTAAAGCTGCTGTTTGTAATCCCAATTCATTAATACTGTTAATTACAAAAGCTAACTCTTCTACTCCTTTACTACCTTCTTCAGAACTCACTAACATTTTTGATAATGATTCTAATTTATCTTCATTAGATCCCGTAAAATCAAAAAGTGGTTGTACTTTTTCAATGGCTTCCTCAGAAATTCCTTTGGAAATCATTTCAGCAACTACTCCATCTTTTCCTATTTTATCTAGTTTGTCTAACGCTACTGTAAAATCGATCAACTTATCTTTTGCTCCAATTACTTCAGCAATTCCAGATAAGATTTTTCGATTGTTAATTTTAATAGTCGTTCCTATTACATTTAACTTACTAAAAACGGAATCATATAATTGTACAAATTCAACTTCTTGCCATAAAGAATCACTTCCAACTACATCAGCATCACATTGGTAGAACTCTCTAAAACGTCCTTTTTGTGGGCGATCTGCTCTCCAAACTGGCTGTATTTGATATCTTTTGAATGGAAATGTAATTTCATTTTGATGTTGTACTACGTAACGTGCAAAGGGTACAGTTAAATCGTAACGCAAAGCTTTTTCAGAGATTTGAGTAGTTAACTTATTGCTATCTTTAGCTGTTAATATACTTTCATCTGCTTTACTTAAATAATCACCAGAATTTAAAATCTTAAAAATCAAACGATCTCCTTCCTCTCCATATTTCCCCATAAGAGTAGATGAATTTTCAAAACTTGGAGTTTCAATAGGTTGAAATCCGAATAACTCAAAAGAATGCTTAATTGTATTAAAAATAAAATTTCTTCTAGCTACTTGTGTTGGTGAAAAATCTCTTGTTCCCTTTGGAATACTTGGTCTCATTTCAGTTATCAATTATCATTTAACAATTATCAGTGAACAGTTATACTTTGATTATTATTCATCAATAATTGTTAATTATTATTAAGTTGGCAAATATCCGAATTTATTGGCGGATTATGAAGTTTTATTTCTTCGTTTTAATTGATAGATAGAAGCGTTCAATTCAAAACCTAACAGTAATACAATTGCATTTAACCAAACAAATAACATTAAGATTAAAAGTGTTCCGATAGACCCATATAGTTGGTTGTATTGTGCAAATTTTACTACATAAATTCCGAAAAGATAAAATGTAAATAAGGATACTACTGTGGTTAATATAGCTCCAGGGGAAAAGAACTTTATATCACTCCCTTGCTTAGTTCCATATCTAAAAAGTAAAGATACTACGGTGTAAATCATAACTAAAAATAAGAAACCTCTTCCAAAATAAAACAAGTTAAGATCACTTGTATCAAACCATCCTATTTGATCAATCTTTGTTAAAGCGACTTGGTATAGAATAACTAAAGTTACTGTTATAATTAAGAAAAAAGACATTAATAAAGAAACAGCTAATGATATAATATATGCTTTGAATACATTTCTAAACTCGCGTACATGATAAGAATATTCGAATCCTCCAAAAATGGCATTAACTCCATTAGTCATTAGAAAAATAGAGGCTAAAAAACCAAAAGAAAGTAAACCTCCATACTGATTATTAATGATATCTTTTATAACTCCATTAACGGCATCAAAAGTTTTAGGAGGCAATCCTTCTCTGAATAAATCAAATAACCCTTCTTGAAAACCGTCTATAGGTAAATAAGGAATTAACGTAAGTATGAACAGTAAAAAAGGAAAAATCGCCATAAAAAAACTAAATGCAATCCCTCCTGCCCTAGTTGTTAAAGCACCTTTTACAATACCAATGGTATACATCTCCAAAACATCATACAAAGACAGCCCTTCTAAACCTGGAATTTTTATTTTTTTTCCAAATCTAACTAGCCAATTGACTATTGGAATTTTTTCTAGACTTTGTTCTATTTCTTTTGACATTTACTTAGTTAGCTCTTAGCTTTTTAGTTTTAGCTTTAATAAATAATTAGTCTTGTAATCTAATATTATATTTTTCCAACAAATTAACCACATTATCCTTTGAAAACACAGCTTTTTCTAGTTTATTAGTTTCTAAATTTATTGAAAAGTTACGAGCTGTTTTAAAATTTACATTTCTTAAATCAGTTTCTTCAAAGATGGAACCTAACAAATCACAATTATCAAAATATGAAAACTGTGCATCGGCTTCAGTAAAATCCACTTCCCTAATACTACAATCGACAAACTGAAAATTACGCATTTTTAGTTGATAAAAAGACGAATAATCTAATTGACAATCTGTAAAATTGATTCGTAATAAAAACGGATCAACTTCATAGAATTTAACACCTAATAATTTTGAACTCTTAAAATCTACATCTTTAAAGCTACTTTCTTTTAATCTAGTATTACTAAAATTACAATCAATAAATTCACATTCTAAAAATTCAGAATTTACAATATGCATTTCAGAAAAGTTACAATTTTGGAAAGTACATGAATCAAAATCAACTCTACTTATTTCATCATTGGTAAAACTTCTCTTCTCAAATGTTTCATTATCGTAATACTCATTCATGAATCTAATTTTAAACTTTTAAATATATAGCAATAAAATTTAAAACTGTAGCTTTGATTCTACTGAATCCTTCTATTCTCGATCCAAGAATAACTGTTTTATCTAACAGTAAAGTACCTATCAATTTATGTTTAGCATCTCAATCAGAAATAATTTCTTTACTAAAAACAGTATATTCTTTTTGAGTTTATACTTCTTATTTCATTTTTCTTGAGTAACAAGTTAATAATTGAAGAATGCGTATTATATTTTTTCATTGTATTTCTTCTTTTAATTCATATTCAATCACTTTCCCATTATCATAAGTTACTAATCCAAAAAGTTTATCCGATTTGAGTCTTAATTTTAACTTATTTAAATAGGTATACTGAATTTCTTTTGGGTTTGAATTCACAATAATTTCATTGTCTTCCAACTTCCAATCGTATATATATGAATGTACATACGTTTCTTTTTCACAACTAGAAATACCTTTTTCTGTGAGTTCTATTTTATCTTTAGTTAGCTTAACAAGAATATATATTTGTTCTCCTGCACAAGGATCTGGAATAGGTGTTTCTTCACATACTGAATTGACATTAGCCGAGAATGTTTTACCGAACAAATTTCTACCTACGTTTTGTCCTTGAACTGTTGCTGTAATTAATATGAGTATTAAATTGAACTTCATAACAAACAACTATTTTAATTAAAATTACTTTCTGGTTCACATAACATTATCTTATTTTTTTCTACATAAGTAATATATTCTTTATCTAGAGTTTCGAAAAAGTAAGGGTGTATTGCTTCGTGTTCTGGTACTATTTTAGTGACTTTATTTTTATCAAAATCAATTTCCCAGATACATCTGAACGTCATACCACTATTATCAAAATACAAAATATTTTTTCTAGAATGCCAACAAATGCCACCAAAGAGAAGCGCTTCACCTGTATCTTCATCAACAGCTAAACCAAACTCTTTACTCTCTTTAATATGATCACTTAATTTAAACTTCAATTCTGGAAGTTTATCAACTATATATTCATTTGATAATATCAGTTTACATTGCTTATTCCAATTTGTTATTTCATGAAATGACATTACTTCTCCATAGTTAATTACTACTTTTGTTTTGTCTGGACTTATTATTTTTATATCATCTGGAGTTTCAACAATAACATTTGACAAAACAGTAGTCTCTATTTTTTGAGTTTTATTCTTAGACCCTAATACATATTCATAATATTCTTTTTTAACAACCTTTGGACGATAATCTGTTTTGATCTCTTTTATTTTGTAATAGTATAATCTACCATTTTTAAGTATTAAATTATCGAGTTGTAACGAGGTAAGTTCATGAAAGAAAGTTTCTGCATCATAGTCACTCACTAGATTAGACGCTACTGAAGATAAATTAACAGTATCAATCTCATAAAGCTCTTTATTATCATTTAATTCGTAAACATTTATAATAAGATTATCTTTTTTTAAAGGATATTCAACTCCCATAAAATAAAAACGCATTTGATTATTTATAATTGAAGTTTTTACATTAAAAAAATATTCATTCTTTTTTTCTGATGTATAATACACTCCTCTGTTCCAATACTTATCGTTTGTAACAATTTTATAATCTAATGTTTTTGTATAGTTTTTAGTTACATTATCAGACATCCCATTAATAGCTATTGAAATTTCATATAATCTCTTTATAGAGTCTTTTTCTCTCTCTAGTTTTTGTGTATCCGTTTTTATTTTACCTAAACTATTATCGTGTGCTTTTTCTATACTTTCAATAGTTTTCTGCTGTTTTAAAATCTGTTCTTTTTGTTTAGATATTTCTTTTTTAAAATTCTCAATTTGAACTATATCTTCCTTTTTTGACTTATTAGAACAACTAAGAACGATTAGCATTACAATTACAACTGAAACTTGTCTCATTTATATGATAATTAGAAAAATATATTACATAAGTAAAAATATGATATATAAACAAAAAACGATCAGAATAATCTAATTCTGATCGTTTTTAACGTATATCTGTAAAGAAATAATCTTTTTATGATGTAATATGAGTCATTAGTATTAAGTACTTAGTGCTTATTTAAAACTTGAAATACTGCCAACTGGATACTTATTTCAGCCCTCTTGCTTTTAACATAGGTTCAGCTTGAGGATCTCTCCCAGCAAAAGTTTTATACATTTCAGAATACTCCATTGTACTTCCTCTAGATAATACTTCCTTACGGAACTTATCTCCATTTGCACGAGTTAGTAGGCCATTGTTTTTAAACCAATCATAAGCATCATGACTTAACATTTCTGTCCATAAATATGAATAATATCCAGCTCCATAACCTCCACTAAAAATATGCGCAAAATATGTAGAACGATATCTTGGTGGAATTTCATCTACATTTAATTTCATTTTTTCTAAAGCCTCTTTTTCAAAGGCAGCTACATCTTTAATTTCTGTATCTACTCCAGTAGTATGCCATTGCATATCTAAATTTGAAGCACATAGATTTTCTATAATAGAATATCCTTGATTGAAAGTACCTGCTGCTTTAATCTTATTTAATAAGGTCTCAGGAATTACTTCTCCTGTTTTATAGTGTAATGCATAATTATTTAACACTTCAGGATGTGTTGCCCAATTCTCATTAACTTGAGAAGGAAACTCTACAAAGTCTCTTGCCGTGCTAGTTCCTGAAATTGATGCATATTGCTGATCTCCAAATAAACCGTGTAAAGCATGTCCAAATTCATGAAACATTGTTTCCACTTCATCGTAACTAATTAGAGCTGGTTCTCCTTCAGCTGGTTTAGGTGAATTACATACATTATAAACTACAGGTTTTTGATTACGTAACTTTGATTGCTTTACAAAAGCACTCATCCAAGCTCCTCCTCTTTTACTATCTCTTGCAAAAAAATCACCATAGAACAAACCTAGTTTACTCCCATCCTCTTCAAAGATCTCATATACAACAACATCTGGATGATACACAGGAATATCAGTACGCTTTTTGAAGCTTAACCCGTATAACTTATTTGCAGCAAAGAATACTCCTTTTTCCAATACATTGTTGATTTCAAAGTATTGTTTAACCTGTTCTTCATCTAAATTGTATTTAGATTTACGAACTTTTTCTGCATAAAAATTCCAATCGTAAGGTGTTAATTTAAAATCACCTCCATTCTTATTAATTTCTGCTTGAATTTCTTTGATTTCTGAAGCTGCTTTTTCTAAAGAACCTGGTATTAAATTAGTAAACATTTCAAAAACCTTATCTGGTGTAGAAGCCATAGTACCTTGTAAACTCCAGCTTGCATAATTATCGAAACCTAAAATTTTAGCTTTTTGAGCACGTAATGCTACAATTTGTTTTACTAATTCAGAGGTGTCATATGCTCCTCCTTCTGTTCTATGAATTGATTTTGAGAATAGTTTTTCGCGCGTTTCTCTATCTTCTAGACTTTGTAATGATGGTTGTTGTGTAGTATTAATCAACTGGATTTCATATTGCCCATCTTTTTCTAACGACTTTATTTTTTCTTCGGAAAATCCTTTTAGTTTTTCTTTGTTATCAACAACTACTCCCCCTTTTTTACTAGCATCTAATAACTTCTTTCCAAAATCATTTGATAAACTTGCTAGTTTTGCATTAATGTCTTTTAAGCGGGCTTTATCTTCTTCTGATACATTCGCTCCTGCCTTTGCAAATCGTTTGAATGTTTCTTTTACTAAATGCTTAGATTCTGCATCTAAATTTAAATTCTCTACAGTATTATAAACTGATTTTATTTTTTCGAACAATTTTGTGTTCAATAAAATATCATCTCTATGTTTTGAGAATTTTGGAGCTAACTCTTTTTGATTTTCCTTAATAACATCATTAGTGTGTGCTCCTGCCAATGCAAAAAATACAGACGTGACATTGTCTAATGTTTTGCTGCTTTCTTCTAAAGCTAAAATAGTATTTTCAAATGTTGGTGTTTCTGTATTTGCTACAATTTTAGCTATTTCTTCATTTTGAACTTCCATACCTTTTAAAATCGCAGGCATAAAATGTTCATCTTTGATTTTTGTAAAATCAGGCGCTCCGTAGTCTAAAGTACTTTTTACCAATAAAGGATTCTCTGAAATATTCATATCTGTATCTGTAGTCTTCTCTTTTTTAGTTTCTTTATTATTACAGCTCACCATTAAGGCTATGACTGCAATACCTAGTATGCGTTTTTTCATTGTACCGTTATTATTATTTTAGTTTATGTATTGAGTTCTGAGTTAAGTTTTGAAGGTTCTCTGTAATTTTCTCTATAGGCCAATTCCACCACTCTAACTCTAATAGTTTTTGAATTACATCTTCAGAAAAGCGTTTTTTTATTTCCTTTGCTGGATTACCTCCAACAACTGAATAAGGTGCAACATCTTTTACAACTGTAGCATTTGTAGCTATAATGGCACCATCTCCTATAGTAACACCAGCCATTATAGTCGCATTATGACCAATCCAAACATCATTACCCACTATTACATCTCCTTTGTTAGGATATGATTTTCCTTCCATGGCTTTTTCCCAACCATTACCAAATATGGCAAATGGATATGTAGAAATAGCATCTGTTAGATGATTGGCTCCATTCATAATAAATTTTACTCCAGAAGCAATCATACAAAATTTACCAATGATTAGTTTATCTCCTGTAAAATCGAAATGGTATTTTACATTTTTCTCGAAGTTCTCTACATTTTCAAAATCATCATAATAGGTGTAATCACCTACAATAATATTAGGATTTTTGACTACGTTTTTTAAAAAGCATAGTTTATCATAATTAGGTAAAGGATACTTTTCTTCTTTGTTTGGTCCTAGCATCTTTTTCAATGTTTAATTAAATATTCTTTTTCAGATAATACCAATGTGCTTTTTCTATCACACCCTCCAAAACAATTTGCTAAAACATATATAGTTCTACTTAAAGTCTTAATCTTTATAAGATAGACATAACATCCTGATTCTATTGTTTTAAAGTTTATTGTGTTATTTGAAACATTATTAACTATAGTATCTATCTGACCTAGTAAAGGAGGTATCATTTTTTCATCAAACTTTTCAACTTTTAATTCATTAAATTCTTTTTCGTTTATGATATATCCATGATAAAAATCGTTATAATCTAAACTTTTAAACTCTTGTTTAATTTGTAGTATTTCATATCCAATAATCGCATCACTTTCAGCTTCAATTTTCAAAGTAAAAATTCCAGACCCACAAGCTTGTGAAAAAATATAACTCTGAATAAAAATTAGACATAAAAACAACAAACGTTTCAGCTGCATTATTCTACTGCTTTTAAACTTAGATCCATATTATATACTGAATGTGTTAAAGCTCCTGAAGAAATAAAATCGACTCCACACTCCGCATACTTACGAATTGTTTTTTCATTAATTCCTCCTGAGCTTTCTGTTAGGCAAGTATCACCGATTAACTCTACTGCTTTTCGAGTGGCTTCATAATTAAAATTATCAATCAATATTCGATATACACCTTCGTTAGATAAAATCTCTTTGATTTCTTCTAAATTTCTAGCTTCGACTATAATTTTAATATCTAACTCTTTTTCCGCTAAGTATTTTTTAGTTTTGGTAATGGCTTGGGTAATTCCACCTGCAAAATCGATATGGTTGTCTTTAATCATTACCATATCATACAGTGCAAATCTGTGATTTTCTCCTCCTCCAATTTTAACCGCCCATTTTTCTAAAGCTCTAATTCCTGGTGTAGTTTTTCGAGTATCTAACACTTTTGTTTTTGTACCTTCTAGTAAATCCATGAAAGAACGAGTTTTAGTAGCTATAGCACTCATACGTTGCATTGCATTTAACACTAATCGTTCTGCTTGTAATATAGATTGAGATTTACCTGAGACATACAATACTATGTCACCATACTTTACTTTTTCTCCATCATGAATTACTGTTTCTACTTTCAGATCTTCATCTATATATCCAAATACTAATTTAGCAAATTCTACACCTGCAATTACTCCTTCATCTTTTACTAATAACTTTGCTTTTCCTGTAGCATCTGCTGGTATACATGATAATGAAGTATGATCTCCTTCTCCTACATCTTCTCTAATGGCATTTGCTATAATTAATGCTAATTCTTTGGTAAATTGTTCTTGAGATATCATTTTTTATGAATTGTATGTAATTGTAAAAATAATATTTTAAATACAACCAAATGCATATTCTCAAGAACAACTCATAACATAGAAGTTACAAATAATAATCTCCGTAATAAATTAATAGTACACTTACAAGCAATCTTGCTCTTTTAAGCCTACCTCTCATAGCATATTTATATGCTCTATTGGCTAAGAACTGTACAAATTTCTTTTTAGGATACTGTTTCTTTATTTTATAGATGTAATAAGGAATTCTTAAATCTCTTGGTTTGTAAGAAACTCCTGTAAGTTTCTGCAATTGTTTTAAATATTTATACCCAAATTCATTTGTTGGTTCTACCATTGTACCTTCTCCAAAATCATTCCAAGTAGCAACTTGTATAAAATCAACTGGGTGTCTTCTTGACTTTAAAAAGGTTTCTTTTAACGGCTTTCCTTTTGAATGCTCAATAATCCAAGAATTTGATAAAGGTGACTTCCATCCTCCTTCCACATAAAAGTCATGGAAACCAGGATAAGAAACACCTCCAATTATATCATTATCAAAATCAACATTGTAATTGTAATAACCGTCAAGAGTCATTAGATGGTCTTTATCAATCCATGCAAATTCTCCTTTTGTATTTTCACTACCTATAATATCTTGAGAGTTCCATAATGGTAATACATTATATTCCTTTTTCATTGACCTTAAAATCTGAGTCCAATCTTCTTTTTCGGTAATATAATTAGGACCAAATATCATTAACAATTCTTTGTTATTAATTCTAATATAGTTTCCCATATCAAAATAGGCACTTTCAATATATTGTAAATCGTTTTTAGCCTGAGAGATTTGAATTTGGGATAATCCTCTACCTTGTTCATGAACTACTCGATCTTCATACATCACAGCAAATTCCATATCTGTCTTATTCAACTCCTTTAGAAAACTTTCCATACCTTCTTTGATATTATTAAAATCCCGTACATCTCGTATACCATACCAGTCGAAAATAACACCATCAATACCACTTAATTTCATCAATAATAAATGGTACTGCTGTAAGTCTTTATCATTTGTTGAATAAGGACCTATTTTAGGATAATAATAAGAAGCTATTTGTCGTTCTCCATTTGAGTTTATATAGTCTGGATTCTGATTGGTCATTGTCCAATGTTGTCCCCAATACCCATCAATTTCTTTACTTTGAAACCAAGGCATATAATGAACATACACAGGTTTTTTCACTTGTCTTTTTTCTAAAGAAGCTTTAGATTGTAATTCTTGAATTGGCACTGATAATTCTTCCGAAATTACCGCTTCTAACTCAGGCATATTGTTCTCGGAATACCATTTCTCATAAGGTTTTAAGCTATTTTCTTTAACTTCTTTTTCGGTTTTCGAATTTTCTTCAAGAAATTCATTTGTTTCACATGCTGTTAAGATAAAAACACTTATGCCTAACAACAATAATTTTCGGGGGGCATTTTTAATCATTGCTTTATAATCAACTATTTACGCCGATAAAATTATTTAATTCTATTTTAGTAATTCATAGGATTATCCCTATTTTTTGATGTAGTTTTGCGGGAAATTATTTTTATGAAAATCAAGTTACTAGCCATAGGAAAAACAGATGACAAAAGCTTAACTCAGTTAATTGATGTCTATCAAAAAAGGCTAAAACATTATATAAAATTTGACATTGAAATCATTCCTGACATTAAAAATGCTAAAAACCTTTCTGAAGAACAACAAAAGGAAAAAGAAGGTGAATTGATTCTTTCTAAACTTCAAAATACAGATCAATTACTACTTTTAGATGATAAGGGTAAACAATATACATCTATTGAATTTTCTCAATTTTTACAGAAAAAAATGAATACTGGTATAAAACAATTAGTTTTAGTGATTGGTGGTCCATATGGTTTTTCTGATGCTGTGTATGCAAAAGCTAACGGAAAATTATCATTATCTAAAATGACTTTTTCCCATCAAATGATTCGTCTATTTATTGTAGAACAAATTTATAGAGGGTTTACCATCTTAAGAAATGAGCCCTACCATCACGAATAAATAAAGTACCTGATTTTTTATTAGAAAATCAGATACTTTACAATTTATATTAGTACAAAATAAAGTGCTATTGCAAATAAGAGTAAACCTTATTTAACAATAAGTTTTGTGGTTTGAGTAATTTGGTCAGATTTTAAACGAATAATGTAGAGCCCTTTTAGAATCCCTTTAAGCTTAATTGTTAGATTGTTAATTCCCTGCTGTATTTTGGGTGTTTGTTTAAAAATTACCCTACCATCTAGCCCTATAACATCTAGATGCGCTTTAGTAGTAGCGTTAGATTCTATTTGTAGATTAGTAATATCGTTAGTTGGATTCGGATAGGTTGAAATAATTCGCATAGATTCAAAAATAGTTTTATATAAATATTCTTCATTAAAAGTGTTACATAGTAATTTCATGCTATTAAAAGCATTTATACGACCTTCTGTAACTGTTAGATTAATAAAATCAGTAAGGTCGTCAGTGCCATTTAGTATTACTGATTTTAGTAAAGAGGCTGTCTTAGCAGGATGATTTCTCACATCTTGATGAAAACTGTCAGAGGGTAAAAGGTATAATAAACCTATAATACCAGTAACATAAGGGGCTGCAGCTGAAGTTCCTTCAAAATAGCCGTAATCACCAGTATTTAAAGTTGTATAACTACTATTTCCAGGGGCTGCTAAATCCACAGAGTTACGACCAAAACCCGCATCATAAATTTTTTCATCGTTTACATTAGAGTTTGTAACTGTAATTAAATAATCGCTTTGACATGTGGTAGGCATATCTCCTAATACGTCAACATCAATATTATTATTAGGTACTGAGTGGATCGTTAAGATTCCTACACTTCCTAATTTATCATACATGGCACACCATTGAGGATAATCCGAAGCCCAAAGAAAATCTTTACCCCAAGAACAATTTATAGCTACAATAAAAGCTCCTTTTGCTCCATTAGAGTCATTATATACTTTACGCATATTATATGCATAATCTAATGACTTTATAATTGAAGTTACACACTCCCCTTTTACAAGGTTCATTAATTTTACATTAGGGCAAATTCCTTTTATACCAAGTTTATTTGTATGATCTGCTCCTATAATTCCATTAATGGGAGTTCCGTGCCAACTTCCTATACCATAATTGCTAATATCATTGGTGTTTTCTTTAAAATTCCAGCCGCTTACATCATCAATAAATCCGTTTTGATCATCATCAATATTATTATTTGGGATCTCATTCTCATTTATCCAAAAACTTTTTTTTAAATCATTGTGATTAACATTAACTCCTCCATCTATTATAGCTATAACAGGTGTTTGGGAGATGTTGTACTTATGAGATGATATAACCTTAGCAGCTGCGGGATAATCGATAAGATTGAGATTGTTTTGTGCACCAACATAAAAAAATTGAAGCAGAATCAGAATGAAAACCGATTTTCTCATTTTTGTGTTGTAGTGTATGTAACTAAATGTCAAGTATTAATTAATTATAGTTAAAAAACACCAGTCTTATGTTAAAGACTGGCGCTAAATCAAAATAGTTATTCCTATGGTTCGAAACTATAGGTATATGCACTACTCTTTTTCGTTTTCACTCTTAGTTTAAATTGATGGCAAATGCTTCTTTGCTCATTAACTACATCTTTATTTTTTAGTTTTTTCCATGCCGCAATTATAGAAGACCAACTACTAGTAGAATATGGTTTGTACTCTAAACCTATGTAAACTCTTCTAGTTACGCTATGTCTTGTAATAAAAGCTACATGATCTATATCTTGATCACTAGTGTGTGTGTATACACTCCAAGATGCTCTGTAATCGTTATTCTCTGGATGTAAAAAAGTTATTGCTACATTTTTTATACCACTGTTTAAATTTTTTGAAATGGTCTCAAAATTAATTTCAGGAGCATTTACAGCTATGGCTTGTGCATCACTTTCAATATATCCATTTGTTTCTTCTTCATCAGCCACATTAATATTTGTTAAAACTTCAGCAGTTGTTTTTCCAATAGGAACTGGAATTATTTTAAAATTATCTTTTGAATAATTCTCTACTATAGAAGGATCATCTGCTGACACTCGCATCACTATGGAGTTTTCCTTTGATTCATCAAATATTGTAATATCTTTAATATAAGTAGTTTGTTGATTGGTGTCATCTAGATTTAATTCTGGTTCATTTTCACTTGAACATGAAGCTAGCATTAAAACCACTGACATAGCAAAGAACAGTAATCCTCTAAAAAAGAATTGTTTAATTTTCATAATAAGTTTGATTTAAAAGGTTGGTTAATTACTATTTTTTATTTGTAGTTTCTTTTAATGGATAGACTACTTGGAGAAAAATAAAAAGACCTTAACTTCCATACCATAAAGAACCTTGTTCCGTTTGGCAAACAATAATCTTAAATTTTTAGGCCATATATAATCAAGCTTTTGGGGTAAATTTGAGGTTGTTATATTCTAGTTAGCTAAAAATACATTTTAATCATTTTCAATGCATTACACAAAAGTGTAGTTTTAAGATCTAGATTAAAGAAAATAAAAGCTAATACTTGAACTTAGATCAACTACTCTAACACCATGCTTATCATAAATTAGCACAGCTTATTTATTTCTCCAATGATATTTTATATAGTTTGGATGTACCATAAAAACCTTCATAACTAAACACTTCTTCTTTTTTAAACTCTTCAAAATTTACAGTCAAATTAGAGGCTGTTATTTTCTCCTTATTCAGTATCTCAGGCTTACCCAATACATCTGTATATACTTCCTTTTCATCTTTAAGTAGTTGTATCAATTTTTCTGATGTTAGCTTTCTATATAATAGAATATTTGAAGCATCATTTATTCCTGTTTTGTAATAATACTGGTTTTTAGCTTCATGATTTTTTATAATAAAAAGACTCTTAGGGTGTAATGCCATATAATCCACTAAAGCAGTATCGTTATAATAACTATAAATTCTATTCGGCAAAATAGCAAAACAAAAGTTCCATATGCATAAAAAAAGTGCTACCCTCTTTAAGAAAGTAATATCTACTTTATATTGAATTACTACAAACAAAACCAACAAAAATGGCAGCATTACCATAAACTCTACATTACCATAATTGTAAAAAGCAAAAAGGTAGTTTGTTATGAAAATATATAAATGAATCTTTAGAAACAAAGACAACGAATGCTCTCTTTTTATAAAGACATTCTCCTTTTTAAAAGCACGCTTAATTAATGTAAAAATAATTAAAACACATATCATAAAAGGTACTGCATATAACCAATTTCTCTGTATTAAATAATATATATTGGGATGGATTTGTATATAAGTTCGAATAGTATTTAAAGCTTGAAAGAAAAAGCCTTTCCATCCAAAATCAGTTTGTACTGTTCCTTTGTAAAAATCATGAAAAACAAAATGGGATAGATTATTAAAATTCAAATCCTGATTTTCATAAAACACGACTACTAGAATATAAGATAAAGGCACTAAAAAAGCAGGTAAAATGTACAAAAGAAGTGTCTTAAATTTTTTTGTGTATTGATAACATCCTACTCCTAAACCTAACCACCCAAAAAAATGTATTTGATGAAACAAACAAGCTATAACTCCAAAAAAACTAGATAGCAACAAATATCTGTCTCTTAACTTTAACTGATATAACAAAAACTGAAATGAACCTAATAATGAAAATGTAATAGGAACAATATAAGTTTCGTTTTCGGTACCATATCTCCATAAACTAAAGCTAAATGCTACTATTGCCACATACATATTCTTTGAAACCTTATCAACTTTCAAATAAGAGAGTATTTTATATAAAACAACCAGATTTAGCAGCTGAAATACACTGTTTGTTATTTTTCCTAACCATAGTACATCCACATAAAACCCTAAATATTCCAGAGCTTTTGATAAGGCATAAATAAGCACATTACTAAATAAATGATGTGGCGTAAACAAGAAGAAATTATGCTTTACATAACCTGCATAAGCATAGGCATCTAAAGATGAATTTTGTGTAGGAAAACACAGATATAAAACAGCTATAACAACGAATAACAAAACTGTGCTTTTATTTTTTAAAATACTATTCATGTATAGATAATAGAATATAGAAATCTTTAGGTAAAAGTATCAAAATAGAGATACATAACTAATAAACTTTTAAGTTTTGCTGCTTTAAATCCTTAAACTTTCTAACTTTACCCTGTAAAATTTTAACTCATATATGAAACTAGTTTTTGCGACAAACAATCCTGGCAAACTAAAAGAGGTTCAAGAGATATTACCCAATAGCATTGAATTGCTATCATTAAAAGATATTGGTTGTGATGAGGAAATTGAAGAAACTGCTTCTACACTAGAAGGAAATGCTCAAATTAAAGCAAACCATATTACCGAAAACTATGGATATAATTGTTTTGCTGATGATACTGGTTTAGAAGTCGAAATATTAAATGGAGAACCTGGGGTATATTCTGCTCGTTATGCTGGTGAACCTGCCAATGCAGAAAATAATATGAACAAACTTTTAAACAGTTTAAAAACAAAAGAAAATAGAAAGGCTCGATTTAGAACATCTATTTGCTTGAATTTAAATGGAGAACAATTCTTATTTGATGGTATATGCAAAGGCAATATTTTAACTCAAAAACAAGGCGAAAAAGGTTTTGGTTATGATCCTATTTTTCAACCTGAAGGCTTCATAAAATCTTTTGCTGAAATGAGTTCTAATGAAAAAAATAAAATTAGTCACAGAGGTTTAGCAATACAAGAACTAGTGAAATTTTTAAAAGATTTTAAATAATTGAATATTGATCGTCAGACATATCGAATTCAATTTATAATACTAATCTTCTTATTATTAGTGTTTAGTGGCATAAATCTAAGTTTAGGATCTGTACAAATCCCTTTCAAAGAAATTATACATACACTTTTTGGAGGATCTCCATTAAAAACAAGCTGGGAAACTATTATCATAAACTATAGACTTCCAAAAACTATTACAGCTATTTTAGTAGGCTCAGGACTCTCGATAAGTGGTTTATTAATGCAAACGTTATTTAGAAATCCTTTAGCCGGCCCTTTTGTTCTAGGAATTTCATCAGGAGCAAGTTTAGGTGTTGCTGTTTTTTTACTAGGTTCAGGCTTCTTTGGTAGTTTTTTTACAATAACTAGTTTTTATAATATCGGGTTATCTATAGCTTCTAGTATAGGTTCTTTTTTAGTTCTTTTAGCTATAATTATTGCTGCAAATAAAGTAAGAAATACAATGTCTATACTCATTATTGGTTTAATGTTTGGCTCTCTAGCTTCTGCTATAATAAGCATCTTATCATTCTTTAGCGAAGCAGACCAAATACAGCAATATGTATTTTGGAATTTTGGAAGTTTAGGAAATTTAACCTGGAACGAACTTAGTATATTAGGTATTGTATTTATTATAACCTTAATATGCTTACTACTAACTATAAAACCTTTAAATAGTTTTTTATTGGGTGAAAACTATGCCAAAAGTTTAGGGATTAACACTAAAAAAAGCAGAAATATAATATTAATCATTACAAGTATTCTAACGGGTATTATTACTTCTTTTGCAGGACCTATTGCTTTTATTGGTTTATCCGTTCCTCATATTACTAAATTAGTATTTAGAACCTCTAATCATAAAATACTTCTTCCGGCAGTAGCTATGATAGGAGCAATTATTTTATTACTTTGTGATACTGTAGCTCAGATACCTAACAATGAATTCACATTACCTATAAATGCGATTACTTCTTTATTTGGTGCTCCAGTTGTAATTTGGTTATTGATTAGAAAAAAGAAAATTTACGTTTAAATAAAAGCTAAAAACTAACATAGAAACACAAGAAAAACATAGCATTCAAAGTAAAGAGCTAACTATTGGTTATCGATCTAAAAAACAAGATCAAATCATAGCTTCTAATATCAATTTTAGTCTTAAAAAAGGCAAGTTTGTTGGTTTATTGGGTAAAAATGGTTCAGGAAAATCTACATTACTTAGGACATTAAGCAATGTTCAACCTTCCTTACATGGTTCATTTTCTATTTTAGGTAAAAATAGTACTACTTATACCTCATTAGAATTAGCAAAAGTATTAGGAGTTGTATTAACCGAAAGATTGCCCGAAAGCCAGCTCACCGTATTTGAAATTGTAGCCCTTGGAAGACAACCTTACACAAATTGGTTAGATCAGTTATCTGAAATAGATATTCAAAAAATTAATTGGGCTTTAAAACTTACAAATACACTTCATTTAAAAAACAAATACTTTTACACTCTTAGTGATGGACAGTTACAACGTGTACTCATTGCCAGAGTTCTGGCTCAAGATACCGAAATTATCATTTTAGATGAGCCTACTGCTCACCTAGACATTCATCATACATACAAAGTATTTTCTTTACTTCAAAACTTAGTTAAAACTACTCAAAAAACAGTTATTATTTCTACTCATGAAGTAAATCTAGCTTTAAAACTTGCTGATGAATTTCTTTTGTTATCTGATAAACAACTTCATGCTGGTACTGCAAATGAATTAATCAAACAAAATGCTTTTTCTTCTCTATTCCCTAAAGATCTCATAGGGTTCGATAAAGATTTACAACAATTCATTATTAATAAGCATTAGAGGAATTAACATTCTTTCTAAAAGTTTTAATTCTTAAATCACAAATACTTTTACTAATAAAAGTTTAAGTGAATGCCATAAAATATCGATTACTTAAGATGAATGGAATCTCTTTTTTTGTTAAAATACGCGACAAAAAAGCGTTAATGAATTCAAAAAAGAGTAACTATATCTAGGTTATTACAGGTTTAAATAGTTCTAATTATATAACTACTAAAATTATAATCAATGAAAAAATTAAATCAAATGAAAACCATTGGTTTAGTGTTAATGTTCTCTTTTTTGTTCATCATAAGCTGTAATAAAAATAATGAAGTTGTAACTAAGCCAGAAGCAAGACCAAGTATTTCTAAAATTACACCTACACAAGGTGCCGTAGGAACTATAGTGAAAATTATGGGGGAAAACTTTGGTAAAGATAAAACCATAATCAAATTTTACTTTAATGCAAAAGAAGCTGAATTAGTTAAAGTTTTAGACACTGAACTTGAAGTAAAAGTACCTATAGGTGCTACTACTGGTAAAGTTTCAATAGAAATGAATAAAAATAAAGTTAACGGTCCAAAGTTCACTGTTACTAAAGCTGTGAAATAACTTTTATACTTTGCTTAACTAGTTTCTATTATTACTATTTTCTTTCCTCAAATTTCTCTTAACTTGAGGAAAGGTTTTCTGTTTTATTGAAAATTTTAGTCTAACAAAAGTTGTAAACTAGCTTATAAATAATAGTAGTTAAATTTCATTTCTGTAAATTTGTTTTTCATACACAACTTAATTCCCCTAACTAAATACAGAAAACATAGTTATTAGAATGAAAAAACTGGTCTACTTGATGTGGTCTATCACCATACTGGCTTGTAGTAGTAGTCAAAATGCTACAACATCCAAAAATATTAACCGTAAAGCATCCTCAGAAAGTTATGCTCAAACAATTACTGCTGAAGATTTAAAAACACATCTTTATGTCTATGCCTCTGATGATTTTGAAGGTAGAAATACAGGAGAGCAAGGACAAAAAAAAGCAGTAAACTATCTTAAAGATTTTTATATTTCACAAGAAATAAAATCTCCACTGGGAGAAGACACCTACTTTCAACATGTTCCTTCTGCTTTTCTAAATAAAAAACGTAGACGTTTTCAATTAAAAGATTCTGAAAATGTTTTGGCCTATATTAAAGGAACTGAGAAGCCTGATGAAATTGTTGTTATTTCCGCACACTTAGATCATGAGGGTATTAAAAATGGAAAAATTTATAATGGTGCAGACGATGATGGTTCTGGAACCGTAGCTATTTTAGAAATAGCACAAGCATTTAAAAAAGCTGCAAAAGAAGGTAATGGTCCCAAAAGATCAATCTTATTCTTACATGTAACAGGAGAAGAAAAAGGACTACTAGGATCTAAATATTATACAGAAAATCCTGTTTTTCCTTTGAAAAATACAGTAACTGATTTAAATATTGATATGATTGGTAGAGTTGATGATCGCCATAAAGAAGACCCGAATTATATCTATTTGATTGGATCTGATAGATTAAGTACTGAGCTTCATAATTTATCCGAAGAAGTAAATACTAAATACACCAATATAAAGTTAAATTACAGATACAATCGCAAGAGCGATCCAAATTTATTTTACTATCGTTCAGATCATTATAATTTCGCTAAACATAACATACCTGTTATTTTCTATTTTAATGGAATTCATGCTGATTATCATAAACCAACAGATACTCCTGATAAAATCAATTATGAGTTGTTAGAAAAAAGAACTCGTTTAATTTTCCACACTGCTTGGGAGGTTGCTAATAGAGAAAATCGTTTAATTGTGGATAAAGCAAACTAAATAGTATTAGAAACATACAATTAAAAACTCGCTGAATCGCGAGTTTTTTTTATTTTTAACAGAAACTAATCAACTTATGGAAGTACTCATCAAAATACTTATTGGAATCATTGCCGTATTCCATCTTTACATTTTATGGTTTGAAATGTTTGCTTGGGAAACTAGAGGACGAAAAGTTTTTAGAAACTTCCCTAGCGACTTATTTCCCAAAACGAAAACTTTAGCGGCAAACCAAGGATTATACAACGGTTTTTTAGCTGCAGGTTTAATTTGGACTTTTTTTATCAGTAATCTAGAATGGAGAACTAATATTTCTATATTCTTTTTAGCTTGTGTTGCAATTGCTGGTATTTATGGTGCATATTCAGCAAGTAAAAAAATATTTTTTGTGCAAGGCTTACCTGCTATAATAGCTTTAGTATTGATTCTATTGAAGTAAACTCTGTCATTATAAAATCTATTAATTTGATGTAATTTATACAAAATTGCTTCATAAGATTTGTAATGACATTTATTATTTGTTTATTGTTCGTAATCCCCTTTTTATTATATAAGCTGTTTCTTTTGTATTAGATTCAATTTCCCATTGTTTACATACAGAAACTACCCAATCTGACTTAGACTTACTGGCATCATTTAACCAATTCGCCACTGCATCTCTTACATATTTAGAACTATCTGACTTCAAAGGCTCCAATAATGACATACCTTTTTCTGGATTTTCCTGAAACTCAGCTATCTTTTTAGTCCAAACACCAACAGGGCGTAGCGCTTCTACAGCAAATCTTCTAATATTTTCATCTTCACTAGAGGTCCATTTTGTTAGTATAGAAATAGCTATATCTAAATCGGTAATCATTCGTTCTTTAGTTGCAAAAATCACTACTTCTCTTACTCCAAAGTGAGAATCTGCAGCGTATTGTTGCATTATTGGTAATAACTCAACAACTTCATCATAATGTAAACTTTCTGCCCAACACGACCAACATCTAACCACATCCGAAGTATGAGCTTTCAATTTTTCATATACTTCAATATCTTTTGTCTGAATTCCAAAAGTCTGACCAATAACTTTTGTTGTACTATTAGCCGTTGGTTTCTTTTGTGCATTAACTGCATGCTCAAAGTCAGAAAACCATGTTTCTTTTCCGATTTGTTTCAAAACTAACTGCAATAAAGCTAATTGATCAACAGCTAACCATTCTATTAGATTTTTAGTTTCTACTATTCCTTTACTTAGATATTCAACAACCTCAGGATTCAAATCTTTAGTACTTCTTGCCCCTTTTCTATTTAAAATATGTTCTGGTATCATTAATTTGATTGCAAAAAGAAGAGCATTCTCTATGGAGTTGCTCTTCGTTTTTTATTAAAATTACTTTATAAAATAGGCATACTAATATCCGTAACTAATTCTTCGGGTACAGTAGTCGATGGATCATTATGATAAACTTCTAAAGGAAAAGCTTTTTTATTTTTCTTAAACTCTTTATTTCGTTCCATCATCATGATTGCAGACCAAGCATTTCCTAAATGATCATATTTTCCTTTATGTCTAACCGTATGTACCTTATTCTTTGCTAATGTTCCATAAAAAAAGTTTTCAGGAAGATTTTCTGGTTCTGAGTTTACAGGAAATCCAGCAACATAGACCACTTTATCTTTAACTACATCAAACTTTTGATATTCAGAAAAAGGCAACCCTGAAACTTCAAGATTATTCTTTCCTATAAATTCGTTCAACTCAGTAAAGTCTTTTTCCATCGCTTTATCTATGTTAGAAAAAGGTGTTGTAGTTTTTATTCCAATAAAGTTACAGCCATCAAAATTATGATCTCCAACAAACTCTAAGTTACTATGAATTTTTCCTTCTTCAAGCTCTTCTTTTAACATTTTTAATCCTCTATCATAATCCATTCCAATGTAAATTTCCATAGACTTTTTCATCCAAAACATAAAAAACGGAAGTGAGCTATTCATTAACCAACTTACTTCGGTTCCTTCTGCAGCATCATTCAATTTAAAATATACCTTAGCTTTAGATTTCCATGGTTTTAAAAAAGTTAAATCATAATCAATTTCATTATCTTTTTCTGCTACCACTTTCATTTCTCCACTTCCTACTCGCTTTCCATCCCACTTATAATATTTTCCATCTGCTTGAAAATCTAATTTTGCTTCTGGTTCACAAATTAACCAAGGTGACCAATTTTTCCAATTATGGAAATCTGATAAAAAGGTTTTAACCTTTTCTTTTGGAGCATTAATAGTAATACTTTTTGTTACATTCATTTTTGGCATGACAATAGAATTTAGTTTTTATAAAGTTATAAAAATCATAGAAATACAATCTTTCAAAAGATAAATTAAACTCCAAATTGATTTAAGTGATGATTTATATGCTTATAAAATAGATTATTCCATTCTTCTTTGTTTAGTTTCCCGAATGAATGTGATTCTTTCCCATCAAAATGAGCTTCTCCTAATTCTTGTGTTTTTTGTATGTAACTAATCAGTTGATTTTTCTCATTTTCAAAATTACGTTCATCTGTGACTAGAAAATAAGGAGCTGTTCTTCCGTTTTTAGGATATGGTTTCTCTGAAACTACTTGATTTTTAACAAATAGTTTAATGAAAAATTTTGCAACAGCATTTGGTTTTGGATGTTTATCGGTAAATACGGTTTCATAAGACACTGAACAATGTGCCATCATTTGTCCAACATTCATTTTTCCCCAACTTGGCTGTGTTTCTGTAGTAAGATTATTAATTCTTCCAATAATCTCGTCGGTTACTTCCTTAGTAAAGATGTTTTTCATGATAAGCGTATTATGAGTTAGTGTAATATTTTAAAAATTAGTTCCTTCAAAATATCTGCTTGAGTTTGATTAGCACCAACACCTTTACTTTTAACATCTGCATCTCTTAAAAAGTTAATAATCTGAGATACCTTTCGCATTGGGTAATTTCTTGCCGCCGTCACATAATCATCAACAAAATAAGGGCTAACCCCTAAAGCTCTAGCTACTGAAGCTTTAGATTTATCTTTTAATCCATGATACATTAACATTTGTGTGAAAAAGCTATTCAACAACGAGATAGTCATTACCAATGGATTATTTTTTGGATTTTGGCTAAAATAGTTAATAATTCTATTTGCCTTTACAACATCCTTATTCCCAACAGCTTTCCTTAACTCAAAATTATTAAAATCTTTAGAAATCCCTATATTTTCTTCAATATGATTTGGATTTATTATAGTGGCCTCTGGTAACACTGAAGTTAGTTTATTTAACTCATTACTAATCTTACTTAAATCTGTTCCTAAAAACTCAACTAACATTTGAGCTGCTTTGGGTTCTATCGTATATTTCTTCCCTTTAAGCACCTTAATAATCCAGTCTCCTACTTGATTTTCGTATAATTTTTTGCTTTCAAATAATACTCCTGTTTTTGCTACAGCTTTGTATACTTTTTTTCTTTTATCGAGCTTTTTATACTTATAGTTAAAAACTAATATTGTTGATTGTTGTGGATTTGTTGCATAACTTTCTAACTTATCTATTGTTCTGCTTAAATCTTGAGCTTCTTTAACTATGATAACTTGATGCTCTGCCATCATCGGAAAACGTTTGGCAGAAGCTACAATTTCATCTATACTTACATCTCTTCCATACATTACCATTTGATTGAATCCCTTTTCAGATTCATCTAAGATTGTATTCTCTATAAAATCAGAAATTTTATCTATATAATAAGGCTCTTCTCCCATCAAAAAATAGATAGGTTTTAGTTTACCTTGTTTAATATCATCAACAATTTGTTTTACTTCATTCATACATTTTACATGTTTAAATTGCCGTATTTCTTTAGATTGTATATTCCCCACAACATGGTTAAGAATTCTAAAATTGTAGCAATTAAAAATTGAACAGATACTCCATCAACTACAATACTAATAGATCTACCAAAAGCTAATCCTTCCATAAATACAATATTAGACAATGTTGCTGATTTCCATAATTCTTCCTTCCAAACTCCTATGAGCCAAAATACTCCAAGAAAAATATATAGCCCCATAATGGCTCTAAAAATATTTTTCAATTCTAAACTCTCCACTTCAAATCCAAATACATTAGGCAATATTTTGGATGGATTAAAACCATATACGAAACTAACACAAATAACTACAACTGCTGAAATAATTAATTGAAGTTTTTTAGGCATACTTTTCTCAACTGGTATTGAATTTGATTATTTTTGATTGATGGAAAAACTAAATTTACCTTCCTACCCGTTTAGGATCAAAAGTAATGAAAAACATCACCTTATTTTTGATGAAATAAGAAAAAAATATATTGTTTTAACGCCTGAAGAATGGGTTAGACAACACTTTGTGAGATTTTTAATTGATGAAAAAAAATACCCAACTTCTTTAATTGCCATTGAGAAGCAACTCACTATTAACAATTTAAAAAAGCGAAGTGATATTTTAGTTTTTAATTCGGATGGTTCTCCTGATATTATAGTGGAATGTAAGGCTCCTAAAGTGAAAATTACACAAGCTACTTTTGATCAGATTGCTAGGTACAATTTAAAATTAGAAGCTAATTATTTAATTGTTACTAATGGCTTGCAGCATTATTTTTGTACACTAGATCACAAAAATGAAAATTATATTTTTTTAAAAGATATTCCTTCGTACAAGTAACTTGTCTAGATAAAAATTAATATCTATAATCAATTAATTTATATCCTTCTCCTCGTACATTTACGATAGATAAGTTTTCATCAAATTTCAGATACTTTCTTAACTTGGTAATATATACATCCATGCTTCTAGATGTATAATAATTGTAGTCATCCCAAATTTTAGTTAAAGCAATTTCTTTAGGCATGATGTCATTTTTATATTCATTTAAAAAACTGAGTAGTTTACTTTCCTTTGGAGTTAGCTTCCTAGGTTTTTCATTTTTAAATGTCAATTGACGTAATTTAGAATTGAAAGAAAAATTACCAATAGTTGTTTCTAACTTAACTTGATGTTGGTTATCACTATCTTTAAGTTGTAGCACTAATTTGATCTTTTGAATTAGAAGCTCAGACGAAAAAGGTTGTTTTAAACAATTATCTACCAACCCTAATTCAAAAGCTCTAATAGCATTATGTAAAACTACACCATTAGTTAAAAATATAATAGGTATTAAATTATCTACTTTTCTTATTTTATTAAGTAATAAAGAGTTATTTTTTATGACCAAGTCTTCATCGATTACACATAAATCAAATGAGTTACTTTTAAATACCGTTAATGCTTCTACAGCATCACTAGCGTAGGTTACTTGATATCCTAAAAGTGATAAATAGTCTTTTAATACCATACCAAAGTCTACATTTTTCTCAACTAGTAGTATTTTTGCATCTGTCATAAAAATTCCGTTTTCAAATTGTAGTTTCTATTCATCTGGCTTTAACATCCGACTAAAGCTCTATAGTTATACTACAAGTGAACCCTAAAAACTCCTACCTCAAAGACTAAAAAAAAACGTTTTCTTATACTATGTTAATTTTTAAGGTTTAAATTTTAAAACTTCTTTAGTTTTTAAATCATTTTATTGATGTAAGTTTGCTGACTTGAAAACAGCTGTAGTCATATTAAATTGGAATGGTAAACAACTATTAGAGCAATTTTTACCTTCTATTATTGCATTTAGCTCCGAAGAGTCAGAAGTATATGTTGCTGATAATGCATCAACAGATGATTCTATACAATACGTAAAAGAAAATTTCCCTTCAGTTCATATTGTTGTTAACAAACAAAACGGAGGATATGCAAAAGGATATAACGATGCTTTACAACATATAAATGCTGACATTTATTGTTTAATTAATTCTGATATTGAAGTTACTAAAAACTGGCTTACACCTGTTTTACAACTTTTTAAACAGGAAGAGAATACTGCTATCATTCAACCTAAACTTTTAGATTACAAAGACAAATCTAAATTTGAATATGCAGGAGCTGGTGGAGGTTATGTGGATTTTTTCGGTTATCCTTATTGTAGGGGAAGAATCTTTAATGACTTGGAAAAAGATGAAAATCAATTTAACGATACTACTGATATTTTTTGGGCTTCTGGAGCATGCTTTTTCGTAAGAAGTGCTGTTTTCCATCAATTGAATGGTTTCGATGAAGATTACTTTGCTCATCAAGAAGAAATAGATTTATGCTGGAGGGCTCAAAATGAAGGTTTTTCTGTTAAATTTGTAGGTGCTTCAACAGTATATCATGTTGGTGGTGCCACATTACAAGAATCTAATCCAACTAAAACCTATTTAAATTTTAGAAATAGTTTATTTACTATTCTTAAAAATGTACCAAGTAAATATTTGTTTACCGTTATTTTAGCTCGTTTAGTTTTAGACGGAGTAGCTGGTTTAAAATTTATAGTAGAGCTGAGACCTATCCACACATGGTCTGTATTAAAAGCACATCTAAGCTTTTATAAAAATTGCACCCGATTCATTAAGAAAAGACGTCAGATTCAACGAAAATCAAACTATAGTATTCATACTTCAGTTGTATGGCAACATTTTATTTTACAGGTACGAAAATTTTCAAATTTAAAATAGCTCTTTCATTTCAATTCTGGCTAAAAGTTTTATACTAACAACCTAGATTCCTAATGTTATTAAATGTTTTACTTTATGATATACTAAAGAAGCTTTAATACATTTTTTCAGTTCTTCTTCTGGTATTTTTTCATCTAAATAAAAAACTACAGCTCTTTTTCCTTCATATTGAAATGTATCATTAAAAACTAATCTAAAGGTGTTTACCAATCTACTTGTGCATTGAAAATACATTCCATATTGATTTGGTTTTTTCTCTTTCCAATCCATTCGTAATGTGCTTCCATTTTTCGTAACAAAACTAGGTTCACCCCATTTTAACGTTTCTTGAATTTCAGTAATTTCTTCAGATTCTTTCGCAGTTTTTATTACTAGTTCTCTGAGAAACTGCATTTTTTCTCGAACAAAATCAGGATAAGCATCAAAGATTTTCTCAACTTTTGGATCTGAAATTAAATTAAAATGAGTCATTTTTTTATTTGGAAAATTATTTAAAATGAGATCTAAAAAATATTTTATTCTAACCTATATTGAGTAACAGTCGAAAGGTTTGTAATGATTATTCTTTAGATCCCATACAATGAATTGTGTTTTTGTTTATTTTATGATTTAGTAGCTATTAAGATACTTACTTTGGTTTCTTCATCTTGTCCAATACCAGATTGATACACCTCAAAATCTGCTGAGTACCTTCTATCTAAATCAGACTTCCAGATTTCCATCCATTTATTGTACACTATACCATCATTCAATTTTCCTTCTGCAATAAACTCTTCATATGAACTTTCTGGAATATCTAATTTTATTAAGTCCGTTAAAATTTCGTTCTTAGCATCGACTTTACACCCAATATACATATCATAAGCTCCCATGTAATCGCTTTCGTAATTTGTATATACTGCATAAATTTTATCGTCTAATTTATTTGGAATTTTGTCACTAATATTTTCAGACATAAACTTTTCCCATAAAGCAGGGATATCCTTGGCAGCTTGCATGTCTACATTAGTTGTTCTCGTTTTAATTCCTACTATTGCAAACGCATTGATTTGTGTTGATTTCATTTTTATTATTTTTAATTACAACACAAACTTAAAGTAGCATTATGTCAACGGTTTGTCAGGGGTACTTGAAAATTTTGCTCTGCATATTTCAAAATATTGTTGTAGTGTCATTTCATGCGGTTCAAATTTTTCATACATATCTTTTACACCCACTATCATATCTATACGGAACACTCTAAAATCTTTTCTTAATCTACAAAATGCAATTAACAACCAATTTTCATTGGTACTATATAAAGCAAAGGGTTCTATAGTTCTTTTAGTATACTTATTTTCTAATGAATTATATTCTATTTCTAAAAGTTTAAAATCAGTAATCGCAGATTGAAGTTTAATTAGATTAGCACTTGTTGTATTATTCTCTGGATTATACCTAAAGGCTATTCTTTCTGATAATAATTCTGTTTTTTCTTTTTGATTGTTTTTAAAAACTGCCTTAAGCTTAGTTATTGCACTTACATAACTATCTACTAAAGATTGGTCTTTATTCTTTTGAATAAGATTTGCTGCTGTAATTAGAGCTTGCGCTTCCTCTTCGGAAAACATTACTGGAGGTAAATAATATCCTTCCATTAAAGAATACCCTTTTCCTTCCTCTGTAAAAATTGGTACTCCTGAACTTTCTAAGGTTCTTATGTCTCTGTAAATAGTCCTAACACTTACATTAAATTTTTCTGCTAAATAGGTTGCAGTAACTATTTTTTTTGATTGTAATTGTGTAATGATTGAGGTTAATCTTGAAATTCGAGGTTTATTCTTCATACAATAAACGTTCTCTATCTTTATAAATATAATTCAACAAGAAAAATACAGCTATTCCTCCAAATGTATGCCATAGCCAATGTGTCCCCATAGGTAAAATTGCTTCTAAATCTCCTTTTACCACAAGATTATCTAAAGTTCTAAATGTAACTGCTATACCAAAAATTAAAAAACCTACTAATATTAGTTTCGCATTTTTCCATTGTGTTTTATAGGCATACCAAATAAATGGTGTAACTACTGTTAAAGCTGTTACTACATAACCAAAAGAAATTCTATACTCATTAGGTAATGGTATCATTCGTGGAAAAATAGAAAGTGCTAAAAAAGCAAAAAATAAAAGTATCCTTTTCCACCACAACTTTTCGATTTTACCAATGAAGTAGACAATTCCTCCTAAGCAAACGACCATTATAGGTAACCAATCCAATACTAACCAAAACTGATGACTTCTTGTACCATGAAACATAGTACCGCCAATCCAACTACTAAAAATTACTGGTATAGCAAATAAAAAGAATGGGTGCTGCTTTGGGTTCTTATATATTTTACTTCCAAAATAGATAAGGATAGCAATGAAAATTAAATTACTGAATGTATTATATGGCTCAACTGGCAATCTACCTTCTATGGTTTCTTGGTAAATCGGCCCCGTATCATTTGGAAATTTTTGCACTAAACTAAATAACATCTACACTTCCTTTTCCTTTTCTTATTATTTCTGGCTCTTCTTGAGTTAAATCTATTATTGTAGAAGCTAGATTGTCTCCATACCCTCCATCTATTACGACATCAACTAAATTTTGCCATTTTTCAAAAATTAACTCTGGATCTGTTGTATACTCAATTACCTCATCTTCATCATGGATTGAAGTAGATACTATCGGATTTCCTAACTGCTGTACTATAGCTCTAGCTATATTATTATCAGGTACTCTAATACCTACCGTTTTTCTCTTTTTAAACGCCTTAGGTAAGTTAGTACTACCTGGTAAAATAAAAGTATAAGGTCCAGGGAGAGCTCTTTTTAATATCTTATAAACTGGTGTTTGTATTTGCTTAACATAATCAGAGAGATGACTCAAATCATTACATACAAATGAAAAGTTTGATTTTTCTAATTTAACCCCCTTAATTCTAGCTACTTTTTCCATTGCTTTCATATTCGTAATATCACAACCTAATCCATATACTGTATCAGTTGGATAAATCACCAAACCTCCATTCTGTAGTACTTTAACTACCTTATCTACTTCTCTAGGGTTTGGATTATCATTATAAATTTTTACAAATTGTGCCATCGACTAAATATACAATGTTTATATAAACAAAAACTTCCAACAGGGGTATTGTTGGAAGTTTTTATTATTTAGGATAATTATGCCTCGTTATCTATCAATCTAAATCCTTCTCCGTGTATATTTAAGATTTCTACACTTTCATCTGGTTTTAGATATTTTCTAAGTTTAGCGATATAAACATCCATACTTCTAGATGTAAAATAATTATCGTCTCTCCAAATTTTAGTTAATGCTAATTCTCTTGGCATTAAATCATTTTTATGCACTGCTAGCATACGTAATAATTTACTCTCTTTAGGAGATAATTTTAATGGTTCATCTCCATTAAAAGATAGATGCCTTAACTTCGAATTAAAAGCAAACTTACCAATATTGAATTCAAACTGATCATCGTCTTTAGATTTTTCAGTTTCTTTTCGTTGTAAAATTGCTTTTATTTTATGCAATAACACTTCAGAATCGAAAGGTTTATTCAAGTAATCATCTGCTCCTACTTGATAGCCTTTTAAAACATCTTCTTTCATTGTTTTTGCTGTTAAAAAAATAATCGGCACTTCTTTATTTGTTGCTCTAATATCTTGAGCTAAAGAAAACCCATCTTTTCTTGGCATCATTACATCTAAAATACAAAGATCATACTCTGAATTTTTAAACATAATTAAACCTTCAATTCCGTCTTTAGCATGAGTGACGCTGTAATCATTCAGTGCTAAATAATCTTTTAATACTGTTCCAAAATTTGGATCATCTTCTACTAATAGAATTTTTCTTGTTCCCATTGTTTGCCCTTCAAATTTATATTAATGGTAATTTTACTGTAAACGTACTCCCTTTATTTTTTTCACTAGATACATGTACTGTACCATGGTGATTGTCTATAATCTCCTTAACATAGGCTAGTCCGAGACCATGCCCTTTAACATTATGAATATTTCCTTTATGTTCTCTATAAAATTTATCGAAAACATATTTTTGAGCATTTTTACTCATACCTATACCTTCGTCTTTTATCTTAAAAATAAAGTACTTATTTGTACTTTCTGTAAACACATCTATTTTTGGTGCTTTCTCAGAGTATTTAATTGCGTTTTCTAACATGTTTACTACAACATTGGTTAAATGAAACTGGTTTCCTAGTACTTCTGTAGAAATTGCCTTAAAATGTGTTTTAACGGTTCCTTCTTTATCGCTAACTAGTAGATTCACATGCTCAATAGCTTCTTCTATTATGTCGTGTGCGTCTACTGCTTCTTTACTAATTTCGATTTGATTTTTTTCTAGCTTAGATATTCTTAATACATTTTCAACCTGACCGTGCATTCTTTTATTTTCATCACGTATCATTTTCACGTATCTTTTTACTTTATCTTCATCTTTAATAATCTTTGGATTTTTTATAGCATCTAACGCCAAATTGATAGTTGCAATGGGGGTTTTGAACTCATGGGTCATGTTATTTATGAAATCTGTTTTGATTTCAGAAATTTTCTTTTGCTGTACCAATTGATATAAAGATGTAGAGAATGCTGCAATAATAATTCCTATAAACAATAATGAGAGTAATAAAGCTAACATCATATCTGATAATAAACTTTTTTTCTCATTGGGGAATGTTACATAGAGTTTATAATTACTATTTCCGTTTTCGTCTTCTAGTAAGGGGTAGAAATAACTGTTGTTTTCGTCTATTTTAAAATAACCTGATTTTATTTTTGTTGCTAAACCTCCTTCATACACACCAAATTTAAACTCTTGGTTAATATTTCTCTTATCCAATTCATCAGCCAATGTATTATTCAGTTCTCTTTTACTGATTCTTTTGTGTATTGGCATATGCTGTTGGTTTTGTCTGAACAAATATTCAAATTGTTCTTTTTGCCAACTTGGATAGGTTAGGTATCTAGAAAACCTATTTTCATCTGTGTAGTTCTTATAATCACTATCATCAGAACCATAGGTTGTGGTATACATAAAATCCTCTTTTCCAGAGAAACGTTTAATGATTATGGTATCACTATTTACAAAATCAACTGGAATTTTAAAATTTTCTTCTAGAATTGTAGCTCCGAATGTAAATTTTTTCTTGCTTACTGTATCTATCTGTTGAAATAAATAATTTTTTATCTCAGCTGTACTTCTACTAACATTTTTTTCAAAGAACTCTTTATGTTTATCAACAAATTCATTGTATTCTCTTTCTTTAATTCTTTCTGATGTTTTAGCTAACGCTATCCTTACATTGTTCTCAAATTCAAGCTGTTTACTTTTAACAGCATCTTTTACCCAATACAACTGAACGGCTATGATTCCAGTTAAGGAAATACTCATCAACAACACAATCAGAATAAATATTCTTTTTCCCATCAGCCAAAAATAAATGAATACAGTTATCCTATAATATCTTTTAACTTAGATTAACAAAGATACTATGTTTTTTTGAAAATTTTAAGATTTACGTTAATATATCAATAATTAATCTCTACTTTTCTGTTAATTTATTATGAATATTTTTCACATTCTCTTTAACAGTGTTAAGATTTTCGTTAACAATCACATAGTGAGACTGTAATTTTTTCTTAATGTCAGACCATTGATTTTTCATCCTATGTAACACTTCCTCTCTTGTTGTTTTATCTCTTTCTATAACGCGCTGTATCTTAACCTCATGAGGAGCAGTTACTGTAATAATTTTATCACAAATTTTATCGCTTCCATTTTCAAACAAAATAGCATTCTCGTAAAGGATGTACTCTTTATCTTTATGTTCTTCTATAAAATTTGTTAAATGTTTATACACTTCGGGGTGTACTATCTCATTAAGATTTGTTAATTTTTCTTTGTCTTTAAAAACAATATTAGCTAAAAAAGCTCTATTTAATCCATTAGTATCATATGCTTTTTCGCCAAATTCTCTTATCAGTTTTTTTCTGATAACTTCAGAAGTATTCATTAATTTTTTAGCTTCTAAATCCGCATAATATACAGTTACGTTTTTATAAGCTGCAAACAATTTTGCTACAGTAGTTTTTCCACTACCAATTCCTCCTGTTATTCCAATAAGCATAATTTATTTTTGAATTAAAAAGTCTATTTTTTGTGGTGAAATTCTCACTGATGAAGTTAATTCTGGCTCTTTTTTAAGTTCTGGAATCAAATAGGTTAATTCATTTTCTTTCGTTTTATTATAATCACAAACCACATGAAACAAATCTTCTGTAATCTTTTGATAATTTTTTAAACCTACTTTATAAGTTACTTTAACTTTTTTAGGAAAAGTATTCAAACCTATTTCTTTAGGAATATTGATAATTCTAATTGGAATATCAAAGTTCCCTTCAGTAAATTCATCTATTAAAACGGAAACCTCAACACTTTCATGACTAACCCTAATATTAGAAACTTCTTCAGACATTTCTATTGCCAACTTTGTAGTTATATTTTCACTAACATCTTCTAAATTTAAGTTTTTAGTAGTAATGCTTTTAATTTTTTTCAACTGAAGTTCAGGTCCCGAAATTGAAATACTATCTGGCTCTATTGTTACTTTTTCTGTACCATACCCTAATTTGTATGCTAAATTTAACTTAGGAATCACTGGTACTTTTTTTGTTGCTAGCGTACCTAATTTAAAATAAATAGAGTCTTCTACTATATTTACAATTTCAAGTGAAGATATTTTTTCTTGGATCTTTGCTTTTTGATCTGCTGTCAATAAATAGAAATCTGTTTTACTTTTTTTCTTTAATTTACTTAAATCTAAAGGCAGTTTTTTTCTAGAAAAATTAGCCGCAAATAAATTAAACCCACTCCCCATAACTTCCACATTAATTTTTTGAACTGGAGTTTCTTGCAAAATTTTATCTTGGGGCAGTGCCAAAAACTCTACTGAATATGTCAGGGTTGTAGTATATTTCTTTGATAGGTTAATTAACAACCACATTAAAAATGAGGCTGCTAAAAAACTGAAAAAAATTTTGGGTATGTTAATTTTTTTATCCAAATACTTTTTATGACAATTTATTTAAAATAAAAAAGGTGAGCAAAAGCTCACCTAAAATATTTTTTATCAGTTTATTTCTGTTCCGTTTGCTTTTGTGTCAACTCCATTGAAATAGCTGTTCTTTCAAATCTTATTTTTCCAGCTCCCGTTTCAATAACTACCGTATTATTAGTATCATTCATTTCAACTATTCTACCATGAATTCCACTAGTGGTTACCACTTTTGAACCTTTTTTAATATCAGACCTGAACTGCTTTTCTTTTTTTTGCCTGATCATTTGAGGTCGAATCATAAAAAAATACAACACTCCAATCATAGCTACAAAAGGAAGCATACTCATTAAACCTCCGGCATCTGCTTGTAAAAAAATCATATCAAACATTAACTTTTCTTTTTAGGTGTTACCATTCCAGAAACTTTTAATAATTCCTGACCTTTCTCTGTATTTGTAAATAAGGTAACTGTTTTACTTTGCTGGTTTGGTTTACCACTAGTATTAAATTTTACTTGAACATCTGCAGTTTCTCCTGGCTTAATAGGTTCTTTTGGCCAAGTAGGCACTGTACATCCGCATGACGCTTTTGCCTCAGTAATTACCAAATCTGATTTTCCTGAATTTGTAACTTTAAATGTAGTTTCTACTACAAAACCTTCTTCTACTGTTCCAAAATCATACGTTTCTTTGTCAAAAGTAATTGATGGCGCTCCTTGACCAATCTCTTTATCTCTTTTCTGCGCTTGCACTACATTATCTGCATTTACTTTAGAAGCAGCATTATTTCCTTTACATGAAGTTACTAAAACCGCAACACTAACTAATGCAGTTGCTATTATTGTTTTTCTCATTTTAAATAGATTTACTTGGTAAAAATAAATATTTAGGATAGTTATAACAAACCTCTACCTATTTTCACCATTTTATTTGACTCTAAATAATCCTTAGATAATTTATCTAAAACTCCATTTATGAAGTATCCGCTTTTATTGGTAGAATAATCTTTTGCTAACTCTATATATTCATTAATAGTTACTCTACTCGGTATTGATGAAAAATGTAAAAATTCAGTAATTGCCATTTTTAATAGAATCATATCTATATCTGCAATCCTGTCCGTTTCCCAGTTTGGTGTTTTCTCTCTAATATCATCTTCAAATTTATGATGATTCAGCATCACCTTATTGAATAAATCCGACACAAACCTTTTATCTTCATCATCTTTGTATAAACTACCGACAACAAATGGTGATTTTTCTTTTTGCTTATTTAATGTTTTAACTACCCATGTATTCACAAATGGAATGTCATCAACCCAAGAAATCATTTTATCCTCAAAATACTCTGCTAATTTTTCATTAGGCGCAATAATTTCTTTAAAAAAGCTAACGACAAAGTTTTTATCTGCATGGTATGAATCTTCAGCGGTATTCATGTAATTTTTATACAAATCACTTTGCAACAACTCTTCAAAAATAATTTTCACATACTCATCATCTAACTCCCAGTTTGTTAGATTATTCATCTCTACATGCCCTTCTAAACTAACACTATCTTTAATCTGATTTAGCAATCTATTATTTAAAAACTTAGTATTAGGATTTAAATCTTCTTTTGTTGCTAAAATCTTCTTTTTTGAAAGCTCTATTTTTTTATGCGCCAATTTTTGCACTTCAAGCATAAGCTGGAAGTTTAACGCATATAAATCAAACATTTTTTGAATACTGAATTTCAAAAACTTTTCCTCTTTGATCAGATCAGTATTATGAGATTGTTGCATTGCGTATACTGACTGCATTACTTT
Source organism: Tenacibaculum agarivorans (assembly GCF_001936575.1). Taxonomy (GTDB): domain Bacteria; phylum Bacteroidota; class Bacteroidia; order Flavobacteriales; family Flavobacteriaceae; genus Polaribacter; species Polaribacter agarivorans. The sequence goes on from NZ_MSMP01000025.1 coordinate 43,207, forward strand.
TAAGCGAATATGTCTTCTATTTATCATTAATGAGGATCTTTTAAAAAAGGCGATAGAAAAAATTCTATCGCCTTGCAAAAATATAACTTTTATTGATTTGCTTTAGCTATTTTGTTCTTTTTTGCGAGCATCAATTCTCGATTGCGCTATGTTAAACGCAGCTTGATGTGTAGTAATGTTTTCTTTCTCTGCTAGATCAAAAATCTCTAAGGTTGTATTATAGATATTTTCTGTTCTTTTAATACTCTCTTCTTTACCATAACCAGCAACTTCAGCATACACATTAATAATACCTCCTGCGTTAATTAAGAAATCAGGCGCATAAGCTATACCTCTTTCTTGTAACATTTTTCCATGTTTTAACTCATTTGCTAACTGATTATTTGCTGCACCAGCTATAACTTTAGCTTTCATTTTTGCTATGCTATCATCATTTACTGTAGCACCTAAAGCACATGGAGCGTAAATATCTATATCTAAACCATAGATATCATTCCCTAAAACTACATTAGCATTGTATTTTTTACTTAACTCTTCTAACCTAGCTTCATTAATATCATTCAGAATCACTTGTGCTCCTTCGTCAGTAATATGTTTTACTAACGTTTCACCAACATGACCCACCCCTTGTACTAATACTTTTTTTCCTTCTAAACTATCTGATCCAAATTTATATTTTGAGGCAGCTTTCATTCCCATATATACCCCATAAGCTGTAACAGGAGAAGGATTACCTGACCCTCCAATTGCTTCTGAAACTCCAGTTACGTGTGGTGTTACTTCACGAATAACATCCATATCTCGAGTTTCCATACCTACATCTTCAGCTGTAATATATCTTCCACTTAATGAATTAACAAATTCACCAAACTTACGCATTAAAGCATCGTTCTTTTGTGTTTTTGCATCTCCAATAATTACCGCTTTACCTCCACCTAAGTTTAAACCAGTAATTGCTGATTTATAAGTCATTCCTCTCGAAAGACGCAATACATCATTTAAGGCTTCCCATTCCGTTTTATATTGCCACATTCTAGTACCTCCTAAAGCAGGACCTAAAGTTGTATTGTGAACACCAATAATTGCTTTTAAACCTGTATCTTCGTCACTACAAAAAACAACTTGTTCATGGTTATCAAAAGATAATTGACCAAACACAGGGTTGTTTTTAAGATCTTTAGCATCGATAATTTCAGACATCATAATATTTGCATTATTTAGTTAAATAAATTTATGTTTTTCATAAATTTAGAGCCGCTAAAATACGAATTTGACAATACTGAAGCAAAAACACCGTTTAAAATTACAAAATCAATAATAAAAAAACTCATTACTTATTAAGTACACAAAGTTTTTCTTAAAAAAATTAATAATTACAAAATTGAAAGCACTACAATATTTAAACAAATACTTTTTAAAATATAAATGGAGGTTATTTATTGGAATTATAATCACCATTCTTTCAAAATTATTAGCTCTAAAAATTCCCGAAATTATAAAAAATTCCTTAAATGTTGTTGAAGATCATTTAAATGGAACAAAACCTAATTTAGACGAAGTTAAACACGAACTCCTCGTAAACATACTTGTTATTATAGGTATAACATTATTAGCTGGTTTTTTCACTTTTTTAATGAGACAAACCATCATAGTAATGTCTAGATTGATAGAATTTGATTTAAAAAACGAAATCTATCAACAATACCAACGACTGTCGGTAAACTTTTACAAAAAAAACAGAACTGGAGATTTAATGAATCGAATCTCTGAAGACGTTTCTAAAGTTCGTATGTATTTTGGTCCTGCAATTATGTACTCACTTAACATGATTGTCCTTTTTACTATTGGTTTTTCTAAAATGTTAAAAACTGATGTTGAACTTACGCTTTACACATTAATTCCATTTCCAGTACTGTCATTTTCTATTTTTTGGCTTAGTAAACAAATCAACAAGAAAACTACTATAGTACAAGAATACCTTTCTAAACTCACCACATTCAATCAAGAATTTTTTTCTGGAATTAATGTGGTTAAATCCTACAGTATTGAAAAAGCTGTATTCACTAATTTCAATCAATTAGCAGACGAGGCTAAGGAAAAAAATATTGAACTTTCAAAAGTTCAAGCTTTATTTTTTCCTTTAATGATTTTGCTTATAGGTATTAGCAACATATTAGTACTGTATATTGGTGGTAAACAATATATAGATGGTAAAATTCAGATTGGTGTTATTGCAGAGTTTATATTATATGTTAACATATTAACTTGGCCTGTAGCCATTGTTGGATGGGTCACATCAATTATCCAACAAGCTGAAGCCTCTCAACAACGTATAAATGAATTTTTACAGCAGGTGCCTGAAATCCAAAATACCAATGAAAAAGAAACAACGATACAAGGTAAAATAAGCTTTAAAAATGTATCATTAACTTATGACGACACTAATATTACTGCTTTAAACAATATAAATTTTGAAGTCAATGAAGGTGAGACAGTAGCTATAATGGGAAAAACTGGAAGTGGAAAATCTTCTATTGCTAGTTTAGTCTCTAGAATGTATGACACTACCGATGGGGAAATTTTAATTGATGACACACCTATTAAAGAATTAAACTTAAATAATATTCGAGATCAAATAGGAGTCGTACCTCAAGATCCTTTCCTTTTTTCAGACACCATTGAAAACAATATTAAATTTGGTAAAAATGATGCCTCTGAAGAAGAAATTATTGAAGCTGCTAAAAACGCGGTAATTCATGATAATATTAGTGGATTCACCAATGGTTACCAAACTATATTAGGAGAAAGAGGCGTTACATTATCTGGCGGTCAAAAGCAAAGAACATCTATAGCTAGAGCTATAATTAAAGATCCTAAAATTTTAATCTTTGATGATTGTTTATCTGCTGTTGATACTGAAACGGAAGAAAAAATTCTATCAAATTTACAACGAATTTCAAAGAATAAAACCACATTTATTATCAGCCACAGGGTATCTTCTGCTAAAAATGCGAATAAAATCATCATTCTTGAGGGAGGTGAAATCATTGAAGAAGGAACTCACAATCAATTAATAACACTTGACGGAGTCTATAAAAATTTGTACGAACAACAACTTTTAGAAAAAGAAATTTAGCGATTAGTGTGTTCAAGTAAAATATTTTGTTAGATTTGTTAGAGAAAAAAACAAATAACTACTATATTAAGATTAGAATTATGGCTGAGAGAGTAGAACAAGAAGAAATCTTTTCACAAGTTTTAAGAGCAGGAAGGAGAACATATTTTTTTGATGTAAGAGCAACTAAAGCAGATGATTATTACTTAACAGTAACTGAGAGTAAAAAGTTTACTCATGATGATGGTTCTTTCCATTATCAAAAACATAAGATCTACTTGTATAAAGAAGATTTTAGTGATTTTAAAGAGATGCTTAATAAAGCAACTGATTATATTATATCTCAAAAAGGTAGCGAAGTAATTAGTGAGCGCCACCAAAAAGATTTTAAAAAGAGCACAGAAAGCTTTGTTGAACAAGCAGCAACAGCAGAGAGTTTTACTGATGTTTCTTTTGAAGATATTTAATTCAATTCAATTTACAACAATGAAAAACCGCTAACTAGTATTTTTATACTAGTAAGTGGTTTTTTTATAATATATGTTTCATTGCTTTTGATTTTGCAATAGTTTCTTCCCATTCTTTAGACGGTATACTGCCTTTAGTTATCCCTCCTCCAACATATAGAATTGCCTTTTGATTCTTTTCTATTTCCATACAACGTAAATTCACATACAAACTACTTTTACTTCCATTATCTATATTTAACTCACCCAAAAAACCTGTGTAAAACTTTCTATCGTAACCTTCATAATCTAATATATATGATTTTGCTTTTTCTTTAGGGAAACCACAAACCGCTGGAGTAGGATGCAAAACACGTATTAAATTTGTGATTGAAGTTTGCGTTACTCCAGAAATCCTTGTACGCAAGTGTAATAAATCACCTATTCTAAAGGTTTCTAAAGGTTGTTCAGTTGGCTGCTCTCCTTCTTTTTCAAGTTTTTCTATAATGTAATCAGTTACCAATTGTTGCTCTTCTAATTCTTTTGCTCCCCAAAACACTTCTTTATACTGATCATAAACTTGAGTCCCTGCCAACGACATTGTTTTAAACTCAGTACCTTTAACCTCTAATAAGGTTTCAGGCGTAGCTCCCATCCATAAACCAACCTTAGGGTGAAACCATAAATATGTAAAAGCCGTTGGATACTTAACTACTAGTTTCTTAAAAGTATTTACAACATTAAACTCTTTCAATTCCACTGACTCTGTTCTAGAAATTACCACTTTTCTAAAGAGATGATTGTCTATGGCCTCAATACTTTTACCAACTAAATCTATATGATTTTGTTTTTGTTCTTCATCAATTACAGAAACATTGTCTTTTGGCTCAATGACTATATCGAAATCAATAGTTTCTTGATAAAAATGAGACTCCTTCTCTGGAATTAAAATTGAAGGATTATTTGAATTAAAAGGAGCAAACACAAAACCAGATTCATGAAAGTTTTCACAAAAACACAGTTGGCTGTTATCTTGGAAATACCCTCTTAGATAATTATCATTTGGTTTTTTATAAGCGACAAAAGGAAGCTCTTTTTGTAACGCTTTATTTATATTCTCTAAAAAACTCAATTTACTATTTTTAATAACTGTTCTTTAATAAAGTCAAAATTCGTCCAAACTAAAGCATGGCTAGCCTTGTCTATAGTAATTAAAGAAAATTGATTTGAAGTATTAAACTTGTCTTTTAACATACTTGAATTTTCATAGGGCACAATCCAATCACTAGATCCATGAATACTCACTACAGTATTTGTGGTTTCCCCCCATTCAGATTCAAAATTCTTTAAATCAGCTTTATGAGATAATTTTTCTTTAGCTGCTTGCCTCCAAATTCTAGGCACTAACCATCTTGTTAACCTCCATTTATAAAAGTTAATCATCCAAGGAATTGGCTCTATTTCACTATGAATCGCTGGTGCAAGTAGAACAATCTTCTTCACTTTCTTTTTAATAGCTAATGCTATTGGACCTCCGTAAGAATACCCCACTAAAATTGTTTTCTCAGCAGGCAAATCCTTTATCACTTCTTTTAGCATATCCCTTTCAAAAGCTATACTTTCTTGTACTGGGTTTTCATCTTTGTAATTATAACCAATTCTGTCATAAGCAATCATATTATATTTTGTTTGCAAAAGACTATCTGCTAAATATTTAGAAAAATCATTTAATGATCCAATAGTACCATGAACAAAAACTAGCGTAGGCAAAGTGCTATCGCTTTCAATCTTAATTTTACGATAAGAAAAACCTTTAAATTTTTCCTTTGAAAGCTTAGGTTTAATTGCACTAGTTTTATAAGCTTCTAAAATTTTCTGGTCAGACTTTGGTGCTGTAAAAATCCTGAAAGCAAAATAAAGACCGATAATAAGTATGATGAAAATTGACGCTATAATCTTTAAAATCTTTTTTAACACTATGCTATTTTTTATCTAAAATAATATTTGTGAGTTTGCAAATGGAAATCAATTCTCCTTCTTCATCTGTAACTCTAACTTCCCATAAATGGGTCGTTCTTCCTTTATGTATTGGAGTAGCAGTTCCAAAAACCACACCTTCTTTCTTACTTTTAACATGATTAATACTTAATTCAATTCCTTTTACTATCTTACTCTTATCTTCAGTAAAAAAAACCGATGCCACACTACCCACTGTTTCTGCTAGTGCTGCAGTAGCACCACCATGTAATAAACCATAAGGTTGATGAACTTTCGAGTTAACAGGCATTTTTGCTTGAATCATTTGCTCTCCAAAATCCACAAATTCAATAGCTAATGTCTCCATTAGAGTATTGTTATTGAACGCATTTAACTTTTTTAATGTTTCTTCTTTATTCATTTATCATTAAAATATGAAGTGAAAAAATATGGAGTAGTAAAAATACGTATTTTTGTAGTCACTAAAAATTCAAAAATGTATAAAATCCGTGTAATATTAGATGTAGAAGAAGATGTAATAAGAACTTTAGTTTTTGACGAAAACAACACCTTAGAAAAATTACATTTTGACATTGCCAATGCTTTTGGTTTTGATGGTAAAGAAATGGCTTCTTTTTACACCAGTGATAACGGATGGAATCAAGGTGATGAAATCCCACTATTTAATATGGCTGACGTAGGTTATGGTTTATCTATGCAAACTTGTATTCTTAATGAAGTTTTACCCAACCAAAACGACAAATTAATATATGTATATGATTTTTTAGCCATGTGGACTTTCTACGTTGAAGTTATTGAAAAATCTGAAGAAAAAATAGCAGAAACTAAAACTATTTTAAGCGTTGGTGAAGTACCTTCAGAGGCGCCAAACAAAGTTTTTGAGTCTGATGATATTTCTAATGACTTCGATAGTGATTTTGATGATCCTTTTGGTGGTTTTGAAAACATTGACGATTTAGATCTTGACAATATTTAAATCATTTTACTATTTTTTTATCATTTTTTTCGTCTTTTATTCTTTTTAATTTCTACTTTAATTATAAAATAGTAACATTTTAGTATCTTATTCGTCGAATAGAAAATCACAAAACTGATACAAACTTGGATACTATTTTATCTATTAAAAATCTCGATAAGAAATTCGGCAAAGTACATGCTGTAAAAAATCTTTCATTCGACATTGAAAAAGGAAATGTTTATGGAATTTTAGGACCTAACGGTAGTGGTAAATCAACTACATTAGGTATCATTCTAAATGTTGTGAACAAAACTTCTGGAGAATTCACTTGGTTCAATGGAACGATGTCAACTCATGAGGCACTAAAAAAAGTAGGAGCTATTATAGAGCGTCCTAACTTTTACCCTTATATGACTGCTGTCCAAAATTTACAATTGATTTGTAAAATAAAAGGAGTTCCTTATGATAATATTGATGAAAAGCTAAAAGTTGTAAACTTATTTGAACGAAAAGATAGTAAGTTTAAAACCTATTCTTTAGGTATGAAACAACGTTTAGCTATTGCTTCTGCATTATTAAACGATCCTGAAATTTTAATTTTAGACGAGCCTACTAATGGATTGGATCCGCAAGGAATACATGAAATTAGACAAATCATAAAAAAAATTGCTAAAAATGGCACTACAATTTTGCTAGCTTCCCACTTATTGGATGAAGTTGAAAAAGTATGTAGTCATGTTGTAGTAATTAGAAAAGGTGAAAAATTATATAGTGGCCGTGTAGAAAACATGATTGCTTCTAATGGAATTGTTGAAGTAAAAACTGAAGGAAATGAAGAAGCTTTAGTTAACGCTTTAAAAAACTACTATGATATTGCTGCAGTAAATATTGAAGATGGATTTGTGATTGCCAGATTAGAAAATGAAACCTCAGCAGCAAAAATAAACAGTTATTTATTTGAGCAAGGTATTGTCGTTTCTCACTTAGTTAAACGCAAACCTAGTTTAGAAGAGCAATTCTTAAACCTTACTAACTACTAAAAAAAATTATCTATGTTACGTCTTTTACAAATAGAATTTCACAAACTTTTTCATAATCGTGCTAGTAGGGTTTTATCTATAATTTACTTTGGGTTATTAACTTCAATAGCTCTGATTGCCGTTATACGATTTCCTTTTGGAAACAGAATGGCACTAGCTGATTTAGGAATTTTTAACTTCCCTTACATTTGGCATTTTAACACCTATGTAGCTGCTATTCTAAAATTCTTTTTATTATTAGTTATAGTATCTATGATGGCTAATGAATACAGCTATAAAACACTAAAACAAAATCTAATTGATGGGTTAAGTAAAAAAGAATTTATATTATCTAAATTTTACACTGTATTAGTTTTTGCATTTACCTCTACAGTTTTTGTCTTTATTATTTCTTTAATTTTAGGATTAATATATTCAGATTTTAATGAGCTAAGTATTATATTTTCTGACTTAGAATATCTTTTAGCCTTTTTTATTAAACTAGTTGGTTTTTTCTCTTTTGGACTTTTTTTAGGTATACTTATTAAAAGGTCTGCTTTTGCTGTAGGCGCAATGCTTACATGGTACATAGGAGAATGGATCATTTATGGATTATTAGGATGGAAAGTTACAAGTTGGCAAACAGCGCAAACTATTAAAAATCTCTTACCTCTTGAGGCAATGCAAAATTTAATAGTAGAACCTGGAACAAGACTAGGAGCAGTAAAAACTATAGCAAATCAAATTACTGAATTCTCTAAGGATTATTCCGTTCATTTTACTGACATCATTATAGTTCTAATATGGACTGCGATTTTTATTTATTCTTCTTATGTTTTATTAAAAAAACGAGATTTATAGTAAAAAAATAAATAAATACATCAATAAGGGTAGTTTTAAATAAAAACTATCCTTATTTTTGATTCAAATCAATCTTAATTTTCAGGTGAGAAAAACAATCTTTTTAGTGTTGTTCCTCTATTCTTCTTTCCTCTTCAGTCAGAAAGAAGCTAACATCTGGTATTTTGGAAGAAACGCTGGAATAGATTTTAACACCTCACCTCCTACTCCTTTAATAGATGGTCAGTTGAATACCTTAGAAGGGTGCTCTACATTCTCTGATGAAAATGGAAACTTACTCCTATATTCAGATGGAATCACGGTTTGGGATAAAAATCACAATATCATGAAGTATTCCAATGGAGCACTGGCTAATAATCTTCGCGGTGATCCATCAAGCACACAATCTGGGATGATTATTCCTAAACCTAAATCTTCTACTATATACTATCTTTTTACTGTTGATGATGCATCTGGTCGTGTAAGAGGTGAACCAGATGGAAGAGGCTTAAATTTTTATACTATAGATATTTCTAAAAACGGAGGCCTAGGTGAGATTGTTGAAGGCCCCGTATCCTTATCAGGAAGTTTAAGCCTAACATGGCCTGAGAAAGTTGCCGCTGTTAGAGGTACAGAATGCGATACTTTCTGGGTAGTTTCTGTTATAAACAATACATTTTATTCATATAAGATTGATGAGACTGGTGTTAGCATTTTTGCTGTTATTTCTAGCGTCCCTACCCCAACTACAAAACGAGGTTATTTAAAATTATCTCCTGATGGAACCAAATTAGCTGTTGCAAACCAACTAGGCACAGCTAATTTATATAATTTTAATGCTACAACCGGTGAAGTTGATGGTAGTTCAGAAATAATACTAACAGATGGTTTTGATGGCCAACCTTATGGTGTTGAATTCTCTGTAGATTCAAGAAAATTATACATTTCAACAGTATCTGGATTACGAGTAACCCTAAGTGATCCTCCAACTACTTACAGGCTTATTCAATTTGATCTTCTTCAAACAGATATACCAGGATCAAAAGCGTTAATTCATAGAGAAAACCCTGGATTTAGAGGAGCTTTACAACTAGGACCTGACAGTAAAATATATGCCACAATTCCATTAGCTTTCGTTGATGTTGCTGGAGATGATAAAAGTTTAGATGTTATCGAAAATCCAAATGCTAATGCTAGAGATGTTATATATACAAAGGATGCTATTGACTTAGGCGGGAGGTTCTCAACACAAGGACTACCTCCTTTCATTTCATCATTATTACTACCTATTGAAATTATTGATATTACTGCTAATGAAATCATTAATAATCAAGATAGAAAATATTGCATAGGAGATTCCATCGAAATTGATTCTGGTACAGTAACCGGTACAGGCATAACACATGAATGGACTTTCAATGATGGACTAACCTCAACAGTAATTTCTAATCAACCCAAAATAATATTAAATAACCTTAACACATCAAATAATGGAACCTATTCATTAGTTGTTAATCTTACTAATAACTGTGGTGAGGTAACAAAACTAGAAGGGAACTTTACAATTAATGTTTTTGAACCTGCAACTGCTAGTCCTATTTCAGACATAAATCATTGTGACAGTGATGGTGATGGTTTGCACACATTTGATTTTGAAACTTTGGTTAATCCTACAGCTTTGGGAGGTTTAGACCCTAATCAATTTAACGTTGTATATTATCAAAATAGAACTGATGCTGAAACTAACAATACCGCTAATGTGCTAACATTACCTTACAGCAATACTATCCCTAATAGTTCTGAAGATATTTTTGTAAGAGTTCATAACAAAGATGCCCCTAATGCCTGTTTCGATATCACTCAGTTTAGACTCAGTATTTTTTCCCCTCCTGTAGCTACTCAACCTACAGATTATGAAGAATGTGACGATATCATTAGCGGTGGAGATACCGACGGTTTTTTTAATAATTTTATACTTTCCACAAAAGATAGTGAAATTTTAGGCGGACTTTCTCCCACTCAATATTCAGTTACGTATCATACTTCTCTAGTTGGAGCCCAAACTGATGCAACTACAGATATAATCGATAAAAATACACCTTACAGAAACACAACCATCAATGAACAAACTATTTATGTAAGAGTAGAAAATATAACTAACATTAACTGTGTAACCATTTCTGATCCTACTACCAACTTTAAACCTTTTAAGCTAATTGTAAATTCATTACCAGTAATTGCCAATAATCCTGCACAGATTACTCAATGTGAAATTGACGGTGATGGTTCTGCTTTACTAAATTTAACTCAAGCTACCATTAATTTATCTGCTAATTTTGAAAATGAAGATTTTGATTTTTTCCCAACAGAAGCAGATGCTATCAGTAACAGTAATAAAATTAGCACTCCTTTTTCTTATAATGCAAATAATGGGGACACTATATGGGCGAGAGTTATTTCAGACAAAGGATGTTATAGAATTGCACAAGTAAATATTATCATTTCGTTTACTGGAAATGTTCCTTATACTAAAGAGTTTACCGCTTGTGATGACAACCTTGATGCTGATGGAAATGACACAATAAACAATAACGACAAAGACGGAATCGCAAATTTTAATTTAGTAGAAGTTATAGATGATATTAAAAACTTCTTCCCTGTAAGTGATCATCCTAACTTAGATGTCGTTCTATTTGAAACTACAGTTGATAGGGATGTTACTTCCAATCCAATACCTAATTATTCTAAGTATAGAAACACAAATATTCCTGCTTCAACAAGACAACCTATCTATTTTAAGGTCATCAATAATTTAAACTTTGATTGTGAAGGTATCGGTGAATTCTATATAAAAGTCGATCCACTTCCTGATTTTGAAATTACTACTCCTCAAATTGTCTGTTTAAACGCTCCTTCATTCATTGAAGCTGAAAACCCAGATGGTTTGTATCAATATGAATGGACAAGAAACGGTCTCCCAACAGTAATAGGAGACAAGCAGCAATTAGATATTTTACAAGGAGGAGATTATACCGTTACTGCTATAAACACAACTACAAATTGTAGAAGAAGCAAGACAATACGTATAGAGGAATCAATAATAGCCACTATTACCCCTACAGACGTTACTATTATGGATGATTCTGACAACAATACTATAGATATTAATGACATAAACAATAATTTAGGTATTGGAGATTATGAATTTGCATTACAAGATGAGAATGCTCAAATTATTATAGACTTTCAAGATGCGCCTATTTTTGAAAATCTTGAAGGAGGAATTTATACTATCTTAGTTCGTGATAAAAATAATTGTGGTACTGCACAATTAGACGTTTCTGTACTTCAATTCCCAAAATATTTTACCCCAAATAATGATGGAGTTAATGATACTTGGACCATTAAAGGTGCTAGTTCTGTATTTTATCCAAATAGTACAATTACCATTTTTGACAGATTTGGAAAAATAATGACTTCTCTAGGAATTGATGATCAAGGATGGAATGGATTATTTAATGGTAAACTTTCCTTACCTACCGATTATTGGTTCAACATTGAACTTATCGACAGAAATGGAAATAAAATTAATCGAAGAGGCCATTTTTCTTTATTAAGACAATAAAGAGTTGTTCCTGAATTATAATCAATAAAAAAATCTTCTTACACTAAACAACAGTTAGCACGCATTACTAACACTGGTAAAAACCAAATTCCCTTAAGGTTAACTTCTCTGAAAACAAGTTTTATAAGTAGTTTTAGTTATTTTTGATTTTATCCCAGAAAAATTAAAAATGAAAATAATTCTACAAAAAAAATTGCTATTACTATTATTCCTGCTTTTAGTATTAAAACTACAGGCGCAAAATGATTGTGTAGATGCCATTCCAGTATGTGGTAATAGTGGTTATCAAGATCTTTCTGTTTTAGGAACCGGAATTCAAGAGTTAACAGGTTCGAATACCTGTTCCAGTCAAGAGAATAATAGCATCTGGTTTAAACTTCAAATAAAAAACGGAGGCACATTAGGTTTTACACTTAAACCTACTAACCTTTCTATAAATGAAGATTTTGATTTTTTCATTTTTGGTCCCAATGCTACTTGTGGCAATATAGGAACAGCAATACGTTGTTCTACCACAAACCCAGCTAGCGCAGGACAGAGCAACAACTTAACAGGAATGAACGACACCGAACTCGACACTTATGAAGGCCCTGGACCAGACGGTAATAGCTTTGTTAAATCCTTAAATGTTAATGCTGGTGATTCTTATTTTTTAGTAATTGACAGACCTATAGGGAACAGTAATTTTAATCTAATATGGACAGGTACTGCCACTTTTGATGAACCTCCAACGGTTGATACTTCTATCTTAACTAATAATACATTAAATATAAATGAATGCGACACTGATGGAGATGGAGTCGCTACTTTTAACTTAAATATTAATGATGCAGTAATAGGCACTCAATCCAATATAATAGCTTCATATCACACATCTAGTAATGATGCTATTTTAAACATTAACCCAATAAATAATACTACTAATTATAAAAATATTTCAAATCCACAATTCGTATTCTTGAGACTAACTAACACCCTTACAGATTGTTTTGAAGTAAGAGATTTTAAATTAAGTATATCTCCAATACCTAATTTACCTACCCCAACGCCCTATGAAGTTTGTGATGATAATGCTAGTGGCAGTGATATTGATGGTATTTCTAGTAATTTTATTTTATCCACAAAAGACGCTGAAATACTCAATAGCCTATCTCCTCTACAATATAGAGTTTCGTACCATAGCACATTAACTGGCGCACAAACTAATTCAGCTAGTGATATCATAAATAAAAACCTTCCTTACCGTAATACCACTCCTTTAGAAGAAAAAATATACATTACAGTAGAAAGCATAAATAACCCTAAATGCTTCATTTTTTCAGATGACACTTCTACTTCTTCTACATTCAAACCTTTACGATTAATTGTAAATCCACTACCTGTAATAGCCAATAATCCTGTAGAAATTGAGCAATGTGATTCCGATGGAGATTTGCGATCAATTATAAATCTTACTCAAGCACAAATATCTATATCAAATAATCACTTCAATGAATCTTTTAAATATTATCCTTCTGAAACTGATGCAATAGCGGGTACTATGGAGATAACTAATCCTATACAACACATTGCTAATAATGGAGATTCTGTCTGGGTAAGAACTATTTCTAATAAGGGATGTTATCGTATTTCTAGGTTAAATATTACTATAGCATTCGCTTCAGATGTAAGTTACAATCAGACTTTTACTTCTTGTGATGATTTCTTAGACGCTACTGGGAACAATACTATTGATAATAATGATAGAGATGGAATCTCTAATTTTGATCTTAGTCCAGCTATAGACGCTATTAAATTACTGTTTAACACATCTGTTAGAAAAAATTTGGAAATTTTACTTTTCGAATCTTCAGAAGATCGAGACGCTGTAATACATCCTATTCCTGATACTAACAAGTATAGGAACACCAATATTCCAGCTTTAACACCACAACCTATATTTGTTAAAATTATCAATAAAATAAATAATAACTGTACAGGGTTAGGAACCTTTAATATTCATGTACTCCCCTTACCTGAATTTAATATTTTAACGCCTCAAACCCTATGTTTAAACAGTCCTAGTATCTCTTTAGAAATTGAAAACCCTGATGATTTATACCAGTATGAATGGATTAAAAATGGAAATTCATCTAGCCTTGGAAACAATGAACAATTACAAATTACTGAAGGTGGTGAGTATATAGTTACCGCTACTAATACGATTACAAACTGCAAAAGAAGCAAAACAGTGATCGTTAATGAGTCTATAATAGCTACTATAACACCTAGTGATATTACTATAATTGACGACTCAGACAATAATACCATAAACATTAATAACACAAACAACAATTTAGGTATTGGAGATTATGAATTTGCATTACAAGATGAAAATGCTCAAATTATTATAGACTTTCAAGATGCGCCTATTTTTGAAAATCTTGAAGGAGGGATTTATACCATATTAGTTCGTGACAAAAATAATTGTGGTACAGCAAAATTAGATGTTTCAGTACTTGAATTCCCAAAATACTTTACTCCAAATAATGATGGAGTTAATGATACTTGGACCATTAAAGGGGTTTCTTCTGTATTTTATCCGAATAGTACAATTACCATTTTTGACAGATTTGGAAAAATAATGACTTCTCTAGGAATTGATGACCAAGGATGGAATGGGTTATTCAATGGAAAACTTTCCTCACCTACCGATTATTGGTTCAACATTGAACTTATCGACAGAAATGGAAATAAAATTAATCGAAGAGGCCATTTTTCTTTATTAAGACAGTAAAATCAATTACTTTTTACTGTAAACTATCCTTATTTTTGTAGTATGGATTTTCAACTTGTTTCAGAATTTAAACCAACGGGAGACCAACCTCAAGCTATTCAGCAATTGGCTAATGGAATTAATACTAATGAAAAGTATCAAACCTTACTAGGGGTTACGGGTTCAGGAAAAACATTTAGTGTTGCCAATGTTATTGCTACAGTAAATAGACCCGCACTTGTATTGGCACATAATAAAACCCTAGCGGCACAATTGTATTCAGAGTTTAAGCAATTCTTCCCAAACAATGCAGTCGAATATTTTGTTTCGTATTATGATTATTACCAACCTGAAGCTTATATTCCTGTTACTGGAACATATATAGAAAAAGATCTATCTATTAATGATGAAATAGAACGACTTCGAATTAGTACTTCTTCTTCCCTATTGTCAGGAAGAAGAGATGTTATTGTAGTTGCATCTGTTTCTTGCTTATATGGTATTGGAAACCCTGTTGAATTCAAAAAGAATGTGATCTACATTGAAGTGGGACAACAAATTTCTAGAACCAAATTTTTACATCAGTTAGTCACAAGTTTATATGCCCGTTCAGAAGTAGAAATTAAAAGTGGAACCTTTAAAGTAAAAGGTGATGTAGTTACCATTTATCCTTCCTATGGAGATAATGGTTATCGTGTACACTTTTTTGGCGATGAAATTGAAGAAATAGAGGCTTTTGATATTGAAAACAATCAAATTGTAGAAGAATTTGAACAACTTAATATTTATCCTGCTAACTTATTTGTAACCTCACCTGATGTACTACAAAATGCCATTCATCAGATTCAAGATGATTTAGTAAAACAATGCGACTATTTTTCTGAAATAGGTAAGCATTTAGAATCAAAACGATTAAAAGAGCGTACTGAATTTGACCTAGAAATGATTCGTGAGTTAGGATATTGTTCTGGAATTGAAAATTATTCAAGATATTTAGATGGAAGAGAAGCTGGAACCCGACCTTTCTGTTTGTTAGATTATTTTCCAGATGATTATGTTATGGTTATTGATGAGAGTCACGTAACCGTTCCGCAAGTACACGCTATGTATGGCGGAGACCGAAGCAGAAAAGAAAACCTAGTGGAGTATGGTTTTAGGTTACCTGCTGCTATGGATAATAGACCTCTGAAGTTTGAAGAATTTGAAGCTTTACAAAATCAAGTCATTTATGTTTCTGCTACACCTGCAGATTATGAATTACAAAAAACAGAAGGAATATTTGTAGAACAAGTTATTCGACCAACAGGATTATTAGATCCTGAAATTGAAGTTCGACCAAGTTTAAATCAAATTGATGATTTAATTGAAGAGATTCAAATTCGTGTAGAAAAAGACGAGCGTACTTTAGTAACTACATTAACGAAAAGAATGGCAGAAGAATTGGCCAAGTATTTAACTCGAATTCAAATTCGTTGTCGTTACATCCATTCTGATGTAGACACCTTAGAGCGCGTAGAAATCATGCAAGATTTACGAAAAGGTTTATTTGATGTACTTATTGGGGTAAACTTATTACGTGAAGGATTAGATTTACCAGAAGTTTCTCTAGTAGCCATTTTAGATGCTGATAAAGAAGGATTTTTACGTTCTAACAGGTCTTTAACACAAACGGTAGGTAGAGCAGCAAGAAATGTAAATGGTAAAGCAATTATGTATGCTGATAAAATTACTAACAGTATGCAACAAACCATTGATGAAACGAATAGAAGGCGAGAAAAACAGATCAATTACAATACTAAGTTTGGTATTACTCCAAAGCAAATCAATAAAAAGATAGACAATACGCTGTCTAAAAATACGACTACCTCATATCAATATGAAAGCGCAACTCAAAAAGCAGCAGAACAAGATTTAGAGTATTTACCAAAATCTGAAATTGAAAAACGTATACGCGAAAAACGTAAACAAATGGAAAATGCTGCCAAAGCATTAGACTTCATGGAGGCTGCAAAACTGAGAGATGAAATTACAGTGTTAAAGGAACAGTTGAGTTAATTAATAATCTAAAATTTACGAATTATCAGTTTTATACTTTCTTATTCTAGTTTTAGAATAAGAAAGATTAACCACACATGTACCGTTTTAAAATATAAAAAGCCTCTCTTACACAAAGGTAGAAGAGGCTTTATTTATTACTCTTGATTATTCTGTTTACTATGCCTTAGATAAAATTTTAATAGGTAAAGTATATACAGTAGACTGCATTTTTTCTGATAACCTTTTATAATTTAATCTATTTTTAATAAAAGTTGATACTTCATTTACGTTTGAATCAGCATCTACTGATAAAACTACAATCTCATTATTGTCATTCACCGTTAGTTTAACAACAACATTCATGTTCTTTTCTATTGCGAACTCTGGGTTCTCTAACAACTTCCCAACTTCTTGGCTTACTATTGATTTTAACTTTTCCTCACCTACAGTTGGCTGTGTGTTTGCAAATGTCATCATACTTGAAGCAAATGCAATTACTACTAATAAAAATTTAACTGATCTCATAATGATCTTTTTTAAAGTTGATCTTCTTACGTTCTAATTATGTTATAAATTATAATTAACTATTGTTAATAATGATCTCTTTAGACTTGCAAATCTGATGTAAAATTACAACGGAAAAACAATAGGTGTGTTAAGCGAAACTTAATAAAAACCGCACGAAAACTTACGAAAACGGTTGAGAATCATCTCTTTTTCAATTATACTATGTTTATGAAAAGTAATTATTTGTCAATCTCTAAAAAAGCAACTCTAGAAAGTTGTAAAATGATAAAATTCGATTTGTTTTTTTCAGAAGTACATGAATTACAATTCAATTTTAGTTAACTTTAAAATTACATTTAATTTACTTTTAAATAACATTAAAATTACTAAAACGTTTTCTAAAACAACCCATAACCTATTAAATACAAATAACCTAGCTCTTATATCAGAAAAGTAAATGGTGTTAACACCATAATAAAAACTATTGTTTCATTTCAGAATGTCAAATACAATAGACTAATATGGCTTTGATAAATTCCTAGGGAATTTATATCTCAAAAATGTCAACAAATTAGTGAACCGTTATAAGTCTAAATGACTTTACTGGTGATTGAGTTTATCGAAATCAACACCTCAATAATCAAAACCAAGCACACAATAATTACTTCACCTCTATTTATAAAAAAAGTTTGTGCAGCCTAAATATTTAATCTAACTTTGAAATGCAATAACTTCAAATCTTTGCTATGAAAATGAAGTAAAGGTTTGTTATGAAAAAATAAAGAATGTTTAAAATTGATTTAAGGTTGCTTCTAGCAACCATGTTATGGGTATGTATTACTTATAGCCAAACTGCCGCACCTAGTGCGCCATCATCTGGTATATCTTCATATGCCTTACAAGATTACAATTCTAGCTTACAAAAAAATGCACCACCTAGTGTAGCTGCATTCCACGAAACTAAGCTAGTATCTGTAAATAATCATAGAGGAGCTGCCAATATTGGTGTTCCTTTGTATCAAATTCAACAAGGAGGCGTAACTATCCCTATTCGTTTAAATTATTTAAGTACGGGAGTAAAAGTAAATAGTATTGCTTCTGCGGTAGGATTAAATTGGTCTTTAGAAGCAGGCGGGTCCATTTTAAAAGATATTAGGGGATTTGAAGATTTTTCGAATAATTGGGAATCTAAAATTATTGCTCCAACAGGATTAGCGCAACCAGCTAAAAAGATAGAAGCGTTTAGAAAATTAGGATGGTTTGTTACTTTACCTGAAGGGCCTTTTGATTCTGATATTTCTTTACATGATTTGGAACCTGATCATTTTTTTGTCAATGCCCCTGGATTAAATACTTCTTTTACACATAAAAAGAGTAGTACTTCAGGAGTAACTGAGCCTTTTGAGATTAGTTTTCAGGGTAATGAAATACAAACTACTATTGGAAGTAGTAATGCTATTAATTTTGATACATTTCAAATCAGCCCTCTACAACAAGTAGGAGGTACACAAGCTCTACAATGCATTAATAATATTCAGATAAGAAATAACTATGGAATTAAGTATCTATTCGATAAACTAGATATTGATCAATATTCAACACAGCAAGTACCATCATCTGAAACTTCTTCAGATGTTCCTGCTTTGAACAAACTCACTTTTTCTAACGAGGTAAAAGCCTATCATTTATCCAAAATTCAGGATTTAAATGGTGATGAAATTCATTTTGAGTATGAAACTTATCAAATGAAAGTGGATAATTATGATAGAACTCAAGTTTGGGATATTAATCAAGGAATCCCAGAATTAAGAAAATCCATTTTTACGAGTGTTTTCTATCCTCAACTACATCGTATAAAAAAGATTCTTTTTAAAAATGGATCAGTTGAATTTACTTATGGTTTTAATCGTACAGATCTAGAGGACGGAGGTAAAGCATTATCTGTAATCACTATTAAGGATACACACGGTAGTGTAATTAAAAAAATTCGTTTAAACTATACCTATTTTGTAGCCAATACCAACTGCAACAACTATTATTGTAAACGTTTACAATTGAAAGAAGTGCGTACAGAAGACGCATTGGGTAATACATTACCTGCTCATCAGTTTTTTTACGACTCTACAGCACTACCTATAGTAGGAGCGACAACTACAGATTATTTAGGATACTCAAAAGGGTTGAAAACATCCTATACACAAGATTTGAACCAAAATATCCCCATGCAAGCTCCTAAGGTAACCTTCAATACACAGGAAGCTACACCTAGTTTCTATCCTAAAAAAAGTTATCAAACTCAAGCTATAGAAATTCCAGGTAGAGACCTAACTCCTGTATTTAACTATGCAAAAGCAGGGAGTTTAGTAAAAATGATTACGCCTACTGGAGCTATCCAAGAATTTGAATACGAATTAAATTCATTCAAAGCTTATGGGGAAGATGTACCTGCTGCAGGTTTACGTATAAAACGTCAAACGATTACAGATGAAAGAGGGGATATAGTTCTATTAGAAAACTATATGTATAAAAATACTGATGGCTTTTCATCAGGAGTAGTCAATTATGTTCCTCCTTTTATACAAGCAAGAAGCGGTTTAAGTTTCAAACCCTATACGATTATATATTCAGGATCAGTTGGACAAACAATGCGTATGCGCACCTATTTATCTTCAAAAAAAGAAAATCAATTATCTAGCCCAGGTCATATTGTATATCCAAAAGTAACTGTCAAAAATGGATTAAATAATGGAACTACTGAATATAATTATTCTACATTAAAATATCACCCTGTAGATTTCAGTTCCGATTATCATGGGGCGGAATATGTTAGTCAAAATAAAGTTGTTATTGATAAATTTCCAGAAAAAACCATTTTACATGGACGTCTCCTATCTACAAAAGCTAGAGACGCTTATGGTAACCTTGTAAAAGAAAATTCTTTTCGTCATAACTATCATATTTATGAAAGGCTTTTACATAAGTATTCAGCCCGAAAGTTTAGAATTAGCCCATTAGGCGAAGATCCTATTGCATATGAAGACTATATAGGTAAACAATGGCATCAATCTGAAACATATAAACAAAGAAGTATGCAGACGGAAGCTAATAATTACACTCGTTCACCTAACACTTACATTAGTAAAAATAAGGTGTCTAAATTTATTTATGATCCTGTTTATCCTTTTGTTAAAGAAAGAATAGATTCTACAACTACAGAAACTTTTGTTACAAAATACCATTATCCAACAGATATTACCAGTACCAATAGCTTAGGGGCTCCCAATTTATCTACCAATGAATTTAATACTATTGGACTCTTAAAAAACAAAAGGATGTTAAGTACTCCTATCCAAGTGGAAACGTATTTAGACACTAATAAATTAAGTAGTAGGAGAACTAATTACAAAAATTATGGTAATACTATTTATGCACCAGAAAACTTATCTGCATCTAAAGGAACTAATGGTTTAGAAGTTACTGTTAGACAACAATATGACAACGCAGGTAACTTAGTCGAGTTACGTAGAGAAAATGGTACTTCCGTAGTATACATTTATGGATATAACCAATCATCTGTTATCGCTAAAATAGAAAATGCTAAATTATCAGACATTCCTTCATCTTATATTACTGCTATACAAACAGCTTCTAATAATGATAGAGATAGAACCATAGATACTGTAAACTCTAGTGGAGTTATTACTACTCATATTGGTACTGAAGGAAATTTACGAAAAGAGCTATATAAACTATATACATTAAGCGCATTACAAAACGCTATGATTACCACATATACTTATGACCCTTTGATCGGTATGACAAGTATGACAGATTCTAGAAAAACAATTAGTTATTATGATTATGATTCGTTCCATCGCTTAGAGTTTGTTAAAGATTATGAAGGAAATATCGTACAACAGCATTGTTATAATTATAAGGGAGAAAGAAAAAATTGTTACAATAATTAAAAAACTATGAAAAAATTAATAATATTAAGTATGCTACTTTTAAGTAGTTATTTAGGATATTCACAACTTACACTAATTGAAAATGATATCGATATAATCATACCTAATCAAATTGATGGTCCAATTGAAGTAACTACACAAGAAATATCAGTTTATAAATTCGATTTTGAAGGTATTGAACAATGGCGTTGGACAGTGTATGGAGGTGTTATTCTTAGGAGTTCTAAAAATGAAATTACTGTAAAATGGACCAGTAATAGCAATATTGATACAACAGAAAGTAGTATAACAACAGCTCTTTTAGGTTCAACTCCCATTGGAGGAGGACCATTAGGTAATCTAGTAACACCAGTATCTTCAGATAATATTGTACGAAACGGTAGTGTTTCTTTTAGTTTTGCTTACCAAAAGAATACTTTATTGACTGCTTCTAATAAGAGTCTGCCTATAGATATTATTTATAATCCAATACCTGATATCCCTATTGTAAAAAGTGAAGATTGTGATGAAGTTATTTTACAAAAATTACCTGAACCACATACTGACATTACATGGTATTGGCAAGGTACCAATCCACAAGGGGCTTCAAGATCAAATGCTGCAAATACGTATACAGTAACGCAATCTGGCACCTATTATTTACGAGGGTATAATCGTATTGAAAATAAGTTTAGCATACACAGTATACCTTTTGAAGTTCAATTAAAAAATTGTGGAAATTATCAGGCTACCGATGAAAACTATATTCATACTGTAGCTTATAAAAATGCTTACAAAGAGAATCAATTAGCTAGTGCTAGTGCTGATGATAAAATTGCTCAAACTACCTATTATGATGCATTGGGGCGTCCAAAACAAGCAATAAGCGTAAGTGCAGGTGCACAAAAAAATGATATTATAAGCCATATTACATATGATACTCAAGGTAGAAAAGAAAAAGAATATCTACCTTATTCGGATGGATTAACTAATACAGGGTATAGAACCACTGATGTTGCTTTAGCTACACAGCAGTATTATAAAAACAAATTCCCAGCAGACTTTAATCCTACTACACCTACTTTAGAGATTAATGCCTATGCCCAAAAAGTGTATGATCATTCTCCTTTGAATAAAGTAGAACAACAGGCTGCTCCTGGTAACGATTGGAAAGCACATGGTGGACATACTGTAGATTTTGACACTGATTTTAATGCCGCGGCAGATCGAGTAGTACATTTTAGTGCAAATGTAACTCAACAAGGGCAATTATATGTTCCTCAACTAACTTCTCAAGGACATTATGGAACTGGAGAATTATACAAAGCTATTGTAAAAGATGAAAATCATGATGGAACTAACAGCAAACTACATACCGTAGAAGAATTTAAAAACTCAAGAGGCCAAGTCGTTTTAAAAAGAACCTATGCTTTGGCAAGCTTAGGAACAGTTTCTTTAAATGGAGAATTAGCTCATGATACCTATTATGTATACGACGATTTTGGAAATCTTACTTACGTAATTCCTCCTAAAGTAAACACCAATACAATTACTGGAATATCAGCTACAGAGTTTTCAGAACTATGTTATCAATACAAATATGACTATAGAAACCGACTGGTAGAAAAGAAAACACCAGGTAAAGGATGGGAATATATTGTATATGATAAGTTAGACCGACCTGTATTAACCCAAGATGCCAACCTAAAAGCTAAGAATCAATGGTTATTAACCAAATATGATCAATTAGGAAGAGTTGTGTACACTGGGTATACATCAAATAGTTCTTCGAGAGTTACACTGCAAAATGTGGCTCATAATTATATCCCTTATGAAACAAGATCAGGAGCCCAGAATTATGGTGGCACTACTATTTTTTACACCAAAAATGCGATTCCTAATAATGTATCACATCTTTACAGTATAAATTACTACGACACCTATGTACATTTACCTAGTGGATTGAGTACTTCAGTAACCACTAGTTACGGACAAAGTTCTACAACCAGAACCAAAGGTTTACCTACGGTTACCAAAACTAGAGTATTAGGCACTAATACTTGGATCACTACCGTGACCTATTATGATGAAAAAACTAGACCCATTTATGTGTATAGTAAAAATGACTATTTAAATACTATTGATATTGTAGAAAGTAAGTTACATGATTTTACAGGAAAAGTATTAGAAACCAAAACTACCCATAAAAAAACAGGAAAGGCAGATATTGTAACTATAGACCGTTTTGAATACGATCATATGGATAGATTGGTAAGCCAAAACCAACAAATAAATAACCAAATCTCAGAACGTATTGTTAAAAATAATTATGACGATTTAGGACAGTTAGAGAGTAAATTGTTAGGTAATGGTACAAAAACAGGCTATACCAATATCACTAGTGGTTTATCGGTTAGTAACAATACAATAACTAAAACTGATGCTAGAGGTTGGTCTCATGGTTTGGCTACAAAAGCTTCTATTGCAGGAGATGGTTATATTGAATTCATTGCTCTAACAGAACACAACCCAACTATGGTTGGTTTATCTTCAACTAATAGAAACGCTCATTATAATACCATTAATTTTGCGGTTTATGCGTATTGGAATAAGCGACTTCTGGTTTTTGAAAACGGTAGAAATAAAGGAGAATTTGGCACATTTAAAAAAGGGGATATACTAAGAGTAGAACGCATTGGAAACAAAATACATTATAAAAAGAATGGAGTTACTTTTTATACTTCATCTACTAATTCAACAGATACTTTATTAGGAGACATAAGTATGTATGAGCCTAACTCCAAAATTAAAGATCTAAAATTAGTAGACAACAGCAAAGGTTTACAAAAAGTAGATTACAAATATAATGTTCGTGGATGGTTAACAAATATTAACCAAGATGCATTTAATGACAACGATTTATTTAACTTTAGCCTAAAATATAACGAAGTATCTGTGCCTGTAAGTAAGCGACTATATAATGGTAATATTGCCCAAACCAGCTGGCAAACTCAGAATGTAGATAGATCTACTAAGACCTATACCTATACTTATGATGCCATGAACCGAATTATAGATGCTACTGGATTGACCACCTCAAAATATAATGTATCTGGCATTACGTATGATAAGAATGGAAATATTTTAACACTTAAAAGAAACGGACATATTAATGCCAATGCAACCAGCTTTGGAGTGATGGATGATTTAAGTTATAGCTATGTACCTAATAGCAATAGATTAGCAAAAGTTACAGATAACGCAACTATTGATCAGTTTGGTTTTAAGGATGATGCTGTAAATACAGCTGCTGATACAGCAAATGATTATAGTTATGATCCTAATGGTAATATGCGTATTGATGTAAATAAAGGTATTACTGAAATAGAATACAACCATTTAAATTTACCTACTAAAGTAACTATTGCAGGTAAAAACATCTATTATGTATATGATGCTTCAGGTGTAAAGCTTCGAAAAAATGCCAACGGTACCGTAACCGATTATACTGGCAATCATATTTATGAAAATGGAAATTTACAATTCTTCAACTGCTCTGAAGGATATATAAAGCCTGTCATTACAAGCGGTAGTACGGCAACCTCATCATTTAAATATGTATACCAATATACCGATCACTTAGGAAATGTAAGACTCTCGTATACAGACAATAACAAAGACGGAATTATATCGCAGTCCGAAATCATTGAAGAAAAAAATTATTATCCCTTTGGATTGAAGCAAAAAGGATATAATAACAACATTTCTTCACTTGGTAATAGCACCGCTCAGAAGTTTGGGTACAATGGAATTGAACTAGAAGAAGCATTAGGGCTCAACCTAATGGAAATGGACATGCGTCAGTATGATGCAACTGTTGCAAGATGGACTTCAATAGATCCTGTAATACATTATGACTTTTCTCCTTACCAAGCCTTTGATAATAACCCTGTTTTCTTTGCTGATCCTAGTGGAGCAGATTCTATTTATAATTTTGATACTGGTAAATATGTAATCAATGGTAAAGAAGTATCATTTAACGAAGCCTTAGATTATGCTAACAATGGAGGTAACTCTGACGGAAGCAATAATAATGTAACAGATGAAGGTTGTTGTGGAGGCAATAAGAAAGGAAAAAAATCAGTAAAAAATATGAGTGCTGGTCAGTTTTACGGAATGGCCTATAACGGAGCATCAAGAACTGCTTTTTTAAATGGAAACGACCCATATAACCCTACTCAATCTGATATTGATCAATCTGAGAGAGAAAGTAACGAAGCTGCTGGGCAATTAGTAATGTTTTTAGCAGGAGAATGGGCAACAGCTAAGGCAATACAAGGTATAACATGGATGTATAGATTCTCAAGAGGAAGGTATTTTTATACCGTTCAAGGGGCTGATGATGTAGCTAGACTTATGGGAGATGGTTTACCTTGGCCTAATTCATCCACTAGTGCTCATTTAGGTGAAGGGGTATATTCATGGGCAAGTAGAGAAGCAGCAGAATTATATATGTCTAGGCTAAGTTCTTTTGGTTATGAAGGACTACAAATTATGAAATTTAGAGTTAAAGGGTATGGAAGCTTAAAAACTTTAAATATGACCAGATTTAGTGATGACGCAGCTAATGCTTGGCTAAGTAAATACAGCTCTTTATTTGGAGAAGGAACTTCACACTCTTATCAGCATATTATTAGACCAGCTGGTATGGGAGATGAATACTTTTTTGCTAAAGAGATTTTCAACAAAATAATATTTAAATAATGGAAGTTTTTAAACATAAATTTAGAGTATTAAAAACCACTTGGGGCATAGCAATAGATATTGGTGCAACCTTTGTAAAAAAAGAAAAAGGACACTCAGAGGATAATTATCCAATTAGCTTAGATAGAGAAATTGAAATTGATTTTTCAGCGTTAAAGAATATTCCGGATTTTCAAAAAGATTTTTTAATTAAAGGTTTAAAGTGGGTTGAGAATCATATAGATAAATCAACAGTAATTAAAATTCATGAATTGAGTCATAATTTTACAGATTATCAGAATGAAGGTCTTTTTTATGCTATTGCCGAATGGGCTAGTTTAGTATTTGATTTTGAATTACCCAATTACGATGTTACTTTTAGTAAAAAAGATAATAAATATCTTTTTAACCCAGATCCTACAAAGTGATAACGTAGTAAATAGGGCATATTAAAAATATAATTAAAATCAGTAGTTGGTTAAAAAACTAACTACTGATTTTTTAAGTTCATTGAAATAGCTTTTAAAATTTTAGAAAAGGGTTAAAAATATTTAAAAGCGTAAAAAATTGTAAGTAGCTAATTTTCCTTTTGGATTACAACATAAAGGATACAACAATAACTACAATCCGATTGGAAATAAAGTAGCCCAGAAATTTGGGTATAATGGTGTAGAGCTTGAACAAAGTCTAGGACTAGACCTTTACGAAATGGACGTACGTACCTACGACCCAACTATTGCACGTTTTAATGGGATAGATCCTGTTACGCACTTCTCACAAGGGACTAGTGTAGCCTTTGATAATAATCCTGTATTTTGGGCAGATCCTTCGGGGGCGGATAGTTGGAAATACATTGGTGACGGTAATTATAGAAGTGATCAAACTGGAGAAGTTACTGATGATTGGGAAAGGGCTATAAACGAAACTCAAGATTATTTGGGAGAGACTTCTTCTGCTAACAACTCTTCTGGATCTGCTAGTAGTGGAGGAACAAACCCTCAAGAAGGGCAAAGTAGAGACCAAACCAGTTATAATTCATATGTTGGAGAGTATAAAACAGGTGCAAAAGAATATTATCACGGAGGTGGAGTAAAAGAAGGTAAAAACGCAGGTTGGTATTCTGAGAGTGAATACTTAGAAATTTATAGAACTGTAATACGTGATATAGGGCTAGGAAAAGGGACTATTGAATCTCTTAATGATTATGGGTT
This sequence comes from Tenacibaculum agarivorans, assembly GCF_001936575.1. GTDB lineage: Bacteria > Bacteroidota > Bacteroidia > Flavobacteriales > Flavobacteriaceae > Polaribacter > Polaribacter agarivorans. The sequence goes on from NZ_MSMP01000025.1 coordinate 70,408, forward strand.
TACTGAAGGGGTATACAATGCAATGGCGGATTGGGCACTTCAAGCTATAGATTATTACAGTGAACATCATGACCCTAGAATTATAGGGAATATAAATACTGATGATTTCAATTCACCAGTCTTTTTGTTGTCAGGTGTGCTTGCTGGAAGATTCTTAAATTCAAGTAAATTAATAGACAAGTCAATTAATCTCGTTAAGATTGGAGAAATCTCTGATGATGTAATTGTTTTCTCAAGTAAGTTCGGAGATGAAGCTGTAGAGGGTATTGCTAACTTTAAAATGGTAGGAGATAAATTACATCTTAATGGATTACATCTTCAAGGATCTTCTGCTGGTCAAGTGGGTAGATCCAATATGTGGAATATGGCTAAAGATTTAGGTAAACAGTTTAACGCTAAAGAAGTAATTATTCAAGGAGGAAAAAGGACAACTGGAAAGTATAAAGGAACAGTGCCTTCTCCTATTACTATAAAAGTGAATTAAAAATATGAAAGTAAAATTAACAGGATGGGAAGAGGGTATGCAAAAAATATCCCTTACGAAATTACAAACAGAATATTTTGGAATGTCTTTAAAAGAAGCAAAGACAAATGTTGATAGATTATTGGATGATGAAGAGATTGAAATAGATATAAAGTCTATAGAAGAAGCTCGAAAATTCATTCAAGAAGCAAGGCAAGTAGGTGTTCTTTGCGATATTGAAGAATAGAATACCCGATAGCTCGGATTTGCAATCCGAGATTTAGATAAAAATTAAGCCACGTTATTTTTAGGGTAACGTGGTTTTTTAAACCATTTGTTATGAAAGAAAAAGAAATTTGCTATGTATTTAGCTGTGGTTGTGTTGTATATAAAAACAAGGTTTACAATAGCAAACAAGAACTAGCTAGTTACTTACTAGCTAAGGGTAAAAACTTAAACTTTTTAGGTACTATTACACTGCTAAAGTGTTACAAGGAGTAGGCTTTTTTGGGTTTATAAAGAGTTAATTTTAGAAGCTTTTATAAAATGGTCAATAGTAGTTAACAAACAATTTTTATCATTTTCATTTAAACTATCAATATCTTTAAATCGTTTAAGCATAATAGGATCTTTAAATAAGTTTACATTATCATTTTCACCTAAAAGATACCCCCTGCTACCGCACGAATCCTTTCGTGTGCAGTTATATAAGTAAAAGAAACATTACTTAAATATACAAACCACGTTATTTTTTGGATAACGTGGTTGATTATACATTAGCCATGAAAGAAAAAGATATTTTATCTTAAACTGATATACTATTAATTTAGGTTAATCGATAATAAAGCATATAGAAAATAAAGAATTAATATCGTTCCTAGAAGATTCATTTGGAACTTATAATTTTGATTTTGAGAAAACCACTTCTATAGAAAATGATTTAGGAATTACGGGGGAAGACGGTCATGATTTTATTAAAAATTATTCTGAAAAATTTAAAGTAGATATATCGGAATTTATTTTTTCTGATTTCTTTCACCCAGAACCCTCCTTATTTGTTACTTATGGAAAAGTAAAACCATTAACCTTAGGAGATTTAGAAATTGGCATTAAGAAAGGATTTCTAAAATAAAACCTAATATTTCTGACTTTAGGGAATTATAGCCTAAATAAAATACTAAAAGTAAATAGTAAAAAAACCTCTCTAACTAAAAAGTAAGAGAGGTTTTAATATTCCTAAACTGATTTATTATTATGCTTTAGATAAAATTTTGATAGGTAGAGTATATACAGTAGACTGCATTCTTTCTGATAACCTTTTATAATTTAATCTATTTTTAATAAAAGTCGATAATTGATTTACATTTGAATCAGCATCTACTGATAAAACTACAATCTCATTATTGTCATTCACCATTAGTTTAACAACAACATTCATGTTCTTTTCAATTGCGAACTCTGGGTTCTCTAATAACTTCCCAACTTCTTGGCTTACTACTGACTTTAACTTTTTCTCACCTACAGTTGGCTGTGTGTTTGCAAATGTCATCATACTTGAAGCAAATGCAATTACTACTAATAAAAATTTAACTGATCTCATAATGATCTTTTTTAAAGTTGATCTTCTTACGTTCTAATTATGTTATAAATTATAATTAACTATTGTTAATAATGATCTCTTTAGACTTGCAAATCTGATGTAAAATTACAACGGAAAAACAATAGGTATGTTAAGCGAAACTTAATAAAAATCACACGAAAACTAACGAAAACGGTTGAGAATCATCCCTTTTTCAATTATACTATGTTTATGAAAAGTAATTATTTGCTAATCTCTAAAAAAGCAACTCTAGAAAGTTGTAAAATGATAAAATTCGATTTGTTTTTTTCAGAAGTATATGAATTACAACCCAATTTCATTTAACTTTAATTTTACATTTAATTTACCTTTACATAACAAATAAATTACTAAAACGTTTTCTAAAACAGTCTACAACCTACTAAATACAAGGAATCTAGCTCTTATGTCAGAAAAACTGATGGTGTTAACACCATAAAGAAAACTATTGTTTCATTTCAAAACGTCAAATACAATAAACTGATGTAGTTTTGATAAATTTTTAAGGAGTTTATATCTCAAAAATGCCAAGTGATTTTACTGGTGATTGAGTTCATCGAAATCAAAAGTAAAATCGAAGTAGAGAATTTATTTCCATCCTTCTCTAATACATCACGAAGTGACACCTCAGTCATCCCCAAAGGAAAACAAAAAAGCTTCTCAAAATTGAGAAGCTCTCCTAATATGTTTAGTTTTAAAATACTACTATAATTTAGCTAAAATTTTAAGTGGTAAAGTATATACCTTACTCTCTGTTCTTTTTGCTAATTTCTTATAGTTTAATCTTCCTTTTACATAACTTGAAATTTCACTTACATTTCTATCTGCTTCTACAGATAAAACTACAATTTCGTTATTTCTATTCACCGTTAACTTTACAATTACATTTGTGTTTTTTTCTACTACAAACTTTGGGCTATGTAACAGCTTTTGAATTTCTTGACGCATTACAGACTTTACGATCTCTTTGTCTGTATTAGGTTTTGTGTTTGCAAATGTCATTGTGCTTGAAGCAAATGCGATAGCTACTACTAATAATTTGATTGATTTCATAATGATAGGTTTTAATTGGAGGTGTTTCTATTTTTTAATTATGTCTTCTATTTTAACCAATGTTAATCAGCTCATATTGAACTTACTATCTGATACAAATGTATAGCAGTTTTTTAGGTTAAAAGTTATGGATGATTTAACAAAACAACAGTATTCTATTACCAAAAAATGAGAAAACACTAGTATAAACCACAAATACTAAACAATAAGTTAACACTTTAAAAAACAATGTTTTACCCCTACTCAAAAAGAAAATAAAAAGAATAAAAATATGTTAAGGTTTAGCTGTAATCTTTAACAAGTTGTAAAAGAAAAATCTAAAATGATATAAATTTGAAAATACCAGATCTTAACATTTTTATTACATTGTAAGAAACTAGTTATCAATATAAAAGCAATTATTTTTAGAAAAAAGAAAATAAAAAACCCCATTTATTAAAATGGGGTTGAATATCATTGATGCGTGCAATGTCACGGTGCTTATATTAAGCTCCTAGAACATCTCCTACTTTATCAGCAGCTTCTTGGAACTCAGTAGCAGAAATGATTTCCATTCCGCTATTATCGATCAATTCTTTAGCTTCTATAGCATTGGTACCTTGTAAACGACAAATGATAGGAACATTAATTTTGTCTCCCATATTTTTGTATGCATCTACTACTCCTTGCGCTACACGATCACAACGAACGATACCTCCAAAAATGTTTACTAAGATTGCTTTTACATTTGGATCTTTTAAAATGATTCCAAAAGCAGTTTCAACACGCTTAGCATCAGCAGTACCTCCTACATCTAAAAAGTTAGCTGGCTCACCACCTGCTTGCTTAATTAAATCCATAGTACCCATAGCTAATCCAGCTCCGTTTACCATACAACCAACATTTCCATCTAAATCTACATAGTTTAAACCAGCAGCTTTAGCCTCAACTTCGATTGGATTTTCCTCACGAGTATCACGCATTTCTGCATAATCTTTATGACGGAATAAAGCGTTATCGTCTAAAGTTACTTTAGCATCTACTGCTAAAATCTTATCATCAGAAGTTTTTAATACTGGGTTGATTTCAAATAAAGCAGAATCAGACTTTACATAAGCAGTATATAAAGCAGTAACAAACTTTATCATTTCTTTCATTGCTCCTCCGCTTAAACCTAAGTTAAAAGCAATTTTACGTGCTTGGAATGGTAATAATCCAGTACCTGGATCAACCTCTTCAGTAAAAATTAAATGTGGAGTTTCTTCAGCAACTGCTTCAATATCCATTCCTCCTTCGGTAGAATACATAATCATATTTCTACCTGTAGAACGATTTAATAAAACCGACATATAAAATTCATTCGGCTCACTATCTCCAGGGTAATATACATCCTCAGCAATTAATACTTGATTTACTAATTTACCTTCTGCTGGAGTTTGAGGTGTAATTAACATCATTCCTAGAATATCATCAGAAATGCTTTTTACCTCATCTAAATTCTTAGCTAACTTAACTCCACCACCTTTTCCACGACCACCTGCGTGAATCTGAGCTTTAATTACGTGCCAACCTGTTCCTGTTTCTTCAGTTAATTTCTTAGCTGCTTCAACAGCTTCTTCAGGTGTACTTGCTACTATACCGCGTTGTGTGCGAACGCCAAAACTACTTAATATTTCTTTACCTTGATATTCGTGTAAGTTCATTAGTTTATGAATTTTAAAAAGTCAAACAAAAATACGAATTCAAACCAAACTACAACATTTTTAAATCATTAAAAATAGTAGCAC
>NZ_MSMP01000026.1 GCF_001936575.1 Tenacibaculum agarivorans
AGGACTGACAATCAGTATTTTAAACATTTGTTGTTAATTGTCAATAATAACCGAACTCATGTTAAAACACATGTTTATAGAGTCTTATGGTTGCTGTCTTATTTGACTAATAGCTTTGTCTATATCCTCAGTTGGAAGTTTACATGTTTTGTTTACACAAACATAAATTAAAGTTCTACTATCATTAAATCTGTTTTTCAATAGTGGCAAATCACTTTTTTTTGTGCTACCACATAATAAATAATTTGGAATATAATTTTGTTGTAATTGCTTGGTTTTTGTTAGAGCATTTTCACCACAAATGACAACTTCAAAATAAGGGAACGCATAGTTTGAGTAAGCATCTAACCAGTTAGAATAAATGTGAGGATACTCTTTGATTCTTGGGATCATATTTTTTAACATAGACTTACTAAGTTTTAAGTATTCTTGATTGTCAAAATAATGTCCTAAATAAAAAAGATTTTTACAAAGTACAGAGTTAGAGGAAGGAATAACAATATCTTCGATTTCAAAATTATTCGTTATAAGTTGCGCATTTCCTTTTGAAGAATAGTTAAAGTATTGCTGCTTTTCATCTAAAAAATTAGTCAAAGTATATTTAGTAAGTTCATTGGCGTTATGTAACCAATAGTCATCTAATGTAATTTGATATAAAGAAATAAAACTATGAATTACCCAAGCATAATCTTCGGCATAACCTTTTATTTTTTTACTATCAGAATTTAAACTCCTTAGTAGTTCACCGTTTTTATCAATAGCTTTGTTTTTTAAGTTTTTACCAATTTCAATAGCCTTATCTTTAAAATCTTTATGATTAAAAACTTTATAAGCATCTGTGTAAGCTTGTAAGAGTAAGGCATTCCATGAAGTTAAAATTTTATAATCTGTTGTAGGTTTTTCCCTTTTTTTACGTGCTTTTAACAAAACAGATTGCCATGAGGAATATTTCTGTTCAAACTCGTTGGAAGATAATTTATGTTTCTTTAAGAATACACTATCATTATACACTTTAACTAAAGCGTGTTTGTTCTCTACTGTAGTTATACTATCAATGCCAAAATAATCTTTGAAAAGATCAAAATCGTTAGTAATTAGTTGTGCAAGATCTTCTCTTCTCCAAGTATAATAAGCACCTTCTTCTAGTTCACCATGTTCATTAACGCTATCAGCATTTAAAGAAGAAAAGTATAACCCTTCCTTATAAAATTCATGATTTAAAAAGGTTAATGTGTTAAAAACAACATCTTTATAACTTTTATCTTGAGTAATTTGATAAGCATAAGAAAATAGCGAAACTAATTGTGCATTATCATACAGCATTTTTTCAAAATGAGGAATATGCCATTTGTTATCTACTGTATATCTAGCAAATCCACCTTCTAAATGATCCTGTAAACCACCATTAGCTATTTTAATAAGTGTTTTATTGACGTATTTTAGTAATTCTTGATTATTGGTTTGATACGCATGTCGAAGTAAAAATTGAAAGTTACTAGCTCTTGGAAATTGATTAGTGCCTATAAAACCACCATTTATGGTGTCAAATTTCTGCTGCCAATCATTAATGAAAGTAGTTAGTTTCTTAGAGGAAAAACTGGTTCCAGAATTGTTTTCAAACTGTTGAAGAGATTTTAGATTTTCAGTAAGTTGGTTGGCAAAACTCTCTGTGTCGTCAGGATTATCAATGTAAAATTGATGAATTTTTTCTAAAGCATTTAGCCAATCATGTTTACGGAAATAAGTACCTCCCCATACAGGTTTTCCATTAGGAAGAATCACGCAATTTAAAGGCCATCCTGCATTTCCTGTCATTACTTGTACAGCAGTGATATAAGTTTTGTCGACATTAGGATATTCTTCCCTATCAATCTTTATGTTGATGAAATGAGTATTCATGAACTTAGCTACTTCCTCATCTTCAAAAGTTTCCTTTTCCATCACATGACACCAATGACATGAAGAGTAACCGATAGATAATAATACTAACTTACCTTCTTGTTTTGCTTTGTCAAGATATTGTTGATCCCATGGATACCAGTTCACAGGATTGTGAGCATGTTGTAATAAATACGGGCTAGATTCGTTAATTAATGTGTTAGTGTACTTATAATCTTTTTCTAACTTTTGTTTGTTACTTTTTAGTTGACATGAGTTAAAAAAAATAATAAAAACTAAAAAACTAAAATATTTGTTTGGATCCATACTAAATAATAAAAAGCAATTCGTCTATACTTTTCTACTTTTTATCGAGAAAAAAGATAGTTTAAACTAAAGTAAGTTAAAGAACACTTATTTTTAAAATAAATTGCAAGTTAAAGCTACTAAAAACACTCATAATGCAAAAAAAATTAACAATATTGTTAATTGAAGATGACCAAATTGAAGTAATGAAATTCAATAGGATTTTATCTAAAATAAATTCTCAGCACAAAATTATTGAGGCAAATAATGGAGAAGAAGCTTTAAAAATACTATCTGACAAAGATAACCTCCCCAACCTTATTCTTCTCGATTTAAATATGCCTAAAATAAACGGTATTGAGTTCCTTAAAATTTTAAAAAACGATAGCGTATTAAAATATTTACCAACAGTAATTCTAACCACTTCCACAAATCAAAAAGATATGTTGGAGTGTTACAAGATTGGAATTGCGGGGTATATGGTAAAACCATTAAAGTACGAAGACTATCAAAATAAACTAATTAAGGTGTTATCATACTGGAGTGCGAATGAATTAATTACGGTTTAAATCTCTGTCTTATTTCTTTAATTAAGAAGATTATCATCTAATTTTCAATTTAAACTCGTAAATTGTAGTTGCCTAATACTAAAAACATAGTATTTAAATAATATCAAACTTATATTTATGAGTGATATTCTTATTGAAGACTTAAAAAAAGCTTTAGAACAAGAGCGAGCAGCTCGAATAGCAGCAGAGGAAAAACTAAATAAGTATATAGAAAACTCTGAGGGTAGGGTTAATGATTTAACAGAACTGAATAAAAGTCTTCAAGAAGATTTAACTCAAAAAGAATCTGAATTTCGAGGAATATTTGAAAATTTAAATGATGCTTATGTACTCATAGATTTAAAAGGGAATGTGTTAAAAATGAACGACGTGGCTACGGTTATGTTTGAGCATGATTACACAAAATCACCTTTGAATTTAATGAAGTTAGTCCATCCAAATGACCATAAATATACCATAGAGGCATTTAAAAATTTACTTAAAGAAGGTTTTTACACAAAATATCGATCTAGAATAATTACTAAAAATAATAATGCAAAATTATTAGAAGTAAATTGTAGCCTAATTAAAGATAAAGATGGGCAAATAATCGGAGCACAAGGAATAGCTAGAGATGTTACTGAGGAAGTTTCCTTACAAAGATTATTGAAAGAGCAAAAACATCAATTAGATATTATTTTAGATAACTCACCTATAGGTATTGTATTATCTGAAGGAGCTGATGATAATTTTATATTTGCGAACAAGTCACTTACTAATATGCTGGGATATACTTTTGAAGAAATGAAAACTTTAAAAGTTAGTCAATTAACCCATCCTGATGATAGACTCCGATCAAAAACTTTAAGAGACAAACTTGAAAAAGGAGAAATTAAACGTTTTAGCATAGAAAAAAGGTATATTAAAAAAAATGGTGATATTCTTTGGGCTAAAACAATTGTTAATTCAGTCGATAATTCTGATAAAAAAGTAAAATTCAGAGTAGCAACGGTTGAGGATATAACAGAGAATAAATTAGCTCAACAACGATTGTTAGAAATTGAAAATAGATTAACTTCTTTAATTGCGAACTTAGATAGTGCGGTAATCTTAGAAGATGAAAGTAGAGAAGTAGTAATTTCTAATAAAAAATTCTGTGAGATATTTTCATTAACCGGATTTCCTGAAGAGTTGAAAGGGAAGTTTTATCCTGAAATAGTAGATAATACAAAAGCAATTTTTGAAAAACCTGAATATTATATTAATAGAATTAATAAGCTCATTAAAGATAAAAAAATGGTATTGGGAGATGAGCTAAGATTAGTTGATGGAAGAATTTTAGAACGAGATTATATCCCTATTTCTAAAGATAAAGAATATAAAGGTCATTTGTGGACTTATAGAGATGTAACACTATCAAGAAATTATAGGAAAAGTCTAGAAACACATAAAAAAAGATATAGTAACATTATTGCAAATCTTAAGTTAGGTTTAGTAGAGCTCGATAATGAAAATAGAATCCTTTCTGCGAATAAGAGTTTTATGAAAATGACAGGGTTTGAAGAAGATGAAATCTTAACACAAGATATAAGAGAGCTCTTTACTAAGGATATGATTAAAAACCTTATTCAGCAACGTAGTGTTAGTCGAAAAGAAGGAAGAACAGGTTCTTATGAGTTTAAATTTATTAATAAAATTAATCAAGAGAAAGTTTTATTAGTAAGCGCAGCACCAAACTTTAATATTAGTGGAGAAATTATAGGGTCTATAGGTATAATACTAGACATTACTCATATTAAAAAATTAGAATCACAAAAAGAAGAATTACTAAAACAATTAGAACAAAGAAATATAGAGCTAGAAGAATATGCCCATGTGGTTTCTCATGATTTAAAATCACCTTTACGTAGTATTTCAGCATTAACAAGTTGGTTAAAAGAAGACTATGGAAGATTTCTAGGGAATGGAGGAATACAAAATGTAGATATGATACAAGAAGTGGTGGAAAAGATGGAGCGACTTATCAATGATATTTTGAATTACTCTAGTATTAATAATGATGAGTCTACATATGAAGATGTAAATACGTTTAAAATTGTTAATGATATTAGTAAGTTAATATATGTGCCTAAGCATATAGAAATAAAGATTAGCGAAAAATTACCAATAGTAAGAGCCAATAAAGTTAGAATTCAACAGCTTTTTCAAAATTTAATGAGTAATGCTGTAAATTATATTGATAAGGAAAAAGGTTTAATTTCAATAGATGTAAAAGAAAAAAAGAAAAGCTATATATTTAGTGTTCAAGATAACGGTATTGGAATAAAAAAAGAATATTATTCAAAAATATTTGAAGTATTTCAATCGTTAGGAAACCATAAAAAATCTACTGGAATTGGATTATCAATAGTAAAAAAAATAGTAGACGTGTATAACGGTAAAATCTGGTTAGAAAGTCAAGAGGGGGTAGGAACAACATTTTTTATTCAATTAAACAAATAAGTACTCATGAACTTAGAACAGCCAAATCTTAATTATATTAAAGAATTATCTGGAGGAGATGTAGATTTTGAACAAAAGATGCTCTCTATATTAAAGAATGAATTGCCAACTGAAATAGAAGTCTATGAAAAAAACATTGAAAATCAAGATTTTAAAAAGGTTGCTGAAATAGTGCATAAAATTAAACATAAAATTAGTATTTTAGGCTTACCAAAATCTCATGAATTTGCGGTGCAATTCGAAAATGAATTACGCAATGAGAATATGCAAAAGCATGAAAGTTTTCTAAAATTACTAAAATTAATGTCTAACTTTTTAGACAAGGTATAAAATTTCAATATATGAATTGTTTAATAATTGATGATGAATCTGCTGCAAGAGCAATTGTAGAACAACTTTGTAAAAACGAAGGATCGTTACAGGTAATAGAGCAGTTTTCAAATGCAATACAAGCTATAAAGTATTTAAATCAAAATGAAATAGATTTAATTTTCTTAGACATTCATATGCCAGATTTTACTGGGTTTGATTTAATTCAAACATTGAAAAATCCTCCAAGGATTATTTTAACAACTTCTGATGAAAAATTTGCCATAGACGCTTTTGAGTACGATTGTATCGTAGATTATTTAGTAAAGCCAATTACATTACCTAGATTTATAAAAGCAGTAGAAAAGGCAAAAAAGTTTAAGTTTAATACCGCTCAAAATGCAAGCCCATCCAATGGGGAAGCAAAAGAAGAAGACAAACAACTCTATATAAATATAGACCGTAGGTTAATTAAAATAGAAATTCCTAGTATAAATGTGGTTGAAGCAAAAGGAGATTATATTTTAATAAAAACTCAAGATAAAAACTATACAGTACATTCTACACTAAAGAAAATAGAAGAGAAATTACCTAACGACTTATTTTTGAAAGTTCATCGTTCTTATATTATCAATCTAAAGAGAATTGTTGATATAGAAGACAACAGTGTACTCATCGAAAAAGATGTAATACCTGTAAGTAGATCTAATAGATCTGAGTTAATGAAACGATTAAACTTATTATAATAATTATTCCTTTTTATCGGTTACATTTTCAGTTGTTTACCACTCGTCGATTTATATCTTTTAATTATCTATAATTAAATTTATCTCCATCGAAAACTAGACTTTTACTATGTAATTGCACTATATATTTGTAGTGTAATTAAGTTGGTAATAGTGTAAATAAAAATATAAACACCCTTTTAAAGTTTGTTTTTCATTATTTGAATTTTTACGCTTACACTCGTAAGTGTAGTTTTTAGATTTATTTGGTTGATTAATTAAACCCTTCCGCCCGGAAGGGTTTATTCTTTTTTAATGTTCTTATTATTAGGGTTGTAGGTCGTTTTTGAGTTCGGGTAAAACACTTCGTCGACATAATTAAACCACTTATCTACAATAAAATGTTACAAGTCTAATAATTTAATGTAGATAGCCCTAAACATAATATCTTTGAAGTGTAATTAAGATATAAATTATCTGATATACATAAAAGTTTTGTTTTTTTCATTACATGAAAAAATTTCACACTTCATATATAAAATGAAGTTTTTAGATTTATTTGGTTGATTAGAAAACCTTTTGCAACTCTCAACTGCAAAAGGTTTTTCGCTTTTTATAACTTATTGTTTTTTTATTTTTTTGCAAATAATATATCTTTAACAATAAGCGATACTATAACTCAAACACAATTTTTAGAATTGGCTTTTTATACCTAAAAGCCATTTTAAAGCTCTTTATATATGACCATAAAGTACTATTAGATATTTTTCCAAAGAAGGTTTTTCATTAGTAATGATTTTATTGCTTGTAATAAAGTTGATTCTTTTTAAAATTTCACATAAAAAAATCGTTTATCGAAAGTTAATGGTCATTTATCTAAAGTTAGATGTAGTATAGCTAATTAATATATTTTAAGATGGTTAAACCTTGTATCTTTGAAATGTAAATAAGATATAAATTATATCTGATACACATAAAAGTTTTGTTTTTCATTTTATGAATTTTCACTTCACATTTATTCATAAATGAAGGTTTTTTAGATTTATTTGGTTGATTAAGAGAGCCTTTTGCAAACCCCAATTGCAAAAGGTTTTCGCTTTTTATAAAGTTATATTTCGAATGATAGTTTTCCATTTATCGGATCATTCTCAATTGTTTCTTTTATTCAATTTGTATACACCTGAAAAATTTAGACCGTATCAATTATATTAAAAGCTAGAGGTTGATGAGAAAATAATGAGTAAAGCATTTATTTAGCAAGGAAAAACTTCTCAAATTTAATATCGTAAATCTAATATTTTTGATTCAGATTATGGCTATTTTTATAGGATTAGATGTGATCTTTTTTAATTTATCCACAACTTTTGTGAATGATCCCATTTATCGATTGCTTTTGACATTTAATCTATACTAAGTACTTGAGGTATCGATTTTTAAGTTGAAGAGTGAATAGATGTCTTACCTTTGAAGTGTAAATGAATTTTAGAGTTTATTAGATAGAAGTACTCTGAAATTGTTTCAACTTCAATAGTTGAACACCCCGATTAAGACATAGAAGTTTTTTAGATTTATTTGGTTGATTAATATAAATCCTTTCTCGATCCCCAATCAGTGAAAGGATTTTTCTTTTTTAAGTGTTTTATTTCAAAATTAATCCTTAATTTATAGGTGTTTATAAATAAAGAATAGAACCCCCAAAAACCGATAAACAAGATTGTTTTTAATTTACTTTTTGACAGCCTTAAGAGTCATTAGATAGAAAAGTAAATAATGGTTTGTAAAAACATAAAAATCAATTGTCACTACAAAAATTTATTCGACCAGAACAAGTATTCATGCTTAGTGCTTTAATTGTTAATGCAGGAAACTACCTATATAATTTAATTGTAGGTAGAATTTTAGGTCCCGAAGCATTTGCTGATGCTGCTATATTAATCACATTTTTACTAGTTACTTCTTTCTTGGCCATGACTTTTCAATTGGTAACTGCTAAGTACACTGTTATTTTTGAAGATGAAGTAGAGACAAGTTTTGTTAATTTTATAACCAAAAAAACAGTCATTCTAGGTTTAGTTTTAGGGGCGTTGATTGTGATATTTCATAAACAACTTCAAGAAGCCTTTAATACCCAAACTTCATCAATGTTTTTAATTTTTGGATTTGGGGTACCTATCTATTTTCTAATGAGTGTGAATAGAGGAATTTTTCAAGGCAAAGAAAAATTCATAAAACTATCCATAACGTATCAATTGGAAATGATAAGTAGATTGGTGATTACATTGGTATTATTATGGTTTATTAATTTTTTGGAGCCGTCCATTCTAATTTCAATAGGAATTCTAGCATCACTTTTTTTTAGTTTATTTCCTTTTCAACTTCAACATGTTTTTAAGAGCACAGTAAAGTTGAATGAAGATCAAATAACTATGGTAAAAAAGTTTTTTGTGTTGACAGCTTTCTATGAGTGTACACAAATCATCATTAATAATAGTGATATATTACTAGTTAAGCATTATTTTGATAATTATCAAGCAGGTTTATATGCTTCATTAGCACTGATTGGACGAGTTGTATATTTTGTAGCATGGATGTTTGTGATGCTTTTGTTACCGGCAGTTGTTAATAAACAAAAAGATGGATTACCACATGGTCCAATACTACTTAAGTATGTAGGATATATCTCATTACTTTCTTGTATTATTGTTATTGTAAGTTTTTTATTTCCTGAATTTGTTGTAAATATTTTATTCGGAGAAGCTTATATAGAAATTTCACCATTGTTATGGAAGTATGCCTTAGCTACATCAATTTTTGCAGTCTCTAATGTATTTGCATACTATTTCTTGTCAATAGATCAATATATACCAGTTGTAATCACAGGGCTTTTAGGAGTTACCCAAGTACTTTTAATAACTTACTTTCATAAAGACCTAGAAGAGGTAGTGGTAATGCAAATAATAGCTATGTCAATTCTACTAGCTGTTCAACTTCTTTTTTTCTTTACTAAAACATCAAAAAGCCAATCCCTTAAAAAAGAAGATTAATCAATAATCAAAAAGAATAGATACACGCAATAGAAGTAAAATTTTCTAAGCGTTTAAAACGAATATTTAATAAGTATAAAATAAAATTTGAAGTTATGAAATTAGCAATTGTTACTGCGTTCCCCCCAAGTAAGGTAACATTAAATGAATATGGTTATCATTTAGTAAAACAGTTTAGACTTAATGACCAAGTTGACAAATTGATATTATTAACTGACGAAGCTGTTACCCCAGATGATGTGAAATTTGAAGAAGAAGGTAGTGAAATAGCAGTATACAACTGTTGGAAATTTAATAGTTATAAAAATTTAATCACATTCAATAAGGCATTAAATAAAACAAAACCTGATGCTGTTTTATTTAATTTACAGTTTTTAAAATTTGGTGATAAAAAAATTCCAGCAGCATTAGGATTGTTATTACCTTATTTATGTAAAACAAAAAAGATTCCTACTATAGTATTATTACATAATATATTAGAACAAGTAGATCTTGATAGTGCAGGATTCACAAAAAGTGTAGTATTTCAAAAAATTTATGGTTTCATAGGAACAGTTTTAACACGTTTTTTATTGAAAGCAGATTATGTAGCCTTAACCATCCAAAAATTTGTAAATACAATTAGAACAAAATATAAAACTGATAAGGCTGTTTTAGTACCTCATGGAACTTTTGAGATGCCACCTGAGCCAGACTATAATTTACCTGAAGGACCTAAAAAAGTAATGGCGTTTGGAAAATTTGGTACGTATAAAAGGGTAGAGGTAATGATAGAGGCTGTAGAAAGAGTCAGAGAATTAACAGATGAGAATTTAGAAATTGTTGTTGCAGGTACAGATAGTCCAAACACGCCAGGGTATATTGAAGAGATGAAACAAAAATATAAACATGTACCAGGTTTACATTTTACAGGTTATGTAGTGGAAGAAGACGTACCGATTATATTTCAAGAAAGTACAGTTGTGGTTTTTCCCTATACATCAACTACAGGTAGTTCAGGAGTTTTACATCAAGCAGGGAGTTACGGAAAAGCTGTGATTATGCCCAATTTAGGTGATTTAACAGATTTGATTCAAGATGAAGGATACAGAGGTGAGTTTTTTGAGGCTGATAATGTAGAATCTTTAGCGGTAGCTATAAAGAATGTAGTAACTAATGATAATTATAGATTAGAGCTAGCAAAAGCGAATTACAAAGCAGCTGCATCATTACCAATGTCTGAAATAGCAGCAATGTACTTGGATTATTTTAATAAAATAATAAATTAAATAGGGGTTTATTCAATTAATTGTAAATCAGTGTTTTTCTCTGTGTAAATGCTTTTGTTTATACATTTTTAATTGTATATTTCGCAAAGAAAGATGTTCATACACCTACTTGGGGAAAGAGGGAATTATTTATTAACCTCTAAAGTTAAAGTATGAAAATAGTTGTTTTTGATCAAAATAAATTGATCTTATTATCACTTAAAAAAAAGCTAATTGAAATAGGATATGATGTTCAAATTGCTAGAACAAGTAACCAAGCAATCAAATTAATCGAAGAAAATGAACCAGACCTTGTAAGCATAGATGTGAATGCAAGTGATTATACAGGTGTGGATGTTTTGAAATATATTAAAGAATCTTCTTATAAAACAAAAGTTATTGTGATATCTGAAGATACTGAAGACACAGACATAGCAGATTTATTTGCTTATGGGGTAGATGATTTTATTAAAAAGCCAGTAACACTGAGTGAAATAGTACTGCGAATTAATAAAATTGTCGGTATGTGTCCTGTTCCAGAAAAGTCAATTGTAGATGATACAGTTAGCTTAGTAAGAGAAAAGTGTGTTGGAGTCGTTATACCTTGTTATAATGAAGAAAATAGACTTTTAGAAGCGGAATTTAAGAGCTTTGTGAAAACTAATATAGGATATCACTTATGCTTTGTAAACGACGGTAGCTCTGATAATACACTCAAAGAATTAGAAGAAATTAGAAGAGGTAAAGAAGACTACATTAGCATTCTCAATTGTAAAGAGAATGGAGGAAAAGCTGAAGCTGTTAGATTAGGAATGCTTCATTTAGCCAAAAAAACAGATCTAAATTTTGATTACATTGGTTTTTTAGATGCTGATTTATCCACAGATTTTGATGATTTCGATGATCTATTAAGAACTATAAGTGCATCTGATTATAAGGTGGTCAGTGGTTCTAGAATTGAAAGGATGGGAGCTAATATTACTAAACAATCTACAAGGAAAATTATTAGTTCTGTAATTAATTTTGCGATTCAAAAAATCCTAGGAATGAAGTTTAGAGACACTCAATGTGGAGCAAAAATTTTGGATAGAGAACTGGTACCTTTCTTATTTGAAAAGAAATTTATTACAAGATGGCTTTTTGATGTCGAAATGTTTTTAAGGTTGAAAAAGAAGTATGGAGATACAACGAAAAGTATAATTTACGAACAACCCTTAAAAAGGTGGATTCATATGGATGGCTCAAGTTTATCCATGAAAGACTCTCTAGATATTGTATTTCAATTAACAAGAATAGCTAGTCATTACAAATAAAAAAAGCTCCTTTTTAGGAGCTTTTTTTATTTGTTTTTATTTTTTTCTAAACCAATAGGCAGTTCTACCTATTAGAGAAAAACCGATATAACCTCTAATTTTTAATTTATCAGCTTCAACGAGTTTTATAAAACACTTGTATTTTTTTCCATTTTTAGGATCTAAAATTTTACCACCAGACCACTCATCACCATCTTTTTTCAATCCTGTTAAAATGTTCATACCAAGAATAGGCTTATCTTTATTTTTGCCACTACATTGGTCACAAACTGCATCTTGTCTATCTTTATCAGTAATTTCTACAATTTTAGCATAAGCTTTTCCTTCCTTTTCGTAAACCTCAATAATACTGTCTACTTCGCCTGTATCTTCATCTCTATTTTCCCATTTTCCAAAAATACTTTGTGCGCTGATAGAAGTAGATATTGCTACTAATAAAAAGGTGAATATTAATTTCCTCATATGTATTTGTTTAATTTGTTTCTCGGCTAAAAATATCATTTTTGTGAACAATAAAAAATCACAAATGTTATTTAATCATATGTAGCATCGAAATAATCGTGCCATTTTTCTTGAACACGCATAACTTGTTCTATTACATCCCTTGCACAACCTTCTCCACCTTTTTTATCTGATATGTAAACAGACATTTCTTGTAATTCTCTAACAGCGTCAGATGGACAGCAAGGTAGGCCAACCTTATGCATTACAGGTAAATCAGGAATGTCGTCTCCCATATATAAAACGTTTTCTGGTTTTAAATTATATTTTTCAACCAATTCATTATACTGATCAATTTTTGTATGTGCTCCTAGATAAATATCAGTAATTCCTAATCCTTGTAAACGGTCACGTACCCCTTCATTTTTACCACCAGATATAATGCAAACCTTAAATCCTGACTGAACAGCAGCTTTAAGTGCATATCCATCTTTTACATTCATTTGTCGCACTAATTCACCATTAGGAAAAACAGTCACAATTCCATTGGTTAATACTCCATCAACGTCAAAAATAAAAGTAGTAACGTCGTTAAATAATTCTTTATAGCTTTTATCCATTTTGGATCGATTTTGTTATAAGTTTATAAATATCTTTTTGATTCGAGTTTAATAAGCTTAAATGCCTCTCTATTGTTTCTTGATCATTACGTTTTGCAGGACCTGTTTGTGCTAAACTAGGATCTAAAGATTCAATTTTAGCTGCAGTTTCTTTTATTAATGGAAATAATACATCAAAAGGCACATCATAATTCTTACATATATCATTTCCAATTTTATACATGTGATTCGTGAAATTATTAACAAAAACTGCAGCCACATGTAGTTTGCTTCTTTGATCAGACGTAATATGATATACTTTTTCAGAAATTTCTGAGGCTAATCTTTCTAATACATGTAAATCTGTGTCATTTTCAGCTTCTATGCACAAAGGGATTTCTTTAAAATCGACATCTTTAGTTTTAGAAAAACTTTGTAACGGATAAAAAATTCCTTTCCTTCCAGTATTTTCTAAAGCATTCATAGCTACACTACCAGAAGTATGAACAACAAGTTTTTCTTTAGGAAGTAATTGAGAAACGTCAGGAATAGCATCATCAGAAATAGCCAAAATATAAACATCTGCATCATCTAACATGTGTATATTATCAGTTAAAGATGTTTGATGTTGAAATTCTGAAATAGAAGAGATATTTCTAGCATATAATTGGCAAACAACAACATTTTTTGAAGACAAAAAAGCTTTTGTCAAATGAAATGCAACATTACCTCCTCCAATTATTACGACTGAAATCATATAGACGAAGATATTGAAATTATTTGAAGCAATGGAAAGCATTTAGTAATTTAGGAGCTAAATTTTTCAACATGAGCAACCACAATAAATTAGGAATAAATTCAATTTGTACACACGTAGGAGAAGTAAAAGACGAACAGTTTAAAGGAGCAATATCTCCTATATATTTATCATCGTCATATCAGTTTTATGATGTGGATATTAAAAGATATCCAAGGTATTTTAATACACCAAATCAGGAGGCTTTATGTAGAAAGATTGCGGCTTTGGAGAAAACTGAAGATGCGCTGATTTTTGGTTCAGGTATGGCCGCTATAAGTTCTGCAATGCTAACCTTTTTGCAAAAAGGCGATCATATAGTACTACAACAAACGTTATACGGAGGAACTTATAATTTTGTAGTTGAGGAATTTGATAAATTTGGTATTGAATATTCATTTACTGATACTTTACATATAGAAGATTTTGAAAAAGAGATTCGTTCGAATACTAAGGTAATCTTTATTGAAACACCATCAAACCCATTATTAAAAGTTGTAGACCTTAAAGCAGTAGCTTCGTTAGCTAAAAAACATGATATTATCACTATGATTGATAATACATTTGCATCACCAATTAATCAAACTCCTGTAGATTTTGGTATTGATATCATGATCCATTCGGCTACAAAATATATGGGAGGACATTCAGATATTTTAGCGGGAGCGGTGGCAGCTTCAAAAGAGCATATTGAAAAATTATGGAGTTTAGCTAAGAATTTTGGAGGTAGTTTAAGTGATTTTACGGTATGGATGTTAGAGAGAAGTATGAAAACTATGAATTTACGTGTCAAATGTCAGAATGAAAATGCATTAAAAATGGCAAAGTATTTAGAAGGAAATCCTAACGTAGAAAGAGTGTATTATCCTGGTTTACTTTCTCATGAAGATCACGAATTAGCAAAGTCTCAAATGAAAGGTTTTGGAGGAATGTTGTCTTTCGAATTAAAAGAAAATTTAGATGCAATGGAGTTTCAACGTAATTTACAATTGATAAAACCGTCTATGAGTTTAGCAGGTGTGGAAAGTACGTTGTTAAGTCCTTCACAAACTTCTCATGCATTATTATCAGCTGAAGAAAGGGAAAAACAAGGAATTAAGGATGGTTTAATTCGTTTTTCAGTTGGTATAGAAGAAACAGAAGATTTAATTACAGATATTGAGCAGGCGATTGATAAACTATAATATGTTTTAATAATGTGGAAAAGAAAAATAGTAATTGGATTGAGTTTTTTGTTGAGTATAAATCTTGTAGCTCAAAAGAAAAAAAGAGATAAATATTTAGATAGTCTAGCAAGAAAGATACAATTTCAATACAAAGAATTGATTTTTAGAAATGAATCTTTAGATGCTATGAAAGAAATTGTGAGTTATATTAATAAAAATCATAATCATTACCTGATAACTAGCCATACTTCTTCCGAAGGAGAACATGAAAAAAATAAAAAGTTGACAGATAAAAGAGCGGTAATGATAAAAAAGTTACTTTTTAGACTAAACATTGATTCTACTAGAATTTCAGTAATAGGATTTGGAGAAAATTATCCTTGTTGTTTGACTCCAACAAGAGCTGGTAGATATCTCAACAGAAGAGTAGATATAGATGTAGTTAGTAAAGAACAATTTGAAAAAACAAAGACAAAGCAGTAAATGAAA
This sequence comes from Tenacibaculum agarivorans, assembly GCF_001936575.1. GTDB lineage: Bacteria > Bacteroidota > Bacteroidia > Flavobacteriales > Flavobacteriaceae > Polaribacter > Polaribacter agarivorans. The sequence continues at coordinate 15,364 of NZ_MSMP01000026.1, forward strand.
TTAGATATATTAGCCTTCGGAGCACATCCAGATGATGTAGAATTAGGTTGTTCAGCAACCATTGCAAAAGAAATTTCTTTAGGTAAAAAAGTGGGAATTGTTGATTTGACTAGGGGGGAATTAGGTACTCGAGGTTCAGCAGAATTAAGAGATGAAGAAGCTGCTAAAGCAGCTGAAATTTTAGGTGTTTCTGTACGAGAAAATCTAGGTTTTGCTGATGGTTTCTTTAAAAATGATACTGTACATCAAATAGAGATCATTAAAATGATTCGAAAATATCAGCCAGAAATCGTATTGTGCAATGCTATAGATGATCGCCATATAGATCACCCAAAAGGAAGCCAATTAGTATCTGATGCTTGTTTTTTAAGCGGATTGTTAAAGATAGAAACTAATTTAGATGGAGAGAAACAAGAAAAATGGCGTCCTAAACTAGTGTACCACTATATTCAGTGGAAAAATATTGAACCTGATTTTGTAGTAGATGTAAGTGGGTTTATGGATAAAAAAATTGATTCGGTAATGGCATATAGTTCTCAATTCTTTGATCCTAAGAGTGATGAGCCTGAAACACCGATTACAAGTAAGAATTTTACGGAGAGTGTAGAATACAGAGCTAAAGATTTAGGAAGGCTTATTGGAGTGGATTATGCAGAAGGTTTCACTGTTGAACGTTTTGTAGCGGTAGAAAGTTTAAGTAAATTAAAGTAAAAAATATTTTGTCATACTTTAAAAATGGCTTATATTTGCACCCGCAACTGAAATGGTGATTGTAGCTCAGTTGGTTAGAGCGCCGGATTGTGGTTCCGGAGGTCGCCGGTTCGAACCCGGTCTTTCACCCTAAAAATTAAAGCTCCTTACTTAGTGTAAAGAGCTTTTTTATTTTTTACTTCCTACTATAGATTTTATTTTTTTATAGATGATATCTATAAAATTAAAATATTTTAATCTTATTGGGTTGTGTTCTATCAATATCACCAACTTCTTGAGCACCACCATAAAGAGTAATCATTTCTTCTTTTGTTAATTCTTCAAACATAAAATTAGAATTTAAAGTTATTAGTATTGAAATATAACAAAAACAATTTAAAAAAATAAAAGCGAACCGAAGCTCGCTTATTAACAATTTAAAAACCAAATGGTATGCAAGCACAAGTTTCTGTATTAAAAGTAAGTCCGGTTGGGCACATTCCTCTTGGATTATTAGAACAACCAGTATTTCCGCCATTAATGGTCTTTTGCTCTACTTTGTTCAGCGTTTTACCTAAGGTTACAACATTTTTTAACATAATAAAAGTTTTTAAGATTATCAGATGAAACTAAAAAATAAACAAAGAGTATTTTAATGCAATGCATAAATGACAGCAATCATTAATGATTTGTGATGTTTTAGTGTAAATATGATTGTTACTTTTATACTCTTCTACTCAGTCTCTCATGCAGAATAAAAAAAGAAAAACTCCTCATTAGAGGAGTTTTTTTATTAAGAATAATAAGGAGGTTAATTAATCTTTTTATTGCATAGCACCATCATAGAACTCAACTTTCCCACCAGTTTTAACACAGTGATCACCTGCGAGAAATTCTGCTTGAGAAGTCTTGTAACTTAAATCCCAACCTAAACCGTCAGAATAAGTACATTTAACACGCCCTCCGCTAATTGTTTTTAATTCGGAGTTGTCAAGTTTTTTTACCCCGTTTAAGTTTAAAAAAGAGTTTTTCATGATAAATTATCTTTTAGTTTACGTTAACACGTTCTGTAAAAAGATAATTTGTTACTATAAAAAATGAAGAAATTTATTTTTTATATTTTTCTAGCCATTCATTGTATCTATGCTTGTGCTTAAAACGTTTATGAGTCCACAAATAATTTTCAGGTTGTTCTTTTACTTTTTCTTCTATAAGCTGTAAGTATTTATCTGTGATCTGGTAATTTTCAAATTCTTTTGGAGTTTCAGTAATTACTTCAAAAGTAGTTTCATAATACCCACGTTTTATTTTTTTAGTGGTGTAATTAATTACAGCCATATCAAACTTTTTAGCAAGTATTTCAGCACCAGTATGTACAGGTACTTTAACGCCAAAAAATTCTTGCCAGTGATAAGCTTTGTGTACTACAGGAGATTGATCGCTCAATAATATATAGGCGCCCTTGATGCCTTTTTTCATGTTTCTAAACATTTCAGGAACCATTTCAGAAGTCTTATATGCAATTAAATCAAATTTAGTTCTAGACTTTTTCATAAAGCTATTAAAGTATTTGTTCTTAATAGCAGTGTAAGCTCCGAATATATTTGTTTCAGAGACCAGAGGCATAGAAACAGACCATTCCCAATTATTTAAATGTGCACCTGTTAAAATTATATTTTTATTATGACTAGCAACGGTATTTAAAACTTCTGGGTTTGTGAACTTGTATCTCTTTGATACTTCTTTTTCTGAGATTGAAAAAGCTTTGATACTTTCTACGATAAAATCACCAAAATGGCGTAAACTTTTCTTACGAATAATTTTGAGTTCAGTATCCGTTTTTTCAGGGAAAGCTAATTTTAAATTATCATACACAACATCTTTTCGGTATTTAACTACATAAAATACAATGATAAAAATAAAATCAGATATGAGATATAATACTCGCATAGGTAGTCTTGATATAACCCACAAAATAGGGTAAACTATGATAAATGCTAATAGTTGCATGCTAAATATAAAGTTTAGGCAAATATCGCATTTAATTCTTAAAAAGATAAGGTCAAAAAGTTTTGCTTATTTTTGTAGTCTACAAAATTAAATACAACTTTTATTGTCTATGAATAAAATTATATTAGGTATTATTATAGCTAATGTTTTGGCTTCTTTTAAGGGATTTGAAGATGTTAATTTTTTCAATAAATTCAAATTTCAAGTAGGGAAAATTCTTTCAGGAGAGAAAATAAGAATGCTTACTTCAGGATTTTTACATGCAGACTGGATTCATTTAGGGTTTAATATGTATGCGTTATATATTTTCGGAAGATCAGTAGCTGGAAGTTTTGGAAATAGTAGTTTCTTAATCATATATTTTGCTAGTTTATTAGCAGGGAGTATGTATTCTTTAAGCCAGCATAAAAATGATTATTACTATTCAGCAGTTGGAGCGTCGGGAGCTGTTTCAGGAATTGTATTTTCAGCAATAATGTTGTATCCAGAAATGGAATTAATGATGTTGCCAATTCCAATACCAATTCCAGGTTATATTTTCGGAATGGGGTATTTGCTATATTCTATTTATGGAATGAAAAAACAACTAGGTAATATTGGACATTCAGCACACTTAGGAGGAGCAATTGGAGGATACGTAGTCACATTATTATTAAAACCAGAAGTAATAAGTAATAATCCAACAATGATAATTGTAATGGGCGCAATTGTTGGTGGATTATTGTTTTTTGGAGATAAATTAGAAAAATAATCTAGAGATTAAATTTAGCATTTTTCTCTTTTATGATTTTATCAAATGAGCTTTTAGAAATACCTAAACGCTCATGAGGTTTAATTGTTGGATCAATTTTGCTTTCAGATATAGCGTTTTCTACGAGCTTATTGCAATCTTTAGGATGTTTTTCTTTGTAAGTAAAGAAAGAGCGTTCTAGAGCTTCGTCTTCAAGTTTTTGAAGTAAATGAATAGGTTTACTTTTAATATTCCACCAATAGGGTGCATTTCCATGTGGTTTGTGGTGCTCGTCAATTGCCGCTAGTCCTAGTAATCGTAAAGGATCTTCAGCTTTAATAATAGTTTCATCTCTAGTTGCTGTGTAAATAATTGGTTCATTATCGTCTTTTTCATAAGCTCCAAAATCAACTTTAATTTTCCACCCTTGTAAATCAAGAAGGGCAATACAGGAACTATATACATTTACATGATCTGATAATAAAGGCATATTGATAAAAAATTAAGTGTAGGGTAAAAATAAAAAAAACCGAAACAAAATGTTTCGGTTTTTTGAGCGGGAGACCGGGTTCGAACCGGCGACATTCAGCTTGGAAGGCTGACGCTCTACCAACTGAGCTACTCCCGCGTCGGTATTGCGGGTGCAAATATAAGACCTTTTTTTAATTCCACAACTTTTTTAAAGAAAAAATCTAATAAAATTTTCCGTCTTCTCTCAAAACTTTCAAAAAATGAAAAGCATAAATATTAAAACCTTCATTGTAGTAAAACTTATGTGATTTAGTATTAGAGGTATAGGTGTTTAGTTCCATAGATTCACATCCTTTTGCCTTGGTGTGTTTGTAAATCCATTCAAAAAATAATTTTCCCAATCCTTTTCCTCTATATTCTTCTGAAATAATAACATGATCAGGTTCTACACTCTTACCAATGTAATGTCTCGTGGAATACCATAAACCACAGATACCAATCATTTTGGTATCTTCAAAAACAGCAACGCATTCATAGTTCGGGGATTTTCCCATTTCAATAACTCTTTTTTCTAAAATATCAGGAGGAGTTTTTGTATTGATTTTGGATAATAATGGTAAAATACTAAGTATCTTGTCCGGTGGAATTGTTTTATATGATAAATTCATTTGATGATTATGGTTTTAGTAAAAAAAATAACTGCTGAAGAAACCTACTTTCTAAGACAGGAAATACTACGTAAAAATATTGATTTACCTCATACTTTTGATGGAGATTTAGATGAAACTACTATTCATTTAGGAGTTTTTGATGATGAAACTTTAGTTTGTATAGGAAGTTTTATGAAAAATGATATTGAAGAATTAAAAGGAAAACAATATCAGTTAAGAGGTATGGCTACATCATCAGAAGCTAGAGGTAAAGGGTATGGAAAGGAATTACTAAACTTTGCGACCAATGAATTGCGTAATTTAGGGATAAACTTTTTATGGTGTAATGCTAGAGAAGTTGCAATTAAATTTTACGAGAAAAATCAATTCAAAATTATGGGGGATAAGTTTGTAAATAAAGTTGGACCTCATTACAAAATGTATAAATCATTATGAAGATAGTAGTAAGCTTTTTGTTTTTTTTATTTCTGTTAGGATCAGTTATGAGTCATGCTCAGAAGAAAGAAGTAAAAATAGAACCTATAAAAATTACAGAAAGTATTTACATGTTAAAAGGTCAAGGAGGTAATATAGGTCTTTTTGTAGGTGAAGATGGAGCTTTTATGATAGATGATCAGTTTGCACATCTGACTCCGAAAATTTTGAAGGCAATAAAAAATATTACAGATCAACCAGTAAAATATTTGATCAATACACATTGGCATGGAGACCATACTGGAGGAAATGAAAATATGAGTAAAGAAGGAGCGGTCATTATTTCACATAAAAATGTAAGAAAAAGAATGAGTGTGGAGAATGTAGTTAGAGGAAAGAAGCGACCAGCTTCTCCTAAAGAAGCTTTACCAATTATTACATTTACTGAAGATATGATGGTTCACTTTAATGGGGAAGATGTTTTAGTTTCACATGTGCATAATGCACATACAGATGGAGATGCTCATGTGTATTTTACCAAAAGTAATGTATTGCATATGGGAGATACTTATTTTCAAGGAAAATATCCATTTATTGATCTAGCTAGTGGAGGAAGTATTGACGGGTATATTGCTTCTGCAGAGAAAGGATTACTTATGATAGATGAAACTACTGTAATTATACCAGGACATAGAAACATATCTAATAAAAAAGAGTTAATTGCGTACAAAGAAATGTTGGTTGTATTGAGGGATAGAGTGAAAAGCAAAATAGAAGAAGGTAAAACCCTTGAAGAAATAAAAGAAGACACGTCAATAACCAAAGAATATGACGATAAAAAGTATGGAGATTGGTTTATAACTTCTGAAGGAATCAGAGAAACCATTTATAGAAGTTTAACTCAAAAAGAGAAATAATTCTTTTATCATTAAAAATTATAGAGATAATATGTTTTTCCTTTTAAACTGATCATCAAATCTTCTTTTAAAAGGAATTACATGTTGTTTTTGTCTAAAATTAATGGTCTCCATACAGCTGTTAAACCCACAACCAGAAAATATTTTCTCTGCTTCTGCTAACAATTCATTCTTAGTCTCTTCCCTATAAATTAATGTAGTATACTCTTTTAAGTATTGTACAGGGAAATCTACATATGTTTGAATATATATATGTTGGTTTTTTCGATATAATAAAGCTTGTTTGTAAAGTAGCATAACTTCTTTTAAAGGAGCAGAGTGTAAAACTAAAAAGTACGGTTTTTTAGGTTTGATACTAAATATGTTATTTTTTCTTTTTGGTTTTAATCTTAAATCTTCTTTGTGTGTGTATGCATAATTTTCTATAGAAATTCCTTGTTCAAGAGTATAGATAATATCATAGGTAATGCAGTTGTATTTTAATGTATAGTTATTGTTTAAAATTCTTGCCAATAAAACAAATTGTAAGCCTTTGGTTTTTTTGAGGAAATCATTTAATTCACCGTAAAACCCCGCGTAAAAAACATCTATAACAAAAGTAGAGATTGTATATTTTTTAACACATATATTTAAAAATGTATGTATTTCATGTTTATTTTTAAAAAAATCATCTTCCTTTTGTATTATGATAGCTGTATTTGGAAAATAATTTTTATAACTAGAGTTAGTAATAATTACACACTTTTCTAAAGGAATATTTTTTGTGTGAATAAAATCCCTAACTCTAGTTAAATGTCCTAATCCAGAACCATAAACATAAAATAGATACATTATAGCTTATTTAATAATTCAGCTAATAAGAATAATTTATGTTCGTCAGGAATTTCATTTATAGCCAATAAAGCAACTGCATAATTTTCTTGAGAAGAGGAAAGTGTAAATGCTTCTTTGTCGTTAACTAAAACAGAAGTCCCATCAATTTTTACGATATATAATTCTTCCTCGTTTCTTTTTACTTTAATCTTGTTTTCATATGAACGAATAACAAAAGCATTTGTATTTTCTTCATTATCTGAAATCTTAATTTTATCAGGGTAAATTTTTACTTTCCATAATAAATTAGAGTTTTTATCACGAAGTTTTAGTCCTTCTTCTTTAAACTTTACTTCGTATTTCATCTGTCCATTCGTATAAAACTTATGTTTATCTGGCTTAGCTTTATGCGTATAGCTTTTCCCTTTAGAAATAATTTTTATCGGTTGTAGGTTAAAACCACCTAATATGTTACCATCTGCTTTTTTTATTTCTAAATCTAAACTTTGTGAATTAGTAATAGAGGTAGAGGTAGTTTCTATGTTTGTGCTTGAAGTACTCGATTTTGTTGATGTTTTACAGCTTAAAAATAAAAAGGAGAAAACGAGCAAGGTTGTTAAAGTTTTTTTCATGATTGTAGTATGTTTAAATAGTTTAAAATTTCTTTCTCTTCAGTATAAACTGTTTGGATTTTCTCATATAAAGAATTGCTAACCTTGTTTTTTTCATCTTCAGACATACGATGCATTTTAAGGAGTACATCTAATAAAGTTAAAGGTTGTAAAGGATTATATAAAAAACCATCTAAATTATCAGTTATAACGTCTTTTATACCTCCAATATTTGAACCTAAAACTAAATTTTTTGTAGCACCAGCCTCTAATAAAACATTAGGCATTCCATCATAAAAAGAAGGAATAGCTACAATATTTACGGCATGATAAAAAACTAACAGTTCATTTTGATTAGCAAAAGGGTAAAAGGCAATATTTACATCTAAATCTGTTAAGAGTTGTTGAGTTTCACTGCTTACATCACCAATCATACAGATTATATAATCATCTTTATATGGGAATTTAGAAAAGGTTTCTGTGAAATTTAAAATTCCCTTTTTTTCTTTCAGTTGTCCAATAATAGCTATTGGTATTTTTTTTTGAAAAGAATTTTGTAGTTCTTGAATTTTATTGAAATGACTGGAAGAAGCTTTCCATAAAGATGTATTAATTCCGTTTGGAGTAAAATAAGAATTATTATGCGTAACTAAACGATCAATTTTAGCTGCTTTTTCACCAGTTACGGAAAAAACATAATCGGAATTTTCTAAAGCGTACAATAAATGATCTCTTCGTTTGGAAAAAATTCCCTCATCAAAATCATTTCCTCTAATAAAAGTGATTAGCTTTTTTGAGGTCCATTTCGCTAAAATTGGCCCCAAATTAATAGGTAAAGTTCCACCGAAAGCACCGATATGAGTAATTTTAGATAAAAATGGAAGTTGCATAATAAATTCTGAAGCTAACGAAAGTGTGAATTCTTCTGAGTTTTGAATAGGTATGGCTGTGTATGTTCCATTAACCATACTTATAGTGTCAAACTTTTTTCTTCTATTGGTAAAATGAATAACATGTACCTCTATAGCATTATTTCTTAAATTACGAACTAATCGATCGCATGAAACAGACATTCCACCTTTACTAGGCGGGTAATTTTTAGTAATAAGTAATATGGTCATTAGCTATCAAAATAAGCATCATCGTCATCATAATCGTGAAAGTAGGTGCTATGTGTAGTGTCAAATAAGCTTCCATAATCTTCAGCCATAAATACCATGTAAGGATATTCTTTATGGAAACGTTCAATCATTTTTCTTCTCCAAACAGCTCTATCTTTAGAATACAATTCAATATCATTAGTGAGTCTGGCATCTAGCTCAGTAAAACAACTAAGACATAAAATTCCCTTACTATCTCTAATGACATTAGTAGCAATGTTAGTATTAGTATATGTGAAAATTTGATCAGCCTTAAATGAATGTACACTACATATTTTTTTCGAACATTTACTACATTCAGTAGTAGCTTCATTTTCACATTGTCGGACGACAAATAATCCTGTATATTCTTCGCAATATTGTATTGTTTTCATAGTAATTATGCTCTTGGAGTTACGCAACTGTAACAGGTATTGATTAAATTAATAACTTCTAGAGAAAAATAATCTACAGCAAATGCTGTAATACTACTTTCATTATATGGATTGTATTGATCTGGTCTTTCTTTTTTAGTATCGAACTTTCGAATAGTTTTAAATACATAAAAATCATTTTCTTCCACCATTTGAGTTAATTCCGAAGAAATATTAGGTTTTAAACTATATTTCGCTTTTGGGATTTTCATTTTTAAGGTGAATGGATACACTGATTTAAATTTGTATTTTGTTTTTCTTTTTCCGCTAACACGACCACGTTTTTTAACAATTCGTTCTCTTACTTTTTCTGTAAATTGAAATGAAATCAAAGATCCGTCATTAAAAAAGCAAGATCCTTTACTAATCTCACGTTGATAATAATTCTGTTTTCCAGAAATAAAACCACGAGTATTACTTGCATAAGGTTCTTCATTAATAAAACTTTCCTTAGATCGAGTGTTTTTTAAGTTAGCCTGAAGTGAAATTTTTGATTGTGGTTGTAAATCTTCTTCAATTAAAGTAAAAAAAGCAGAAAAATAATCTGCAAAAAAGTCAAAACCATCAGCAAATTTATTTTTAAAACTTCTATTTGTGAAGTAATTAATAAGAGCGGCTACAATTAAAAAAACAAAAATAAAAGGAAATAAAATTCCTAGAGGAAGAAAAATAAAAGGAGCTACAAAAGCTATTCCTGAAAAAATAAAAAAAGCAGTCCACATTTTCTTCAATTTTTTCTTTTTTTGAGTTTCTGCTACTTGACGTTGTAGTACACAAGCTCTAAAAAAACGAATCCATTTTACGGGTGTTTTTTTAGAATTAAAACCTCTTAATAAATGCGCTCTTTCTATAGGAGCACCAGTATATTGTTCTACGTCTAAAACATTACCTTGCCTATTCATTTTAATTGATTAAGTCTTTATATATTTTTTCTAATTTTTCAGTTTGTATACTCCAAAGAAAATCACGTTTTACTTTTGCAAATGCATTGCTAGCATATTCTTTGCTTTTTTCAGGATTATCTAATGTAAAACGTATACATCTTGCTAAATCTTGTTCTCTATCTGGTTCAAATAATAAAGTTTCTTGGTCAGAAACTAAATCTGTAACTACAGGAAGTTTAGAAGCAATGACTGTAGTTTTACATGCCATAGTTTCTATGATTTTTAACGGACAACAACCTTGCACTATGTTTCGATCGCATGCTTTTAATGGCGCAATTGAAGCTTTTGCATAATGCACATAATTGTAAAGTTCTTGTTTTTTTAATTTAGATTTCAGTACAATTTTATCTTCAATTCCTAGTTTTTCAACTAGTTTTTTGAAAGGTTTAAATGCCTTTTCTTTAACAGATAAACAAATAACAAGTTTTAAGTTTTTAAAATCTTCTAAGTAGGTTATAGATTTTAATAAGGTGTCAATTCCTTGCCAATTCTGAATAGCTCCAAAGTAAATAATGTATTCGTCAGGAGCATCTTCAGGTTTTTGAAAGTTATTAGGAATATGAGTTCCGTTAGGAATTATTTTTATTTTTTGAGTTTCAATATCAAAATTATCTTCAAGATATGTTTTGGTAACCCCTGAAGGTGTAATAATAACATCTGATTTTTGTAAGCATTTCGCTTCTAGATTCTTCAATTTTTCTAAAAAAGAAGGTGTTAAATTTGGATAGCGATATGGTAGTTCAATAGAAGTCAGTGCATTTACTTCAAAAATAGTTTTAATTGAAGGTTCGGCTATCAACCCCATGCCACTCCAAATATCTCTAAAATGACCAATTTGAATAGTTTCTTTATGCTTTTGGATATCTATAAAAAGTTGTTTTGAAAAAAGAGAAGCTTTTTGTAGATAATTTAGCTTTTCTTCATTAAAATAACGTTTTGTATATATGTTACCTTCCACTTGAACAGGAGGAAGTTCGTTACTACCACGTAAACAAAATAGTTGTAATTCATCGCAATGTTTTGATGATTCTAAAACCATTTCCTTGATGTGTGTAGCTGCTCCTTTATAACTTGGAAATACGTCGTAAGTTGCGTATACATTCCTTTTCATAGCTGATATAAATTAAAATGTAATTTTCACAGCTTTTCGCTCAGTACTATCAGTAATTTCAAAGAATTCTCCTTTTTTGAAAGTAAACATATTTGCAATTACATTAGAAGGAAAGCTTTCAATAGCAATATTGTTATCTTTTACAGTACCATTGTAATATCTTCTAGCCATTTCAATATCTTCTTCCAGTGAAGTTAATTCATTCTGTAGTTCACTAAAATTTTGATTTGCTTTTAATTCAGGATAATTTTCAGCGATTGCAAAAAGATTCATCATTGAGTTTTTTAAACCACTTTCAGCTTTTCCTTGCTCAGAAACAGTTGTTGCATTTTGAGCTAAATTTCTAGCTTTAGTAATGTTTTCAAATAATTCTTTTTCATGTTTTGCATACCCCTTTACGGTTTCCATTAAATTAGGAATTAAGTCGTAACGCTTTTTTAGGAAAACGTCAATGCTACTCCAACCTTCTTGCATTTCATTTTTCTTTCTTACTAGACCATTGTATACTGAAATACCATAAAATAAAATTAAAATAAATATAGCTATAGTAGCCCCGAAGAATATCATAAGTATTGTTTTTCAGCTAAAATAAAAGAAAATATTAATACTGTACTAGAGCGAAACTATAATTGCTGTGTTATACCGTATTTTCGTTTAAAATTCAGAAGTAAATAAAACAAGTTAAGTCTTTTCACGTATTATTTCAGCTATAGTTTTATTCTGAACTTTACTTTCAAGCCAAGATAAAATGTCTAAATACAGAAAGGCTCTTTTTTCGTATGGATGATTTTCAAATACTCTTAATCTGTTGTGTATTTTTTGGAATTCCTTTTTAAATTCATGTGGATATAAATCGCCAAGAGATCGAATAGACTCGATAAATACTTTCTGGACCTCTTGTAAATTTTCCATTTTTAATAGAAATTTATAAGTCTCTTTAAATTGCTTTTCCAAGTGATAATCCAAACCACATTCATAGTGGGCGATAAGGTTTAAAACACGAGCAAAACATTGAAGATCTTCACCAACATATAATTTCTTAGCGCTAATGATTTTGGATAGGTATTCGATACATTTTTTATTTTTCCCCATACCAAAATATAAACAAGCTATTTTATAATAAAATTGAATAATATGGTGTTTGTCCAATCGATTACTATAACTTTTTATTTTGTTGTTGATATGATCCACCAAATATTCACCATCTTCAAAAGTGCCTTCCAAAAAATGTAAATGAAGTTTGTTGGTATACAGGTATTGAAACATCAAAAGCTCCGTATTACTATTGATTGGGATTTCTTGGTTTTCAATTTGTTTTTCAAAAGTGTTTAATCCTTTTTTAAACTCATTTTTATGTCGAATAAAGAATAAAGACTCTAGTAGATAATTTTTTCCTTTTAAATAGAAAACAGGGTTAATTGAAATCATTTTTGGATATTCTCTGAATAAAGAAATCCATTTGCATGCATATTTGTAACCGTTTAAAAAATCTTGTGTTAGAAAGCATCTCCATAAATGTGCTTTGTATAACCAAAGTCGTTCTCTAAAGCCTAGTTTGTCATAGTCGTAGCTAGGCAGTCTGTCATAAAAATATGTGTTTACTTTTTGTAATTCAGCATCATTTCTAGCATATCCAGTTTTCAATAAAATACCGTAAAGTTGAAGCGATAAATTAGAAAGTTTACTTGTTATTACATTATGCTGACTTAGTTCTTTTGCTTGAATTGTTAATTCGTCGGCTCTAGTACTAATACTTCTAGTAATGTATTGACTTTCGATTATTTTTTCTAATTCTACAATTTCATAAGCTATATTTTTTTCTTCATTTTCTATAGCCATAGTTTTGGCTTTGTCAAGTAGTTTTAAGCTTTGTTTGTATAAGCCTTTTTGATACAAAACTGTAGCAAAATCTAATTGTTCTCTAATTTGTACCCTTATATTTTTATGAGCGGGGTTTAAACGTAAACTTGTCAAAATTTGTTTATACAAATGAGCTTTAAGGTTAGATAGTTGTTGCTTACTAACTATACCACTTTCAATAATAGATTTTTCATCATATTTTTTTTGTTTCTCTAAAAATTTAAAAAGAGCAAAAAATTTAGCTTCATTGTTCCCAACTAATCTACCTACATATAAATTGAATTGTCTTTTTTCAGACTTGGTTAAAGACTGAATAAGTACGAATAATGCATCTTGATATTGATTAGCTTTTGTAAAATTATTCATTATAAATAATTGTAAATCAGTTTTTTAAAAAAGTTTAATATCGATTTTGATATCGTAAGAATCACTTTTGAATTCACGAGTTCTATAATACCAATATATACATTTGAGATATAATGACAATTATTAAGAGCAATGAATGATAACAAAGTCCAAATTTTCGATACGACATTAAGAGACGGAGAACAGGTTCCAGGTTGTAAGTTAGACACAAATCAAAAATTAGTAATAGCTGAACGATTGGATAACCTTGGTGTTGATATTATCGAAGCAGGATTTCCAGTTTCTAGTCCAGGCGATTTTACTTCAGTAAGTGAAATTGCTAAGTTGGTTAAAAATGCTACTGTTTGTGGATTAACAAGAGCAGTTAAGAAAGACATTGAAGTGGCGGCAGAAGCTCTAAAATATGCAGTAAAACCCAGAATACATACTGGAATCGGGACTAGCGATTCTCATATAAAATATAAATTCAATACAACAAGAGAAAAAGTTATCGAAAGAGCAAAAGAAGCAGTAGCCTATGCTAAGAATTTCGTAGATGATATTGAGTTTTATGCAGAAGATGCTGGTAGAACAGATAATGCTTTTTTAGCTAAAGTATGTGAAGAAGTAATTAAATCAGGAGCAACAGTTTTAAACATTCCTGATACTACCGGGTATTGTTTACCAGAAGAATATGGGAACAAAATTAAGTACTTAAAAGAACATGTAAAAGGTATTGAAAATGTAGTAATTTCTTGTCATTGTCATAATGATTTAGGCTTAGCTACAGCAAATTCGATAGCAGGTGTAGTGAATGGAGCTCGACAAGTTGAATGTACAATTAACGGGATTGGAGAGCGTGCTGGTAATACAGCTTTAGAAGAGGTTGTTATGATTTTAAAGCAGCACCCATACTTAAATTTGCATACGGATATTAACACAAAACTTCTGTATGATACTAGTGCCATGGTTAGCGAAAAAATGGGAATGTTAGTACAACCTAATAAAGCCATCGTTGGAGCTAATGCGTTTGCGCATAGTTCAGGTATCCATCAGGATGGAGTGATTAAGAATAGAGAAACCTATGAAATTATCAATCCAGAAGAAGTAGGTGTTACCGAAAGTGCAATAGTATTAACGGCAAGAAGTGGAAGAGCAGCTTTAGCTTACAGAGCAAAAAAAATAGGGTATGAGCTAACAAAAATTCAATTAGATCAAGCATACCAATCGTTCTTGCAATTTGCAGATAGACAAAAAGAAGTTATAGATGAAGATATTCATCTAATCATGAAAAAAATTAATAATATTTCTAAAATAGCAATAGCTTAATGGGAAAAACATTATTTGATAAAGTTTGGGATAAACATGTAGTAGATACTGTTGAGAATGGTCCTCAAATATTATATATTGATAAGCATTTGATTCATGAGGTTACCAGTCCTCAGGCTTTTAATGAGTTGAAGGAAAGAGGAATTCTTGTTGCTCGTCCTGATAAAATTGTAGCGACTGCAGATCACAATACACCTACGGTTAATCAACATTTGCCTGTAAAAGATGCATTATCAAGAAATCAATTAGAACAGTTAGAAAAAAACTGTAAAGAGAATAATATTACTCTATATGGTTTAGGGCATAAATACAATGGAATTGTACATGTAATGGCTCCTGAATTAGGAATTACCCAACCAGGAATGACTATGGTTTGCGGAGATAGTCATACATCTACACATGGAGCTTTTGGAACAATTGCCTTTGGTATTGGTACAAGTCAAGTAGCACAAGTATTTGCAAGTCAATGTTTGCTGCTGCAAAAGCCAAAAAGTTTACGAGTTAATGTAAATGGAAAACTTAAAAAAGGAGTACTGCCTAAGGATGTTATTTTATACATAATTTCAAAGTTAGGAACTAACTCTGGTACTGGGTATTTCTGTGAATATGCGGGTAATGTATTTGAAGAAATGTCTATGGAAGGTAGAATGACGGTGTGTAATATGAGTATTGAAATGGGAGCACGAGGAGGTATGATTGCTCCTGATCAAACTACTTTTGATTATGTTGAAGGTAGAGAGTTCGCTCCTAAAGGAAAAGATTTTGAAGCTAAAGTAGCGTATTGGAAGACGTTAAAAAGTGATGAAGACGCTGTTTTTGATCAAGAGTACTCTTTTGATGCTGAAGATATAGAACCAATGGTTACGTATGGAACCAACCCTGGTATGGGGATTAAAGTTACTGAGGCTATTCCAGAAACAGATGATGAATCTTTCGAAAAGTCATTGCAATATATGAACTTTAAAAAAGGAGAAACTTTAATAGGTAAGCCAATCAACTATGTATTTATAGGTAGTTGTACGAATTCTAGAATAGAAGACTTTAAAGTAGCAGCTAATTTTATCAAAGGAAAACAAAAGGCGTCTAATGTTAATGCATGGTTAGTTCCTGGATCACAACAAGTAGCAAAGCAAATTAAAGAAGAAGGTTTGCAAGAAGTCTTTGAAGCTGCTGGATTTGAATTACGTCAACCAGGCTGTTCAGCTTGTTTGGCAATGAATGATGATAAAATTCCAGAAGGAGAATACTGTGTGTCAACGTCAAATAGAAACTTTGAAGGAAGACAAGGACAAGGGGCTAGAACCATTTTAGCAAGTCCTTTAATGGCTGCGGCAACCGCTGTAGAAGGAAAAATAATAGACATCACTAAACATTTGAATTAATGGAAAAGTTTGAAAAATTAGTAGATACGGCAATTCCGTTACCAGTTGAAAATATAGATACAGATCAAATTATTCCAGCTCGTTTCTTAAAAGCAACGGATAAAAAAGGTTTTGGTGATAATGTATTTAGAGATTGGCGTTTTCATAAAGATGGTACAGCAGATAGTGATTTCGTTTTAAATAATCCAAAATATAAAGGTAGTGTACTAATTGCTGGAGATAATTTTGGATGCGGTTCTAGTAGAGAACATGCAGCATGGGCATTAGCAGGATATGGATTTAAAGTAGTTGTTAGCAGTTTTTTTGCTGATATTTTTAAAGGGAATGCATTAAATAATGGAATTTTACCTATACAGGTAAGTCCAGAATATTTGAAACAATTATTAGAAGAAGTAAAACAAAATCCTTCTTCTGAATTAACAATAGATCTAGAAAATCAAACAGTAACATCGACTGTAGGTGAAGTTGAGTTTGAAATTAATCCGTATAAGAAACTTTGTTTGTTGAACGGATATGATGATATAGATTTTTTAATTAGCAAAAAAGATAAAATAGAAGCTTACGAAGCATTAGTATAAAGAAAATGAAATTTAATATAACAGTTATCCCTGGAGATGGAATTGGTCCAGAAGTTATAGACCAAGCCAAAAAGGTATTAGAAGCAATTTCTGAGGAATATGATCATACCTTTGTTTATGATGAAGTATTAATGGGAGCATGTGCTATAGATAAAACAGGAAATCCTTTACCTGATAAAACAATAACTTCATGTAAAAAAAGCGATGCTATCTTATTTGGAGCTATTGGAGACCCTAAATATGATAATGATCCTTCTGCTAAAGTCAGACCAGAGCAAGGTTTACTTAAATTACGTAAAGAATTAGGGTTGTTTTGTAATGTACGACCAGTTAGTGCTTATGATGCATTATTGAAAAACTCACCTTTGAAGGAAGAGATAATCAAAGGAACAGATATAACTATATATCGTGAGTTAACAGGTGGAATCTATTTTGGAATTAAAGAGTTAAGTGATGATGGTAAGATTGCTTTTGACGGGTGTTCATATTCTGTAGAAGAAATAGAAAGAATGGGACATTTAGCTTTCAAAGCGGCACAAAATAGAAGAAAAAAATTAACATTAGTAGATAAAGCTAATGTGCTTGAAACTTCAAGGTTGTGGCGTAAAACAATTACCAATTTATCTAAAGAATATCCAGATGTTGAGGTAGATACTATGTTTGTAGATAATGCGGCTATGCAATTGATTTTAAACCCAAAACAATTTGATGTTATACTTACAGGAAACTTGTTTGGTGATATTCTTTCAGATGAAGCAAGTGTAATAGGAGGTTCTATTGGATTGTTAGCTTCAGCTTCTATAGGTGTGGATAATGCTCTATTTGAACCTATCCATGGTTCTTTTCCTCAAGCAAAAGGAAAAGATATAGCAAACCCTTTAGCTTCAATACTTTCAGCAGCAATGCTGTTACAGCATTTAGGTTTGCATAAAGAAGCAAAAGTTATAGAAAAAGCAGTACAAAAATCACTAGAGTTAGGTATTTGTACACAAGATATTAATAAAGAAAACAACTTTACTACTTCGAAAGTTGGAGACTTCATTGTAGATTATATTCATAATCAAGAGGACAGTAATGTCAACTTTAAGAATATCTTCATGGGTCAAAGCACGATAATTTAGTTGAAATTTAGTTGAACTTTGTTTTGAGTTTAAGGCGTCTCAGTTTTGGGGCGTCTTTTCGTTTTTAATTACAGCATTATTAAGTCATTATTGTTCAATAAAAAGAACACTATTTAGTCATATTCTTTTATTATTTGTGGTGAAAATATAAGGCGGATATCCATAAATTTTAACTTGATTGGAATATGTTTTTATGTCCTATTCATCTATAGAAACTCATAATTATAAAAGAGAAAACAGTCAATTTCAGAAGTGCTTTTACATACCAAAACACCTTAATTTTATTAAGGTTTATTTCAGTTGTCCGAAATCGCAATTTTAAGATGATTTTTAGTTTGAATTATATGTATTATTTCGGTTGAAAAAATACGAATAATGTAATATTTTTATACGTATAAGTACGTAATTTTTGTTAAAAAACATAAAAAAATGATTTTTTTTTATGAAACATGATTTTTGTGTGATTCTCAATTTTGAGTGCTCAATTTGGGTATTCCATAAATGCAATACTTTTTTTTAATGTGAAATTATTAGATCATTATTTTTTGAGCTGTTTTTTTGAGAGCTTGGTTTTTAAAAACACTGTTGTTTGCTGGTTAACAAAGGGTTAGGTTTTGTTTTTTGCTTTCTACACAATAGATTTGAATCCCAACAAACTAATAAATTTTAATTATGTCAAACATCAACAAACTAAAACTATTACTGTTTACATGCCTATTGAGTACAGTTGCTTTTGCTCAGGAAGAAGAAAAAGAAAAGAAAGGAAAATTATCATTCGGGGGTAGCGTAGATGCTTATTACCAATCGTATTTTACAGCATCAGATAATGCTAATCCTACATTCGGAACCTCTTTCGCAAATCAAGCAGGATTTGGTTTAGGGATGATCAATTTAATAGGAAGCTATGAAATGGGAAAAACAGGAGCAGTTGCAGATATCGCATTTGGTTCTAGAGGTGTAGATGCTGTTGGTGGTGGAAAAGATGTATTTGTAAATCAATTATATGTATATTGGAATGTATCAGAAAAGACAACGTTAACTTTTGGACGTTTCAATACATATTTAGGATACGAAGTTATTTCTCCAACAGGAAACTTTAATTATAGCACTTCGCATTTATTCTCTAACGGACCATTTTCACATGTAGGTTTAAAAGCTGATTTTACATTATCAGATGATTTTAGCTTAATGTTAGCGGTAATGAATGTAACTGATGTCAATACTAACTTAACTGGAGTATATTCAGTTGGAGCTCAATTAGGTTTCAAAGATCAATATTTAAACTTCTATTATGATGGAGGAGAAAAATTAGGTTTTGAAATTGATTATACAGGAGGTTTTGATGTTACTGATGAATTTTTCTTAGGAATTAATGCAGCTTATGCTGATAATGATGGGGCAGGATTTTACGGAGCAGCATTATACCCACAAGTTGCATTGTCAGATGATTTTAAATTAGGACTAAGAGGAGAGTTTTTCTCTGAGTTAGGTGATAATAATTTTTTCGCTGCAAGTGAAGACGATAGTGTTTTAGGTTTAACATTAACTGGAAGTTATTCAGTAGAAAACTTAACAATTAAACCTGAAATCCGATTAGATAGTAATTCAGAAGAGGTTTTTCCAGATAATGACGGATTACCTACTAGTACTTTGGCAGCATTCACTTTAGGAGCTATCTATAGCTTTTAATCCATTTTATTAAACCATTTTATTTTAAAAAAGATATGACTAATTTATTATTAACATTAATAGAGCAAGAAGTAGCTCAAGATGTAGTAAAACAAGTAGAAGCGATAAAAGTAGATTTATCAATGCTTTGGATATTGTTATCAGGTATTTTGGTATTTTTAATGCAGGCAGGATTTACACTGGTAGAATCTGGTATGACAAGATCTAAAAACGTGGTAAATATTGCAATGAAAAATGCATTAGATATTGCAGTAGGTTCTTTAGTATTCTGGTTTGTAGGATACTCTTTAATGTATGGAGATACAAATGGATGGATTGGCTGGAGCGGATTTGGTTTTTACAATGAGTCAGATCCTTCAGATTTATTTTTTCAAACTGTATTCTGTGCTACAGCAGCAACTATAGTATCAGGTGCTATAGCAGGTAGAACTAAATATACAACGTATATTATTTTCTCTGTAGTTATGACTGCGTTTATCTATCCAGTAGCTGGTGGATGGCAATGGAAAGGAGAAGATGTTGTAGAGGCTGGTAAGCTAATTTCCAAAGGCGGATGGTTAGCTAATAAAGGGTTTATTGATTTTGCTGGTTCTTCAATTGTGCACTCTGTTGGTGGATGGGCTGCATTAATTGCTGCAATTTTAGTAGGTCCAAGATTAGGAAAATATACTGAAGATGGAAAAGCAGTTTCTATACCAGGTCACAACAAGTTATTAGCAACATTAGGTGTGTTCATCTTATGGTTTGGATGGTTTGGATTTAATGGAGGTTCTCAATTAGCTTGGGGTGGAGATGATTCTGTTGGAGCAGCAAAAGTAGTATTAATTACAAATTTAGCTGCTGCAGCTGGTACCTTAGGAGCATTATTCATTTCTTGGATTAAGTTTAAAAAACCTAATTTAGATATGACGTTAAACGGTGCATTAGCTGGTTTAGTAAGTATTACAGCAGGTTGTGGAAACATGACTGAAGGTGGTGCAGTACTAGCAGGTTTAATAGGAGGTATTATTGTAGTTTTCTCTATGCAGTTAATTGAACAAAAATTAAAAATTGATGATGCTGTAGGTGCAGTTTCTGTACATGGTATTGTAGGTGCTTGGGGTACTTTAGTGATTGGTTTATGGGGAGTTAAGTTTGAAGCAGGAAAAACTATAGGTATTGGACTGTTAAATGGAGGTGGAGCTTCTCAATTTGGAGTTCAAGCATTAGGTACGTTAGCATATGCAGTATGGGCGTTATTAATGTCATTCATTTTCTTATTTGCATTAAAAAAAGCAATTGGATTACGTGTAACTGAGAAGGAAGAGATAGAAGGTCTTGATTTATCTGAGCACGGAGCATTAGCATATCCAGGTAAGAGAAATAGAGGAGAATAATAAACTTCTAGAATAAGAAATTTATGAACAGGTACAAAATAAACATAATTAGAAAAAATTTAATTAGGTCTATTTTGAAAGAATAAGCTAGGATAAGACACTTTATCAGAATAGCTTTAACTAGATGAGAAATGTACTTCAAGTACATTTCTCATCTTCATCTTAAATAAACAAACTAACAAATAATTTTTTATGAAAGATCAGGGCTTATATTTAAATGAGTTTGAAAGAGATAACTGTGGCGCTGGTTTTATTTGTAATTTAAAAGGTCAAAAGTCGAATCAAATTATTCACGATGCCTTAGAAATATTAATAAAATTAGAACACAGAGGAGCAGTAAGTTCAGATGGAAGAACTGGAGATGGAGCAGGAATTTTAATAGATATACCACACGATTTTTTTACTAGAGTATGTGATTTTGAACTACCCGAAGTTAAAGAATATGCAGTGGGTCAGGTGTTTTTACCAAAAAAATTCAATCAAAGTAGCTATTGCGAATCTGTTTTAGAAAATGAATTAAAAAGACAAGGATTACAAGTTTTAGGTTGGAGAGAAGTACCTGTAGATACTTCAAACCTAGGAGCTATAGCGGCAAAAACACAACCTAAAATTAAACAAGTATTTGTAGGAAAAGGAAAAGAAGTATTAACAGAATTACAATTTAACGCAAAACTTTTTGCAGCAAGAAAAATAAGTGAACACAAAATTGCGGCATCAAAAATATCAGAAAGTAATTACTTCTATTTGTCAAGCCTTTCAACAACTACTATAATTTACAAAGGCTTGTTAATGCCAGAAGATATTGGGCGTTTTTATGTTGATTTAAAACAACCAGATTTAGTAACTCGCTTAGCTTTAGTACATCAACGATTTTCAACAAATACTTTTCCATCATGGGATTTGGCGCAACCATTTAGATTCATGTGCCATAATGGAGAAATAAATACATTGAAAGGAAATGTAAAACGTATGCTAGCTAGACAAGAATTAATGAAGTCTGATTTGTTTGGCGATTTTATTGAGGAATTATTCCCGATAATTACAAAAGGAAAATCAGATTCTGCCTCAATGGATATGGCTGTAGAACTATTACTTATGACGGGTAGATCACTGCCTGAAGTAATGATGATGCTAGTTCCTGAAGCTTGGGAGAAAGATAAAACGATGAGCGAAGAGAAAAGGGCATTTTATGAGTATAATTCTTGTATTATGGAACCATGGGATGGTCCAGCTTCAGTTCCTTTTACAGATGGTAATTTTATCGGAGCTTTATTAGATAGAAATGGATTAAGACCATCACGATACACCGTAACTAAGAGAGGAAATGTGGTAATGTCCTCAGAAATTGGAGTGTTAAATATAAAACCAGATAATGTAGTTAAGCATGGGCGATTAGAGCCAGGTAAAATGTTTTTGGTAGATATGAATGCAGGGAGAATTATTGAAGACGAAGAAATTAAGTCTGAAATTATTTCTAAACATCCATATAAAAAATGGGTAAAAGAGCAGGCGTTACCACTATCAAAAATACCGTACACCAATAACACGATACCTAAAGAGAAAACAGATTATAAAACACGTTTACGTTTATTTGGGTATACTACAGAAGAAATAGATCATATCATAGCGCCAATGGCTAAAAATGCTAAAGAAGGAATTGGTTCAATGGGAACAGACACGCCTTTAGCAGTATTGTCAGATAAGCCACAATTGTTATATAATTATTTCAAACAGTTATTTGCTCAGGTGACTAATCCACCTTTAGATGGAATACGAGAAGAAATCATCACAGATATCAGTTTAGCAATTGGTTCTGATAGAAATATTTTTGATATCATTCCAGAACAAGCAAATAAACTACGAATCAAAAATCCAGTAATTTCTAATGAAGATTTAGATAAAATCAAAAACTTAGAGCACGACGATTTCAAAGCAGCAACTATTCCTATGCTTTTCCAGTTAGAAAAAGGAGTAAATGGAATAGAGAATGCTTTAGAAGGAATTTTGTATAAAGCTACTGTTGCTGTAGAAGATGAAGGCGCAAATATTATTATTCTATCCGATAGAGGAGTGAATAAAGAATGGGCTCCAATTCCGGCATTATTAGCATGTTCGTACTTACATAATTCAATGTATAGAAAGAAAACACGATCTAAAATTGGAATTATAATTGAGAGTGCAGAACCAAGAGAACCACACCATTTTGCTACTTTATTCGGTTATGGAGCAAGTGCAATCAATCCATATATGGTGAATGAAATTATTGCCACTCAAGTTGAAAAAGGTCAAATTGAAGGTGTAGAAGTAGGGAAGGCAATTAAAAACTTCAATAAAGCTATTGGTAAAGGTTTATTGAAAATAATGAATAAGATAGGAATCTCTACATTACACTCGTACAGAGCTTCTCAGATTTTCGAGATTTTAGGATTGAAAAAAACATTTACAGACAAATATTTTCCAGATACTCCATCAAGAATTGGAGGTATTGGTCTGTATGTATTACAAAAAGAAATCTATAAACAATGTACAGAAGCATTTAGAGATAAAAATGTAGACTCTGTTTTAGATTTAAATATAGGAGGCGATTATCGTTGGCGAAGAAATGGAGAACGTCATATGTTTAATCCAACTACAGTATCTAAATTACAACAAGCAGTACGCTCTAAGAGTAAAGAAAGTTATAGAGTTTATGCGGATAAGATCAATAAACAAGCAAAAGAGTTGATGACACTTAGAGGTTTATTTGATTTTGTAAACTTAGATCCTATTCCAATTGAAGAAGTAGAACCTTGGACAGAAATCGTAAAACGTTTTAAAACAGGTGCCATGTCTTATGGGTCTATAAGTCAAGAAGCACATGAGAATCTAGCAGTAGCCATGAATAGAATTGGAGGGAAATCCAACTCTGGAGAAGGTGGTGAAAACAAAGAGCGCTTTAAAAAATTATCTAATGGTGATTCAAAAAATAGTGCAATTAAGCAAGTAGCTTCTGGACGATTTGGGGTAACAAGTAATTACCTAACAAATGCCAAAGAAATTCAAATAAAAATGGCACAAGGCGCTAAGCCAGGAGAAGGAGGACAATTACCAGGTAAGAAGGTATTACCTTGGATAGCGGATGTGAGAAATTCTACGCCTTATGTAGGTCTAATTTCGCCACCACCACATCACGATATTTATTCCATAGAAGATTTGGCTCAACTTATTTTCGATTTAAAAAATGCGAATAGAGAAGCTAGAATTAATGTGAAATTAGTTTCTAAAGTTGGAGTAGGTACTATTGCAGCAGGTGTAGCTAAAGCGAAAGCAGATGTAATCTTAATTTCTGGTTTCGATGGAGGAACAGGTGCTTCTCCATTAACATCATTGAGACATGCAGGATTACCTTGGGAGTTAGGTATTGCTGAAGCTCAACAAACTTTAGTAATGAATAATTTAAGAGGTAGAGTGGTTCTTGAATGTGATGGTCAATTGAAAACAGGTAGAGATGTAGCTATTGCTTGTTTGTTAGGGGCAGAAGAATTTGGTTTTGCCACAGCTCCATTAGTAGCTTCAGGATGTATCATGATGCGTCAATGTCATTTAAATACTTGTCCTGTAGGTATTGCTACTCAAGATCCTGAACTACGTAAAAACTTTAAAGGAACACCAGAGCATGTAATTAACTTTATGTATTTCGTAGCTGAAGAAGTACGTCAAATTATGGCATCTTTAGGATTTAGATCAATAAAAGAAATGGTTGGTCAAGTAGAAAAGTTAAATGTTAATGAAGCTGTAGATCACTACAAAGCTAAAGGAGTAGATGTTTCAGCTATTTTACATAAGCCCGAAATTGAAGGAGAAATGGTTTTATATAACACAGATAAGCAAGACCATAATCTTGAAAAAATATTAGATTTTAAGATTGTAGACGATGCTAAAGG
Organism: Tenacibaculum agarivorans; assembly: GCF_001936575.1. GTDB lineage: Bacteria > Bacteroidota > Bacteroidia > Flavobacteriales > Flavobacteriaceae > Polaribacter > Polaribacter agarivorans. The sequence continues at coordinate 39,922 of NZ_MSMP01000026.1, forward strand.
AGCGATAAAAAATAAAATCAAATCTGAGTTCAATTATGAAATCCAGAACACGAATCGTTCAGTAGGAGCTTTAACTAGTAATGAAATCTCTAAGCTTCATGGAGAGGAAGGATTGCCAGAAGATACCTTAACGCTTAATTTTAAAGGATCAGCAGGACAAAGTTTTGGTGCTTTTGCAACAAAAGGTTTGAAAATGATCGTAGATGGTGAAACTAACGATTACTTAGGTAAAGGTTTATCTGGAGGAAAAATCATCGTAAAAAAACCTGAAGAAGCTGATTTTGTAGCGGAAAATAATATCATTGTGGGTAATGTTTGTTTTTACGGAGCGGTGAAAGGTGAAGCTTACATTAATGGTGTAGCAGGAGAGCGTTTTTGTGTTAGAAACTCTGGAATTACAGCTGTTGTAGAAGGAATCGGAGATCACGGTTGTGAATATATGACTGGAGGAAAAGTAGTGGTATTAGGTAAAACAGGTCGAAATTTTGCTGCAGGTATGAGTGGAGGAATAGCGTATGTATATGATCCATCTCATCAATTTAGAAATGAATTATGTAACTTAGAAATGGTTGAATTAGTACATCTAGAAACTGAAGACCAACATGAGTTAAAAGAAATAATTCAAAAACATGTGCAATACACTACAAGTGATTTAGGAGCAACTATATTAAAAGATTGGGAAGTAAATAAAATGGATTTTATTAAAGTATTCCCAACAGATTATAGACTAGCATTAGAGCGATTAGCACAAGAAAAAACAAACAAAATAACAGCATAATCATGGGAGAATTAGGCGGATTTAAAAAATACCAAAGAAAACAAGAAATTAATACAGCTGTTAAGGATAGAATTCAAAACTTTAAAGAGTTTACTTCTCCATTACCAACAGAAGAGCAACAAAAACAAGGTTCTCGTTGTATGGATTGCGGTATTCCATTTTGTCATAGTGGCTGTCCTTTAGGAAACTTAATTCCTGATTTTAATGATAGAGTACATAGAGGAGAATGGAAAAAAGCATTAGAAATATTGCATTCAACAAATAATTTCCCTGAATTCACAGGAAGGTTATGTCCAGCACCTTGTGAAAAAGCTTGTGTCTTAGGAATTATAGACGAACCAGTTTCAATTGAGAATATAGAAAAGTATATAGTTGAAAAAGGTTTTGAAAAAGGTTGGATAAAACCGAAACTTCCAAGTTATAGATCTGGAAAAACGGTAGCAGTAGTAGGATCTGGTCCTGCAGGATTGGCGGCAGCTCAACAATTAAATAGAGCAGGACATATAGTTACCGTTTTTGAAAGAGAAGATAAAATAGGCGGTTTATTACGTTACGGAATTCCTAATTTTAAATTAGAAAAGGAAATCATAGATAGACGCATCGCTATTTTGGAAGCAGAAGGGATTGTTTTTAAAACCAATGCAAATATTGGAGTAAATGTTTCTGTAGATAAGTTAAAAGAGTTTGATGCAGTTGTATTATGTGGTGGTGCTACTCAGGCTAGAAGTCTACCAATTCCTGGAATTGATGCTAAAGGGGTACACCAAGCAATGGATTTTTTAACCAAACAAACAAAAGCATTATTCGATACTAGTTTAGAGAAAGAGATTATAAATGCAAAAGGTAAAAATGTTATTGTAATTGGAGGAGGAGATACAGGTTCAGATTGTATCGGAACTTCAAATCGTCATGGTGCAAAATCGGTTACAAATTTTGAAATCATGCCGAAACCACCAAAAGTACGAAGCGAGAAAACACCTTGGCCATTCTGGCCTTTACAATTAAAAACAAGTTCTTCTCATGAAGAAGGTTGTGATAGAAATTGGTTAATAAATACGAAAGAATTCATTAAAAATGAAAAAGGTAAACTAACCGGTTTAAAAACTGTGGAGGTAGAGTGGAAAATTATCCCAGGGCAACGTCCACAATTAATAGAAAAAGAAGGTAGTGAAAAAACTTGGCCTTGTGATTTAGTATTTTTAGCGCTTGGATTTACAGGACCTGAAAAAACATTACCAGAGCAGTTAGGGTTAAAATTAGACAGAAGAACAAATATCCAAGCAGATACATTTACTTATGAAACTAATGTGCCAGGTATTTTTACCGCTGGAGATATGAGAAGAGGGCAATCGTTAATTGTATGGGCAATTTCTGAAGGAAGACAAGCTGCTCATCATGTTGATGCATATTTAATGGGAAGCTCTAGTTTACCATTAAAAGACACTAATGATTTATTGAGTGCTTAATATCCAGATAAAAATTTAAGTAGTTATAGAAAAGCAATTTGTTAGTCAGCAAATTGCTTTTTCATTTTTAAAAGATCTTAAAGTACTATTCTTATAAAGGAATATTTTCACTGAAAACAGGTATTTCTAAATAGTGTATTAACTATTACATTTGACATCACTTAAGCATATTTATAAATCATGAAAATATCAAAAATAGGACTATTGCTACTATTTATGTTCCTTTGGAATTTAACAATATTGGAGGCTTCTAATGATGTTTTCAATCCAGCAATTATAATGAATCAAGAAACAGAGGAGCAATATCTATATATTGAAATATCAGGAGAAAAAGGAGCAAAAGTAGAGGTTCGATTAAATGATATTCCAGCTAGTGAGTTAATAACAGAAGGAGAAAATGGATCAGGAAATTCATTTACAAATGTTAAATACTACACAAAACCTGGAATAAATACATTATCTGTGTATTCTTTATCAGAAAAAGGAAAAGCAACAGTTCGTTTAGTCAGGTATTTAAAAGGACAAACTACAGGGAGAGGAGAAGGTGAAACATTTGCTGAAATCATAGTTGAAAACACGAAATCTCCTATTCATAAAGAAATAAAATTACCATCGAAGAGTGAAAGATGGTCTTGGATAGATGCAGATGTAGTTACAGATGAAAAGAGTGAAGTAGAAGCTATGGGATTTGTAAAAAGATTTTATAAAATCATGGAAAAAAGTAATGTCGATAAAATGATTGAAGCTTTAGATCCTATCATTAATGATGAATTAGGCTCTAAACCTAACATGACAAAAGAAAAATTAGTTCAAGATTGGACAAAGTTTATGAAAATGGCTTTCAATAGCGAGAATACATATGACGATATTAATAAAATTTCAATAGAATTAACTCCAGTAGCAAATGGAAAACTATTTGAAGTAAAACGAAAAGATGGAAGTCTTGTATTTAGAACTTCTGATAATAGTGTTGGATTTAAAAATATTATTGGCCGTAAAGACGGTGTTTGGAAATTTTATTTTTGATGTTTAAGGTGTTTGTCAAAAAAGTCTATTGCCATTTCTGCAACTTTATCATGTATTTTTTTTCTATCGATCTTTTCATGATCAATCGTGATTTTAGGAGCTACTTTTTTCCCAAATTCAGTAGATTCATTTAGAAAAACATAATGATTAACATGTTCGTTAAATAAGTGTAATTCAGAAGAAATTATAAGTTCATGGTAATTAAGAGCATTATGCTGTATGGGAGTATTAGTATCTCCTTTTCCAGCCACAATAAAAATAGGTTTATCAATAGCTCTCATTTGTTCTTTTGAATGAAAACCAAACCCAATAGCTGGTGCCATAACAAAAAAAGCTTTCATTCTGTCATCTTTTACTTTGTTTTTATAAGTTTCATAAGAGTGTACAATTAAACTATCATTATCAAAATCGATAATCTCATCAGTTTTTGGAAACTCAGGTGGTAACTCTCTTTTTTTATTGATATCATCTCCAGGATGATAAGTTCTGTCAACTAATCCACCTGCTAAAGCGATATTTGTATAGCCGCCTAATGAAAATCCTGCTCCTCCAATTTTTTCATGATCAATATGATTTTTAAATTTAGGGTTTTCCAAAATACGATCAAGCACAAATTGCACATCAATAGCTCGTTCCCACCATTTTACAAATTCTCTAGGTAATTTATTGAATGTAGTATTGCCATAATGTCCCAAAGAAACAACAATGTAGCCTTTGTGTACCATTTTTTCAATGAACCAAGTAAGAGAAAATCGATTACCTCCAGTTCCATGAGAAACTATTAGTAAAGGTAGTTTATCATCAATAATTTTTGCGTTAGGAATTGTTGGTAAAATTTTAAACAGAGATTTTTCTTCTCTTACTTTTAATTTTTCTATTCTTTTTGCAGATATACTATCATGAGTTGGAAACCAAATTTCAACATCTAAAGGTCTACTTCTTTTGGAGTCGTTATATTTTAGAGATACTTGTCCAATATTTGATGTTTTATGATTCTTTTCATTACAAGAAAAATAAAATAGACAAATTAAAACGAGAAATATATAGTTAACTTGCATTGCTTTGATTAGTATAGTTGTAAAAATTTTATGATTTATTGTTTTTTGAAAGACATTAGGAAATGAAATTTGTGACACTTATAAAAAAATAACTTTTTTATTGAAATGTTAGGATATATTAAAAATAAATCACAATATTTGTAATAATCAATGAGAAAACAAATTTTAAATATCATTTCTATTATTATCGTCGTAATTATTACGAACGTTTAAGGAAGTGTATTTAAAATGTAAAAAATAAGTTAAGAGCTTCCTAAGAAATTAGGAAGCTTTTTTTATTATAGAATATGATAAAAATTCAAAACATAATTAGCATTAAAATCGTCATTATTAACTCGTTAATAAGTTGATGCGGTCTAATTGTAGTTTAAAAAGCCTGTATCAATACCAGATACAGGCTTTTTTTTATGATATGAATATCATGTTAATTTAATATTAAGTGTTTGTTTTTTAGGTTTTTAAGTTGTTTTTTTAAGTGTTAAAAATCATAGGTTTTTTAAAAAAGATAAGGCATAAAAAAAAGTATAAAATAAATTCGGATAACAAATTAGAAAATGATGTATTTCAACAAATTAAGAGAATTTTTTAACCAAAATAGTTTTTTGAGAATAGAAGATTATTTGGTTAGTATATATAGTCAAATATTTATGGCTAAAAATTTTAAAACTAAACTATTAACTCAGTTTGTAACTGTAGATAAAAAATAGAGAAATGGAGTTAAATAAGTTTAGTAAAAGAGTCACTCAAGATGATACTCAGCCAGCCGCTCAAGCAATGTTACATGCTATAGGTTTAACCAGAGAAGATTTACAAAAACCTTTAGTTGGAATTGCTAGTACAGGTTATGAAGGTAACCCTTGTAACATGCATTTGAATGATTTGGCAAAATTGGTGAAAAAAGGAACTGAAAATGTTGATTTAGTAGGCTTAATATTCAATACTATAGGTGTTTCTGATGGTATTTCTATGGGAACACCAGGAATGCGTTATTCATTGCCGTCTCGTGATGTAATTGCAGATTCTATGGAAACTGTAGTGCAGGCTATGTCTTACGATGGATTAGTAACGGTAGTTGGGTGTGATAAAAACATGCCAGGAGCTTTAATGGCAATGTTGCGATTAGACAGACCTTCGGTTTTAGTATATGGGGGAACAATAGCCTCAGGTTGTCACGAAGGGAAAAAATTAGATATCGTTTCTGCATTTGAAGCCTGGGGTAGTAAAGTAGCAGGAACAATAACACAAGACGAATACCAAAACGTAATAGAAAAAGCAATCCCAGGTGCTGGTGCTTGTGGAGGAATGTATACGGCAAATACTATGGCTTCAGCAATTGAAGCTTTAGGTATGAGTTTACCGTATAATTCATCTAATCCAGCAATTAGTAATAACAAAGAGGAAGAATCAATTCAAGCAGGAGAAGCTTTACGTGTATTATTAGAAAAGGATATAAAACCATCTGATATAGTAACTAAAAAGTCGTTAGAAAATGCGATTAGATTGGTTACAGTAATGGGAGGTTCTACTAATGCGGTATTACACTTTTTAGCGATAGCTAAAGCAGCAGATGTTGAATTTACATTAAAGGATTTCCAAAGAATTTCTGATGAAACTCCATTTTTAGCAGATTTAAAACCAAGTGGAAAATACTTAATGGAAGATGTACACAAAGTTGGAGGAACGCCTGCAGTTTTAAAATACTTATTAGAAAAAGGATTAATCCATGGTGATTGTTTGACCGTAACAGGAAAAACAATTGCAGAAAATTTAATAGATGTACCAAGTTTATTACAAGGACAAGATGTGGTTAAGCCGATTGACGATCCAATTAAAGAAACTGGACATTTAAGAATGTTATATGGAAACCTTGCAAAAGATGGTTCTGTAGCAAAAATTACAGGAAAAGAAGGATTGTTTTTTTCTGGTAAAGCAAAAGTGTTTGAAGGTGAATATGCAGCTAATGATGGGATAAAGAATGGAGAAGTAGAAAATGGAGATGTAGTTGTTATTCGTTATGAAGGACCAAAAGGAGGACCAGGAATGCCAGAAATGCTTAAACCAACAGCAGCTATAATGGGAGCAGGTTTAGGAAAAGATGTAGCCTTAATCACTGATGGAAGATTTTCAGGGGGTACACATGGGTTTGTAGTTGGTCATATTACTCCAGAAGCTCAAGAAGGAGGGGTAATAGCCTTGGTAAAAGATGGAGATACAATCTCAATTAATGCAGAAACTAATACAATCAACTTGGAAGTTTCTGATGAAGAACTAGAACAAAGAAGAAAAGAGTGGAAAGCACCTCCGTTAAAAGTATCAAGAGGTGTATTATATAAATATGCAAAAACAGTAGCGTCGGCATCTAATGGATGTGTAACAGACGAATTTTAAATCACAGCAACATGGAAACTAGAGCGAAAAAAGTTAAAGAACAGAGTGTAAAAACTAGTGTGACTATTTCTGGTGCAGAAGCAGTCATAAAATGTTTGTTGGCAGAAGGGGTCGACCTTTTATATGGATATCCTGGTGGAGCAATTATGCCGGTGTATGATGAATTATTTAAATATCAAGATAAATTACATCACGTATTAACACGTCATGAACAAGGAGCTACACATTCAGCCCAAGGATATGCTAGAGCTACAGGTAAGGTAGGTGTAGCTATGGCTACCTCAGGACCTGGAGCAACAAATTTAATTACAGGTATTGCTGATGCTCAAATAGATTCTACACCAATGGTTTGTATAACAGGTCAGGTAGCAGAACACTTATTAGGGACAGATGCATTTCAAGAAACAGATATCATTGGTATATCAACACCAGTAACTAAATGGAATTATCAAATTACCAAAGCTTCAGAAATTCCAGAAGTATTTGCTAAAGCGTTTTACATAGCACGTTCAGGAAGACCAGGACCAGTGTTAATTGATATCACTAAAAATGCACAGTTCGAACAATTCGAGTTTTCATATGAACCTTGCACTTCAGTAAGGAGTTATAAACCTGTTCCAACTATGGATATTGAAGCTGTTAAAAGTGCAGCAGCATTAATTAATAGTGCTAAAAAACCATTAGTTGTATGGGGGCAAGGAGTAATTCTTGGTGAAGCTGAAGAAGAGTTTAAAGCGGTTGTAGAAAAAGCAGGCTTACCATCAGCGTGGACTATCCTTGGCGCATCTGCACTACCCACTTCGCATACTTTAAATGTAGGAATGGTAGGTATGCATGGAAACTATGGTCCGAACAGATTAACAAATGAATGCGATTTGTTGATCGCTATAGGTATGCGTTTTGATGATCGTGTAACTGGTGATTTAAATAGATATGCAAAACAAGCGAAAGTAATTCACTTTGAAATTGATCCAGCAGAAGTAGATAAAAATGTAAAAACAGATGTTGCAGTCTTAGGAAATGCTAAAGAAACTTTAGCAGCATTGTTGCCTTTTATTGAAGAAAAAGAGCATTCAGCATGGTTACAAGAATTTAGAGACCATGATGCTATAGAATTTGATAAAGTGATCAAAAACGATTTATATCCAACTAAAGAAGGATTAACCATGGGAGAAGTGATGCGAGAAATCAATGCAGCTTCAGAAGGAAATGCAATTATAGTATCAGATGTAGGTCAACATCAAATGATAGCTTGTCGTTATGCAGATTTTAAACAAACCAAAAGTAATATTACTTCTGGAGGTTTAGGTACTATGGGATTTGCTTTACCAGCAGCTATTGGTGCTAAAATGGGAATGCCAGAGCGAGAAGTTGTGGCGGTTATAGGAGATGGAGGATATCAAATGACTATCCAAGAATTAGGAACTATTCTACAAACTAAAACAGCAGTTAAAATAGTCGTATTAAATAATGATTATTTAGGAATGGTACGTCAATGGCAACAGTTATTTTTTGATAAGCGTTATGCTTCTACTACAATGGTAAATCCAGATTTTGTAACTATTGCTAAAGGATATAGTGTTGAAGCTAAAAGAGTAACAAAACGAGAGGATTTAGCTGACGCAGTTAAAGAAATGATGGAATCTAAAGATGCTTACTTCTTAGAAGTGTGTGTTGAAAAAGAAGACAATGTATTTCCAATGATACCAACAGGATCATCAGTTTCAGATATCAGACTAAGTTAAGAATTATGAGCAAAAAACAAACATATACAATATCTATATATACAGAAAATAATATTGGAGTATTAAACAGAATATCTGCAATATTTCAAAGAAGACATATTAACATAGAAAGTGTGAATGTCTCTAAATCTGAGATAAAAAGTGTATCAAGAATTACGTTATTAGTAAGAATCACTGAAGATCAAATGAAGAAGATTTTAGGGCAATTAGAAAAACAGATAGAAGTAATCAAAGCTTTTTATCATGTTGATGAGGATACGATCTATCAAGAGTCGTGTCTATTTAAATTGAGTTCCGATTTACTAACGGAAAATGATGAAATTCAAAGAATCATTAACAGTAGTAAATCAAGAGTAATTAATATTAACAAAGACTTTTTCGTACTCGAAAAGTCAGGTACAAAAGAAGAGGTAGAAGAGTTGTATCATTTGTTAGATAAACATGGAATTATGCAGTTTGTCAGATCAGGCCGAATTGCAGTAACCAAAGAAGAAATGCCTGTATCAGAATTATTAGAATCAATTAAAGAATAAAAACATACAAATCATGAAAAATTATTTTAATCAATTATCTCTTAGAGAACAATTAGAGCAGTTAGGAAAATGTAGATTTATGGAATCTAATGAGTTTACTGACGGAATTAAAGCTTTAGAAGGTAAAAAAGTAGTGATTGTAGGTTGTGGTGCCCAAGGGTTAAATCAAGGGTTAAATATGAGAGATTCAGGTTTGGATGTTTCCTATGCGCTAAGAGAAAATTCTATAAAAGAACAACGTCAGTCATATAAAAATGCAACTGAAAATAACTTTGTAGTAGGAACTTATGAAGAGTTAATTCCTACTGCAGATTTAGTATGTAATTTAACTCCAGATAAGCAACATAGTAATGTAGTTCAAGCTGTTATGCCTTTAATGAAGCAAGGAGCTACTTTATCATATTCTCATGGATTCAATATCGTAGAAGAAGGAACTCAAGTTAGAGAAGATTTAACTGTGATTATGGTTGCGCCTAAGTGCCCAGGAAGTGAAGTTAGAGAAGAATACAAAAGAGGGTTTGGAGTACCTACATTAATAGCGGTACATCCAGCTAATGATCCAGAAAGTAAAGGTTTAGCACAAGCAAAGGCCTATGCATTTGCAACAGGAGGACATAAAGCAGGAGTGCTAGAATCATCTTTTGTAGCAGAAGTGAAGTCTGATTTAATGGGTGAGCAAACTATTTTATGTGGAGTATTACAAACCGCTTCAATTTTATGTTTTGATAAAATGATCGAAGAAGGTGTGAATCCAGAATATGCTAGTAAACTAATTCAATATGGATGGGAAACAATTACAGAAGCATTAAAACATGGAGGTATTACCAATATGATGGATCGCTTGTCAAATCCAGCCAAAATTAAAGCATATCAATTGTCAGAAGAATTAAAGGAAATCTTAAGACCTTTATTTGATAAGCATATGGATGATATTATGTCGGGTCATTTTTCTTCTACAATGATGGCAGATTGGGCAAAAGACGATGTGAACTTATTAACTTGGAGAGGAGCTACTGCAGAAACTGGTTTTGAAAAAACAAGTCCTACATCTCAAGAAATCACTGAACAAGAATATTTTGACAAAGGAACTTTACTAGTAGCTTTTGTAAAATCAGGAGTAGAATTAGCGTTTGAAACAATGGTGTCTTCTGGAATTATTGAAGAATCAGCGTATTATGAATCATTACATGAGCTTCCATTAATAGCAAATACTGTTGCTCGTAAGAAATTATACGAAATGAATAGAGTAATCTCTGATACAGCAGAGTATGGATGTTACTTATTTGATCATGCAGCAAAGCCTTTATTACAAGACTTTATGAAAACAGTAACTACAGATTTAGTGGGAGAATTCTACACCAATTCAAATGCAGTAGATAATGCAGCTTTAATTAAAGTGAATAAAGCAATACGAAATCACCCTATAGAAGAAGTAGGAGAGAAGTTAAGAGAAGCAATGACAGCAATGAAATCAATAAAAGAGGAAAGCGTTGTTGAAGAACTAGTGATGTCATAATAATGGAATCTACAATAAAAAAAATATATATACCCGAACTATCAGCAATTAGAGAAGCTGCCACTACACTTAAAGGTGTAGCGGCAGTTACTCCTTTACAAGAAAATTTTAATCTTTCTGAAAAATTTCAGGCAAATATTTTATTTAAAAGAGAAGATTTACAACAAGTACGTTCCTATAAGATTAGAGGAGCATACAATAAGATTAATTCTTTAACGAAAGAACAAATAGCTAGAGGAATTGTTTGTGCCAGTGCAGGAAACCATGCCCAAGGAGTAGCTTTAGCATGCCAAAAAAAGAAAATTCACGGTACAATTTTTATGCCTGCTCCTACACCAAAACAAAAAGTAGAGCAAGTCAGAATGTTTGGTAAAGAATTCATCGATATAGAATTGATTGGAGACACTTTTGATGACTCTTATAGTGCTGCTAAAAAAATTGCAAACGAAAAAGAAAAAACATTTGTACATCCTTTTGACGATGAAAAAGTAATTGAAGGACAAGGTACTGTAGGCTTAGAAATAATAGAACAATTTGACTCGCAACTCGATTACGTTTTTGTCCCCGTAGGTGGTGGAGGATTGGCATCTGGTCTATCTTCTGTATTTAAATATCTTTCTCCAAATACTAAAATAATTGGAGTAGAACCAGAAGGAGCACCTTCTATGAAATCTGCAATAGAAAACAATAAAGTAGTTAAATTACATTCAATAGATAAGTTTGTAGATGGCGCTGCTGTACAAAAAGTAGGAGATATAACTCATAAAATTTGTATAGAAAACTTGGATGCTATGATTACTGTACCTGAAGGTAAAGTATGTCAAACTATTCTAGAAATGTACAATAAAGAAGCAATAGTAGTTGAACCTGCAGGTGCTTTAACAGTTAGTGCTTTAGATTTTTATGAAGAAGAAATCAAAGGTAAAAATGTAGCTTGTGTAATTAGTGGAAGTAATAATGATATTACTCGTACTGCTGAAATAAAAGAAAGAGCACTTTTATATAATGGACTTAAACATTATTTTATCATTCGTTTTCCTCAAAGGGCAGGAGCTTTAAAAGAATTTGTAATGCATGTTTTAGGAGAACATGACGATATTACCTTTTTTGAGTATTCTAAAAAAACAACTAGAGAAAATGGACCTGCAGTAGTAGGAATAGAATTAGTTAAGAGTGAAGATTTAGAACCTCTCATCGAGCGTATGAAAACGTTAAACTTCTATGGAGAATACTTAAATAATAAACCTAACTTATTTGAATTTTTGGTATAGTTAATTAACAGGTGTAAACTTCTTATCCGCACTATTTTCTTCTATCTCTAATTTCCCTTGGAAACTAAAGGGAAACACCTGTTTTTTTAATTTTTTTTCAATTTTTATTTTTACAATACATTGTTTTTTAGTATATTGGTAAAGTTTGTTGCTTATTTTTAGAGTAATAATAAAAAATTAACGTTCTTAACATTTATCACAAATAGTAAAGAAAAATTAGTTTCATTTAAACATTAACCCCCCGTAATTATGAATAAAAAGCTAAGGTTTTCGACACTTCTGTTGCTATTCTATATAGCCAATGTCATTCCCCAGTCTTCAAAGACATGTTCAAACTCTGTAGACGATCCAGTTTTAGATCTAAACAGTATAACAAAGTGTTCTATCGATAGAAAATCAAACGATAGTAAAGCACAAAAAATTACCGTTCAAGTTACTTCAAGAAGAAGAGTAATTAGAAAAAGAGATAAAGCCACAGGTATATCATCTAGCGGTTATTCTCATAAACTAGCATCTATCAAAAAAAAGGTAGATATTGTAAACTCAATAGTAGATGTTAAAAAAGAAGAAACACCAGATATTTTACCTTTTGATTATGTAGATCAAATTCCTCTCTTTAAGAGTTGCGAGTCGGTTCCTGTATATGAACAAGATCGTTGTTTTAAAGTTAAATTACGAAATCATATTAGACAAAATTTAAAATACCCTGCTAGTGCTTATGATAGAGGTATTCAAGGTAGAGTTTATGCTCATTTTTCTATAGCCAAAGATGGAGAAATAAAAGATTTAAAAATTGTATCGCCCTACAAAGGAGATTTATTAGGTAAAGAAGCCAAAAGAATTATTAATAAGCTTCCAAAGTTTAAACCAGGCGAGCATAACGGTAGTGCTGTTACTGTAAAATATGGTTTACCAATTACATTTAAAATACCAGGTAAAAAACCCACTAACGTTAGAAAATCTAACAAACTAACAGTTAAAGAATCAATTCATAGCTTTTCTTCTTTAGATGAAATACCTCAATTTGATTCATGCAAAAAATCTAATGATAATTCACTTACCTGTTTTAATAATAGTTTAATACAGCATATACAAAATTATTTTGCCTATCCTGAAGAAGCAAAAATGAAAAATATTCAAGGGAATGTTGTTGTAAACTTCGTAATTAATAAAAAAGGAGAAGTAGTAGATATTACGGCTAAAGGACCTAGCAACACTACAATTCTTGAAACTGCAGCAATAAGATTTATAGAAAAGTTACCCAAACTTAGAGCAGGGAAAATAGAAGGTAAAAGTGTAAATACTTCATACTCTTTTCCTATCAATTTTACACTAAATTAAAAATTAAACATAACACATTCTATTCTTAGGTGGCATCTAAATTAAGATGTCACTTAGGAGAATGCATCCTTCCCCTAAAATTTGAGGTCAAATTTTTAAATCAATTATACCGTCCTATATGAAAAAACTATTTACATTATTTAATTTGTTATGTCTTTCATTTATCTCACTTTCCCAAGAAATAGAAGTCAAAGGTAAGGTGTTAGATGGAGTGACAAGGGAGCCAATTCCTGGTACATTCATATTATTAAGAGAATCTTCAGTAATTGCTGAAACTGAATTTGATGGAAGTTACACCATTCAAGCAGCAATCGGTAAAGTCTTGGAATTTAGTTATCCAGGATATACCAAAAAAACAGTTGTAGTCACAAGTTCGATAATTGATATTGAGCTAGAATTAGATACAGAAGAAAGTTTTTTAAATGAAGTTATTATTATTGGTTATGGGGCCAAACGAAAAGAGTTAGTTTCTGGAGCTTACAGTACCATAAAACCAGAAGAAATTGAACGGAATAATCCCCAGCGTATAGAACAAGCGCTACAAGGAAGGACAGCAGGAGTCCAGATTACTTCAAACTCAGGATCTCCAGGTTCAGAATATAATATTAGAATTAGGGGAATTACTACAAATGAAGATAACTCACCTTTGGTACTTGTAGATGGAGTACAGATAGGACCAGATTTAAGTATTATTGATCCTAATGATATAGAAAAAATAGATGTAATTAAAGATGCAAGTACAGCTATTTATGGGGTGCGAGGAGCAAATGGAGTAATTTTAATTACTACTAAATCAGGACAAAGTAATACAGAAACAAAGTTTACATATAACACATCTGTATCACTTCAAGAAACGACAAAAAAACTCGACTTATTAAAAGGAGTTGAATATGCAGCTTTGGTTAATGAAACGGTAGCTGCAGATGGTGGAGTTGCACCATTTCAGTTACAAAATATTACTACAGAAACTGATTGGCAAGATGCACTGTTTGAAATTGCTCCCATGATAACACATCATATCGGAGCTACTGGAGGAGGAGAAACGTATAATTTCAATGTAAGTGGAAGTTTACTAGATCAAAAAGGAATTATTGCACCAGGAAGATCAAACTATGCAAGATGGACACTAAGAAGTAATTTAGGTTTAAACCTTACTGAAAAATTAAAGCTAAACACACTTGTTTTATATACCAATAATGTGAGAAGAACAATTCCAGAAGGAAGCAGAGGTTCTGTATTGTATTACGCAAACAATGCTTCACCTTTAACTCCAATTTTTGATGGAACGGATGGTAGTGGACCCTCAAGAGGTTTTTCATATATAGGAATAGAGCAAGGAAATGAAATTGTTAACCCTTTTGCGGTTATAGATAATACTTTTAACGAAACAAGAGTAAATCGATTTACAGGAAAAATTGAGTTAGTTTATGATTTTTTGAAAAATTTTGAATTCACTACTAGAAATAGTTTCAATTATTCAAACGTATATTCTAGGGCATACTTCCCTTTACAATATTATGGAGAAAATAAAGTAGTAAATACAGTTCGGTTAGATCAAATTACGGGTCAATTTGATTTGGACAGGAATAACGATGGTGATCGAGATGTATTTAGCCGAGTTAATGAAAATACTCAAACCTTCGGTTCCTTTATTTCAGAGAATTTTATTAACTACAACTTTACTTTAGGAGAGGCTCATAATTTTCAAACTACATTAGGTCTCTCTGTTACAACAGAACAGAGTAACGGAATATTTGGAGGAGGTTTTTTAACAGCAAATGATACGTGGAAAAATGCGTACTTGTTCAATACACAATCATTTATTATAGATGATGATGATATAGGAACAAATGATATTCAAGAAACAATAAATACCAATTCTTTCTCTATTGAAGATCGTTACTTTTCTATTTTTGGAAGGCTACAGTATGATTTTAATGAAAAGTACTTATTCTCGGCTATTTTACGTCGAGATGCTTCAACACGTTTTGGTCCCAATAATAGAGTAGCATATTTCCCTTCTTTTTCTGCAGGTTGGGTAGTACATAATGAAGATTTTATGGGAGAAATAGGTGTAACTAATCTTAAACTTCGTGGTAGCTGGGGAGTAGTAGGAAATGATAAAATAGGATCATATAGATGGCTTGGATTTTTACAAGGATTGAATGGAGACGCAACGTATCCTTTCAATGATATTTTGTCTTTTGGAAATGCTGTAGGAATACTTTCTAACCCAGATTTACAGTGGGAAACTACAATTCAAACTAATATAGGTTTCGATTTAGGTTTTTATGATAACAATTTAAATATAAGCTTTGATTATTATAAAAAGCGTACAGAAGATTTATTGGTAGTTCCTGAAATTTCAGCACTTTTAGGAGGTTCAGCACCAGGTAGTGGAGCACCATTTGTAAATGCTGGAATTGTAGAGAATCAAGGTATAGAAGTTGGTATAAATTATACTCATTACTTTTCAGATGATGTTTCTCTAGCGTTAAACTATAACCTAACTACAATAAATAATGAGGTGATCGATGTAAATAATGCTGCAGGTTTTATTCCTGGAGGTCTATTTGGATTGAATCAACAACCTTCAAGAATGCAAAACGGATTACCAATAGGAGTTTTTTATGGATTACAAACAGATGGCGTTTTTCAAACACAAGCTGAAATAGATGCCTTAGCAGTGGATAGAGATGGAGATGGAGTTTTGGATGAATATCAACCTGGAGCAGCACCTGGAGATTTAAAATATGTAGATGTTGATGGTAATGGGTACATAGAGTTCGGTAGTGAAAATGATTTAACCGTGCTTGGAAATCCCATTCCAGATTTTACAATGGGTGGAGGTTTTGACTTCAAATTTCATAAGTTCGATTTTGGTGCTTCTTTTTATGCTTCTTTAGGAAACGAAATTGTTCGAAGTTATGAGCGTTTCTTAACCTACAGTAATAAACTTTCATTGTATAATGGGAGGTGGACAGGACCAGGAACTTCTAATGAAGTACCAAGAGCTTCAACTAATGCAGCAAATAACCAGTTGTTTTCTTCTTTTTATGTTGAAGATGGTTCGTTTTTAAGAATTCAAAATGTACAATTAGGATACACATTAAATTCAGAGCAAGTTAAAGGAATTGACTTTTTACGATTTTACTTATCAGTCAATAACCTTTACACTTTTACAAAATACAGAGGATACGATCCAGATATCTCCAATGCTAGTGCTATTGGAGCTGGGGTGGATTTAGGTCAATATCCACAGCCTAGAATGTTTATTACAGGAATTAAAGTATCATTTTAAATCAGTTGGAAAATGAAAAATAGTATAAAAATAATAGCAATAATAGTCGCTCTTGTAATAGTTGGTTGTGATGATTATTTAGAAACATTACCAGCAGGTCAGGAAAATTCAGAAAACTTTTTTAACTCAGCTGAGGATTATGAAAATGCATTAATAGGAGTATATGATTTATTATCTACCACCTATTTAAATCAAATTTTAGGAGAAATAGCTTCAGATAATAGTTTGTGTGGAGGTGAAAACCCTACTGATGTGTTGGATTGGCAACAGATTGATGATATGACACATAACCCAGATAATGGAGCGTTAAGAAATATATTTCAATGGATGTATGCAGGAATTAGTAGAGCAAATTACATCATCGAATTTAAAGACAAAACACCTTTTAATAGAAAAGAGCAAGTATTAGCAGAAACAAAGTTTTTAAGAGCTTATTATTATTTCGAATTGGTGAAGTTTTTTGGAAGTGTTCCTATGTATTTAGATAAAAGAATAAGTTTAGAAGAAGCACAAACTATAGATAAATCACCAACAGCAACAATATATACGCAGTTAGAAAATGACTTGCAAAGTGCTGCTAGTATTTTACCATGGCAACAAACACAATCAGGAAGAGCTACAAGAGGAGCAGCTTTAGCATTACTTGGTAAAATATATCTATACCAACAAAAATTTGATTTAGCAGCACAAACCTTAGATCAAGTAATAAGTGCTGGTCAATATAGTCTAATCTCAGATTTTTCGACAATTTTCTCAAATCAGAATGAGAACAATTCAGAATCTGTTTTTGAAGTACAGTATTTTGGACAAGAAGGTGCAAGCTTTAATTGTTTTCAATGTGTAGAAGGAAATATAGCTGTAGGTTTTATGGGACCTAGATTTAGAACAGGAAATTATGCTCCATATGCAGATGGTTTTAGTTTTAATATTCCCACACTAGATATTATTAATGCATACCAAACAGGAGATACTAGAAAGGATGCAACCTATTTTAATATAGATGATTTTGTAGCAACTAGACCAGATGTAACCTTCACAGAAGGTAATGATCATAATGGTTACTTCAATTTTAAATACATTCCTTTTGCTGAAGGAAATGCTTTGGATGCCCGCCTAACACATAGTAATAATTATAGAGCTATTCGTTACGCAGATGTACTGCTAATGGCAGCTGAGGCTCATGTTCAATCAGGAAATACAGGAGTAGCCCAAGGATATTTAGATCAGATAAGAGATAGGGCTTTTGGTAATACAACCAATAGAATAACAGTAACTTTAGATAATATACTACAAGAAAGAAGACTAGAATTGGCAGGAGAAGGGCATCGATTTTTCGATCAAGTACGAACAGGACAAACTTCGTCAATACCTGGATTTACAGCAAATAAAAATGAATTGTTTCCTATCCCTAGAATAGAAATAGAGTTAGCAGGAAATAATTGGTGTCAGAATAAAGGATATGCAACTTCTACATGTTCAGAACAATAAAATAAAGATTATGAGAAAATTATATTATATCATATTAGGAGTATTCGTTTTAGTAGGATGTTTAGATGAAGAACGAGATTTATCTTTTGTAGATAGTTTAGTGGCGCCAAGTAATGTTGCAGCAACATATTCAGTTACGCAAGATAATACAGGTTTAGTAACTATAACTCCAACAGCTGATGGAGCAAATGGCTTTAAAGTATATTTTGGAGATGGTACTACTGATTTTGCAGATGTAGAAATTGGTCAGAGTGTAGATCATATATATGCTGAAGGGAATTATATGGTAAAAATAGAAGCATTTAATATTAGTGGTAAAAAAACAGAAGCAACTCAAGAATTGGTAGTTTCGTTTAAAGCTCCTGAAAATTTAATGGTTACCGTAGAGAATAACGCAAGTATATCGAAACAGGTAGATATTACCGCAGCAGCTGATTATGCAACTATGTATGAATTTTATTCGGGAGAATCGGGAGTAACTCAACCAGTTGCAACAGCAAATATAGGAGAGTCTTTAAGTTATGCGTATCAAACTCCAGGAGACTATGATATTAGAGTGGTTGCAAAAGGAGCAGCTATAGCTACTACTGAATACACAGCAACTTTCACAGTTACAGAAATTTTAGCACCAACTGCAGCTGCTGCAACACCAATAAATAGAGAAGCTGTAGATGTAATTTCTTTATTTAGTGATGCGTATACAGATGTTAGTGTAGATACTTGGAATACAGTGTGGAGTGCGGCAAATTTTGAAGATGTAATGGTAGCGGGTAACGCTACTAAGAAATATACCGCTTTAAATTTTAATGGAATAGAAACTGTGGGAGCACCAGTAAATGCTTCCAATATGGAATTCATTCATTTAGATATATGGACACCAAATATTACTGCGTTTAGAGTAAAGTTAGTAGATTTTAAAGAAGATGGATTTGGTGGAGCTAATGGTGATACAGAAGCAGAGTTATCATTTACACCTACGCAAGGCGAATGGGTTTCTTTAGATATTCCTTTGGCTGATTTTGCTGCTGCAGGAATGAATTCATTTTCAGATATTAATCAATATATCATTTCAAGTGATCCAAGTGGAGAAGGAATTGTTTTTATTGATAATGTATATTTCTGGAAAAATCCTACCGATACGAGTAGCCAACTAATAGAAGGCTTTGAAGGTACAGCTCCCGTTTTTACAAGTTTTGGAGGAGCTAGTGTTGAGGTCGTTACTAACCCAGACATGAGTGGGGTTAATACGAGTTCAAAAGTAGCTAGATTAATAAAAGGTAATGGAGCAGAAATTTGGGCAGGAGGCTTTTTTGATGTAAGCTCTCCTTTAGATTTAACTAATTTTTCTAAGATAAGTGTCAAAACGTGGTCGCCAAAACAAGGAATTACAGTTCGATTAAAATTGGAAACCTCAGATCCAAATTTATTTCACGAGGTAGATTCAACTACAAGTGTTGCTAATGCTTGGGAAGAATTAGTGTATGATTTTAGTAGTGCGCCAACATTAGATTATATTCGAGTAGTTATCTTCTTTGATTTTGGTACCAATGGAGATGGAAGTGAATATTATTACGATGATATTAATTTGATTAATGATTCAGGAGGTATTCCTCCTTTAATATTCCAAGATTTTGAAGCTACAGCCCCAGCTTTTACAAGTTTTGGAGGAGCTAATGTTGAGGTAATTACCAATCCAGATATGAGTGGAGTTAATATGACTTCAAAAGTAGCTAGACTTATAAAAGGTAATGGAGCAGAAGTTTGGGCAGGAGGCTTTTTTGATGTACCTACAGCTTTAGATTTGGATACTTATTCAAAAATAAGTGTGAAAACATGGTCACCTAAACAAGGTATAACAGTTCGATTAAAATTAGAAACTTCAGATCCAAATTTATTTCATGAGCTTGATGCAACTACAAGTGTTGCCAATGCTTGGGAAGAACTGGTCTACGACTTTAGTAGTGCTCCTAAGCAAGATTATATTCGAGTAGTTATCTTTTTTGATTTTGGAGTTAACGGAGATGGAAGCGAATACTATTATGATGAATTAACATTAACGAATTAAATCAGGCACAGCAATGAAAATACAGAAATATATAACACAAGTAGTTTTAATAGTCTTCACAATAGGAATACTGAATAGTTGTGAAGAGAATAATTATGATTTTGGAGATATTGTTACGCCAAGTAATATCAATATAGTAGCAGAGATCATTGGTCAAGATGCTGCAAATCCTAATGGTGATGGTAGTGGAGTAGTGAACTTTACTGCAACAGCGGATAATGCATTATCGTATAAGTTTATATATGATGGTACAGAGTCTACAAAACCAAGTGGAAAAATGACGTATAGTTTTAGTAATTTAGGAGTAAATACCTATACAGTTTCAGTAGTAGCCGTAGGTACTGGAGGTGTATCGTCAACTAAAACTATTCAAGTGGATGTGTTAGCAGTGTATGTTGCACCAGATGATTTAAAAACAAAGTTGTATGGTTTTGATCCTGCAAATCCAGGAATGGCATCATCAAAATCATGGCGTATCAAATCAGAAGTTGGAGGACACTTTGGGTTAGGCCCTGTAGGAGGTACTATTTTTGGAGAATGGTATCAAGCTACAGCCAATGAAAAAGATGGTGTAGGAATGTATGATGATCGTTTTATTTTTAATTCAGATGGTAGCTTTGAACATCAAACTAACGGAACTGTTTTTGGTAGGAATGGCTTAATAGATGAATTATCAGGTTCTGGTGGATCTGGAGGAACTATAGATAATGCGGATGTACTAAATTATACCTTATCAGATTATACCGGTAACTGGGATTTAATAGCACCAGGTGGAGTAGAAACCATTTCTTTATCAGGGATAGGGTTTATAGGGTATTATATTGGAAATCATAACTATGAAATTTTTGATCGTAAAACTCCAAATGAATTAGTACTTAGAATTACAGATGCCAATAATGAATTCGATTGGTGGTTTTTAATCACTTCAGAAGCCCCAGGAACATCTTCTCCTTATGTATTTAATACATTACTATGGGAAGATGATTTTACAACCAATGGAACACCAGATCCTACCAAATGGACATATGATATTGGTACAGGAGTAAATGGATGGGGAAATAATGAAGTTCAATATTATACAGATAGAGCAGACAATGTAGTAGTAGATAATGGAAATTTAGTAATTACAGCAAAACGAGAAAACTTGTCAGGTAGTAATTTTACATCTGCTCGTTTAAAAACAGAAGGATTATTTGATTTCAAATATGGTAGAGTAGAAGTTAGAGCTAAATTACCAGCTGGGGCAGGTACATGGCCAGCAATATGGATGTTAGGATCTAATTTCTCTACAGTTGGTTGGCCTTTTTCAGGAGAGATTGATATTATGGAACAAACAGGAACAGATAAAAATACTGTTTTAGCCACTTGTCATTGGCAAGATACAGCAAGTAACACAAAGGCAGATTTTAGTCAAAATACTTCAATAACGAATGCAACATCAGAATTTCACTTATATACTTTAGAATGGACTGAAACTAGTATTAGTATGTATTTAGACAATGTGAAATACTATGAGTTGACGAATGCGTCAGTGTTGCCATTTAATGAAAATTTCTTTTTGATTTTAAATGTAGCTATGGGAGGAACTTTAGGAGGAGCAATAGATGCTAGTTTTTCTGAAGCAACTATGGAAATAGATTATGTAAGAGTATATCAATAATTTGAGTTATATATATACGTAGGGAAAGTCTTTCTTATTTTTTAACAAGAAAGACTTTATTCTCTACACATAAATTTACTTCAATTTGATATAAAGTTCTGGTCAAATTTTTTTGAAATTAATTTTTTTTCTGATTAAAACTTATAAATTAGTAGTTAACATCTCTTTATAAATTGTAACTAAAGAGAAAGGGAACATATATTGCAAACTATTAATTTTAATTTTTTTCAACTGTTAATACTATTTGGATCCATCCAGGGTATTATATTTAGTCTAATTGTGTTTTTTGTGAAAAAACACAGATCTAAAAGTAGTATACATCTAGGATTGACTATTTTTTTTCTTTCTATAAGTAATATTCAACATATGTTAATTGATGTTGGTTATCTGGGTGAAGACTCCACAATCAGAAAATTATATATTCCATGGCAATGGTTAGTGGCTCCTTTTTTCTTTTTATTTGCTTATTATTTTCTACATACAAAACCTGTAAAGAAAAAGAGCATTTGTTTTTTATTTTGCCCTTGTCTTATAGTTGCTTTAGTTCATATCTCGCAATGGATATATCAAGTAAATATAAATCCCAATTTTATAATTACTAAATATTTTCAACCAGGCCTTTTCTTATATACTAATTTTCTTTCTTTTGTATATATACCTGCTGTAATCTTTGCCATGTATAAAATGGTTATGGAGTATGAAGGTCAACATGAAAACGAGAATACTTTAGAAAAAGTCAAAAATGAAACTAATTGGTTGAAAAACTTAATACATATTGGGATTGGTATTGTAACTCTAGGAAAGATTTCTGTAATCATTTTTATGTTTTGTAATATGGAAAAATCTTATCTTAGTTATCCTTTTTTCATTTCTTTGTCGTTGTGGATTTATTGGGTCGGATATGTAGGAATCAATAGGTCATCTTCCCATAAAAAGTTATTAAAAATAAATGCACTAGAAGTCTCAGAGAAAAAGGGAGGACAAACATTTGAGAGAATACATATGCTAATCTTAGAAAAAGAAATGTATTTAAACCCTGATATTAATTTACAGAGTATTGCTGAACAATTTGGAATTAGTAAAGGGTATCTTTCACAACTAATTAATTCCCATACAGATAAAAACTTCAACGATTATATAAACGAATTACGAGTAAATACGGCAAAAGAAAAGTTAATCGATTCGTTGTATCAAAACTACACTGTTGAAGCAATAGGTTTGGAATGTGGTTTTAAATCAAAATCCAATTTTTACGGTGCATTTAAAAAATTTACAGCACTGACACCAAATCAATTTAAGAAGAAAAATTCTCAGCTTTCAATTTCTTAAAAAAACACTTCTTCTTTCCCTAATCTTTTATGAAATGAAAAATTACTCACTATAGTAACAATTTCTAAAGTATAGGAACGCCTATATAAATACATACTGTGTATATCACCAATGTTAGGGTGCCAAAAAAGAAGTTCTGGATCTTCAACTATTTGAAAATACAGAACTGCTGCGGTAAAAAATAGCTTTAAGATTGCAGAGTATATCTATTGATAACGCTTTACTCATGTGCGGGGCATGGTAAAGAAAAACAATCATTTAATTAAATAAAACATCATTATGAAGAACAAGTTTTTTTTCTCAATAATTGCTATGCTATTAACGCAGTTACTTTTTTCACAGCAAGACTATTACAATGTAAATTCAGGGAATGGAAAAGGGTTACGTTTTTGGAATAGTAATACGTATAAGATTCATATGGGGAATGCATCAGAATACAAATTTGGACCAGTAACTGATTATAGTATTAAAATGAATATGAGCAATACTCCAGGTAGAGGTTGGACGTGGGGAGTAGCAGGACAAACACCTATTGCAGGATTAAATACTTTAGGAGATTTTCAAATAGCGAAAAATTTCACTGCGGAATCTATTACAATAGACAATACCAAATCAGATAAATGGATACCCTTAGCATTTGGTAGAGAATATAAACCAGGTAGAAAGACTTTTGAGTTTGTAGTTTCACCAGATTCAAATAGATCTAGAGAATATTTAGCTATGGGAATCAACGATAAAAATCAAAAATTAAGATACGATTTCACTGCTAATGATAAGAATACTTGGATAGACATGGATGATCATAAAGGTACACATTTCTTTAAGGTATCACGTGATGAGTATGAGCCTGGAAAGTTTGCTACCTATATTCATATGCCAAGATCAGATTCTAGAATTGTAATTGGTGAATATGGAGGGTATTTGATGGATAAGGGACATAAATTAGTAGTTAATAATGGTGGTGCTTTTATAAATGGTAATGTAGGTATAGGTACCCAAAATCCAGATGCTAAACTAGCTGTAAATGGAAGAATTCATACCAAAGAAGTAAAAGTAGATTTAATTGGATGGGCAGATTATGTATTTAAAGAGGAATATAAATTACCAACCTTAGAAGAAGTTGCTGATCATATTAAAGAAAAAGGACATTTAATCAATATTCCTTCAGAAACAGAGGTGTTAAAAAATGGAATCCAATTAGGAGAGATGAATGCAAAGCTATTAGAAAAAATTGAGGAATTAACCTTGTATACTATTGCGCAAGAGAAAAAAATAAAAGAGCAAAAGAATAAAAATGAAGAATTGGAAGCTCGATTATTAAGATTAGAATCAGTACTAACGAAAAAGAAATAGTAAAGAATCTAAATAATTAAGGATATGAAAAAATTAATAGTATTGCTACTATTGGGTTGCTTTTTCAATATAGTTTCAGCGCAAATCACAAATTTTGATTATTACGATGCTTCTTCAAGAGAATATGAAGCTAGAATGTTGCCATCTAATCCAGATGTGGGTAGCTTAGGAACTTATGGATTTAAACCAATAAATAAATATACAGGTACAGCAAATGTTAGTGTACCCATTCATAATATTACATTAGGTAAAATTAGTTTACCTATTAGTTTAACGTATAATACAGGAGGAATAAAAGTAGCTCAAGAATCCACTTGGGTTGGTTTGGGCTGGAATCTTTCTGTTGGCGCCGTAATTACAAGAGAAATAAATGGTTTTGATGATACTAAGAATACTCAAAACTCTCAACCTAAAGGTTATGTTTTTACTAAACAATTTCTAGAAAGAAAATTACCAGAATATACTTTGTATATGCCACAAAGTAGTGTAAATGATCTGGTTTTTGGAAATCAACAAGGAGTAAATTTAGATACAGAACCAGATATTTTTTCCGTGAATCTTTTTGGAAATAGTATTCGTTTTGCACTTGAAAAGTTAGATGCGGGAGAAACAATAGTAAATGGAATAGCACTTAATGATACTTTTGCGCAAATTGAATTTGATACAGAAACGCGGTTTTTCACGATTAGAGATGGTCAGGGATTTACCTATCATTTTGATACGTTAGAATATTCTACTACATCCATGAAGTCACAACACGGGTCGTATTCTAGTACCTATGGAGAAGAAGAGTTGATACGAGATATCAATACAGATGCTATACCTAGTAGTATTCATGATATTGAACAAGACGTAACTTCATGGCGATTAAATAAAATTATAGATCCTAATGGTAGAGAAATCCATTTAGAATATGAAAGAGCTATTCATATGTCTTTACCCTACACTACAGAGAAAGTAGCTATTCATTGTAATAAATTATTTTCTGATAAAGGTGATCCTAACCCATATGTATTAGAAGTTGGAGGAGGTATAAATCCGGGAATTTATACTTATACAGCGAGGATACATAGCTTTGAGAATACCTATTTAAAAAGAATTTATGGAGATTTTGGAAGTGTAGACTTTGAGCTAAGTGAAGATCGATCAGATTTGTTTTCTATAGAAGGTTACAATGCTATTCGATTAGCAAATCAACCATACTCTTATCCATTTATTCCATTTAGTACCAATAGCGCTAAGAAATTAGCAGGTATTACAGTTAAAAATCAGAACAATGAACTCATAAAATCAGTATCATTTAATTATACATATTTTAATCAGAATAAGCTTGATAATTCTAATTTAAGCGATTATGAGAAGAAAAAATATGTTCGATTAAAATTAGATGATGTAACTGTTAATGACAAAACGTACAGTTTTGAATATATTTCTCCTAATGCATTACCTAAAAAAACATCTAAAAAAACAGATTTCTGGGGATTCTACAATGGAATTACAAATAATAGGCATATACCAAGATTAGGAAGGTTTCATGCTTCAATGGCTACTGCATCTACTTTTGGTTTCGAAATGTTTTTTGACTATCAAGGAGGAAGTAGAAGAAGTGATTTTAATTTTGGGAAAATAGGATTGTTAGAATCTATAACCCATCCTACTAAAGGAAAAACGGTATATCAATATGAAGGGAATCGAGCAACTGTAGAAAAACCAGAACGTTATACACCAACATATTCTAGCAAAGGATCATTTCGTTCTTCAAGAGTTTCAAGTTCAAGTAAATATAAATTCAACTACCAGTATTTAAAAAAGGCAGTGGATCCTAACTATTCATTTGCCAGTTATTCTAATGTATGTAATACAAGTTCAAGCTTAATTCAAAATAACGGGACATTTCAAATTACGAGTACAGATATTTGTGGTGCAGATTATAACTTTATAGCAAAAGCAACAATTTCTTGTGCTACAGGTTGTAATCAAGGAATAAATCCATCTGGAGTAGCTACTAAATTGACTAATGTTACTACAGGAAAAGTATACAATTTATTTTACTTCGAGCAAGTTAATTCTAATGGGAATAATCTAGAGATAAAAAAGAATCTACCCATAGGTACGTATAAATTTGAATTTACACCAGCTTGGGCTATTAATAGACCAGCAACAGTGGTAGTAACAAATTCTTCTTACGCTACAGTTATTCGTAAGGTTGAACAAGATACTTCTTCAGATACAGATTATGAGGAGTTTGAAGTAGGTGGGGCTAGAATAACTTCAGTGATAGAAAAAGATCATGATGATGCTACTATTCAAGTAAGACAATTCAATTATAATTTTACAAATCCTGAAGGAAATATTTCTTCATCTGGAAAATTAATGGACCAATTAATATTTCACTCTAAGAATAATGGCTTCTTTGAGTATACACCAGAGCATTATTATGAAAATACTTTTAATATGCATTCTGAAAGTGCAATACGTCTAAATAACTCCGCTTCAGGAAGTCACATAGGTTATAGTCAAGTTTCAGAATCTGTTGTAGATAGAAATGGTGTTACTAATGGAGAAACTATTCATAAATATATGAATTTCAGTAACTCTTATGTAACCAGAAATATTGGATCTGTGAAAGCTTGGACAGTAAATAATCCTCCTCCGCCAACAGTATCTTATGGAGAAGTTTATTTGTTAAACATGATGCCCAAAACAGCCTCACATAAAAATGGTCTGGTTTTAGAAGAATTAGTGAAAGATAATACTGGAAAAACAATACAAGAAACAATAACATCGTATGATGAATTTAGAGGGACTAATTTTTATTTCCAAGATGAAGCATATCCACACATATCTCATCAGTTATTTCAAATCTCATCTCCATGTCCAGTTTCTGTTTGTGGTTTCTTTCCAGAGATAACATACTACAAACTAGTAAGATTGTTAGATATTACAGCGCATAAATTAACAAGAACAAAAGAGAGTATAACTACATATAAAGATGGAGAAGAATTAACTAATACTACAAACTATTTCTATCAGAGTAGAGAACATTTTGAACCCACAGAAATTGTGAATTCATCAAGTATTGGCGAAGTATCACAAAAACTGTTTTATCCTGAAGATATTCTAACAAAAACACATCCATTACGTGTAGATAATCGATTGGCAACACCTATTCAGTTTGAAACCTTTACGGACTCGAAAAAAACAGGAGCCAGATTTGTGAAGTTTGAAAAGGATAGCGATACAGCAAATAAAACTCAAGCTACTGCGGTGCAACTAGCTAAAGAAGATGACGATTTTGAAGATCGGGTACTTTTTGAACGTTATGATGATGTTGGAAATTTATTACAAATGAAGCAAGTAAATGGGGTAACAACATCTTATGTATGGAGTTATAACAAAATGTATCCCGTAGCTAAAATAGAAAATGCATCATTTAATCAAGTAGCTTCTGCATTAGGTATTTCTGAACATGCACTACGAAATTTTAGTCAAAGTTCTTTAGCAACTTTAGAAGGCCTTAGAAGTACACTTCCAAATGCTATGGTCACTACGTATAGGTATAAACCGTTAGTGGGAATAACAAGTACAACAGATCCTAGAGGATATACAATGTCATATCATTACGATGAATTCAATCGATTAGAATTTGTTAAAGATGCACAGGGTAAGTTGATTTCAGAAAACAAGTATAATTACAAAAACTAAAGAGGCTATGAAAACAATAAAACAATATGTAGTACTTAGTTTACTTTTACTAAGCTCTGCTATACAAGCACAAACTGTTATAACAAAAGAGAATAATTATACTGTTACGGGAAAAGAAACATTAACTGCGTCAGAAGGTGTGATCTTAAAACCCAATAGTTGGATTAAACCCGGAAGTGATTTTTTTGCGAAAATAACTCCAGATGTATACAATACCATCAGTTTAACTGAAAATGAAAATTATGTTTTTACTCGTGTGTTTCAAGAAGAAATGTCTTCTGTTGGAGAAATAACTAAAAATAGTGATGTCATTGAAAGTGTTACGTATTTAGATGGCTTAGGAAGACCTAAACAACAAATAACTATTAAAGGTTCACCTAATGCTAAAGATATTGTAACACATATTCCTTATGATGATTATGGTAGAAAAGCACAGAACTTTCTTCCTTTTGAAAGAGAGAGTGCAACTTTAGGAAATTATGCTACTATTGATGTTAATGATCATATTAATAGTTATTATCAAAACAAGTACACCGATGATTTTGCAGACGTATCTGAATCAGCAGTCAATGCATATTCTCAAAATATTTTTGAACCTTCACCACTTAATAGAATAAAAAAGCAAGCCGCTCCAGGAAAAAACTGGAAAGCGACTGGTGAATGGGATAGTGAAGGAGATAATACCATTAAGTTTGGTTGGACAACAAATACGGCTAACGAGGTAGTATATTTTAAAGTTGATTTTCCAAATAATGAGAATACTGAGGATCCTAGGTTAGTAAAAGATGAGTATTATGATCCAAAAGAATTAAAAGTCTCAATTGTTAAAGATGAAAATTGGAAATTTTGGCAAACAAAACTAGATGATCATACTACTAAGGAGTATACAGATAAACAGGGGAGAGTAGTATTAAAACGTACCTATAATAATGGAACTCCACATGATACTTACTATGTGTATGACGATTTTGGAAATCTGACTTATGTTATTCCTCCAAAGGTAACCGTTGATAATGGTGTATCTTCCAGTGAGCTTACCGAACTGTGCTACCAATACAAATACGATTATAGAAATCGTTTGGTTGAAAAGAAAATACCAGGAAAAGACTGGGAGTATATTGTATACAATACATTAGATCAACCTGTAATGACTCAAGATGGACTTCAACGTTCTAAGTCACATAAAGAATGGTTATTTACCAAATATGATGCTTTTGGTAGAGTAATATATACAGGTATTATAAAGAATAATAGTTCTAGATTAGATCTACAAGATTCTGCTAATAACAATACTGTATATTCTTCTTACGAAGCAAAAGAGAATACCACTAGAACACTAGGTGGAACTGAAATATATTATACCAATAATGCTATACCTAGATATATAGATCAAATTTTAACGGTGAATTATTACGATGATTATGAAGTTGGAGATATTGTAACATTTAATCCTGCTGATGGGACTGGACCTTGGGAAGAGATGTTAGCAGTACCTAATGTGAAAGGATTACCAACTGTATCTCAGGTAAAAGTATTAAATACTGATAAGTGGGTAACTACAGCTACGTATTATGATAATAAGGGTAGAGCTTGGGAGACACATGTGAAAAATGAATATTTAAATACAGAAGATTGGGTATTGAATAAGCTAGATTTTACTGGAAAGATCTTAAAAACTCGAAGCATGCATACCAAAGGATCTAATGCTCCAATCATTACGGTAGATGACTTCACCTATGATCATATGGGAAGGTTAGTAGATCAGAAGCAACAAATTAATAATCAACCAGAAGAACATATACTAGAGAATGTTTACGATGAATTAGGTCAGTTAACCACAAAAAATGTAGGTGGTGGATTGCAAGAAGTAAATTACGGATATAATGTTCGCGGTTGGCTTAAAGAAATCAATGATGTAGATGCTATTGGAGATGATTTATTTAGCTTTAAAATTAATTATGATACAGTAGAGGGTCGTTTTAATGAACCATCCTTGTATAACGGAAATATTTCTCAAACCATATGGAAAACAGCCAATGATAATATAAAAAGAGCTTATACGTATAGCTATGATGCTTTAAATAGAATAACCAAAGGGATGAGATCTACCGGTAATAACTTAATGACCGAGGACTCATATAGTGTTTGGGGGATTGCTTATGATAAGAATGGTAATATTGGAAGAATCTCCAGAAATGGAAGACCTACTGGCACTTCATCTCAACTCATTGATGAACTGTATTATGAATATTCCAATAATAAACTATTAAAAGTAAGAGATGCTTCTACATCAATATATAAGGCAGCAGGTTTTAAAGATGGCACCAATACCAATAATGATTATATATACGATGTGAATGGAAACATGACAGAAGATCGTAATAAAGGTATTACAGATATCACATATAATCATTTGAATTTACCCATCACAGTAAGGTTTAATGATGATAGTAGTATAAGTTATATCTACGATGCAGTTGGGATGAAACAGCGTAAAGTTTTTGTAAATGAAACTTCTGGAGAAGAAGGTCAAACTGATTATGCTGGAAACTATATTTATGAAAATGATAAGCTAAAGTTTTTTAATCATGCGGAAGGCTATGTAGAGCCTTTATACAGCATTCCAAAACCATTTTCTAATGAAATACCTAAACTTATAGGAGCAAACTATGTATACCAATATAAAGATCATTTAGGAAATATCAGACTTTCTTATACTGATATGAACAAAGATGGACAAGTAACAAAAGCAGAAATACAAGAAGAGAAAAACTACTATCCATTTGGTATGGAACATAAAGGATATAATGATAGAGTCTTAAGAGATCACCCATATGGATATAATGGGATAGAGCTTACGGAAAACTTAGGGCTAAATTTATATGAAATGCCATTACGTCAATATGATCCTACAATTGCTAGATGGACAAGTATTGATCCTGTTACACATCACTCAATGTCAACATATAATGCATTTGATAATAACCCTACTTTTTGGGCAGATCCAAGTGGAGGAAATTCTGTAGCCTTCATAAATGAACTCTGGAACAGATCAGAAGAAGATTCGACTACTTGGACAAATAATAATGATGGTACTTTTTCTAGTAATAATGGGCAAACTGCAAATTGTAATGATTGTAAAAATCAAGAATCAGCTATATTAAGATTAAAAGTAGCTGAACCAAGAGATAATTCGACAGTTTGGAACAGAATTAAAAATGGGTTAAATCCGTTTATAGATAGAACCTTTAATATAGGTGAAGATGGCGCAATAATAGAATTCGTAATAGATGATGATGGATATATTGAAATTGATTTAAACAATATAAAAATAATTCATACTGCTAACCCTACTAGATTAGTTAGCTTTTTAAGGTCTCTTTCTAAATTAAGAACTGCGGCGAACATGACTCAATTTGTTAGAAATGCTAAGTGGTTTCCTAATTCACAATTAAGAGCGATCTTAACACAATATTATAGGGCAACAGCTTCTATTGGAAATGGAAGTTCTGCATCTGCACTAATGTTAGAAGCTAGAACGGGACAATTACTAAGTCCTTCTGGGCATTTGAATAAGGTTGGGCTTATCAGAAATCAATTAGTAAAGTTACTCAACACTGGTGCGCAATTAACAAAGTTTGAAAAACGTTTTATTGTCCGACAGATTTTAGAAGCTAATAGAGCAATTAGAACAGCAATGGGAACTAACTCATCTTATACAGGTACAATTACAAGAGAAACATTAAAAATTATTCGTAAACACAGATTTTAACTATGATAACTTACAAAACTTTAATTAAAGAAGTAAAAAATCTTTTCCCGAATCTAAATTATGATTCTTTTTTTGAGGATGAACCAATGATCTTTATGTCTAATTTTATTGACTTTATTAATAACACAATTAAAAATGAAGATTTAGTTTTATTAAAGGAACAAATGGAATTTATTGATGTATTGATAAATAGCAAAGACCAAGACATTCAGATTATTGTTGATGATATGGCTATTGGAGCATTTGACAAATCAATTTATCCAAATTTAAGAGATAATTTATCTCAAAATGCTAAAAAAAGATTTGATAGTGTAATTGAAGTATGGAAAAAAGGAAATAAATTGATCTAATTTAACTTACTCTTGTCTAATGAATACTTTTGTATAGAAGTATACTGGTTAAAAGTGTTTGCATGTCTTAGACAAGTAAGAAAAAATAATATGCAGTATATAAGTCATAATAATATTTATATATTTTGAGAGGTGTTTTTTTAAAATCAATTTTAATAGGTTTAATGACTGCATAATAAAGAAGTATTTCTCATAATATAACTCAGATTTAAAAAGACTATACTTATTATAGGTAATTAATAAAAGCTCAGAAATTATTTATGAGCTTTTTGTTGTTGTCTTGTTACCTCATACAAATAGGAAAGCCTTTCTTGAATGAATCAGAAAGGCTTTTATCCCCTATACGTAATGAAATAAAATTATTATTCCATACATAGTAAATTTAAGAAATGTAATTGGTTTAAATGTTAAATAAGGGTAAAAAAAAGGAACCCTCCTAAAAAAGTGATTTAGGAGGGTCATATGTAAGATCTCTTCTGAGATCTCGGGGGTTGGAGGTTGATTAATTCAGATACTTGATAAGTATCTTAGGTGTAAATATATAAAATAAAGTTGTAGTATCCACATTAATTGTCTTAGATAAAAATAAAATTAATACATAGTGTAAACGAAACTTTAATTAAGAGCTTTTAAGGTGTTGATTTATAATTGTATGCCTTATTTTTGTTTTCTGGAGTTAAAATTATAATCGTGAATAATAGACTATTATATAAACTTTAGTAACTTTAAGCAGAGTTTAACTTTTAATTGGGGGATATGAGGGGAATATTATCAAATTATACATTAATTTTTCTGTTATTGTGTTGTACACTATGGTCTTGTCATTATAGTAATACACTTAGCAAACAAGAAAAAGAGTATCTAAAAGGGTATGAAG
This sequence comes from Tenacibaculum agarivorans, assembly GCF_001936575.1. Lineage (GTDB taxonomy): Bacteria > Bacteroidota > Bacteroidia > Flavobacteriales > Flavobacteriaceae > Polaribacter > Polaribacter agarivorans. The sequence goes on from NZ_MSMP01000026.1 coordinate 72,944, forward strand.
ACATTTATGTCGGAGTATATGTTAACTACCCACCATATCAGTTTGTTAATGATTCAGGAAAAATTGATGGTATTTTACTCGATTATTTTTCATTAATAGAAGAAAAAATAGATCATCAGTTCAAGAAAAAAGTTTATACCAATTGGCAATTACTTTTGAATGATGTAAAACTTGGAGTTATAGATATTGTTTTAGAAATTCAACAAACCGAAAAACGTAGCAAATATCTAAGCTTTACAAAACCTATTTTTACAGGTAGGCATATGGTAGCGTGTAGGAGTAACGATAATTATACTACTATTCAATCCTTAAAAGGAAAAAAAGTAGCTCTAGGTGCTGATTATTCTATTGAAGAATATGCATTAGAAAACTTCCCAGATATTGAAATTGTACCAAAAGCTAATGAAAGTGAATGTTTAGATGCATTAATACATAAAGAAGTAGACGCTGTTATTAGTGTAGAAGCCGTTTTAAACTATTTAATCACAAAAAAAGATATCTCAGATATAAAAGTTGAGTTTGCTTTAAATTATGAAAATGATTTAGGAATCGCTGTTCATAGCCCAAGGGAAACCTTATTTAAAATTATAAATAAAGCAAATGATGAAATCTCTGATGAAGAAAAGAAAGCTATTTTAGAAAAATGGTTGTATGACATTCATGAACCATTTTATAAAAAAAATACTTCTCTATTTAAATATACAGTTCTAGCATTGTTATTGTTATCACTTGGTTTCAATATCTATCAACAAAAAAAAATAAGAAATTTAGTAAATAAAATGTAAGGAGATAACTCATATGAATTTTGGATGAAAACTTCTTGTGACGTCAATTTTATCTCATTACTACTTCGTAAAAGAGAGTGTCATTACGAATAGCGTAGTTTATGAAGTTATGAAGTAATCTGTTTATCGATAAGCTGACTGCCATAAAACTCCATTTTCATTTCGTTTTTCGCAGTGACGTGAGTTTTTATAATTCGTAATTCGTAATTGAAAATTCATAATTGAATATTGCTGTGAATACTCTTTTCAGTTAACAGTGATCAGTGATCAGTTACCAATTTAATACAATTGATCATTGATAAGTGATTATTGATAATTGTACAAGTTGTGAATGCTGTTCAAATGGAACCAAGTCACAACAATCGTAGATTAGTCAATATAAGGCACTACGTTGTGAATGCTCCTCAAATTGGACCAAGTCACAACAGGATGGCGACACTTCTAGAACAACTAAATGTTGTGAATGCTCTTCAAGTTGTATCAAATCACAACCCTTGGCATTGATATGTTTTTACAATATGAGTTATGAATGCTCTTCAAATGGAACCAAGTCACAATATTTCAGTTAACAGTTATCAGTCATCAGTTACCAGTTCAAAACAATTGATCATTGATAAGTGATTATTGATAATTGTACAAGCTGTGAAT
>NZ_MSMP01000027.1 GCF_001936575.1 Tenacibaculum agarivorans
CAAACGTTTGGTAGGTTATGTAGTGAGTGAAGGTGATTTTGATAAAGAGGCTGTTCAATTAGAATTAAAGAATAGTTTACCAGAATACATGGTTCCTACAGTTTGGGTTGAGTTAGAAGCGATGCCATTAACCTCAAGTGGGAAGTTAGACAGAAAGGCTTTACCAGGGCCAGATGGTTCATTACTATCAACTAAGGAATATGTAGCTCCAAGAAATGAAGTAGAAGCAGATATTGCAAGGATTTGGCAAGAAGTTTTAGGACTAGACAAAGTAGGAGTTTACGATAATTTCTTTGAATTAGGCGGACACAGTTTATTAGTTGTACAACTAATTTCACGCCTACAAAAGATAGATTATACTATCGAAGTAAAAGATATTTTCTCAAATCCAACAATTGCTGCAATGAGTCAAAAAGCATCTTCGTTGTCATTGGCTTATACAGTTCCAGAAAATGGAATTACAGTAGATACAGATCGCATTACTCCAGAAATGGTATCTCTGTTAAATATTAGTCAAGAAGATATAGATACTATCGTTTCTAATGTTCCAGGAGGTGTTTCTAATATTCAAGATATTTATCCTTTGGCACCATTACAAGAAGGAATTTATTTCCATCATTTAATGAGTACTAAGGAAGAAGGAGATCCATATATTATTCCGAATCTTTTATCATTCCCAAATACAGAAAATCGAGAGATATTTATAGAAGCGTTACAATTTGTGATCAATCGTCACGATGTATTGCGTACCTGTATTATTAATGAAGGATTAACCGAAGCTGTCCAAGTAGTACTTAGAGAGGCTCCATTAACCGTAACACATCTAGAGATAGACTCATCTAAAGATGTATTAACAGAATTAAAAATATTAAAAGAACCAAGTAATCAATGGATGGACGTTTCAAAAGCGCCATTATTTAAATTACTATCGGCAGATGAACCAAATAGTAGTACTTGTTATTTACTAATAGGTCAACATCACTTAACATTAGACCATGTAGGCTTAGAGAAAGTTGTTTCTGAGATCATTTTATACTTATCAGGTAAACAGGATAGTCTTCCAACACCAGTTTTATATAGAAATTTTATTGGTCATACCTTGCACCAATTATCAGTTAATGATAGTGAATCGCACTTTAAAAAATTATTAGGAACTATTGACGAACCAACGTATCCTTTTGATTTAGCAGATGTAAGAGGAAATGTTGGTGATATTAAAGAACTACAGATTATTTTACCAGAAGGCTTAAATAACGGAATTAGAAAAACGTGTTTGGAATTAGGAATTAGTCCAGCTGTTTTCTTCCATGCAGCCTATGGATTAGTTATAGGAAAGTGTAGTAATTCAGAATATGCATTATTCGGATCATTATTTTCTGGACGTTTGCAAGGTGCTATTGGAGCATCAAATTCTTTAGGATTATTTATCAATACATTACCTATTATTTTAGAATTAAAAGGAAATGTAAAAGAATATCTGAACGATGTCCAAAATATCTTACGAGGACTATTACCATACGAACAAGTTTCATTATCTGATATTCAAACATGGAGTGGAATTTCCAACGAAGTACCATTATTTAGTGCTTTATTCAACTTCCGCCATTCTTCAATTTCCTCTGAAGTAGAAGAAGCAAATGATACTATTGACTTAGGAATAGAAATGTTCGATGGTCATGAACGAACAAATTATCCATTTACTATGAGTGTGGATGATTACGGAACTGATTTTGGATTAACAGCTAAGATGCATCATAGTATTGAGCCAAGTAGAATTATTGAATATATGACAATAACCTTGGAAACATTACTAGAAAATGTAGCAACCGATAAAGAAGTATCGATTGACAGTCTAAACATCATATCTGAGAAAGAAACTACACAGTTAGTAACAAATTTCAATACTACATTCCAAGAAATACCAGAAAACAAAACATTAATAGAGTTATTTTCAGAACAAGTTCAGAAAAATCCTTTACAAACAGCGTTAGTTTATGAAGGAGAGTTGATTACGTACAAAGAGTTAGACGAAAAATCAAATCAATTAGCACATTATTTACATGTTCAAGGAGTTGTTCCGGATATGTTAGTAGGAATTTGTTTAGAGCGTGGCTTTGATATGATAGTAGGTATTTTAGGGATCCTAAAATCAGGAGGTGCTTATGTGCCAATAGATCCAACATTCCCACAGGCTCGTATTGATTATATTTTAGAAGATGCAAGGATTAATTTAGTAATAAGTACATCAGTTAATAGTTATGCTTTAGAACATACAAAAGGACTACATATTGTATCGTTAGATAGTGATTGGAGTACTATTACTGATTTTTCTACAGGTACATTAAGTCAAACAGTAACACCAAATCATTTAGCATATGCTATTTATACTTCAGGAAGTACAGGAAAGCCAAAAGGAGTACTTATAGAGCATAGAAATGTGGTGAATTTAGTAACTGCTCAAATCAAAGCATTTGGAATCGATAAAGATGATAGTATTTTACAATTAGCAAATTTTGTATTTGATGCTTCAGTAGAACAAATTTTTATCACCTTATCAGCCGGAGCAAAATTAGTATTACTTAGCAGAGAAACTATTATTGATACTGATAAGGTATTAGAGTTAATAGATAAGGAAAGAGTTACACATTTACACGCTACTCCGAGTTTACTGAGCATATTACCAATTAACGAAAAACTACCATCTCTGAAAAGAGTAGTGTCAGGAGGAGAGCCTTGTAGCGAAGAATTAATGTTACGTTGGAGTAAAGATTATCTATTCTATAATAAATACGGACCAACAGAAGCTACGGTTACTGCAACTATGAAAGCTTTTGAAAATAGTGATACTACACAACCAATTACCATTGGAACTCCAATTGGAAATACGCAAATCTATATTACAGATACCTCTATGAATTTAGTTCCTGAAGGTGTAGTAGGAGAACTATGTATAGGAGGTAAAGGAGTCGCTAGAGGATATTTGAATAAAGAAGCATTAACTGCAGAAAAATTTGTTGTAAACCCATTCAAAGCAAATGATATCATTTATAAAACTGGAGATTTAGCACGTTGGTTACCAGATGGAACTATTGAGTTTTTAGGAAGAAGGGATAACCAAGTAAAAATCCGAGGATATCGTATTGAATTAGGCGAAATAGAAAATGCATTGGCTTCTTTACCAGGTATACATCAATCTTGTGTGTTAGCTAAAGAAGATACTAATGGAAGTAAACAATTAATCGGTTATGTAGTTGTAGAAGATGAATTTGATAAGGAATCAATTCAATTACAGTTGCATGCGAGTTTACCAGAGTATATGGTTCCTGCATTATGGGTTCAGTTAGATGAAATGCCATTAACTTCAAGTGGAAAGTTAGATAGAAAAGTCTTACCAGAACCTGATGGAGGAATGTTGTCAACCAGAGAATATGTTGCACCACGTACAGAAACAGAAGAACAACTAGTACGTATTTGGCAGCAACTATTAGGAATAGATAAAATTGGAGTTTATGATAATTTCTTTGAGTTAGGAGGACACAGTTTATTAGCTACTCGTTTAGTATCAACTATTAGAAAGGAATTAGAAATAGAATTGTCTATTCGCAACATTTTTAGATTTACTACCATAGAAGAAATAGCTTCTTACCTAGACTATAAAGAGCGCACATTAAAAGAAGATCAAGAAGATTACAATATAAATATTGAAATATAAATTCAATCAACCACATCAATCAACCAAACATGGACATTATAAGTTTTTTTCACAGACTTGATAAGGAGGGTATTAAGTTGGTTTTAAAGAATGATTCTTTAAAAATTCAAGCTAAGACCGAGATAAAACCGGAAATAATAAAAGAACTAAAATCCAATAAACAACTAATTATTGACCATTTAAAAGCTTATGAAGATGAAGGAGCTGCAGATGGACAACAATTACAAAAAATTACTGCCTATAATAAAGAAAGTTTAGACCGTATTCCACTATCATTTAATCAAGAACGATTGTGGTTTTTAGATCAACTAAACGGAAGTAATGAATACCATATGCCTACTGTTATTCGCTTAGAAGGAGCGTTAAATATTACAGTATTGGAAGAGGTATTACAAACCATTGTTTCGCGCCATGAAGTGCTACGAACCAACATCTTGTCAGATGAAGGTTTAGGGTACCAAGAAATTATGGAAGCAGATAGTTGGTCTTTAGATCTAGTAGAAGGCGTTTCTGAAGAATCATTAACGGAAAGTTTAGTAAACTATATAAATGCACCCTTTAATGTAGCTACAGATTATAAATTACGTTCATGTTTATACGATCTAGGGAATGAAAAATATGTATTAGCATGTGTTTTTCATCATATTGCAAGTGATGGTTGGTCAAAAGGAATTTTGGTAAATGAATTTATAGCATTGTATAGCGCCTTACAGGCAGGAAAAGAAATAGAATTACCAGAATTAACATTACAATATTCAGATTATGCCATTTGGCAACGTAAGCATATAGAAGGAGAAATACTAGACAATCAATTAGCATATTGGGAAAAAAAGCTAAAAGATATAAGTACACTAACATTACCAATAAATTATAAGCGTACAACTGTTACTAGTAAAGAAGGAGCTAATGTTATTTTGAATTTAGATCAAAAATTAAGAGATGACTTACAAGCTGTATGTAAAAAGGAAGGAGTAACCTTATTTATGCTGTTATTATCAGTATTTAAAGTACTATTATCTCGATACAGTGGTCAAGAAGATATTTGTGTAGGAACTCCAGTAGCCAATCGTACCCAAGCTGACCTAGAGGGAATGATAGGATTCTTTGTAAATACCTTAGTACTAAGAAGTGATGTAAGTGGAAATCCAAGTTTTAGAGAGTTACTAAATAGAATTAAATCAACTACCTTAGAAGGGTACGACAATCAGTTAGTGCCTTTTGAAAAAGTAGTAGATAAAGTACTTGTAGATAGAGATATGAGTACTACTCCTCTGTTTCAAGTAATGTTTGCATTACAAAATACATCATCATCATCTTTAATCGCTGAAGAAGGAACAGCTGTAGATTTAGGCGGAGTTGAAATTTCAGGATATAGTTTTGAAGGAAAAACATCAAAATTTGATCTTACACTAGACATATCAGAAAATGATCTTGGTATTGTAATGGACATGGAATACCGTACTGCATTGTTTGATAAAGCTGCTATTGAACAATTATTAGCACACTACAAAAACCTATTACTTGCTATTGTAGATAATATTACCCAGCCTATTGCTGCATTACCTATATTAAATCCTGAAGAGGAAACACAACTATTAGAAGTTTTCAATGATACATCATTTGAGTATACTAAAGGTCTTACAATCGTTGACTTGTTTAAAGAACAGGTTGTAAAAACACCAGAAGCGTATGCATTATCTTATAAAGGAGATACATTAACTTATAAAGAGTTAGATGCATGTTCTAATCAATTAGCACATTATTTAGTATCAAAAGGAGTAAAGACTAATTCAAGTGTAGGTATTCTTTTCGATAGAAGCTTTGATATGGTAATTAGTATGTTAGGAGTATTAAAAGCAGGATGCTATTATGTTCCCATAGATGCTTCTTTACCGAGTAATCGATTATCTCATATTTTGCAAGATGCTGAAATCTGTTATGTATTATATACAGAAGATTACTTGTTGCCAAAAGTTCCTGTTTCAAATGATATTACCACGTTACTTCTTAAAGATGCTCAGGTGTATGAGACTTCAGAAAAAGTTGTAGATAGATCTGAACAATCTATAGCTTATGTAATGTACACGTCAGGAACAACTGGAGTTCCTAAAGGAATTTGTATTACTGATACTAATATTATTACATTGGTTAATAATCCTTCAAGTGCTATTGCAATTAGAAATTCAGATCGAGTATTACAATGGTCTAATTATGCTTTTGACGGATCAACCTATGAAATTTTTGGAACATTATTAAATGGAGCCACATTATACTTCATTGATAGCGAGGTAGCTTCCGATGCACAAGCTTTATCTCAAGTAATCCATAAAGAAGAATTAAGTGTTATTTTTATTACTACAGCTTTATTCAACAGTTTGGCAGAGTATAATTTGTCTTTGTTGTCAAGTTTACGCTTATTACTTTTTGGAGGAGAAAAAGTTTCAGTAGCACCTGTTAGAAAAATGTTAGTTGGTTTAGGTGCAGAAAAAATACTCCATGTTTATGGACCTACAGAAACTACTACTTATGCTTCTTGTGAAGTTATTTCAGAAATAAAAACAAATGTAATTACCATTCCAATAGGAAAACCATTAAGTAATACAAAATTCTATGTTTTAGATCAGTATCAGAATGTATTACCAATTGGAGCCATTGGAGAATTATGTATTTCAGGAAGTGGTGTCGCTAAAGGATATTTAAATAGAGAAGAATTAACCAACCAGAAGTTTATAGAAAACCCTTTTGTTAAAGAAGAAAGACTATATAAAACTGGAGATTTAGTCCGTTGGTTACCAGAAGGAAAAATAGAGTTTGTCGGAAGGAAAGATACTCAAGTAAAAATACGTGGATACCGTATTGAATTAGGAGAAATAGAAAACGCTTTATCTAAATTAACCGCAATACATCAAAGCTGTGTATTAGTTAAAGAAGACACAAATGGTAATAAACGTTTAGTAGGTTATGTAGTTACAGATGGTGAATTTGATAAAAAAGTAATTCAATCTGAATTGAAAGAAAGTATACCAGAATACATGATTCCAGGTATATGGATTGAATTAGAGGAACTTCCTTTAACTAGTAATGGTAAATTAGACAAAAAATCATTACCAGAACCTAATATAGCTTACTTGTCTACTGCAGAATATATAGCACCAAGAAACAATACAGAGAAACAATTAGCAATCGTTTGGCAAGAATTATTAGGTGTAGAAAAAATAGGAATTCATGATAATTTCTTTGAGCTAGGTGGACATAGTTTACTAGTAATTCAGCTTATTGCACAATTACAAAAAATAGATTTTTATATTCAAGTAAAAGATATTTTCTCAAACTCAACTATTGCTTCTTTAAGTGAAAAAGTATCGTCAGAAGCCCCATTATATGAAGTTCCAGCTAATGGAATTACAACAGCTACAGAACGTATACTTCCAAAAATGCTTCCTTTAGTAGAGCTTACTCAAGAAGAAATAGATAAAATAGTAGGAGAAATCTCAGGTGGAGTAGCTAACATTCAAGATATCTACCCATTATCACCATTACAAGAAGGAATGTATTTTCATTATTTAATGAGTGATAAATCCGAAGGAGATCCTTATGTCTTATCAAATTTATTAGTATTTGTTGATAAAGAAAAACGAACTTCTTTTGTAGAAGCCTTAGAGTTCGTGATGAATAGACACGATGTATTACGTACATGTGTACTAAGTGATGGTTTACCAAGTGCGGTTCAAGTAGTACTTAGAGAAGTTAAACTATCTGTAGAACACTTAGTTTTTGACGAATCGAAAGATGTTTTGTCTGAATTAAAGGTATTATCAGCGCCAGGAGGTCAATGGATGGATGTTTCTAAAGCGCCATTAATGCATTTAAAATCTGCGGACGATGAGGAGCAAGAGTATTATTTCTTATGGATTACACATCATCACGTACTTTTTGACCATGTTGGATTAGAAAAAATAATTGAAGAAATAGCAAGCTACACGTCAGGTGAAACAGCAAATTTACCAGAACCTGTACTATATAGAGAATTCATTGCTCATACTTTACATTTACAAGCAACAAACGATAGCGCATCATATTTTAAAGAATTATTAGGAGAAATTAGCGAACCTACTTATCCATTCGATGTATCAGATGTTCAGGGTTCTGGGAATAATGTAAAAGAATCAATCATAAATATATCAGAAGAATTAAGCGCAAAAATACGAAGTGTTAGTACTACATTAGGAATAAGTCCAGGTGTACTATTTCACGCAGCATATGCAATTGTAGTGGGAAGATGTAGTAATAAAGAATATGCACTTTTTGGTTCATTACTATCAGGACGTTTACAAGGAAGTACTGGAGCAGCAGATTCATTAGGACTTTTTATCAATACATTACCGTTTTTTATTAGGTTAGAAGGAAGTGTAAAAGAATACATTTTAGCGGTTAAAAATGCACTAGGATCATTATTATCTTATGAACAAACGCCATTAGCTTCTGTTCAAGGTTGGAGTGGAGTCGCTAATGATATGCCGCTATTTAGTGCGTTATTAAATTTCCGTCATTCTCCTGAGGCTACAGAAGAAGAAATTAATGAAGATACAGTTGATCTAGGATTTAATCTTATAGAAGCTCATGAGCGTACCAACTATCCATTCTCTTTAGATGTTGATGATTATGGAATGGGGTTTGGATTAAAAGCACAAGTTGACGAACGTTTAAATGCGGATCACTTACTCGCGCATACAATAGCAGCTATTACAGGTTTAGTAGAAGGTGTAGAAAACGAATCAAATGTAGCACAAATAACCATTTTATCTGAAGAAGAAGAAACACAAATATTGGAAGATTTCAATGCCAATAAGGTTGCATACAGATTAGATAAAACAGTAGTTAATCTATTTGAAGAACAAGCAGAGAAAAATCCAGATGCTATCGCATTAGTTTTTGAAGAAGCAATAGTAACCTACAAAGAATTAGACGAACGCTCAAATCAATTAGCTCATTACTTGGTAGCTCTAGGGGTACAAGAAGATGACTTAATAGGGGTTTGTTTAGAAAGAGGTTTTGAGATGATTATTGCTATTTTAGGAATTTTAAAGTCTGGAGGCGCCTATGTTCCTATGAAACCAGATTTTCCAAAAGATAGAATTTCAAGTATTCTAGAAGATACAGCGTGTCATTTATTAATTACAGATATAGCTAGTAAGTCTGCTTTAGCTACTTTTACTACAGTTAACTTAATTGTTGTAGATGATATTTCTTTATTTGAATCGGAATATCCAGTTACTTCATTAGACATTTCTTACAATCCAAATGCACTAGCGTATGTAATTTATACCTCAGGAAGTACAGGAGTACCGAAAGGAGCAATGATTGAGCACGCAGGATTACTAAATCACTCATTAATTATGATTGATGAGCTGAAAATGACCAACGAAAGTGTGATTGCATTTACTGCTCCATTTACTTTTGATATTTCTGTATGGCAAATGTTAAGTGGATTATTGTGTGGCGGGTGTGTTGCCATTTACAATGAAGACATGATTTTAAATATTGATGAATTTCAAGCGTCTTTATTTGAAAATAAAGTAAGTCACTTACAACTAGTACCTTCTTATGTGTCAACCCTACTAGATACTGAAAATACTGCAGAAGGATTATCAAACTTAGCCTATTTCTTAGTTACGGGTGAAGCAGCTACTAAATCATTATTAGATAAATGGTTCTCATTATATCCATCAATTCCAGTAGTAAATGCATATGGTCCGGCAGAAGCTGCAGATGATATTACTTTACATATCATGGAAGAATCACCAAATGGAATTGTAGTGCCAATTGGAAAGCCAGTAGCTAATATGGAGCTTTATGTGGTAGATCAATCTGATAATCTATGTCCAATAGGAGTTGTAGGAGAATTATGGACAAGTGGTGTAGGAGTTGGACGAGGATATTTAAATAGAGAAGAACTTACTAAAGAAAAATTTATTACAAATCCGTTTAAACCTGAAGGAGGACGACTATATAAAACAGGAGATTTAGGTCGCTGGCTACCAGATGGAACATTGGAATTTGTAGGGCGTTCAGATGATCAGGTAAAAATTCGAGGGTATCGTATCGAATTAGGAGAAATAGAAAATGCATTATCGGTAGTCTCAGGAGTTCAGCAAAGTTGTGTATTAGCCAAAAAAGATACGAACGGGATCAATCATTTAGTAGGGTATGTAGTTGTTGAAGGTGAATTAGATAAAGAATTAATTCAGGAAGAATTAAAGGCCAGTTTACCAGATTATATGGTTCCAATAATTTGGATAGCCCTAGAAGAAATGCCATTAACAGCTAATGGAAAGTTAGATAAGAAAGCCTTACCAGAATTAGATGGAGCTATGTTATCTACTAAAGCATATGTTGCTCCAAGAAATGAAAAAGAAGAAAAAGTAGCCGCAATTTGGGAAAAGCTATTTAATGTAGCCGAAGTAGGTGTTCATGATAGTTTCTTTGAATTAGGAGGTAATAGCTTATTGGTAATAAAATTAATTTCTAAGCTACAAAATATAGGATTTAATATTGGTGTAAGAGATGTTTTTTCAAACCCTACTGTAGCAGGAATTAGTGATAATTTATTATCAGCAGCATCAATATATCAAGTTCCACCAAATGGAATTACTGTTGATACAACTCATATTGTACCTGAAATGGTTCCTTTAGTAGATTTCGAACAAGAAGATCTAGATAAAGTTATAGCTAATATAGAAGGAGGCGTTTCTAATATTGAAGATATGTATCCTTTATCACCATTACAAGAAGGGATTTACTTCCATCACTTAATGAGTACTAAAGAAGAAGGAGATCCTTATGTATTACCACATATACTGTCTTTTTCAGATAAGGAGAAAAGAACTTTATTTATAGATACATTACAGTTTATAGTAAATCGTCACGATGTATTACGTACTAGCGTTTTAAGTGAAGGATTACCAAAAGCAGTTCAAGTAGTACATAGAGAAGCGCAGTTATCATTAGAAGAATTAGTAATAGATGAGGTTGATGATGTCTTGTCAGAACTAAAGCGATTACACGCGCCAGGAACATTATGGATGGATGTATCTCAGCCTCCATTAATGAAATTGAAATTTGTAGACGATCTTAAAAATGACAATTATTACTTGGTATTATTAGAACATCATTTAATGTTCGATCATATTGGAGTAGAAAAGGTTGTTTCAGAAGTTGAAATGTGCTTATTAGGAAAGCAAGCAAAACTTCCAGAACCTGTTTTATATCGAGATTTTATTGGACATGTACTACATCTGCAGGCTACGAATGATAGTGAGTTGTATTTCAAGAATTTATATACTGATATTGAAGAGCCTACTTATCCATATGATTTATTAGATGTTAGAGGATCTGGGTTAGCGATTGAAGAATCAGATATCATATTGTCAGAAGAGCTGAGTAAAGAACTTAGAGAAGTTAGTACAAAATTAAGAATGAGTCCGGCAGTATTATTTCATGCAGCATATGGTCTGGTTGTAGGAAAATGTAGTAATAAAGAGTATGCTATTTTCGGATCATTATTTTCAGGACGTTTACAAGGTTCTTTAGGTGTAGAAGATTCGTTAGGAATGTTTATTAATACCTTACCGTTTTTAGTACAATTAAAAGGAAGCATTTCTGAATATGTACATTCAGTTAAAGAACATTTAAATGGATTATTAGCCTACGAACAAACACCACTATCAAGCATTCAATCTTGGACAGAAATTCCTAATGAAGCCCCTATGTTTAGTGCTTTATTAAATTTCCGTCACGCTAATCTTTCAGAGTCTGAAGAAGGTATAACCGAACCGATTGATTTAGGAGTTACATTATTAAGTAGTGAAGAACGAACGAACTATCCATTCACATTAAGTGTTGATGATTATGGAGATGTTTTTGGTTTAATAGCTCAAATTCATGAAAGTGTTCCAGCAGATCGAATCATTTCGTACATGCAAGAAGCTTTAGAACAATTACTTGAAGGTTTACAATCGGAGCAAAAAGAGCTTACAGATATTGTTATTGCCTCTGAAAAAGAAACAAAGCAATTGTTAACTACTTTTAATGCTACTCAGCAAGATTATATATTAGATAAAACGGTTGTTGATGTATTTGAAGAACAAGTACAGCAATCACCTACAGCAATTGCAGTGTGCTTTGAAGGAAAAACAATTACCTATAAAGAGCTAGACCAACGTGCTAATCAGGTTGCACACTATTTACGAGAAAAAGGAATACAACCAGATGCGTTTGTAGGTATTTGTATGGATCGTAGTTTGGAACTTATTGTAGCAATTTTAGGAGTGTTAAAATCTGGTGGAGCATACATCCCAATTGATCCAACTTACCCAGAAGATCGTATCAATTATATGCTAACAGATGCAGGGATCAATTTAGTATTAAGCAGTACAAATAGTAGTGAGGTAATAACAAAAAAAGAAGGACAAACAATTGTATGTTTAGATAGCAATTGGGCAACAATAGCTAAGTATCCAAAAACTAGATTAAGTAATGTTATACAACCAAATAATTTAGCGTATGTAATTTATACTTCAGGAAGTACAGGAAAACCTAAAGGAGTATTAGTTGAACATCAAAACTTGCTACATTTATGTTATTGGCACCAAGCTGCGTTTTCAGTAACCTCAACAAGTAGAGGAACTTTATTTGCCGGAGTTGGTTTTGATGCAAGTGTTTGGGAACTATTTCCATACTTATTAATAGGAGCAAGTATATATCCAATAGCAGGAGAAAATCGTTACGATTTACAGTGGCTTTCACAATTCTTAAACGATAATGAAATAACACATGCTTATATACCTACATTATTATGTGAGCATTTTATTGATGCCGAAGTTTCACTTCCAAATACTACCATTTTAACTGGAGGAGATGCATTGTCTTTACCTAAACAGACTGCACTTAACATTTACAATAACTATGGGCCAACAGAAGGAACAGTAGTAGCTACGAGTTGTAAGTTAATACCAGAAAATCTTATTAATGAAAAGCCTTCAATAGGTAAACCTATCGATAACACACAAGTGTATATTGTTGATTCAGCAATGAATTTGTCACCAATGGGAGTTGTAGGAGAACTTTGTATAGGAGGTTCAGGTGTAGCTAGAGGATATCTAAACAGAGAAGAACTTACCAATGAAAAATTTATTAACAATCCATTTGTAGTAGGTGATCGATTATACAAAACAGGAGATTTAGCCCGTTGGTTACCAAATGGAAACATAGAATTTATAGGAAGAAAAGATGCGCAAGTAAAAATACGTGGATATCGTATTGAATTAGGAGAAATAGAGAATGCGTTATCTAATCTAAGTTCAATAAGTCAATCTTGTGTATTAGCAAAAGAAGATACAAAAGGGAATAAGCATTTAGTAGGTTATGTAGTGACTGAGAATGATTTTAATAAAGAAGCAACTCAAGCGGCATTAAAGGAAAGCTTACCAGATTATATGGTACCATCAATCTGGGTAAAGTTAGAAGAAATGCCATTAACAAGTAATGGTAAATTAAATAGAAAGGCATTACCAGAACCAGAAACAAGTGCATTATCAACTCAAAATTACGTAGCACCAAGAAATGAAACAGAAGCACAAATTGTAGCTATTTGGCAAGAAATATTAGGAGTAGAGAAGGTTGGAATATACGATGACTTCTTCGAGTTAGGTGGACACAGTTTATTAATAGTACAGTTAATTTCACGTTTACAAAAAATAAGTTTCTATATTGAAATTAAAGAAATCTTCACAGGAGCTACGGTTGCAGAAATTGGTGAAAAATTAGCTACAGAAAACTTTGTTTATAAAGTTCCTGCTAATGGAATTACATTAGAAACGGACTATATAACCCCTGAAATGCTGCCGTTATTAGCAGATTTTACTCAAGAAAATATAGATACTATTGTTACTCAAGTTAATGGAGGAGTCGCTAATATCCAAGATATATACCCATTATCGCCATTACAAGAAGGTATGTATTTTCATCATTTAATGAGTGATAAAGAAGAAGGAGATCCTTACGTATTACCCAACTTATTATCATTTCCTAGTTTAGAAAAACGTTCATTGTTTATAGAAGCACTACAATTTGTTGTTAATCGTCATGATGTTTTACGCACTTGTATACTTAGTAAAGGTTTACCCCAAGCGGTACAAGTAGTAGTTAGAAAGGCAGCATTATCAGTAGAAAAACTAGCAATAAATCCAACAGCAGATATACAGAGTGAATTAAAGAGATTAATAGCACCAGGAAGTAACTGGGTAGATGTTTCTAAAGCACCAATATTAGAGTTAAAATCAGCAGATGATATAGCAAACGATCAATATTATTTGTTTGTAAATCAGCATCACATGGTATTTGATCATGTTGGATTAGAAATAATTCTTTCAGAAATTGTTACCTATATATCCGGACAAGTTGAAACCTTACAAACACCGGTTTTATATCGAGATTTTATAGGTCATGTATTACACTTGCAAAATGAAAATAGTAGTGAACAATACTTTAAAGAACTATTAGGAAATATTGATGAATCTACCTATCCATTTGGTTTATCAAATGTTCAAGGAAATGGAACAGCAGTTAAAGCTGCAAATATTGCATTACCAGATGATGTAACTAAAAAGATTCGAAAGGTTAGCGTTGATTTAGGAATAAGTCCAGCTGTTTTATTCCATGCAGCTTACGGATTAGTTGTCGGTAAATGTAGTAATAAAGAATATGCCATTTTTGGTTCTTTATTCTCAGGACGTTTACAAGGAACTTTAGGAGCAGCAGATTCATTAGGGTTGTTTATAAATACCTTACCATTTTTAGTAGAGTTCAAAGGGAGCACGTTAGCATATGTGCAACAAGTTAAAGAGAGATTAGGTGCTTTATTACCTTATGAACAAACACCACTATCTAGAGTTCATGGTTGGTCAGGAATTTCGAATGAAGTACCATTATTTAGTGCCTTACTGAATTTCAGACATTCTCATATTGAAACAGAACTAAAAACAGAAAATGATGAAGAGCTAATAGATCTAGAAATGGAAGTTATTAGCGGTGAGGAGCAAACAAACTATCCTTTTTCTATGGATGTTGATGATTATGGAATTGGGTTTGGACTAAAAGTTCAAGTAGATGGAAGTATAAGTGCAGATAGTATATTGTCTTATATGGTAGAAGCTATTACAGGATTATTAGCAGGAATAGAAAACGGAGTAAATGTAGCTAACTTAGAGATTGTACCAGCAGAAGAAAAAACACTAGTATTAAAAGATTTTAATGCTGCTGAAGCTGACTATCCATTAGACAAAACAGTTATTGATTTATTTACGGTTCAGGTTGAAAAAAATCCAAATGCAACTGCAGCAATATTTGAAGAAACAACAATAAGCTATAAAGAACTAGATCAGTGTTCTAATCAATTAGCACATTGTTTAGTAAAACAAGGCATTCAACAAGATGATTTGGTAGGTATTTGCTTGGAAAGAGGCTTAGACATGTTAGTTGGGGTATTAGGAATATTAAAATCTGGAGCAGCCTATGTACCTATGAAACCAGATTTTCCAGCAGACAGAATTTCACACATTTTAGAAGATACAAAATGTAAGATATTAGTAACAGATACCTCAAGTAAATCGGTAGCAACAAGCTTTGAAATAGTAAACGTAATTACAATAGATGATAACTCTTTAATAGATTATCCAGTTACTGAATTAGCTATTTCTTATAACCCTAGTGCATTAGCGTATGTAATTTATACTTCAGGAAGTACAGGAGTTCCAAAAGGAGCAATGATAGAACATGCAGGATTGTTGAATCACTTATTAATTATGGTTGATGAGTTGAAAATGACCAATGAAAGTGTAGTTGCTTTTACAGCTCCATTTACATTTGATATTTCTGTTTGGCAGTTATTAAGTGGTTTACTATCTGGAGGATGTATTGCTATATATAGCGAAGATCAAATTTTACAAATTGATGATTTCCAAACTTCGTTATTCGAAAATAAAGTAAGTCATTTACAATTAGTTCCTTCTTATGTTTCTAGCTTAATAGAAAGTGGTAAGGTTGTTAAAGGCTTATCAAACTTAACCTATTTCTTAGTAACGGGAGAAGCTACCACTAAATCATTATTAGATAAGTGGTTCTCGTTATATCCAGAAATTCCAGTTGTAAATGCATACGGACCAGCAGAAGCCGCAGATGATATTACTTTACATATTATGCATGAATCTCCAAATGGAGCAGTAGTTCCAATAGGAAAACCAGTGGCAAATATGGATGTGTATGTAGTAGATCAATTCAATAATTTATGTCCAATAGGCGTAGTCGGAGAATTATGGACAAGTGGTATCGGAGTTGGTAGAGGTTATTTAAACAGAGAAGAACTTACTGAAGAAAAATTCATCGCAAATCCATTTACTGAAAAAGAAGAACGTTTATACAAAACAGGTGATTTAGGAAGATGGTTGCCAGATGGAACATTAGAATTTGTCGGACGTTCAGATGATCAAGTAAAGATTCGTGGTTATCGTATAGAATTGGGAGAAATTGAAAACGCATTATCGGTTGTCTCTGGAATTCAAAATAGTTGTGTATTAGCTAAAAAAGACACAAATAATATATATCGTTTAGTAGGATATGTAGTAGTTGAAAATACCTTTGATAAAGAATTTATTCAGAAAGAATTAAAGCAACGTTTGCCTGATTACATGATTCCAATGATTTGGGTTGAGTTAGAAGAAATGCCATTAACAGCTAATGGTAAATTGGATAAAAAAGCGTTGCCAGAACCAGATAAATCAGCACTTACAACAAAAGTATATGTAGCTCCTAGAACTGAGAATGAAGAAAAAATAGCAATAGTTTGGGAGAAATTATTTGGTATGCAAGTAGGTATTTATGATAATTTCTTTGAATTAGGAGGAAACAGTTTATTAGTTATAAAATTAATTTCCAATCTTCAGCATGTAGGCTTTAATGTAGGAGTAAAACAAGTCTTTTCAAACCCTACAGTAGCAGGAATTAGCGAAAACTTATTGACATCATCATCTATTTACCAAGTTCCACCAAATGGAATTACCACAGATACAACTCGTATAATTCCAGAAATGGTTCCTTTAGTAGATTTTGAACAAGAAGATCTAGATAAAATTGCAGCTAATATAGAAGGAGGAGTTTCAAATATTGAAGATATTTATCCTTTATCACCATTACAAGGAGGAATCTATTTCCATCATTTAATGAGTAATAAAGAAGTTGGAGATCCATATGTTTTATCACATTTATTATCATTTTCAAATACAGAAAGACGTGTTGCATTTGTTGATGCATTACAATATATCGTAAACCGTCATGATATTTTACGCACTTGTGCATTAAGCGAAGGTTTACCAAGTGCTGTGCAAGTAGTACTTAGAAAAGCTGAATTATTTGTAGAGCATTTAGAACTAGATCCTGCAAAAGATGTCATGGCAGAATTAGAACGATTGACTGAGCCAGGTACATTATGGATGGATGTTACAAAACCTCCATTAATGAGATTACAAGCTGTGGATGATGTAGAGAATGATAACTACTATTTAATCCTATTAGAACATCACTTAATGTTCGACCATATTGGAGTAGAAAAAGTGGTTGCAGAAGTAGAAATGTGTTTGTTAGGGCAGTATGATAGACTACCAGAGCCTGTTTTATATAGAAACTTTATAGGCCATACTTTACATCAACAAGCAACAAATGATAGTGAAGCATATTTCAAAAACTTATATGGAGATATAGAGGAACCTACACATCCATTTGAATTGTCAGATGTTAGAGGAGAAGGAACCGAAATAAAAGAAGCTGAGATTGTATTACCTACAGCATTTAGTAAACAACTTAGAGAAGTCAGTACCAAATTAGGAATGACACCAGCTGTTTTATTCCATGCAGCATATGGTATAGTTGTAGGAAAATGTAGTAATAAAGACTACGCTATTTTCGGATCGTTATTCTCTGGACGTTTACAAGGTTCAATAGGTGTAGAAGGTTCGTTAGGGATGTTTATCAATACTTTACCATTTCTTGTTGAATTTACAGGAAGTATTGCAGAATATGTAAATGCAGTTAAGGATCATTTAAGTGGATTATTACCATACGAACAAACCCCGTTATCAAGCATACAAGGCTGGAGTAATATTTCTAACGATGTTCCTTTATTTAGTGCCTTATTAAATTTCCGTCATACCTATGATTCTTCTATGAAAGCTGAAGTTGAAGAGAATGAAATTATAGATTTAGGTATTAGTGTATTAGATAGTAAAGAGCGTTCCAATTATCCTTTTACTATTAGTGTTGATGATTTTGGAGTTGACTTCGGATTAACCGCTCAAATTGATGAACGTATAGATGCAAGTCGTGTACTTGGTTATATGCAAGAAACTTTAGAAGAGTTATTAAAAGGATTACAATCTGATAAAGAAATCTCGGTTACTTCTTTAAGGATGTTAGGTAAAGAAGAAACAGCATTGTTAGAAACATTTAATGCTACTTCAATAACTTATCCAGAGCATGAAACAGTGGTAAGCTTATTTGCAGATCAGGTTGATAAAGTCCCTGAAAATACCGCTGTAGTATACGAAGATGTTGTATTAAGTTACAGGGAATTAGATGAACTTTCAAATCAATTAGCACACTATGTATTAGCGAATTATAAACTTGATGCAGAACATCCTGTTGGAGTTGTTTTAGAGCGAAGTGATTGGCTAATAGTATCTTATTTAGCAATTTTAAAAACAGGTAGTTGTTATGTTCCAATAGACACTGCTTATCCAGAAGAACGGAAAGAATATATTATCGCAGACAGTGGTAGTAGTCTTATTATAGACAATCTATTTTTAGAAACTTTCAAACAGAATAGAGAAAAATACACTACCCAAACACCAGAGGTAACTGTACAATCGAATGATTTGGCATATATCATTTACACATCAGGTAGTACAGGAAAACCAAAAGGAGTACTTATTGAGCATGGAAATCTAGCACACTTATGTTTTTGGCACCAATCAGAATATGAAGTAACGAAATCAAGTAAAGGAAGTTTATTTGCAGGAATTGGTTTCGACGCAAGTGTTTGGGAGATTTATCCATATTTAATTAGTGGAGCAAGTTTATACCCAGTTTCAGAAAATATTCGTTACGATTTGAATTTATTTTCAACATTTTTAAACACAAATGCAATTACACATGC
This sequence comes from Tenacibaculum agarivorans, assembly GCF_001936575.1. GTDB lineage: Bacteria > Bacteroidota > Bacteroidia > Flavobacteriales > Flavobacteriaceae > Polaribacter > Polaribacter agarivorans. The sequence continues at coordinate 18,975 of NZ_MSMP01000027.1, forward strand.
ATATATACCTACTTTGTTATGTGAGCGTTTTGTAGAGGAAGATATTTCATTACCGAATACAACAATTTTAACTGGAGGAGATGCGCTAAAACTCACTAAAGCTACAAATCTTACTATTTACAACAATTATGGCCCTACAGAAACTACAGTGGTTGCCACTAGTTGTCAAGTAACTCCATCTAATAGTGCTATAAGTAAACCACCTATTGGAAAACCGATTCATAATGCTCAGATTTATATTCTAAATGAAACCAATGAGTTATTACCAGTTGGTATAGTTGGTGAGTTATGTATAGGAGGAAAAGGAGTAGGAAGAGGTTATTTAAATAACGAAGAACTTACCAACGAGAAGTTTATAGATAACCCATTTAAAGCAGGAGATCGTATCTATAAAACTGGAGATTTAGCAAAATGGTTGCCAGATGGAAATATTGAATTTATAGGTAGAAAAGATTATCAAGTTAAGATTCGAGGATATCGTATAGAGCTAGGAGAAATAGAAGCAGCTTTATCTAATATACCAGCTATTCAACAATGTTGTGTATTAGCTAAAGAAGATGAAAAAGGGAACAATAGATTAGTGAGTTATGTGGTTGTATCAGAGAATTTTAATAAAGAACAAATACAAACTAATTTAAAAGAGAGTTTACCAGATTATATGGTTCCTAATGTATGGATTACATTAGAAGAAATGCCATTAACAGCTAGTGGTAAATTAGATAGAAAAGCCTTACCAGAGCCAGATATTACTTCGTTATCAAGTAAAGTTTATGTAGCTCCAAAAACAGAAATAGAAAAGCAATTAGTTACTGTTTGGGAGCAATTACTTGGAGTAGATAAAATAGGATTGAATGATGATTTCTTTGAGTTAGGAGGACATTCATTACTTGTTGTTCAGATGATCTCTCGTTTACAAAAATTAGGATATCATATAGAAGTTAAAGATATTTTTACCGATGCTACTGTAGTAGGAATTAGTAAAAAATTAGCTTCTGGTACTTCAATATATAAAGTTCCAGCGAATGGTATTACAGAAGGAATTGATCGTATTGTTCCAGAAATGCTGCCTTTATTAGATGGTTTCACTCAAGAACATATTGATACTATTGTTGATCAGGTACAGGGAGGTGTTGCTAATATTCAAGATATGTACCCATTATCACCACTTCAAGAAGGAATTTATTTCCATCATTTAATGAGTGATAAAACCCAAGGAGATCCTTATGTATTGCCAAACTTACTATCATTTGCAAATCAAGAAAAACGTACGTTATTTATAGAAGCTTTACAATTTGTAGTAAATCGTCATGATGTTTTACGTACACTTGTGTTAAGTGAAGGTTTACCAAATGCGGTACAAATAGTCGTTAAAGAAGCACAACTAGCAATAGAAACATTAACATTTGAACCTTCGGTAGAAATAGCATCGGAATTACAAGGTCTAATAGGACCAGGTAAAAATTGGATGGATCTTTCTAAAGCTCCAACATTAGAATTAAAAATAGCAGACGATCCAACAAATGGTAATTATTATTTAATTGTAAATCAACATCACTTAATTTTTGATCACGTAGGTTTGGAAATGGTAATTTCTGAAATTGTAACTTATGTGTCTGGAAATGCTTCAAATCTTCCAGAACCTGTCTTATATAGAGATTTCATTGGTCACGTAATGCATTTACAAACCGATAATAATAGTGAGATTTATTTTAAAGAATTGTTAGAAGATATTCAAGAACCTAGCTATCCCTTTGAATTATCAAGTATTCGAGGAAACAATAGTGTCATTAAAGATGCAGAGATCATTTTATCTGAAGAGATCACTAAAGAAATTAGAGAAGTTAGTGTTCAGCTAGGAATAAGTCCTGCTGTTTTATTTCATGCAGCTTATGGAGTTATAGTAGCTAGATGTAGCGGAAAAGAATATGCTGTTTTCGGTTCTTTATTCTCAGGACGCTTACAAGGATCTTTAGGAGCTGCAGATTCCCTAGGGTTATTTATCAATACATTACCATTTTTAGTTGAGTTAAAAGGAAATGTGTTAGCGTATATTCAAGAAGTTAAACAAAGATTAGCAGATTTATTAGCTCATGAACAAACACCGTTAGCAAAAGTTCATAGTTGGTCTGGTATTGCTAATGATGTACCATTATTTAGTGCTTTATTTAATTTCCGTCATTCTCATATTCCAACAGAGGAAGAAGTGGAAAATCCTAATGGTATTGACTTAGAAATGGAGGTGATGAGTGGAGATGAAAGAACTAATTATCCTTTTGGTTTATATGTAGATGATTACGGATTTGGTTTTGGGTTAACTGTACAAGTAGATGAAACTATTGATCCAAATCGTGTACTTGGATACATGCAAGAAACGATAACAGAATTATTAGAGGCTGTAAAGTCTGAAAAAGAGGTAGCTGTTAGTAGTATTGCAATGGTATCAGAGGAAGAAAAACTTGAGTTGTTAGAAACATTCAATACAGCTGATGTTAACTATCCGAAAGATAAAACACTAGTTGATTTATTTACAGAACAAGTTCAGAAAACACCAAATGCAATTGCAGTAGTGTATGAAGGAGTAGAGATAACGTATAAAGAGTTAGATAAAAAATCAAATCAATTAGCACGCTATCTACGAGAAAAAGGAGTACAACCAGATACTTTAGTAGGTATTTGTATAGATCGTAGTTTAGAAATGCTAGTTGGAATTTTGGGAATTCTAAAATCAGGAGGAGCTTACGTTCCAGTGGACCCAGATTATCCACAGGATCGTATAGATTATATTTTGAATGATGCCAATATTAATTTGGTCATTAGTAATGAAGCAAGTCAAAAAGTATTAAAAGAAACTAAAAGCTTAACGATTGTATTATTAGATACGGATTGGAGTGTAATTACCGAATTCTCAACAAGAAAGTTAAGTAAAGTTATAACTCCTGGTAATTTAGCTTATGTTATATATACTTCAGGAAGTACAGGTAAACCAAAAGGAGTACTTATAGAGCACATAAATGTTGTTCGATTATTTGAGAACGATGCAGCCTTATATGATTTTGGTTCAGAAGATGTTTGGACCTTATTCCATTCTTTTTGCTTCGATTTTTCTGTTTGGGAAATGTATGGAGCACTATTATTCGGAGGTCGTTTAGTAGTGGTTCCTAAAAGAGTAACAAAAGATATGACTTCTTTTACAGAGTTGTTAGTTAATGAAGGAGTTACCGTTTTAAATCAAACACCAAGCTCATTCTATACATTACAGGAAGAATTTTTGTCATCAAATAGAAATTCTGCTATACGATATGTAATTTTTGGAGGAGAAGCATTAAACCCAACATATTTAAAAGGTTGGAAAGAGACTTACCCAGATTGTAAACTGATCAATATGTATGGTATTACTGAAACTACTGTACACGTTACCTACAAAGAAATTACAGCTACTGAGATTGCAAACCCAGTAAGTACTATTGGAACTGCAATACCAACATTAAGTTGTTATATAGTAGATAATTATATGAATTTAGTCCCACAAGGAGTTATTGGTGAATTGTGTGTTGGTGGGGCAGGAGTTGCAAGAGGTTATCTAAATAGACAAGAATTAACCGATGAACGTTTTGTTTCAAATCCATTTAATAATAATGAAGAAGCTCGATTATATAAATCAGGAGATTTAGGACGCTGGCTACCAGATGGTACTATAGAGTATATTGGTAGAAAAGATCATCAAGTTAAAATCCGTGGTTATCGTATCGAATTAGGAGAAATAGAAAGCACATTATTAGCTGTAGATACTGTACACCATTGTTGTGTATTAGCAAAAGAAGATGCAAGTGGTACTAACCGATTAATAGGATATGTAGTTGTAGAAGGAGAATTAGATAAAGAAGTATTACAAGAAAAACTTAGAGAGAGTTTACCGGAATACATGATTCCTATGATATGGGTAGCACTAGATACAATACCATTAACTTCTAATGGTAAGTTAGATAGAAAAGCTTTACCAGAGCCAGATGGAACGCTATTGTCAACAAGAGAGTATGTGGCGCCACGTAATGAAATAGAAGAGCAATTAGTTGCAATTTGGCAAGAATTGTTAGGAGTAGATAAAATTGGAGTTTATGACAACTTCTTTGAATTAGGAGGCCATAGTTTACTAGCTACTCGTTTAGTTTCAATGGTAAACAAAGCATTAGACATAAAAATTGAAATAGTAGACATTTTCGAATTCGATTGTATAGAACAGTTGGCAAATTATATTGGGGTAATTTCTCTAAATAAAATTGAAGACGAAGATGAATACGTAACCACTATTAGTTTATAAAAAAGAATCAATCAATATCAACCAATGAACTTAGAAATTTTAGAAATACTAAGAGTATCTGAAAAAGAGGGTATTAAATTAGTATTGGAGGAAGGGAAATTAAGTATTAAATCGAAGAAAACTAGTATTGATTCGAATTTACTTCAGAAGATAAAAAATCAAAAAGAGGTTTTAATAAGTTATCTTCAAAAACATGAAAAAGGTAGCAGCCAAATAGGATCAGAAGGAAATATTGTTGCATTCGATAGAACTGAATTAACTCACATCCCACTATCGTTTAACCAAGAAAGATTATGGTTTTTAGATCAGTTGCAGGGGAGTAGTGAAGAATATCATATACCTGCAGTTATCCGTTTAGAAGGAGCATTAAATATTTCAGTTTTAGAACAAGCTTTAAAGACAATTGTTGATCGTCATGAAGTTTTAAGAACTAATATCTTATCGAAAGAAGGTGTCGGTTACCAAGAAATTATAGAGGCTAAAGATTGGTGTTTAGATAAAAGTAAGGTTACAGGAGAAGAAGAATTATCTAAGGTATTACAAAACTATCTTACTGTTCCTTTTGATTTATCTAAAGATTATAAGTTAAGAGCATGTTTATATGATTTAGGAGAAGATAAATACGTATTAGCTTGCGTATTTCATCACATTGCTAGTGATGGTTGGTCTGAGAATATCTTAACAAATGAATTTGTAGAATTATATAGTGCTTTACAATCAAATAGAGCAATAATATTACCTGAGTTAAGTCTACAATATATTGATTATGCGATTTGGCAACGTAAATATTTTGAAGGAGACCTTTTAGAGGCTCAATTAAGTTATTGGGAGCAAAAATTAGCAGGAGTAAATACTTTAGCATTACCGTTAGATTACACTCGACCTCCAATGCAGAGTAATGCTGGGTCGGATGTATCTTTAACTTTAGATGAAAAATTAACGCAATCGTTAAAAGATATATGTCAGCAAGAAGGCGTAACAATGCCAATGTTGTTATTATCTGCATTTAAATTATTATTATCACGTTACAGTGGACAAGAAGATATTTGTGTAGGAACATCAATAGCAAACCGAACCCAATCTGAACTAGAAGGAATGATCGGTTTCTTTGTAAATACATTAGCATTGCGTACTGATTTAAGCGGTAATCCTACTTTCACAGAGTTTTTAGCAAGAGTAAAAACAACAACCTTAGAAGGATATAAGCATCAACAAACGCCGTTCGAAAAAATTGTAGATAGAGTTGTTACTACACGTGATATGAGTAGTACACCTTTATTTCAAGTGATGTTTGATTATCATAATGAGGGATCAATTCTAGAAGAAGCAAATGCAGATACAGATGAAAGTTTAGATCTAGGAAATTTAAATATCTCAGAGTATGAATATACGAATACTTCTGCTCAATTTGATCTCACATTAAACGTTTCCGAAGAAGACCTAGTTATTATTCTGAATCTGAACTACTGTTCCGACTTATTTAAACAAGTTACAATAGGAAGAATACTAGCACATTATAAAGAATTGCTGTTGAGTATTGTGAGTAATGTCGACCAGCCTATTGGAAACTTATCAATGCTTACTCCACAAGAAAATGTACTATTGTTGGAAGAATTTAATGCAAGTACTGTCGATTATCCTTTAGATAAAACAGTAATGGATTTATTTTCAGATCAAGTACAAAAATCACCTAACGCTGTAGCGGCTATTTTTGAAGGAGAAGAGTTAACTTACTCAGAGTTAGATAAACGCTCAAACTCATTAGCATACTATTTAATAACACAAGGAGTACAACCTAATGATTTAGTTGGAGTTTGTTTAAATAGAGGTTTTGATATGCTAATTGCTGTTTTAGGAGTTTTAAAATCAGGAGCAGCATATGTGCCAATAAAACCAGATTTTCCAACAGACCGTGTGGCTCATCTTATAGAAGACACATCATGCAAGTTAGTTATAACAAATAGTTCAAGTACAGACGTATTAATTCCATTTAATACTATTGAGTTAGTTAATCTAGATAAGACTTCTTTATTTACATCTAATAATACAGCTAAAGAGTTAGAATTAACTTATAGTTCGAATGCTTTAGCTTATATAATTTACACTTCAGGAAGTACAGGAGTACCAAAAGGAGCTATGATAGAGCACGCAGGTTTATTAAATCACTTGTTAATTATGATTGACGAGTTGAAAATGAACAATGAAAGCGTAATTGCCTTTACAGCTCCATTTACGTTCGACATTTCTGTATGGCAGTTGTTGAGCGCATTAGTATGTGGAGGTAGCGTTGCAATATATAGTGAAGATCGAATTTTAAATCTTAACGATTTTCAAGTATCATTAGAAGAGTACAAAGTAAGTCATTTGCAGTTAGTGCCTTCTTATATAGCAAGTCTATTAGAAAATGGAGTTGCGGTAAAAGGTTTATCAGGTTTAGCTTATTTTTTAGTAACGGGTGAAGCTGTAACAAAATCCTTATTAGATAAATGGTTCTCATTATATCCATCTGTTCCTGTAGTTAATGCTTACGGACCTGCTGAAGCTGCAGATGATATTACGCTACATATTATGCATGAACCTCCTCTTGGAGATTTAGTTCCAATAGGAAAACCAGTAGCAAATATGGATGTATATGTAGTAGATAGTTTTAATAATTTATGTCCGATAGGTGTAGTTGGAGAATTATGGACAAGCGGAATTGGTGTAGGTAGGGGTTATTTAAACAGAGAAGAGCTAACTAAGGAAAAATTTATAACAAATCCATTCAAAAATAATGGAGAACGTTTATATAAAACAGGTGATTTAGGACGTTGGTTACCAGAAGGAATACTGGAGTTTGTAGGTCGTTCAGATGATCAGGTAAAGATTCGTGGTTATCGTATTGAATTAGGAGAGATAGAAAGTGTTCTTTCAAAAATTGAAGGCATACAAAACAGTTGCGTCTTAGCAAAAAAAGATGCCATAGGTACCAATCGTTTAGTTGGCTATGTAGTTGTAGAAAAAGAATTGAATAAACAAAAAATTCAAGAAAGCCTAAAAGCAAGTTTACCAGATTATATGGTGCCTACAATTTGGGTTGAGCTGGGAGCAATGCCATTAACAGCAAATGGAAAAATTGATAAAAAATCATTACCAGAACCCGATAGTTCGGAATTATCGAGTAGTGAATATGTAGCTCCAAGAAACGAGACGGAGGAACAATTAGTTACTGTTTGGCAGGAATTATTAGCAATTGAAAAAATAGGAGTTTATGATGACTTCTTTGAATTGGGTGGACATAGTTTATTAGCAACTCGTTTAGTAGCTATGATACGAACTAAAATGTCGATTGAGATTTTAATTCGCGATGTTTTTGAACACACAACAATTTCAGATTTAGGTCTACACATTTCAACACTGTCAGAAGGTGTATTACTTCCGCCAGTAATTGCACAAGAGCGTCCTAAACAAATTCCATTATCATTTAGTCAAGAAAGATTATGGTTTTTAGACGAATTGCAAGGCACTAATGAATACCATGTGCCAATTGTTATTCGCTTAAATGGAGCATTAAATATAGCAGCATTAGAGCAATCGTTCAAAACAATTCTTGAGCGCCATGAAATATTGTGTACTAATATTGTATCTGAAGACGGATATGGATACCAAGAGATCGTAGCAGCAGATTCATGGTTTTTAGAACAAGAAACAACAACTACAGAAGCACTAGAAAAAAGTTTAGAAGCATATCTATCAACTCCTTTTAATTTAGAAAAAGACTATAAATTAAGAGCATGTCTTTACAATCTAGGAAACGAACAATATGTGTTAGCAGCAGTTCTTCATCATATTGCTAGTGATGGATGGTCAGAAGATATTTTAATAGGAGAGTTTTTAGCACTTTATGGTTCATTACAAGAAGGTAAAACAATTGAACTACCAAAGTTAAATCTACAATATTCCGATTATGCTATATGGCAACGTAAATATATAGAAGGAACTGTTTTAGAGAATCAATTATCCTACTGGGAAGAAAAACTTAAAGGAGTAAGTAATTTACAACTTCCTCTAGATTATGAAAGGCCAGCAGTTCAGAGTATTGAAGGGGCTAGTACTTTTTTAGCATTGGATGAAGATTTAACTACTTCGGTAAAAGAATTATGTCAGAAAGAAGGTGTAACATTATTCATGTTCCTACTATCAACTTTTAAAGTATTGTTATCTCGTTACAGCGGACAAGAAGATATTTGTGTAGGTACTCCAATAGCTAATCGTACACAATCGGATCTTGAAGATATGATTGGATTTTTCGTTAACACACTAGCATTGCGAAGTGATTTAAGTGGAAATCCAAGATTTAGTGATGTATTAGCACAAGTAAAACAAACTACTTTAGAAGCTTATGATCATCAATTAACACCTTTTGAAAAAGTTGTAGATAAAGTAGTTGCGACTCGAGACATGAGTACAACTCCTTTGTTTCAAGTAATGTTTATGACCGAAAATACCTCAACAGATGTATCTGGTGAAAGCGGAAATGATATCGATTTTGGAGGTGTAGAAATATCAGAATATGAATTTGAAAATGTTACAGCAAAGTTCGATCTAACAATGAGCATTGCTGAGAGTAATTCTAATATTCTTTTAAACGTAAATTATTGTACAGCATTATTTGAAAAAACTACTATAGATAGAGTTTTAGTTCACTATAAAGAATTATTAAAAAGTATAGTTCAAGATTGTAGGCAACCAATTGGTCACTTATCAATGCTTACAACAGCAGAGAAACAGCTATTCTTAAATGTGAATAATGAAACAGAAGTTATCTATGCTAAAGATAAAACTGTTGTAGATGCATTTACAGAGCAGGTTTTAAAAACTCCAGAAGCAATTGCTTTAATTTACCAAAACCAGGAGTTAACTTTTGAGGAAGTAGATCAACGTTCTAACCAATTAGCTCATTATTTACAAGATGAAGGAGTACAGGCAAATACACTGGTAGGTATATGTATGGAACGTAGTTTAGAAATGCTGGTGGGTATTTTAGGAGTTTTAAAATCAGGAGGTGCATATGTACCTATAGATCCGGCATACCCAGAAGATCGTATCGATTATATGCTGAAGGATGCTGAAATTAATCTAGTATTAGTTAATGAAGTTAACGAGCAAACAAAACGACTACAAGAGAAAGAGGATTTAATAATTACTTCCTTAGATCAAAATTGGAAAGATATTACTGCGTATACTAAAGATAGTTTAGGTGGAGTTGTAGCACCTAATAATTTAGCTTATGTAATTTACACATCAGGTAGTACAGGTAAACCTAAAGGAGTTCCAATTCGTCATAATAGTTTGATGAATTATATTTCAACCTGTAGTAATTTATATATAGGAGAAGAAATCTCAGGAAGTTATATGCATCTATCGATGTCTTTTGATGCTTCAATGACAGAGATTTTTACTCCCTTAGTTAATGGTAAACTTTTAGTAATAAGTAGTACAAGTGGTTTAGAAGTTTTTAAAGACGAGAATTTAATAAAATACGCACCTTATAACTTTATAAAATTAACACCATCTCATCTAGAATTATTAGATCCTATTATAAGAGATACAGAAATTTTAGCACATCGATATGTGTTAGGAGGAGAAGCTTTACAGCTGAATCATTTATCTACTTTCGAGGAATTAAATATTTCAGCAACAATTATTAATGAATACGGTCCAACTGAAGCTACTGTAGGATGTACAACCTATACATTCAATACCTTAGATGAAAATTTACCTACACATAGTTACCCCATTGGAGTTCCAATGCCTAATATGCAACTATATGTATTAGATAAGAATTTAAACTTAGTTCCAGAAGGTGTTACAGGAGAATTATGTATCGGAGGATTTGGTTTATCATCAGGATATTTACATAGAGAAGAACTGACTAAAGAAAAATTTATTGAGAATCCATTTGTAGCAGGAGATAAACTATACAAAACTGGAGATTTAGGGAAATGGCTACCTGATGGAAATTTAGAATTTCTAGGAAGAAAAGATGATCAAGTAAAGATTAGAGGATATCGTATTGAACTAGGAGAGATAGAGAGTACCCTGTCAGAACTTCCATCTATAAACCAATGTTGCGTATTAGCAAAAGAAGATGCAAACGGAGCAAAACAATTGGTAGGTTATGTAGTTTCAAAAGAAGAATTTAATAAGGAGGAAGTTCAAACTGCCTTAAAAGAAACATTGCCTAGCTATATGGTTCCTTCACTTTGGATAAGCTTAGATGAAATGCCATTAACAGTAAATGGAAAGTTAGACAGAAAAGCCCTGCCAGAACTAGATGGTTCAATGTTATCTACAAAAGAATATGTAGCTCCAAGAAACGAAACCGAAGAACAATTGGTTAACATATGGCAAGACTTATTATCTGTAGAAAAAGTGGGCGTATACGATGATTTCTTTGAATTAGGAGGCCATTCATTATTAGCTACTCGCTTAGTATCTTTAATTCGAAAAGAGTTAGAGAAGGAATTAGCTATTCGTGAAATATTCGAACACACTACTATAGCTGATTTATCTTTACATATCACAACTCAATCTAAAGGTGTATTATTACCTGAAGTAACTGCTGAAGATCGTAGTGACTCTATTCCTCTGTCTTTTAGTCAAGAACGTTTATGGTTCTTAGATCAATTTGAAGGAACACTAGCATATCATATTCCTGCAATAATACATATCGAAGGAGATTTAGATGTAGAAATCCTTGAACAAGCATTAAAAACAATTGTAGCTCGTCATGAAATATTACGTACTAATCTTTTTTCTAAAGATGGGGTAGGATATCAGCAAATAGTGAGCGCAGACAATTGGTCTTTAGAAAAGAAAGTAATTTTAAATAAAGATGAATTAGATACACAAATACATAATTATCTAATAACACCATTTAATTTATCAAGTGATTACAAACTAAGATCTTGTTTGTATGATTTAGGAGAAAATACATATGTATTAGCTTGTATTTTTCATCATATAGCAAGTGATGGTTGGTCAGAAGGAATTTTAACTAATGAATTTGTAGAACTGTACGATGCATTAAAATCAGGTAGAGAAATTAATCTTCCAGAATTAAGTATTCAATATGCAGATTATGCAATATGGCAGCGCAAGTATTTAGAAGGAGAAATTTTAGATAAACAATTATCATATTGGGAAAATAAATTAACAGGAGTAGATACATTAGCACTACCAACAGACTATATCCGTCCTGCCGTTCAAAGTATGGCAGGAACTACTTTTTCAACAGATTTAGGAGAAGAATTAAGTGCATTAGTAAAAGAAGTATACCAAAAAGAAGGAGTGACTTCATTTATGTTCTTGTTGGCATCTTTTAAAGTATTACTATCGCGTTATAGTGGACAAGAAGATATTTGTGTGGGTACACCAATTGCAAATCGTACTCAATACGAATTAGAAAGTATAATTGGTTTCTTTACCAATACATTAGCATTACGTAGTGACTTAAGTGGAAATTTAAGTTTTAAGGAATTATTACAGCAAGTAAAACTAACTACATTAGAAGGATATGACAATCAGTTAACACCTTTTGAAAGAGTAGTAGACAGAGTAGTAACTACTCGTGATGTAAGTATGACTCCTTTATTCCAAATAATGTTTGATTATGATAGCGAAATAGAAAAAACTACAGAACAAACAGAAGAAAGTAAAGGGTTAAGTGATATTCTTATTCAACCTCATAATTTTTCTGAAACTACAGCACAGTTCGATATCATTTTTAATATCAACGAAAATGAGTCAAACATTCTTCTAAACATAGTGTATTGCACAGACTTATTCAAAGAGGAAACCATTGCACGAATGTTAGAGAATTATAAAACATTACTAAAAAGTATAGTAACTAACATTGAGCAATCTATAGGAGATTTACTAGTATTAGCTCCTCAAGAAGAAACTCAATTATTAAATACATTTAATGCTACAGCAGTAGATTATCCTTTAGACAAAACTGTAGTTGATTTATTTTCAGCGCAAGTTCAAAAGTCTCCTGAAGCCATAGCAGTAGTTTTTGAAGGAGAAGAATTAACTTATTCAGCATTAGATGAACGTTCAAATCAATTAGCGCATTATTTAATAGGCGAAGGTGTTAAGTCTGATGATTTAGTGGGACTTTGTCTAGAGCGCGGATTAGACATGCTTGTTGGAGTTTTGGGAATTTTGAAATCAGGAGGAGCTTATGTTCCGATTAAACCGGACTTCCCAATGGATCGTATCTCTTATATTATAGAAGATACCAACTGCTCTTTATTAGTAACAGATTCACTAAATGAGTTTGTTTTAGAATCGTTGTTTGATGATTCAATTCATTTAGTAATATTGGATGAAGAAGTTGTAGAATCAGATTATCCAACAACACCAGTAGAAGTAAAGTATAGGTCAAATGATTTAGCGTATATCATTTATACTTCAGGAAGTACAGGATTACCAAAAGGAGCTATGATAGAACATGCTGGTTTATTAAACCACTTGTTAATTATGGTTGATGAGTTGGAAATGAATCCAGAAAGTACAGTAGCTTTTACAGCGCCATTTACTTTTGATATTTCAGTATGGCAAATGCTTAGTGGATTATTGTGCGGAGCTAGCATTGTGGTGTATAGTGAAGATACCATTTTAGATATCGATGAGTTTCAAGATACTTTAGAAGAAAATAGCATTAGCCATTTACAATTAGTTCCATCCTATGTAGCTAGCTTATTAGACAATGAAGAAGTTGTTTCTGGTTTATCAGGTTTATCATATTTCTTAGTTACAGGGGAAGCAGCTACTCAATCTTTATTAGATAAATGGTTCTCATTATATCCAAATGTTCCAGTAGTGAATGCATATGGACCAGCAGAGGCCGCTGATGATATTACATTACATATTATGAAGGAAGCACCGAATGGAATTGTAGTTCCAATCGGAAAACCAGTTGCTAATATGGATGTTTATGTTGTGGATCAGTTTAATAATTTATGTCCTATAGGTGTAGTTGGAGAATTATGGACAAGTGGAATAGGCGTAGGTAGAGGGTATTTAAATAGAGAAGAACTTACACAAGAGAAATTCATCGAAAACCCATTCAAATCAGAAGGCGGACGATTATATAAAACAGGAGATTTAGGAAGATGGCTATCAGATGGAACCTTAGAATTCGTTGGTCGTTCAGATGATCAGGTAAAGATTCGTGGATATCGTATTGAATTAGGAGAAATAGAGAATGCGTTATCACAAGTATGCAATGTTCAAAGTAGTTGTGTATTGGCGAAAAAGGATGCTATTGGAACAAATCTCTTAGTTGGTTATGTTGTGGTTGAGGGTGAATTTGAGAAAGAAAAATTACAAGAAGATTTAAAAGCTAGTTTACCAGATTATATGGTTCCAATGGTTTGGGTGTCATTAGAAGAAATGCCACTAACAGCTAATGGAAAGATAGATAAGAGATCATTACCAGAACCTGATAGTTCAGAGCTCTCAACAAGAGAATATGTAGCGCCAAGAAATGAAACTGAAGAGCAAATGGCAGCTATTTGGCAGAATTTATTAGGGATTGAAAAGGTAGGTGTTCATGACGATTTCTTTGAATTAGGTGGACATAGTTTATTGGCCACACGTTTGGTGTCAATGATTCGTAAAGAGTTAAAGAAAGAAATTGAAATCGCAGGAGTTTTCGAGCATACTGAGTTATCAGAATTAGCAGAGCACGTTTCAACTTTATCTGTTGGTGTGTTATTACCATCAGTAAGTGTTGAAGAGCGACCAGAAAGAATTCCATTATCGTTCAGTCAAGAACGTATATGGTTTATCGATCAGTTACAAGGGAGCTTAGCATATCATATGCCTGTAGTGATGCATTTAGAAGGAAAATTAGATGTAGATAACTTAGAACGAACATTAAAAACAATTGTTGAACGTCATGAAATATTAAGAACTAATATTTTATCTGCAGATGGGTATGGTTACCAAGAAGCAATGAGCCATAACAATTGGCGTTTAACTCAACAAACCGTAATAGATAGTGAACTTGAGGAAAGTTTAGCAAAATATTTAGTTATTCCTTTTGATTTATCTAAAGATTATAAGTTAAGAGCTTGTTTGTATAGCTTAGAAGCAGACAAATATATATTAGCTTGTGTTTTTCATCATATTGCTAGTGATGGTTGGTCAGAAGATATTTTAATTAAAGAGTTTGATGAACTATACATTGCAATGCAATTAGGTAAAGAAGCTAATCTACCAGACCTAACATTACAATATGCAGATTATGCAATTTGGCAGCGTAAATACTTAGATGGTGAAGTTTTAGAAAATCAATTATCATATTGGGGAGAAAAATTAGCAGATGCAAGTGTTTTAGAATTACCTACAGATTACCAACGTCCAGCTATACAAGAAACTGAAGGGGCTAATATAACAGTAAACTTAAGTGAAGAATTAGGAATTTCAATTAATACATTATCAAAACAAGAAAATGTAACAACATTCATGTTCCTGTTATCGGCATTTAAAGTATTATTATCACGTTACAGTGGTCAAAATGATATTTGTATAGGTACTCCAATTGCTAACAGAACACAAACGGAGTTAGAAGGAATGATCGGATTCTTTGTAAATACATTAGTATTACGTAGTGATTTAAGTAATGATATAAGCTTTAAAGAATTATTACGTCAAGTAAAAACAACAACATTAGAAGGATACGATAATCAATTAGCACCTTTTGAAAAAGTTGTAGATCGAGTAGTTACTAATAGAGACATGAGTACAACTCCTTTATTTCAAGTAATGTTCTCTTTAGAAAACACTTCCAATGCAGCGACAGATGAACCATTAAATGAAATAACAGATGCTGAATTTGATCATATAGTAATTTCTCCATACGAATCTGATACAGTGAGTTCACAGTTTGATCTAACATTAGATGTTTCTGAAGAAAATTCAATTTTCGAATTAAGTTTAACGTACAGTACTACTTTATTTAAAGAAGCTACAATAGTTCGTATGTTAGCACATTACAAGCAGTTACTGAAAAGTATTGTTAGTAATATAGATCAATCTATTGGAGATGTAGAAATGTTAACATCACAGGAACAAACACAGTTGTTAGATGTTTTCAATGCTACAGAAGTTAATTATCCTTTAGATAAAACGGTTGTTGAATTATTTGCCGCTGAAGTTGAAAAAACACCAGAAGCGACTGCCGTAATTTTTGAAGGTGAAGAATTAACCTATCAAGAATTAGACGAACGTTCAAATCGATTAGCTCATTATTTAGTTGAAAAAGGAGTAAAGTCTGATGATTTAATAGGAATCTGTTTGGATAGAAGTACACAAATGCTCGTAGGTGTTTTAGGAATTCTAAAGTCAGGAGGAGCCTATGTTCCAATCAAACCAGATTTTCCATCAGATCGTATCGCTTATCTTTTAGAAGACACCAATTGTTCTTTAGTAGTTACAAACTCTACCAGTATAGATGTATTCAATTCTTTTGAAGCTGTAAATCAGGTTGAATTAGATACAATTATTACAAATGCAAAATATCCAATAACTACTTTAGAAATAGCATGTAATTCAAAAGGTTTAGCCTATGTTATTTACACTTCAGGAAGTACAGGTTTACCAAAAGGAGCCATGATCGAACATGCAGGTTTACTGAATCACTTGTTATTAATGATTGATGATTTGGAAATTACTTCAGATAGTGCAGTAGCATTTACCGCACCATTTACTTTTGATATTTCAGTATGGCAAATGCTAAGCGGATTATTATGTGGAGCAAGTATTGTGGTTTACTCAGAAGCATCAATTTTAGACCTTGAAGGTTTCCAATCTTCACTATCTAATAATAAGGTAAGTCACTTACAATTAGTTCCATCCTATGTCTCAAGTTTATTAGAAAGTGGAGAAGTTAAAGCAGGTTTATCTGATTTATCATATTTCTTAGTTACAGGAGAAGCAGCTACCCAATCTTTATTAGATAAGTGGTTCTCATTGTATCCACAAGTTCCAGTAGTAAATGCATATGGGCCAGCAGAGGCTGCCGATGATATCACATTACATATTATGAAAGAATCGCCAAGTGGTATGGTAGTTCCAATCGGAAAACCAGTGGCGAATATGGATGTGTATGTTGTGGATAGATTTGATAATTTATGTCCAGTAGGGGTTGTTGGAGAATTATGGACAAGTGGAATTGGAGTTGGACGAGGTTATTTAAACAGAGAAACACTTACAAAGGAGAAGTTTATAGAAAATCCATTCAAATCAGAAGGAGGACGATTATATAAAACAGGCGACTTAGGAAGATGGTTACCTGATGGAACCTTGGAGTTTGTAGGTCGTACAGATGATCAGGTTAAGATCAGAGGTTATCGTATCGAATTAGGTGAGATTGAAAATGCATTATCACAAGTAGTAACAATTCAAAACTGTTGTGTTTTAGCGAAGAAAGATACAAGTGGGATCAATCGCTTGGTAGGTTATGTTGTTGTAGATGGTGATTTTAAAAAGAATAAGATTCAAGACGAACTAAAGGAGAGTTTGCCAGAATATATGGTTCCTATGTTATGGATTAACTTAGATGAAATGCCATTAACAGCTAATGGGAAAATTGATAAAAAATCGTTACCAGAACCAGACAGCTCAGAATTATCTACGGTAGAATATGTAGCTCCGAGAAATGAAATAGAAGCACAATTAGTAAGCATTTGGCAAGACTTATTAGGAGTGGAAAAGGTTGGCGTTTACGATGATTTCTTCGAATTAGGAGGACATAGTTTATTAATTGTTCAACTCATTGCTCGTGTACAAAAGATTGGCTTTCATATTGCAGTAAAAGATATTTTCTTAAATCCAAGTGTGGTAGGTATTATAGAAAAAATGGTGTCATTGAGTTCAATGTATGTAACTCCAGAAAATGGAATCACAAAAGATACAGTTAGAATAACTCCTGAAATGGTCCCATTATTGGATTTTGACCAAGAGCACATAGATGTAGTTGTTTCACAAATAAAAGGAGGAACTTCAAGTATTGAAGATATATACCCTTTATCACCATTACAAGAAGGAATTTATTTTCATTATTTAATGAGTAGTAAGGAAGAAGGTGATCCTTATATTTTACCAACATTACTATCTTTTACAAATCAAGAAAAACGTTCATCATTTATAGAAGCATTACAATTTGTAGTCAATCGTCATGATGTATTACGTACTTGTTTTATAAATGAAGGATTGTCAAATCCAGTACAAGTAGTTCTGAGAGAAGCACCATTATATATTGAAGAATTAGAAATAGATAGTACTAAAGATTTCTCATCAGAGTTAGAGTTGTTAGTAGCGCCAGGTCATCATTGGATGGATGTTTCTAAAGCACCGTTATTACAATTAAAATCAATAAATGACCCAAATAATGAAATATGTTATTTGGTGGTTTATCAACATCACTTAGCTTTAGATCATATTGGTTTAGAGAAAGTTGTTTCTGAAATTGTATTGTATTTATCAGGAAGAAAAGCAGAACTTCCAACTCCAGTATTATATAGAGATTTTATCGGACATACACTACATCAGCAAGCCACTAATGATAGTGAAGCATATTTCAAAGAGTTATTAGGTAATATAAATGAACCTACATATCCATTTGCCTTATCAGACATACGAGATAATTTTAGCGATATTAAAGAAGCACAATCGCTTTTACCTGAAAGTTTAAGTGCAGAACTTCGTGAACTAAGTATCTCACTAGGTATGAGTTCTGCAGTGTTATTCCATGCTGCTTTTGGTTTGGTGGTAGGAAGATGTAGTAATACAGATTATGCAATTTTCGGAACATTACTTCTAGGTCGTTTACAAGGATCTTTAGGAGCAGCCGATTCATTAGGATTATTCATTAACACGTTACCATTTCTTACAGAATTAAAAGGTACTGTTTCAGAATATGTTGCAAAAGTTAATGGAGCATTAAGCGATTTATTAGCTTACGAACAAACACCACTGTCTAATGTTCATAGTTGGAGTGGAATTTCTAATGAACTTCCTTTGTTTAGTGCATTAATGAATTTCCGTCATTCAGCACCAGAAGAAGATGAAGAAGTGGAGGCAGGAATAGAAGAACAAAATGATGATGCAATCAATTTAGGAGTAGATGTAACAAGTGTGAATGAACGTACGAATTATCCAATCTCATTAGATATAGATGATTACGGAAAAGAGTTCGTACTAACTGCTCAAATTGATGGGGATATTAAACCTGAACTATTTTTAGGGTATATAGAAGAAGCGTTAACTCAATTAGTAAAAGGATTAAAAGCAGAGCAAAATACTACAGTTGATAGTGTAACAATTTTACCGAAAGAAGAAGTTTCATTATTAGAATCGTTTAACGAAACAACAGTGGATTATCCATTAGATAAAACAGTTGTTGATTTATTTGAAAGTCAGGTTCAAAAATCTCCAGATGCAATTGCTGCTGTATTTGGAGAAGATGAATTAAGCTATCAAGAATTAAATGAACGCGCTAATCAATTAGCACACCATTTGGTTGCACAAGGAGTTCAGTCGAATGATCTGGTTGGAATTTGTGTAGAGCGAAGTTTCGATATGCTAATAGGTATTTTAGGTATTTTAAAATCTGGAGGTGCATATGTACCTATAAAACCAGATTTTCCAAAAGATCGTATAGCATATCTTTTAGAAGATACAAAATGTTCAATATTAGTAACTGACATTGTAAGTAAAACCTCTTTGGAATCATTTACGGATACTATTCAAGTTGTTACGATAGATGAAACAAAAGATTATTCAACAATGTCTACAGGATTAACATATAGTTCAAGCGATTTAGCTTACATCATTTATACTTCAGGAAGTACAGGTTTACCAAAAGGAGCCATGATTGAACATGCAGGTTTATTAAATCACTTATTATTAATGATTGATGAACTGAAAATGACTCACGAAAGCGCAGTTGCTTTTACAGCTCCATTCACTTTTGATATTTCGGTATGGCAAATGTTAAGTGGTTTATTATGTGGTGGTAGAATTATAATTTATGGAGAAGATAAGATATTAGATATTAACAATTTCCAAAAGTCATTGTATAGTAATAATATTAGTCATTTACAACTAGTGCCTTCTTATGTAACCAATATATTAGAAGAAGGAGTTGCTGTGGAAGGCTTATCAAATTTAGATTATTTCTTAGTTACTGGTGAGGCAGCTACAAAATCCTTATTAGATAAATGGTTCTCATTATATCCATCTGTTCCTGTAGTTAATGCTTACGGACCTGCTGAAGCTGCAGATGATATTACATTACATATCATGAACGAAGCTCCAAATGGTGCAGTAGTTCCAATAGGAAAACCAGTAGCAAATATGGATGTATATGTAGTAGATAGTTTTAATAATCTATGCCCAATAGGTGTAGTTGGAGAATTATGGACAAGCGGTATTGGAGTAGGTAGAGGATACTTAAATAGAGAAGAGCTTACTCAAGAGAAGTTTATAGAGAATCCATTTAAACCTGAAGGTGGACGATTATACAAAACGGGAGATTTAGGAAGATGGTTACCAGATGGAACTTTAGAATTTTCTGGTCGTACAGATGATCAAGTTAAAATTAGAGGTTATCGTATTGAATTAGGAGAAATAGAAAATACCATAACGTCTTTAGAATCTATAAGTCAATGTTGCGTATTAGCAAAGAAAGATACTACTGGAGTAAATCGTTTAGTGGTGTATTTAGTAGTAGAAGATAATGCTAGTAAAGAAAAACTACAAGAAGCTGTTGCTGAAAGTTTACCAAATTATATGATTCCTCAGTTATGGTTTGTGCTAGATGAAATGCCACTTACGGCAAATGGAAAAATTGATAAAAAGTCTTTACCTGAGCCAGATCTTTCTCAATTATCAAATAAAGAATATGTAGCACCAAGAAATGAAACTGAAGAACAATTAGTAACAATTTGGCAAGAGTTATTGGGTATTGAAAAAATAAGTATTTATGATGACTTCTTTGATTTAGGAGGCCATTCTTTACTCGCTACTCGCTTAGTATCTATGATTCGAACAAAATTAGATACTGAAGTTTCTATTCGTGAAATATTTGAAGAAACAACCATAGAAGAACAAGCATCACTTATTGAAATTTTTAGATCATATCTAGAAGAAGATGATGATGAAATTGACCAAGAAAACTATATCGAAACTATTGAAATATAACTTTTAAGTTATGAATACTGAAATTTTAGACATCCTAAAAGAAGCTAAGCAGCAAGGTGTAAAGATAGGTGTTAAAGGAAGCTCTTTGACAGTTAAGTCTGCAGCTCCAATTAATTCTGAATTAATTCAAAAAATAAAAGAGAATAAACCTGAGATTATAAAATACATTCAAAATCTTAGATCAAAAAATAAAACAAGTGCACTTAAAAAGGTAACTCCTTACGATCGAGAAACCGTTACTAAAGTTCCATTATCATTTGGACAAGAACGTTTGTGGTTTGTAGATAAATTACAAGGGTCAGAAGCTTATCATATGCCCTTTATTTTACAATTTGAAGGAGATTTAGATGCATCTATCATAGAAAAATCATTCATAAATATCATTACCAGGCATGAAGTATTAAGAACAAATATTTTGTCTGAAGATGGGGTGGGATATCAAGAAGTGATAAGTCCAGAAAACTGGACATTACTGCAAGAAAAAGTATCAGAAGAAACTTTAGAAGAAAAGTTAGAACAGTTTTTAACCACTCCTTTTGATTTATCTAGTGATTATAAGTTAAAGGTATGTTTGTATGCTATTGGGAATAGTAAGTACGTATTAGCTTGTGTTTTTCATCATATTGCTAGTGATGGTTGGTCTGAAGATATCTTGGTAAATGAATTCACAATAATTTATAATGCACTACAATGGGGAACAGAAATAAATCTTCCTCCATTAACATTACAGTATGCTGATTATGCGGTATGGCAACGTAAATATTTAGAAGGTAGTGTTTTAAACTTTCAACTTTCATATTGGGAAGAAAAACTAAAGAACGTTACACCTTTATCCTTACCAACTGACCGTCCACGACCAGCAGTTCAAAATACAGCAGGAGATTGTATATCTGTATCTTTAAGTAAAGAATTAAGCGATGATTTAAATGCACTCTGTGAAAGAGAAGGAGTAACCATTTTTATGTTGTTACTAACTACTTTTAAAGTGTTATTATCTCGTTATAGTGGTCAAGATGATATTTGCGTTGGAACTCCTATTGCTAACAGAACACAAACGGAGTTAGAAAGCATGATTGGATTTTTCGTAAATACCTTAGCTCTACGAGGAGATTTAAGTGAAAATCCAAGTTTTTCAGATGTGTTAAAGCAAATAAAAAATACAACATTAGAAGGATACGATTATCAATTGGCTCCTTTTGAGAAAATAGTAGATCGTGTGGTAACAGCACGCGATATGAGTAAAACTCCACTATTTCAGGTACTATTTGTATTACAAAATACGTCTGATAATGATGAAGAAGAAGTTAAAGAAACAGAAATAGAAGTATCAGAAAATCTGAAAATTTCAGAATATGGATTTGATACGGTAAGTTCTATGTTCGATTTAACTTTAGATGTTAGAGAAAGTGGTCAATGTTTTGTTTTAGATATGATTTACAGTACTACTTTATTCGATAGTACTACCATTAATCGTATGTTAACTCATTATCAAGAGTTATTAAAAGCAATTATAAAAGATACAACTCAATCCATTGGTAATTTACCAATGCTAACAAATGAAGAAAAAAGAGAATTAGTTAGTACGTTTAACGATACCTCAGTAACCTATCCAACAGATACTACAATCATAAACTTGTTTTTAGAACAAGTAAATACAACTCCAAATGCTGTGGCTGTTGTATTTGAGGAAAAAGAGTTAACATATGCAGCATTAAATGAACGTTCTAATCAACTCGCAAATTATCTACTATCCAATCATATAATTAAGAAAGAAGCCCCTGTAAGTGTTATTTTAGAACGTAGTGATTGGTTATTGGTTTCTTTTTTAGCCATTTTAAAAGCAGGAGCTTGTTATGTTCCTGTTGACCCTTCGTATCCAAAGGATAGGAAAGAATATATTCAACAAGACAGTGGAAGTATTTTTGTAATTGATGATGCATTCATAAATTCTTTCAAAGAAAATAGTGCATCGTACTCAAAAGAAATTCCAAATGTACAAGTAGACGCCAATGATTTAGCTTATATCATTTATACTTCAGGAAGTACAGGAAAACCTAAGGGAGTAATGATTGAACATCAAAATATCATTAACACTCTTTTATCGCAGATAGCTTCCTTTTCTATAACTTCAGAAGATAATTGCTTACAGTTTGCAAGTCAATCTTTTGATGCTTCAATCTGGGAATTAGGAATCTCTTTATTAAGCGGAGCAAGTTTATACATCATTAAAGAAGAACGAAAATCTGAAATTTCATTCTTTAAAGAGTATATACAAGAGAATAAAATCACCTTTGCTACATTACCTCCTGCATTTTTACAATTATTAGAAGTTGAAGATTTAAAAGGGGTAAAAACATTAGTTACAGCAGGAGAGGCAATTCCATTAGGATTAGCTAAAGAGTTTTCTGAAAATTATACCTATGTAAATGCATATGGTCCAACGGAAACTAGTATTTGTGCTACCACATTTCATGGAGAAATAAAAGATAGGGTACCAATAGGGAAACCTATTGATAATACTCAAATTTATATTTTAAATGACCTCAATGAGTTATTACCAATTGGTGTAGTAGGAGAGTTATGTGTTGGAGGAATAGGAGTAGCAAGAGGGTATTTAAATAGAGAAGAACTTACCAAGGAAAAATTTATTACAAATCCTTTTAAATCAGGTGAACGAATCTATAGAACTGGTGATTTAGCACGATGGTTACCTGATGGAAATATAGAGTTTATAGGAAGAAAAGATGCTCAGGTAAAAATTAGAGGATATCGTATTGAACTAGGCGAAATAGAAAGTGCATTAGCCTCTTTGTCTAATATAGATCAAAGTTGTGTTCTGGTAACTAAAGATGCTTCAGGAAACAAACGTTTAGTAGGATATGTTGTTAGTGAAGAAGAGCTGGATAAAGAAGAGATTCAAGCTCAATTAAAAGAAATTTTACCAGATTATATGGTACCAATGGTTTGGGTAGAGTTACAAGAGATGCCTTTAACCACTAATGGAAAAATAGATAGAAAATCATTACCAGAGCCTGATAGTTCAGCATTATCTACAGTAGCATATGTTGCGCCGAGAAACGAAACTGAAGAATTACTTGTTACTATTTGGCAAGATTTATTAGGAGTTGAAAAAGTAGGGATTTACGATAACTTTTTTGAATTAGGTGGACATAGTTTATTAATTGTTCAGTTAATTTCCCGAATTCAAAAAGAAGGATATCATATCGAAATAGGAGATGTCTTTGGAAATCCAACAATTGCTGCAATTACAGAAAACCTATCATCAATAGTTTCAACGTATCAAGTGCCAGCTAATGGAATTGTAGAAGGAATAGATGAAATCACTCCAGCAATGGTTCCGTTATTAGATTTTGGACAAGAAGATTTAGATAGTATCGTAGCTAGTATTCCAAGTGGTGTAGGAAACATCCAGGATATGTATCCATTATCACCATTACAAGAAGGAATGTATTTCCATTATTTAATGAGTGATGAGAGTGTTGGAGACCCTTATGTTTCACCAAATTTATTATTGTTTAAAAATAAAGCACAACGAGTTTCTTTTATAGAAGCTTTACAGTTTGTAGTAAATAGACATGATGTTTTACGTACCTGTTTTATAAGTGATGATTTACCAAATGCAGTCCAAGTAGTACTTAAGGAAGCGAAGTTATCAATTAATGAATTGCCATTAAATCCATCTCAAGATATCAGAGTTCAACTTGAAGGATTAGTAGCGTCTGGAAATCATTGGATGGATGTTTCTAAAGCGCCTTTATTAGATGTAAAATATATAGATGATGATGAAAATGAAGCATATTATTTGTTAGTTAACAATCACCATCTAATTATAGATCATGTTGGTTTAGAAAAAATTATAACAGAAGTAAATGTACATTTATTGGGACATGGAGATATTTTACCTCCACCAGTTTTATATAGAGATTTCATAGGTCATACATTACATCAGCAAGCTACGAATGATAGTGAAACGTATTTTAAAGAAGCATTCGGTAGTATAGATGAACCAACATATCCATTTAACTTATCAAATGTAAGAGGTAATGGTACCGAAATTTCAGAAGCAAGTATCGGATTACCAAAAGAATTAAGTAAAGAAATCCGAACAACCTGTACAGATTTAGGAATAACTCCAGCTATATTATTTCACGCAGCCTTTGGAATAGTAGTAGGAACATGTAGCAATAATAAGCAAGCCTTATTTGGTTCATTATTTTCAGGACGTTTACAAGGTGCTCTGGGAGCAGCAGATTCTCTTGGTTTGTTTATTAATACATTACCATTGTTGTTTAACATTGAAGGAACTGTTTCAGAGTATTTACAACAAGTACAATCGAAATTAGGAGAATTATTACCTTATGAGCAAACACCGCTATCGCAAGTTCATAACTGGTCAGGTATCTCTAATGAAGTTCCTTTATTCAGTGCCATTTTAAATTACAGACATTCTGGATCAGATGATGAATCTGAAGAAAGTATAATTGAAACTACTTTAGAAGAAATCAATGAATTTAATTTAGATATTGAAGTAATTGGAGAATTAGAACGTACAAATTATCCTTT
This sequence comes from Tenacibaculum agarivorans, assembly GCF_001936575.1. Classification (GTDB taxonomy): domain Bacteria; phylum Bacteroidota; class Bacteroidia; order Flavobacteriales; family Flavobacteriaceae; genus Polaribacter; species Polaribacter agarivorans. Next base: position 44,134 of record NZ_MSMP01000027.1, read on the forward strand.
TTCATTAGCAATAGATGATTTTGGAGTGGATTTTGGCTTAACGGCACAAATGGATTCTAGTATTCAACCAGAGCGTATTCTTTCTTACATGGAAGCAGTACTAAAGCAGTTGCTAGATGAATTAAATACCGGAATAAGTGTAGATAAATTATCGATATTACCAAACGAAGAACAACTACAACTGATTAATGATTTTAATACAACAGCAGTTGAGTATCCAGAAGATAAAACAGTAATAGACTTATTTACAACTCAAGTTCAAGCAAACCCTGAAGCTACGGCATTGGTTTACAATGGAGAAAAGTTGAGTTATCAGCAGTTAGATGAACTTTCTAATCAGTTGGCAAACTACATGTTAGCTAATTATAGTGTAAATAACAAAACGTTTATAGCTGTAAGTTTAGAACGAAGTGATTGGTTAATAATTTCCTTTTTAGCAACGTTAAAAACAGGAGGAGTATATATCCCTATTGATCCTGCTTATCCAGAAGAAAGAAAACAGTATATCAAAACAGATAGTAATAGTAGCTTTAGTATCGATGAAGCGTTTTTAACAGCTTTCAAACAAAATATAGAAAATATTGATATCAGTTCTCCTAATGTAATGCTTAAACCGAAAGATTTAGCTTATGTCATTTATACTTCTGGAAGTACAGGAAACCCAAAAGGTGTAATGATAGAACATTTTAGTATTATTAATACAATACTTTCTCAAATAGCTGATTTTTCTATTGATGCAAAAGATAACTGTTTACAATTTGCAAGTCCATCATTTGATGCTTCTATTTGGGAGATAGGAATTGCATTATTAAGTGGTGCTAGTTTATGTATTGTAAATGAAGAAGAAAAGTCAGATGCTTCACTATTTAAAACATTCATACAACAACAAGAAGTAACTTTTGCTACGTTACCACCAGCATTTTTACAATTGTTAGACGTTGAAGATTTAAATAGTCTCAAAACCTTAGTTACTGCAGGTGAAGCAATTCCATTAAAAGTAGCGAAAGCTTTTTCACAACAGTATAAATACATAAATGCATATGGCCCAACAGAAACAAGTATTTGTGCCACCACTTTTAATGGTGAAATAGATGAGCTTGTTCCTATTGGAAAGCCAATTCATAACACTCAAGTATACATATTAAGTGAAGCGAATGAGCTATTACCTTTAGGAGTTGCAGGAGAACTTTGTGTAGGCGGAAGAGGAGTTGCTAGAGGATATTTAAACAGAGAAGAACTTACCAAAGAAAAATTTATAGATAATCCATTTGTAGCAGGTGATCGAGTATATAGAACAGGAGACATCGCTAAATGGTTACCAGATGGTACCTTAGAATTTATAGGAAGAAAAGATTTTCAAGTTAAAATTCGTGGTTATCGTATTGAATTAGGAGAAATAGAGAATGCGTTATCACAAATAACAAATGTCCAAAGTTGTTGCGTATTAGCAAAAGAAGATACGAGTGGTGCAAAACAATTGGTAGGTTATGTAGTTGTAGATGGAAACTTTGATAAAGAGTTTTTACAAGAAGAACTATTAAGAATTCTACCAGATTACATGGTGCCGATGATATGGATTGAAATGGAAACGATGCCAATGACTAGTAATGGTAAGTTGGATAAGAAAGCATTACCAGAGCCAGATGGCACAATGCTATCTACTCAAGAATATGTGGCGCCTAGAAATGAAACAGAAGAACATCTTGTTGCTATTTGGGAAGAATTATTAGGAATTGAAAAAATTGGAGTTTATGATAATTTCTTTGAGTTAGGAGGACATTCATTATTAGTTACCCGTTTGGTCTCATTAATTCGTAAAGAGTTAGAAATAGAAGTCGCAATCAGAGATATTTTCGAGTATACAACAATTTCTAGTTTAGCATTACACATAACAACCTGTTCAAGAAGTAGTATTTTACCTGAGGTAACACTCCAAGAAAAAGAAGCAAACATTCCTTTATCATTTAACCAAGAACGTTTGTGGTTCCTGGATCAATTACAAGGGCGAAGTGATGAATATCACATTCCAGTTATTGAACATTTAGAGGGAGATCTAGACATCAATGCTGTAGAAGAAGCTTTGAGAACAATAATTGATCGTCATGAAATTTTACGTACTGTAATTTATGAAGAAGAAGGTGTTGGATATCAGAAAACCATTCCTTCTAATAACTGGTTATTACATAAAGTTGCCATTTCAGAAGAAGTGAATTTAGAGGAAGAAATTAGTAACTTTATTACTATTCCTTTTGATTTAGCAAAAGATTACATGTTACGTTCTTGCTTATTCGATTTAGGTCAAGAAAAATATGTTTTGGTTTGTGTATTACACCATATTTCAAGTGATGGGGTGTCTGGAGGAATTTTAATGGATGAGTTTAATGAATTGTATAGTTCATTACAATCAGGAGAAGAAATAATATTACCAGAACTAACCTTACAGTATGTAGACTATGCAATTTGGCAGCGTAAATATTTTGCTGGAGAGGTTTTAGAAAATCAATTATCGTATTGGGAAGAAAAATTATCTGGTGTAAATACATTAAAGTTACCAACAGATTATGTACGTCCTAGTATACAAAGTAATAAGGGAAGTAGTATTATTTTAGGAACAGGTAAAGAGCTTACAACATCAATAAAATCAATATGTAAACAAGAAGGTGTAACACCTTTTATGTTTATGTTATCAGTTTTTAAAGTACTATTACTACGTTACAGCGGACAAGAAGATATTTGCGTAGGTACACCAATTGCTAATCGTACTCAGTATGAATTAGAAAGCATGATTGGATTCTTTGTAAATACATTGGCTTTACGAAGTGATTTAAGTGGAAATCCAAGTTTTAAAGAAGCATTATTAAGAATAAAAGAAACTACATTAGAAGGGTATGATCATCAATTAACCCCTTTTGAAAAAGTTGTAGATCAAGTGGTAACTACTCGTGATATGAGCATGACACCATTATTTCAAGTAATGTTTGATTATCATAATGAAGATGCAGGAATAGCGAATGAAAATGAAAGTGAAGAGAATTACTCTTCAACAGAATATGATAATTTTGATAGAACAGCTCAATTTGATTTAACCTTAGATGTATCTGAACAAGGGTCAGAAATCGTATTGAGTTTAAACTATTGTACAGCACTATTTAAAGAAGCAACAATAGTTCGCATGTTAGCACACTACAAACAGTTATTGAAAAACATTGTTAGTAATGTAAATCAATCTATTGGAGATGTAGAAATGTTAACATCACAGGAACAAATACAAGTATTAGATGTTTTCAATGCTACAGAAGTTAATTATCCTTTAGATAAAACGGTCGTTGAATTATTTACCGCTCAAGTTGAAAAAACACCAAAAGCGGTTGCTGTAATTTTTGAAAGTGAAGAATTAACCTATCAAGAGCTAGATGAACGCTCAAACCGATTAGCTCATTATTTAGTTGAAAAAGGAGTAAAGTCTGATGATTTAATAGGAATCTGTTTGGAGAGAAGTACAGACATGATCGTAGGTGTTTTAGGAATTCTAAAGTCAGGAGGAGCCTATGTACCAATCAAACCAGATTTCCCATCAGATCGTATCGCTTATCTTTTAGAAGATACCAATTGTTCTTTAGTGGTTACAAATTCAAACAGTATAGATGTATTGAGTTCTTTTGAAACGCTAAATCAGGTTGAATTAGACTCAATTATTATAAATCAAAAATATCCAATAACTACTTTAGAAATAGCATGTAATCCAGAAGATTTAGCCTATGTTATTTACACTTCAGGAAGTACAGGTTTACCAAAAGGAGCAATGATCGAACATGCAGGCTTACTAAATCACTTGTTATTAATGATCGATGATTTGGAAATGACTTCAGAGAGTGCAATAGCATTTACAGCACCATTTACTTTTGATATTTCAGTATGGCAAATGCTAAGCGGACTATTATGCGGAGGACGAATAGTTATATATAATGAAGACACTATCTTAGATCTTGAAGGTTTCCAATCTTCACTATCTAACAATAAGGTAAGTCACTTACAATTGGTTCCATCCTATGTCTCAAGTTTATTAGAAAGTGGAGAAGTTAAAACAGGTTTATCTGATTTGTCATATTTCTTAGTCACAGGAGAAGCAGCTACCCAATCTTTATTAGATAAATGGTTTGCCATGTATCCGCAAGTTCCAGTAGTAAATGCTTATGGACCAGCAGAGGCTGCCGATGATATTACATTGCATATTATGAAAGAATCGCCAAGTGGTATGGTAGTTCCAATCGGAAAACCAGTAGCGAATATGGATGTGTATGTTGTGGATAGATTTGATAATTTATGTCCAGTGGGTGTTGTTGGAGAATTATGGACAAGTGGAGTTGGAGTTGGACGAGGTTATTTAAAAAGAGAAGCGCTTACAGCGGAAAAGTTTATAGAAAATCCATTCAAATCAGAAGGAGGACGATTATATAAAACAGGAGATTTAGGAAGATGGTTACCTGATGGAACCTTGGAATATATAGGTAGAACAGATGATCAGGTTAAGATCAGAGGTTATCGTATCGAATTAGGTGAGATTGAAAATGCATTATCACAAGTACCAGAGATCCAAAGTTGTTGTGTACTAGCAAAAAAGGACAATAGCAATATCAATCGTTTGGTAGGATATGTGGTTACAGAAGACACATTCAATAAAGAACAAGTACAGGATACTTTAAAGGAAAGCTTACCAGATTATATGGTACCAATGATTTGGATACCATTAGAAGAAATGCCACTAACAGCTAATGGTAAAGTAGATAAAAAGTCATTACCAGAACCTGATAACTCTGTATTATCAAGTATACCTTATGTAGCGCCTAGAAATGAAACTGAAGCACAACTAGTTGCGATTTGGCAAGACTTATTAGGAGTAGAAAAGGTAGGGGTTTATGATGAATTTTTTGAGTTAGGTGGACACTCGTTACTAGCAACGCGATTAGTTTCTATGATTCGTAAGCTTATGGAAAAAGAAATATCAATTCGAGACGTATTTGATTACACAACTATTTCCGCTTTATCGGATTACGTATCTAAACAATCTAAAGGAACATTACTTCCATTAATAACTGTTGAAGAGCGTCCTGAACAAATCCCATTATCTTTTAGTCAAGAGCGCCTTTGGTTTTTAGATCAATTACAAGGTACAGTAGCTTATCATATGCCAACGGTAATTCGTTTAGAAGGAAATGTTAACACTACTAACCTAGAAAAAGCTTTTAAAATAATTGTTGATCGTCATGAGATATTACGTACCAATATTATATCAGAAGACGGGTTTGGCTATCAAAAAGTTATTAGTGTTGATGATTGGACATTAACTCAAGAAAAAATATCAGAGAATGAAGTAGAAAAACATATTGGAAATTATATAACAGCTCCTTTTGATTTATCTCTTGATTATAAATTAAGAGCTTGTTTATATAATCTTGGAGAAAATAAATATGTATTAGCTGCAGTAGTTCACCATATAGCGAATGATGGTTGGTCTGAAGATATTTTAATTCGTGAATTTACAATAATATATAATGCTTTAGAAGCTAATATTGATGTTCCACTTCCAACTTTAGCTTTACAATATGCAGACTATGCCATTTGGCAACGTAAGTATTTTGATGGTGAAGTTTTAGAAAATCAACTTTCATATTGGGAAAATAAATTATCAGGAGTTACCACACTGTCTTTCCCAACAGATTTTGTTCGTCCAGCAATACAAAGTAACGAAGGAGCTATTTTAGAATGCAGCTTAGACGATGAGTTAACGATAACAATACAACAATTATGTGAAGCAGAAGGAGTAACATCATTTATGTTCTTATTATCAGCGTTCAAAGTATTGTTATCTCGTTACTGTGGTCAAGAAGATATTAGTATAGGAACAACTATTGCTAATCGTACACAAGCTGAGTTAGAGGAAATGATAGGTTTCTTTGTGAATACGTTAGTATTGCGTAGCGATTTAAGTGGCAATCCAAGTTTTAAAGAATTACTAAACAAAGTAAAAGAGACAACTTTAGAGAGTTACGATAATCAATTAGCACCTTTTGAAAAAGTAGTAGATCGAGTAGTAACCACACGTGATATGAGTACTACTCCTTTATTTCAAGTAATGTTTTCATCAGAAAGTACAGCTGCTAGTACTTCGGACGAAGAAGAAACAGAAATGCAGGCAGAAGAACTTGTCGTAATGCCATATGAATCTGATGATGATAGCGTAGCTTCTCAGTTTGATTTAAGTTTAGATGTATCTGAAGAAGGTTCTGATATTACATTTAAACTAAGTTATTGTACAGCTTTGTTTAAAGAATCAACTATGATTCGTTTGTTAGAGCATTATCAAGAATTGCTAAAAGGTTTTACAGCTAACATAGAACAGTCTATTGGAAATGTTTCAATGTTAACTAATGAGGAGAAAACACAAGTCTTAGAAGTATTTAATGCTACAGAAGTTAACTATCCTTTAGATAAAACAGTTGTTGAATTATTTACAACTCAGGTTAAAAAAACACCAGAAGCAATTGCTGTATTATTTGGAAATAAAGCACTAAGTTATAAAGAACTTGATGAACGTTCTAATCAATTAACTCATTATTTATTAGAGCAAGGTATACAGCCAAATAATTTAGTTGGACTTTGTATTGATAAAGGTTTCGATATGCTAATAGGAGTCTTAGGAATTTTAAAGTCAGGTGCAGCTTATGTGCCTATTAAACCAGATTTTCCAGCAGATCGTATTGTATATTTGATAGAAGATACAAGCTGTAATTTGGTAGTTACAAACCAGTCAAGTAAAACACTATTAGAATCACTATCTACAGACAGAAAGTTAATTTCAATTGATGATAGTAAAGCCCATATAACAAGTTCGGTAGTCAGATCAACTAATCCAGAAGATTTAGCCTATGTTATTTATACTTCAGGAAGTACAGGTTTACCAAAAGGTGCAATGATTGAACATGCTGGTTTACTGAATCATTTATTATTAATGGTTGATGATTTGGAAATGACTTCAGATAGTGTAGTTGCATTTACAGCACCATTTACTTTTGATATTTCAGTTTGGCAAATGTTAAGTGGACTGTTATGTGGAGGTCGAATAGCCATATATAATGAAGATACGATTTTAGATCTTGAAGGTTTCCAATCTTCTTTATCTAACAATAAAGTAAGTCATTTACAGCTCGTTCCATCATATGTGTCAAGTTTATTAGAAGAAGGTGTAGCTGTGTCTGGTTTATCCAGTCTATCATATTTCTTGGTAACAGGAGAAGCTGCAACAAAATCGTTACTAGATAAATGGTTTGCCATATATCCACAAGTTCCAGTAGTAAATGCATATGGACCAGCAGAGGCTGCGGACGATATTACATTACATATTATGAAAGAGTCACCAAGTGGTATGGTGGTTCCAATCGGAAAACCAGTGGCGAATATGGAGGTATATGTTGTGGATAGATTTGATAATTTATGTCCAGTTGGTGTAGTAGGAGAATTATGGACAAGTGGAGTAGGAGTTGGACGAGGATATTTAAATAGAGAAGCATTGACCAAAGAAAAGTTCATTACCAATCCATTTAACAAGAAAGAAGAACGTTTATATAAAACAGGTGATTTAGGAAGATGGTTGTCAGACGGAACTTTGGAATATGTGGGTAGAACAGATGATCAGGTTAAGATTAGAGGTTATCGTATCGAATTAGGTGAGATTGAAAATACGTTATCGCAAGTGTCAGGAATCCAGAGTTGTTGTGTATTAGCGAAAAAGGATAATAATGATATCAACCGTTTGGTAGGATATATAGTGACAGAAAATGCATTCAATAAAGAACAAGTACAAGATGTTTTAAAAGAAACTCTACCAGATTACATGGTTCCAATGATTTGGATACCATTAGAAAAAATGCCACTAACAGCCAACGGAAAGATAGATAAAAAGTCATTGCCAGAACCTGACAGTTCAGCATTGTCTTCAAAAGAATATGTAGCACCTAGAAATGAGTCAGAGACACAATTAGCGGCAATTTGGCAAGAGTTATTAGGAGTAGAGCAAGTAGGAATATATGATGATTTCTTTGAGTTAGGTGGGCATAGTTTATTAGCGACTCGTTTAGTATCTATGATTCGTAAGCTTATGGAAAAAGAAATTCCTATCCGAGATATATTTGAGCATACGACTCTAGCTTCTTTGGCAGTTCATGTTTCACAACAAACTGGAGGATTATTATTACCAACTATTGTAGCTGAAGAACGTCCAGAGCGTATTCCACTATCATATAGTCAAGAACGTTTATGGTTTATAGATGAATTACAAGGTACTTTAGGCTATCATATGCCAATGATAATGCAATTGAAAGGAAATATAAATGTTGAGTTACTACAACAAACCTTTGAAGTGATTTTAAACCGTCACGAAGTATTACGTACCAATATTTTATCCGAAGGAGGAGAAGGATATCAATATGTGGTAAGTAGTGACGATTGGTTATTAACCCAAGAAATAATATCGGAAAATGAACTAGAAGAAAATCTAGAAGCATACATATTAGTTCCATTTGACTTATCAACAGATTATAAGTTAAGAGCTTGTTTATATGAGTTAGGAAATAAAGAATATGTTTTAGCAGTTGTTATACACCACATTGCTAGTGATGGTTGGTCTGAAGATATTTTAATGAATGAACTTCTAACAACATACACTGCTTTAGAATCAGGAAGTAGCCCATCACTTCCAGCATTAAGTTTACAATATGCAGATTATGCTATTTGGCAACGAAAATATTTTGATGGTGAAGTTTTAGAAAGTCAACTATCTTATTGGGAAGCAAAACTGAAAGGAGTTAGTACATTAGACTTACCTACAGATTATCCACGCCCAGCAGTACAAAGTGCATCAGGTGATTATGCTGGTTTAACATTAGATAAAGAGTTGAGTAACTCACTTAATGAGCTTTGTGAAAGAGAAGGAGTTACTTTGTTTATGCTTCTACTATCAGCATTTAAAGTATTACTGTCTCGTTACAGTGGACAAGAAGATATTTGTGTAGGTACACCAATTGCAAACCGAACTCAAGCTGAGTTAGAAGACATGATTGGTTTCTTTGTAAATACATTAGCATTACGTAGTGATTTAAGTGGCAATCCTAGTTTTAAAACATTCTTAAACCAATTAAAGAAAACAACATTAGAAGGGTACGACAATCAGTTAGTGCCATTTGAAAAGGTAGTAGATCGAGTAGTTACAAATAGAAATATGAGTACAACTCCGCTATTCCAAACAATGTTGGTATTACAAAATACAGGAAGTAAAGAGGCTGATGATGAAACAACAAATGCATCAGAAGTTATTTCTGGAAACCTTAGTATTTCAGAATATGAGTTTGATGCAATTGTTTCTATGTTCGATTTATCCTTAAATGTATCGGAAAATAGTGAAGGCATTTCATTGGATATATTGTATTGTACGGATCTGTTTGATAAGGCTACTATTGAAAGAATGTTAGTACATTATCAGAAATTATTGAAAAGTATTGTGGATGATATTCACCAGCCAATTCATACTATTTCAATGTTAACTGAGCATGAAGAACATAAATTGCTAAATGTTTACACAGCTACTAAAGTTGATTATTTAAATGCAGAAAATGTAGTAGACTTATTTGCAAACCAAGTTAAAAAATCGTCAAGAGCTACAGCTGTAGTTTATAAAGGAGAAAAAATAACATACAAAGAGTTACATAAAAAATCGAATCAATTAGCACGATACCTACAAAATCAAGGTATTCAAAAAGATAGTTTGGTAGGAATATGTATGGAACGTAGCCTAGATATGATTATAGGGATCTTAGGAGTCTTGAAATCAGGAGGAGCCTATGTACCAATAGATCCAAATTATCCAAAAGATCGAATTGATTACATGATTGAAGATACAGAAACTACATTAGTATTGAGTAGTAGTGTAAGCAAAGAAACTTTAGGAGAACACCATGGTGTAACAGTGGTTTCTTTGGATAGTAATTGGAATGCAATTGCTGATTTTTCTACAAAGAAATTAAATACATCAATTACATCAGATAGTTTAGCATATATCATTTACACCTCAGGAAGTACAGGGAAGCCAAAAGGAGTAATGATTGAGCATGGTAACATGTATAATTTAGTAAGTTGGGGAATTCGAAACTTCGAAGATTCATTACATTTAGGAATGTTGGCAAGTACTTCTATAAATTTCGATTTATCAATTTTTGAAATTTTTGTAACGCTAGCTTGTGGTGCTAAAATTGATTTAGTAGATAATCTACTTTCTTTACTAGAAGAAGATTCAGAAGTATCAGTATCGTTAATAAATACAGTTCCAAGTGTTTTATTAGGATTGTTAGATTCTGGTAAAATTCCTAACTCAGTTCGAACTATTAATTTAGCAGGAGAACCTTTGCTGCCAAGTTTAGTCGATCGTATTTACAAAGAAAGTTCAGTAAGAAAAGTATACGATTTGTATGGTCCATCAGAGGCAACAACATATAGTACATATACAAAACGTAAATTCAATGGAATTCAAACTATAGGAAAACCAATAGCAAATACATTAACATACATTGTAGATGAAGATATGAATTTAGCTCCTTTAGGTGTAGTAGGAGAATTGTGTATTGGAGGTAAAGGTGTAGCAAGAGGTTATCTGAATAAAGAAGAATTAACCGAAGAAAAATTCATTCCAAATCCATTTGTAGCAGGTGACCGACTATATAAAACTGGAGATTTAGCGAGATGGTTATCTGACGGTACTTTAGAGTATATAGGAAGAAAAGACAACCAAGTTAAAGTTCGTGGTTATCGTATAGAATTAGGGGAAATTGAAAATGCTTTGTCTAAGTTATTATCTATAAATCAATGTTGTGTTTTAGCTAAAGAAGATGCTAATGGGAATAAACGTTTGGTCGGTTATGTTGTAGCAGAAGGAGACTTTAATAAAAGAGAAATACAACAAGAATTAAAAACGAGTTTACCTGATTATATGGTTCCTTCAATCTGGGTTGAGTTAGCAGAAATGCCTTTAAGCGCTAATGGTAAATTAGACAGAAAAGCGTTACCAGATCCTGAAAGTTCAGATTTTTCAACAGTAGAATATGTTGCTCCTAGAAACGAGAAAGAAGAAACATTAGTGAAAATATGGAAAAACATATTAGGTGTAGAAAAAATAGGAGTTTATGATGATTTCTTCGAATTAGGAGGGCATAGTCTATTAGTAATAAAATTAGTAGCTCAGATTAATGAAGCGTTCAATACGAATATAAATATTGTTAATGTTTTTGAATATCCAACTATTGAGCAGTTCATCAGAAATATGAATACAAAAGCGCAAGCTTACGATACAAATCTAATGGTTGCTTTACAAGATAAAGGAAGTCAACGACCAATTTTCTTTGCTCCTCCGGGTGGGGGATTATACAATTGTTATGTAGACTTAGCAAGAGCATTAGGAGAAGATCAACCTGTTTATGCATTTCAAAGTCCAGGTGTAAATGGAAAACTACCAGTTTCTGAATCAATTGAAGCCATGGCAACAGATTTTATTACAGAACTTCAGAAAGTTGATCCTTATGGACCATATAGGTTAGGAGGGTATTCTTTTGGGGGTATTGTGGCTTATGAGATGGCATTACAATTAAGAGCTAAAGGATTTGAAGTTGAAGAACTATTTATGTTTGACAGTACGTTATTAGAAGCTCATACCAATAAGGTAGAAAACATTGATGAATTGTTTAAAGAGTTTTTATTAGATCAAATGGAAGATTTAGTAGGTGAAAATTTTGATCTATCAACACTTAATCTTGAAGAAAAAACGAAAGATCAACAATTGAACCTTATTTGTGAGTTAGCAAAAGAATCGGATCTCCAAATGAACGACGAAGAAATAAAAGGATTCTTTGAAGTTTCTTTTTACAATGAAATCTATCCATATATAATTAGAGATGAAGAGAAGCTTGATACTAACATCGTCTTGTTTAAAGCAATGTACATGGATTCTGAAGAAGAAGAAGGAGAAAGAGTTCCAAATACAGAGTATGAAATGTATGACTACGATTGGAGTAACTACACAAACAAAGAAGTAATTATACATTCAATTCCTGCAATACATACCGAACTTTTAGATTATGAACATATCGAAAGAATTTCAGAATGCATAAAAGGAATGGAAGAAGCAATTTCTTAATTAAAAAATATATAATATAGTAAACTACAGCCAAATGAAAATACCTAGAATTAATAATATAACAGAAGAGCAATTCATTGAAGAATATATAGCCGGTAACAAACCAGTTATTGTAACAGATGGAATGGAAAATTGGGATATGAGTAAATTTACTCCAGAGTATTTTAAAGAAGCTTTTGGAGAAGAAAAAGTACAGGTATATGACGATCTATTTAACTTACAAAACATACAATCTCTAAAACAATATATTGATGCAAATTTTGACAGAAAAGAAGAAGAAGGATTATCAAATCAATATATGAGGTGGTATACAAAGCTAAAAGAAATTGATTATTACTGGTCAGATAAAGTATTTGATGCTTTACAAGATGCTTGGAGTCATCCTTATTTTATACCTAACACATCTCTAGTAATTCCTAGTAATAGTGATGCGGAAAAAAGGGAGATTAATAAATTTCGTTATCCTTATAAAGGATTATTTATTTCTGGAAAAGGTTCTAGAACAAGACTTCATAAAGATCCTTTTACTAGTAACGCAGTTTTATGTCAATTTTATGGACAAAAGAAAATATACTTATTCGATCCAAAGAAAGAAGCAAGTGTAATGAACGGGAAGGAGTTTGTAGATGTTATGAATCCAGATCATGAAAAATTCCCAGATTATAAAAATATTACGCATGACTATGAGGACGTATTATCTCCAGGAGAAATTGTGTTTTTCCCTTCCGGATGGTTTCATGATGTAACTTGTGAAACAGATAGTATTTCTATAACATGGAATTTTGTTCATGAAACACAACTGAATATCGTTTGCAAACATATAGCTAAAAATCCAGAGGATGATCAATTAGAGATTGCTAAATTTTTCCTTAAAGAAGAAATTAAAGAAAATGCAAATGCAAGAGATATTATACTTTTCTTGAAAAAGAAATTTAAAGCAAGAAAAAAACTAAAAGCAGAGATGTAATGCAGAAATCATTAAAGAACTAAATGAGGTAAGCTTATTATAGCATATAAAAAGTCTTATAAGAGTACCTAATTTAAAGGAAAACAAACCTTAGAAAATGGATCATGGCTATTCATTTTCTAAGGTTTTCTTTTTGGGCTAAACAAATGTGTTAATCGAATGTAGTCGATTACAAATATTTACAATCGAAAGTAATTGTTTTGCAACCGAAACAGGGTTTGATTAAGTCGCATCTTTGCAACGTCAATTCATTTGAATGGCAATGTCTTAACTGTTTAACGTAAAAAATATATAATTATGAATGCACTTAAAAACAAAGTACAGTTAATTGGTCACTTAGGAAACAAACCAGAAATTATCGATTTAGATTCAGGTAAAAAGCTAGCAAAATTTTCTATTGCTACCAATGAAACGTACAGAAACAAACTAGGAGAAAAAGTAACAGATACCCAATGGCATAATGTAGTTGCCTGGAATAAAACTGCGGAGATTGTTGAAAATTATTTAGACAAGGGTAATGAAGTTATGGTGGAAGGAAAATTAACGACAAGAACTTACGAAACCAAAGAAGGAGAAAAAAGATACATCACCGAAGTAGTTTGTAATGAATTACTAATGTTAGGAAATAAATAGAGGGGGAAATTGCTATACCGTCGCTAAGAAAGAAATTGAAAAAGAGAAAAACCAGTAGTACAACTACTGGTTTTTTTGATTAAAAATTGTTTAACAACACGGAAGTGCTAATAGGGGTATAATTATGATGAAGTTTTTAATCTATATAAACTTTTCCCATGGGCCAGTAATAGCCAAGGTATGTCCATTCTCTTGAACGTTAACGAATAGTGTTTTACCTGTCGGAGAAAATGTTAATCCAGTTAATTCGGAAGTAGAGCTTTTGTTACAAGCAAAAGTATAATGATTTCCTTCCTTATCGATTCCTCTAATATGGTTAAGCTCTCCATTATCTTCACATAAGAAAAGATCTCCCCAGGGTGTAATATTTAAGTTATCACACATATGCAATACAGTTTTGTCTTCAGATTCTGCATAAAGTTCTAAAGTGGCAGGAGAATTGACTTCTTCAGAAGTACCTTCAGCTTCAGATAACTTATACCTAAAAACTTGCCCAAAATGATTAGGTCCTCCATTAGTACAAGCAAAATACAATTCGTCTTCACCCATCCAAATTCCTTCTCCTCTTGCAAATCGTGCAGCTCCTAATTCAAAACCACGAAAACGTAAATCATCTTCTTTAGGGTCTACATTATCAATAGGAATCCAATGTACTTCCATAGATTTATTTTTAAGAATTTTAGGGGTTTCCCAGTTTCTCGTGTCTAAACTTTTTTGTCCATTTATAGCAAGTACTTCGAGTTTACCTCCTTGTTGTAAATTCTCTTTTTCGTTCGGAATAAATCGATACAATAAGCCATCTGGTCTATCTTCTGTAAGGTAAATGCAACCTGATTTAGGATCTACAGCAACAGCTTCATGATTAAATCTTCCCATATCTTTTATAGGAACTGGAGTAATCATTTCCTTGGCATTCATAGGAACTTCAAAAACATATCCATGATTTTTTTGAATTTCATTCCCATTAGCCATAGTAACATCTTCTTCACAGGTAATCCAACTTCCCCAAGGGGTAATGCCTCCAGCACAATTTCTATACGTACCAGCTAAACTCATAAACTCATCTACCAAAGTCCCTTTATGTTCATCATAAATTAGGGTTGTGGTACCTCCTAAACCAACAATAGCTCCATTTCCAGAATCATATAATTTGTCTTTGATTACCTCAGTAAATAGTTTGTTATCGTTTCCAAAAGGACTATTTTCTAATGGAGTTGGACTGTTTTCATGATTTCTTATAATAATCGTTCTTCCTAATTCATCTAAAAAAGTTCCCATACCATCAGGTCTACCAGGAACTAAGAAACCATCGGACATTTTATTTCCTTGTCGAGAAATAATTTTATAATGAAACCCTTCTGGAAGATCTAAATATCCTTTAGGGTCAGGGATTAAATTTAAAGAACTCGTTTTAGCTGTTTTGTTAGAAGGATTTCCTTTTTTGTTTTCTGAATTACAACTGAGTAATAAAGTTAAACCTATAGAGGTTAAGGCTGTTTTTTCAATAAAATGTCTTCTTGTGTATTTAGTGTGTTGGTTAGACATGCTGTAAGGAATTAATTTGAATTTAATGGTTGATTGATAGAAATATAAGCTCAAAGATTAGGGAGTACTACAAAGGAATACTCCCAAAATCTTTGGCACTCAATTAAATATAATATATTTAGTTTACATCCCACCAAACCTTAGCTAGTGGAGTATTGTTTCCATTTAATGGCGCTCTGTTAATCGCAGCATCTGCATTTGCTTGATTTTTATCAGTTGTTTTACTTGAATAAAAATAACGAGTGGGTATTTGTGTAGCAACAACATCAGGGCCTAAAGATAATGTAGGGAAATTCATACGCCTCCAAACTGCATATCCTTCAAATCCATTGTTTACTTGATCTAACCATCGTTGAATAGCAATATGCTTTATTTGATTAGAAGCAAAATTTACTACGGCATCATTTATATAAGCTGTACTTGTTGCTGTAGAAACATCAATTCCGTAACGCTGTAATGAAGCATTTATTCCTGCTTTATAATAATCAGTTGCATTACCCGAAATTATACCTCTAAAGGCAGCTTCTGCTTTGATAAAGTTAACTTCTGCAAAGGTTAACAACCAAAATGTATTTAAGTTTTTAAAATTATCACTTAATAAAGAGCGATCATCACTTTCTGTAATATCAGAAGCTATACCAACTGGTTGTCCTACAAATTCAGGAGTTCCAGTAGTAATTGAATTTGCAGTTGGAGACAACAACCAAGATAAACGAGGATCTTGTAGAGTACTAACGCTATTTACACCACCATTTCCTTTCATAATTTCCACTACAGTTTCTGAAATTCTAATTTCATCAATAACAGGATTTGAATTATCAAATGGCCAATTATTGATTGAGTTATAAGAAAAACTAGGCTCATCTGAAATAGATGTGAAAACTGGATTATTTGTTGAATTATTAAAGATATCAGCGACTCTAGCTGATACATTAGTAGCTTCTGAAATGCGTAATAAAAAACGTAATCGTAGAGAGTTAGCAAACTTTCTCCAAGCTAATTTATTCCCAGAAAAAAGTAAATCCCTGTTAGCATCAATGATTTCTGTCGCAGGAGAATTAGCCAACACACTATTTGCATTTTCTAAATCAGCCAACATGGTGTCATATATTTCTTGTTGAGAGTCATATATTGGAAATAAGTAACGATCTTCTAATTTAAATCCTTGTCCAGCATCTTTATAAGGAATATCTCCAAACAAATCTGTTAGTTGAGAAAGCATATAGGTTTTTAAAATATTGGCAATCGCTTTATAGGTTTGATGACCTTGATTTTCCGCTTCAAATTTTAATAGCTCAACATTTCGTAAAGCTCCTCCATTTTCAGAATAGAAAATTTCCCAAGTTCTTCTAGAAATAGCATCATCATCTTGTGTTAATGCTCCTTCTTCAGAATTTTTAACAGCAAATTGTTGTACAAACTGTCCAGGAACTTGATATGAGTTTATATTTTGACCTATAAATCCAGGTACAATAGCTCCGAATAATAAGTCTAAACTAGGTCCTTGATTTGACTGGTTAGGATTGGTATTAATTTCTTCAAAATCTGTAGTACACCCTTTTATTAAGAATACTACGGTGAATAGAATAGTTAAAAATGTATAGTTTTTAGTTGTCATTTTCTTAGAAGTTAGCGGTTAATGAAAATCCAAATGTGCGGGCAGAAGGAAGCGCAAAAAATTCTCCTCCAATCAATTCACCACTATAACCAGCAGCTTCAGGATCTATATGAGGAACGTTGTCCCATAGTAAAAGATTTCTTCCGTATACTGTTAAAGATGCGTCTTGGATAGAAAGTAAATCGGTAAAAGATTTTGGGAATTGGTAGGCAAGTTTTACTTCTCTCAACTTCACAAAAGTTCTGTCGAAAGTACCTATAGCATCATTATCAAAATAACGTCTGTATACGTTTTGAGTTCTTGCAGCAAAATTAGCAGGGGTGGTAAAACCATCTGTTTTATCTAAAAAAGCTCCATTGAGTACTACCCAATGTTCTTCTGGTATAACAGTTTGCCCTTCAGCTATGGCTTGAGATGCAGCAGCTGGGGAATCTCTTTCAAATACTTGAGTAGATTCTATTAATGAACCAAAATTATTTCCAATAACAAAAGTTCTTGAATGTACATTTCCTCCTTTATTTATATCAAATAAAAAGCTGAAATTAAAGTTTTTATATCTAAAAGAGTTATTAATTCCACCAATCCAATCTGGATTAGCATTTCCTATCAACGGCTTTGCTTCAGCAACTAAACTACCTACATCATCAGATTCTTCAGAGCGACCATCGGGTCTAAAAACCTGTAATCCTACACGTCCTAAATTTCCATTCTCATCAACTTTCAATAGATAGTCTCCATAAAAATCACCATAACTTCCTCCATTTACAATATCCAAATTGATCCATCGCTCAGCTAAAGTAATACGATCACTTTCACCAATTTGAAAGTCTTCTATTTTGTTTGTGTTCTTTGCCCAATTTAAAGTAAGATCCCATTGAAAATCATCATTTTTAATGGGAGTAATTGTTGTAGAAAGTTCAATACCTTGGTTTTTAATTTTTGCAGGAACATTAATTGTTCTTTCTAAAAAACCACTTTCTGTTGCCAAAGGCACAACAGCAATTTGATCTGTATTTTGAATACTATATACAGAAGCATCAAAAAATAATCGATTCTTAAATAAACTACCCTCAATACCAAATTCATAAGAAGTGATATTTTCTGGTTTTAACTGTATATTTCCTAGTGTTTCGTTTACAGTATTAGCAGTAATTCCTTCTACAGAGCTTCCATTAATGCTAACACTACTTGTTTGATAAGGGTCTGTATCATTACCTACTTCAGCATAACTAAATCTAGTTTTTAAATATTCACCTTGATCTCCTAAATCCAAATCTAAAATATCAGATACAATTCCACTTAAAGAAACAGAAGGGTAGAAAAAAGAGTTGTTATCTATAGGTAAGGCACTAGACCAATCATTTCTTCCGGTAACATCTAAAAACAAATAATCATTTAGTCCTAAGGTTATACTACCGTAAATACTATTAATTCTTTTGTGAGATGTAAAGTTATTTGCAATTACTGGAGATCTACTATTTGATAAATTGAATACTCCGGGTACAACTAAACCATCAACACCAGTGCTAGCCCTTAATTCTTCATATCGTTGATCTAACCTGTTAGCCCCAGCAATAACTTTTAAAGAAACATTCTTAATATCCTTTTTATAAGTGAAAAGTATATCAGTATTATTTTCTTGATAAAAAATATCAGCCTCAGAATAAAAACCATTAGTATATGGGAAATGAGAGAATGATTTTTTACTAGTCCTTTTATCTCTGTAAAAATCTAACCCAGTTCTAAATTGCATAGAAAGATTATTTGTAATCTCATAATTGAATTTGAAATTACCAAACAAACGATTTCTAGAATTGCCATTTAGATTCTCATGAGCTAAGAAATATGGATTATTAACAGTCCTATCTGATGTTGCTTGTTTAACATTAGTTTGAAAAGGTTCCCAATAATTTTGTAAATCACTTAAACTTTCATTGGTTCCAGTTTGAAGAAAAGCAAATAAAATATTAGAGGGATTTTTAGCTCCTATTTCAGGGCGATTATCACTACCACTATTAATGTAATTAAAACTCGTTCCAATAGAAAATTTAGAACTTAAATTATAGTTTGAATTCAGACTTAATGAATTTCGTTCTAAATCGGTATTAGGAACCATCCCTTTTTGATCTAGTCTGCTAAAAGATAATCTGAAGTTTCCATCTTCATTTCCTCGTGTGATAGACAGGTTATAATTATGTGTAATTCCTGTTTCTAAAAAATCCCCAATAGGGTCAGAACCTAATCTATTTATCCATGGAATGTTTCTTGGAACTGTAGGATTATTTGGATCATACTGTGGGATATTCTGACCAGAAAATCTAGGTCCAAAATTTCTTCTTGAATTCGCATTTAAGTCAGGAAAGCTATATAAACCATTACTTCCTTTACCAAATTGTGTTTGAAATTCAGGAGTTTTTAGCGCAGTTTGTATCGAAGTATCAAAAGTTAAAGAGATCCCTAATCCATTTTTTTTTCTTCCTTTTTTGGTTGTAATTAAAATAACTCCATTGGCAGCTCTAGCACCATAAAGAGCAGACGCTGTAGCTCCCTTTAATACTTGTACTTCTTGGATATCTTGAGGATTTATTTCTGCAGCTGCATTTCCATAATCAACTTGAACTTCACCATCAGTACCACTGAATTGTCCTTCACCAAAAAAACCACTTTGGTTTGGATTAGACGGTCCGCCAAATGTTCTAGTAGATTGATGTACTTCATTACTAATTGGAATACCATCCACTACAAATAATGGTTGATTTCTTCCTGAAAGAGAATTGTAACCACGTAAAACAATAGTAGATGACGATCCAACGCTACCATTAGTATTGGTAATTTGCGCTCCTGCTATTTTACCACTAAAACTACTTAGTAAATTAGGCTCTGCAGTTTGAGCAATTTCTGAGCCTGAAATTTTTTGAGTAGCATATCCTAATGTTTTTTTTCCTCTTTTAATGTTTAATGCAGTAACAACTACTTCATCTAAACTTTGAGAAGCCTCTTCTAAAACAATAGTAAATTCTAATACATTTGTAATAGGTACTTCTTTTTTGATGTAACCTAAATATGAAACAACTAATGTAGTAGCATTTTCAGGAAGTTTAAGAGTAAAAGTACCATCCAATCCTGTGTTAATACCTATGGAAGTTCCTTTTACTACTATACTCGCTCCAGGTAAAGTTTCTCCAGTTTTATCTACTACTTTTCCTTTTATGACTTTATCTTGTCTAGTGTTTTTTTGAGTAGATTGATTTCTTATAATTACATCTTTATTTTCTACGATGTATGAAAAGTTAGCTTTACTACCTAATTCATCAAGTATTTTAGCTACACTTGTATTTTTGTAAATTACATTATATACCTGTTTATCTTTGGTAATATTATTTCCATAAGTAATATTAAATTGTGTTACCTTTGATATTGTAGTAAAAATTTGTTGTAACGTAACATTTTTTTTATTCAAGGATATCTTTGTTGTATTTATGTTTTGTGATACACCATAAGAAAAAAATGTACAGAAAGTAATTGCTAATGTTAGCAGTTTCGTTTTGTTTTTTAATAACGATTTCATATGCTTTATTAAGTATTGATTCATTGATATTTCGATGCTTAAATATTAGGGTCTGGTGCGAACAGGCCCTTTTTCTTTATAGTTTTATTTAGATGTTATTTCAATCATATTTTTATGTGTTTTAAGTTGAACTTCATTTATATAATTAATTCTCTTAATAATTGTTTGTAGAGAATCTTTGATATTTAATCTAAGCGAGTAGAGTTTTTTAAGTTTTGCATTTTCATCTTTAAAAAATACAGGCATCTTGTATGTCTTTTCTAAATACTTACTAAATTGATTCATAGATACGCTATCAATAATAGCTTCGTTATGAATCCACATGGTGTATAAAGCAGTGAGAGTTTCTCTTTTAATAAGTGATTTAGAATTGGAGTTGTAAATGACTTCTTGATTAGGAATAACATCTATAAACTTATCTTTTGTTGCAACTCTTACAGCGCCCGTAGCTACAGAAACTTCTACTAAACTATCTATAGTATTAATATTAAAAGAAGTCCCTAAAACTGTAGTTAAAACTTCTCCAGATCTAATAGTAAAAGGCTTTTTCTTATTCTTAGTAACTTCAAAAAAAGCTTTTCCTTTTAATTTAGTTTCTCTTTTCGATGCTCCAAATTCTGATGGATATTCTAAAGTACTTTGACTCGCTAACCAGACAGACGAATGATCAGGTAATGTTATTTTTTTAGCTAAAGCAGAAGTATTTTTAATTGATATCCATTCAGGGGTATTTCTATTAGATTTCCATAAAAAGAATAGATTAAGAAGTAAAGCAATACTGGCAGCAACTCCAATAATTCGCTTGCGTAGAATTTTTTTATTTGAAACAATTGCTTTTGAATTGATTTCTTTTTCAATAGCTGACCATGTTTTTTCTGAAGGAGGGGGAATATTATTATCTTCTTCAATTATACTTTCAAATTCTTGTTCAAAGTAGTTTTGAATAAGTTCGTCCTCTTTAAGTAAAACTTTCAATTCGTTCAATTCATCTTGAGAACATGAGTTGTTTTGTAACCGTTCTAACAAGTAATCTAATCGTTTCATCTATTTCTTTTTTTATAAAGAGACGGATATCCCAAAAAATACTTAGCTATTAATGTTAAGTAACGGTTAAGTAATGTTAAATAATATTTCTTAACCTTAAAATGGCCTCTCTTAAGTGTGATTCTACTGTTCTTTTTGAAATTTTAAGCTCTTGAGCGGCTTCTAAATATGATAATCCTTGTAGCTTTATGAGTTGAAAAACTCTACGTTGTTTTTCTGGGAGTTTACTTAAAATATCTGAGGTTTTTATTTCATTTACAGCAATACCTTTTATAATAATAGGCTCTTTTTCATTGTTTAATGCACGCTGTTGTTCAAAAATTAAATTGGCTTGTTGTTCAGAAATTTTTCGCTTGTAATTTTTGACAAGTTCAACACGAATGATTTTAAATAAATACGCTTCAAAGAAGTATTGCTCAGATTTTATATTGCTCTTATTTTCCCAAAGTGCTATATAGGCTTTTTGAAGTATTTCTTGAGAAAGATCTTTATCATCTGTTTTTGAAAAAATAAAGGCATATAATCTCTTATAGGTTTTATGGTAAAAAACCTCAAAAGCTTTTTGATCCCCTCCAATTATTTTTCTGATGTTTCCCATTAATCAGTGTCAAAAATAGATTAAAAAAGAAAGTTGTTTATTAATTTATTGTAAAGTAAACTTCAATAGAATATTTGATTTACGTAACTTTTTATGTTGTATAAATGCTGTTTTGTTTTATTAAAAATGAAGCCATTTTGACTTTTTATTATGAATTTAAACCTAAGATCCATAAATACCCCATCATTAAATGAAGATTTTGTAAGTTAAAATTTGACAAAATGATAGACTTTTTGAATCAAAAAGCTATGCTACGAATGAAAAAAGTAGCGAAAAAAGGGTGAATTTTAGGTGTTTTAAAGAAAATAGGTGAAGTTAGGACGAGTTCAATTAGTATTTGGTTAGAATTCAGTTTATATTTGGATGTAATATAAGGTGTATAGGGGACACCAAAAAAAGCTATACGAATAACCACATAAAACTAAACTATAACCAAATAAGAAAATGAAAGCTACAAGTATTGCTAAACACGAAAGAACTTTTTTTGAATCGGGGAGGGATTCAGATGGTAAAGCATTTATTTTAAAAGACATGGCAGTGCCTATTAAAGGAACTAATGAGGTAATGCCTTATGTAAGTTGTCGATTAAAAAATAAAGATGAGTCATTTTTTGTGAAAGAAAAGAACACAAAAACACAAATAGTACTACATTATACTGCAGGATACATAAAAGGAGATGTTGCGGCTTTATCTAGACCAAATTATAGGGTTTCTACAGCGTTTATACTACCTCGAAATGGAAAAATATTGAACATGTGGTCTTCAGCCTTTTGGTCGTACCACCTTGGTTCAGGAGCGGTAGGCGGAAATACGAACGGAAGTAAACGAAGTATTGGAATAGAAATTTCTAATATAGGATTTCTAAAGCGTATAGGAGATAATTTAGTTACCGTGTATAATGATAATGACGTGTATTGTACAATACATGATACAAATCTATATACAAGACTAGATACACCGTATCGAGGAGAAGTTTATTTTGCTACATTTACTGAGAAACAATATCAAAGTTTAGAGATTTTACTTAAATATTTAACAGCAACATATAATATACCTAAAGCTTTTTTACCAGAAGAAAAGAGATATGATGTTATATCAAAAAACGAATTGGTTAATTTTAAAGGAATTGTTTCTCACGTAAATTATAGATCGTCTGGAAAATGGGATATTGGACCTGCATTTAATTGGGAAAGAATTATCAGTAGTTTACAGTAAATTCTTTAGTAGATTAAAAGAGAATACTAAAAATAATCAACCAAATGAAAAGCACAAATATTAATACGTTGTTGCAAATAGTTGCTTTAATTTTTTTACTTATCATAGGCTATTTAGTTTTTAGTTCGAGTTCTAATTGGCGTGTAATAAAAAGAGAATTAGATAATGCACAACAAGAGCTAAAAACTTCAAAAGAGAAGGTTGTAAATGCCAAATCTGAGTTAGATAAATTCAAAAAAGAATTTGAAAAAATGAAAGCTCAGAAAGACTTATTGATTCATAAAAGAGATTCGTTGATTTTAGAATTTAAAAGAAAAAATGCCAAAGACTGGCAAGAGTTACAACAAATTAAAGATTCTATAAAAAATACGAACGATAAATTAGTAAAGGATCGATTGATATTAAACGGTCTTTTCGGAATCAATTAAAATATAAATACAACTGAATAAATAATTAAAAATGAAAATAATAGCATTTGTCTTTAGCTTTTTTATTGTACTTTCTTCTTGGAGTCAGGTAGCTAGAGATTCTGTAAAAGTAATTGAAATACCAATGTCTTATGCAAATCAGGTTGGAGAACCTTTAACGGTTAAAAAAGATAGTTTGTACGTATTTAAAACATCAGAAGTATATCTGGTGAACAAAAAGTCTTTTTTGGCAATGAAGAATATATATCAAACTACAATAGATCAAGATAAAATGACGAAGGAGCTTGTGGAAAAATATACGGCTACATTGCGTAGAAATATTGACTTGGAAAGACAATTAAAAATTAATTTTTCTAAGTCAGATAGTTTAGATCAAAAAATTCACGAACGTAATCAACTTACTTTGGATCGTACACAAAAAGCATTAGATTACACTATAAATAGTTTAGATAGAGCAACAAAGAGTTTAGATATAGTGGAGAAGGAAAGTAAACGTCAAAGAAGAAAATCTGTATTTGAAAAAATATTGATTGGAGCTGCAGGTATTGGAGCAGGAATTTTAATAGGTAATGCTTTTTAAGGTATATTAAAACTGGAATATTCGCTTGAGTTCGATTTAAGAATACATTTTTTTAAAATGTAAATCATTTGATTACGTAGTTACGATGAAAGAAAGATAGTGAAGTGAAGAAGGAATCTTTTCTTTGAGAACCTCAAGAAATATCCAAGATCCGTTCGTAAAGACGTCTTTATTTATATGGAAGTGAAGGTGAAATTATATCGAATAATAAGATGTGAGCTAATTTTAAATATGTTTATTTAGTCTGTGATTCCATTTTTGGTGTTTCAAATTAGTGACAACGGTTTGTATATGAAAAGTAGCGTGTTGAGATGCTAAATTTTAATTGTTAAAACTAAAGTAATAAAAAAGTGCAAAACTTTGATGTCTTGCACTTAGTGAGTTATTGTTTATATAAGTTGTTGTAAAACGTTTTACATTAACTAATCCTTTTTAAAGTATTCTCTTTAGTCAAAATGTAGTGTTTTATCACGCCAATTACATGTAGTATTAACAAAATCATCATAATAGTAGCGAAAAGGTCATGGCTTTTTAAAGGTAAAATCATCTCTGGTGATTTAATTAACTCAACAGAGTTTTGTTTAAAAGCATCAATGTAACCACCATTAATCATAGAAGCAATACCTGATAAACTTATTATTAATAACAAAAAGTAAAATGAGTTATGAATCCAAATAGTTAACCTATCATTTAGCTTAGAACCTGTTTTTAAATCTTCGGGACGCTTATACTTAAAAAATATAATACTTCTAATAATTGTAGCTATAAAAACAATAAATCCAAGTATTGCGTGTATTTTTATTAATGAAAATTTGTCTACTGGGTCTAAATCACTCATATATTTCCCCATTGGGAACAATAACAGGATGAGTATTGAACTTATCCAATGAATGACAATCGTTCCTTTACTGTATTTTATTTCTAAATTATTATTGGTTTTCATTGATAATCTGTTTTGATTTTAAAGAGAAAATAATAATAGAAATACCACTTAATAAAATAGAAACACCTGCTAAGATAATTGCTTGGAATTTATCTGAAAAAGTAAATATTAACAAGGTAAATGCAATTATAAGATTTACAATACCCGCTAAAAATCTATAAATAATAATGTTCCAATTTATATTCTTATTATTCAGAGTAGTGAAACCTAGTAAAAATTCTAACAACCCATGAAACAATGTAAAAAAGCAAATTATATACAGAAAATTCTCTAAATTTTTTGAAAAGAAAGACGCTAGGGCAAAAGCTATAAATCCAACTCCTTGTAATAAATGATATTGTTTTACCTTATTATTTTGAGAATTTGCTTTAGAAAAACTTATAGCAAAACCTCCTGAAAATATTAACAAAATAGGGATTAAAACTTTAGAGATTTCAATTCCTATACTTTTAGCAAGAAATATTACGACTCCAACCAAACTTATTAATAAGCCTGTAATTATTAGGTTCAATGATTTATTCATAGGTATATTATGTTAAAAATGTTTTAACACAAAATTATGTTTTGTCAGTAAGTTTTAATTGTACAAATTGGTCGTTTTGATTTTCGTAAAGCTTTTGAGGTGTTGTACCTGTTTGTTTTTTTATACTCCTTGAAAAATGGGATTGATCAGTGTAATTTCCGTTAGGAAATAGTTCGCCTTTGCTAATTTGATCATAAGTCTCAGCACATTTTAAAATATTTAGATATTCTTTAATAGAAACTCCCATGTGTTTTTTCAAGTATCTATTTATTTGTCGGTGACTCCAATCAATTTGGTTAACAATTTTGGTTACATTGTCAGAAGAATAAGATGAGTAGACTAGCTTTGAAAGTGCTCTTTTCTTCTCAGGTATATTGTTCATTTTAATATTAGAAAAAACAGGAATTTGCTTAATGTGATCAATAAAATCGTTTAAAATGCTAGATTTAAAATCATTAATATTCCAAAATGAATGGTCTAATTCTTCTCTACTATTTAAAAGAGAACCAATAGCATGATTAAATAGATATTCGGATGCTAATAATTTAAATTTTATCAAAAATGTGACAGAATTAGATGGTGTAATTATAGGGACAGATTCATTAAAAAGCCCAACTAATTTTATTATTTGTAATTCTCCATTAATATAAATAATTATTAACTTAAAGAAACCATCTGGAATAATCGTATAGTTAATATCGTCTAAGTTATTGTTTTTAAACAACCAAATTGAATCAATAAATTGATTCAAATTACCCTTTGGGACTACTTTTTCGACCTCTAGTTTGATATTGTTAGCCATTTAAATCCTGTAAAAAAGGCAATATATATCTTGTTTAAGAATTTTGATTGTACAAATTGGACGTTTCAGATTTAATGTTTTACAACGTTTTAGCTAAAAACGTTGCTTGGTTTTAGCAGTTAAATTAGTAAAAAATACCGGAACTTGGACGTTTGCGAGTATTTTCCCAAAGGGAAAATCCGTAAGCAATGTTTTTTAGGTTTTGTTACTTGCAGTTATTTTTAAGTAAATCCTCAAATTTCAAAATCAAAATGTCTTTTAATTCCTTGTTTTTTTCTACTTCTACAAAAATATATGAATCATTAAGATAAAGAACTTTATGTTTTAAAGATTCAGAGTACGTTTTATTTATTTTACATTCGATGTAATCTAAATTTTTAAGATTATATGGAAGAATAAAATTTTTCCTAAATTTTCCAATTAAACCTAATGTAGGTAAGAATATAAATTTAAAAAATAGTACAAAAAGTATAGAGAATATAATAAAAGAAAATATACTCTCTTTCTTTTTATCAACTTGTTTTTCTTCTCTGTTTTTTTCAATTCTTTCTTTTATAATCGGGATGCTGATTATAAGATAAACTATATCAAAAAGAATATATGAGATGTATATAAGTATAATAATATTACAGCTAATTAGAAAAAGGAAAACTATAACAGACACATCATTTAAAAATTCTAAGTAAGCTGGAGTTATATAATAATATGAGAGAATCCCTATTAAAGATATCTGAAGTATTATAAGAAAAAAATTCGTGATAAATTTCTTCCAAGTAAATGGTTCATACTTTTTCTTTTTAAAATTACTAAAATCAATATGTTTAAGACTAAGTCTTGAAAATAAATATATTAGAGTTAAAACAAATAGAACTAATAAACCATCAGAAATTACTTGTGTCGGAGAAAAAAACCTTAAATAAGAAGTAGATATATAAGATAATTCAATTATTTGCCATAATCCTCCTATAAGAGCAGGTATGATTAAAATGATGCTTAAATTCTCTTTAATCCAATTTAATTTATACTTTATTCTATTCAATTATTAATAGTTTATTAAGGTTAGCAATTGCACCTAACGTGTTTGTGTATGATTTCGTTGCGTGTTTCAGCAATTAATTTAGCAAATACAAACCGAATAGAAAATCTGCGAGGATTTTCGTAAGTAGGCGAGTATTAGCAATGAATTATACACGG
>NZ_MSMP01000028.1 GCF_001936575.1 Tenacibaculum agarivorans
AGAAGTGACAAAAGTATTTATGCGAATTTATATTCCAAAAATCGTATAAGAGTACTTTTGAGATTAGTGAAATCAAAATATATTTTGGTTGAAGATAGCTTGCCAAGCTAAAAAGTATATCAAGACTATCTAGAAGTTAAAATTCTTATTTTTGATAGCTCTACCTAACTTGATTCAATACAATTTTTCTTCACTTCATTCGAAAAAATCATTCAAATTGGCACGATTTTTTTTATCCAAAATTCACGTTACACATGATTTAACTTTTTTTAACAACAACACTAAAACTCCTTTAAACATTGGGAGTTTTATCATTTTTACCTCCTATTTTTTCGAATTCTACTATGTATTCTTCTTTTTTTTCGTAAGTACTAAATCTAGCTATCGTCTGAATTTGTAATTAAACCTTTTATTAACACTTGAAAACGATTGGCCAGTTGTTTTTTTCTAAAAACTTTTATAATGACAAATTTAAAACGATTCGTCTTACCCCTATTATCAGCAGCTCTTATTACTGCATGTAGTACTGAAGACACTTTACCAGAAAACACAACAAATGATACTGAAATAGCCTCTCGAGGTTTTAAAAACCAAACGTTTAAAGCGTTAAAAGAAGCTTTTTGGTTATTAAAAAGTATAAAAGCCGATGGAGGTATTCCATTTAATGCTAAAAGGCCAGCACTTTCCTTTACTACTGCTCAAAATGTGTTTTTACCTAGTGTTTTAGGAATCGATTATAGAATAGACAGATCAGTTGTACCTGCGGGTCCAACAGTACGACTTCCAATGTTTCAGGGTTGGGAAACTACACCTAACGGACTAAGAAAATGTTACTACATCATTACAGAAGCCTCTAATGAAGCTATGGCAAAAAAATTAGGTGTTATTTTTTCACCTAGAATGGCTGCTTCTATTGGTTCTGGTGGTGAACAACGTGGATATTTTAGAAAAGGAAGATTGATTTTTGAAGGATCTGTAGATTTTTCTCCGAAAAGAACCTTAACTCCTGGTCAACCTGATGGATTATTGGCTGGATTCCCTCCTGCTTCAGTAACTGCTGGTGCCGTTGCTAGTCCTGAATGGTCATCGTATGTAGTATTACCGAGTGGGGTAGTAATTAATGCACAAATGGTTGCTAATGCTACTGGTATTCATGATAGAATTCCTAATCCTGCAGGAAATGGCCCTGAGCAAGAGGATGATTTAAACAATCCTAACTTAGGTATCGGTCAAGCTGCAGTGGTAATGCAACTTTTAGATGGATGGCATGACAATAGAAAATTCTATTTCCATATTGTAACAGATACTTCTGACCCAGGACCTGCTGCTATTGAATTAGGTGTTTTTGCCCCAAGATTAGCAAACTTACCAACATTTGGATTATTCCCAGGAGGGTCTATGTTACCTTTTAGTCCTACAGCTAATGGTAGAACTACAGATACTGATGGATTTGGGGTACAAGGATTAAATACAGCTTCTTTAAGCCCAAGACAGGTACAGGATCCAACTAACACTTTTCCAATAGATCCGTTTGATGTACGATACGCTCCAATGTGGGATGCTCATGTAACTGAATTTACTGTTCCAGAAAATGAGCGCCCAATCTTAAGAAGTTTCGATCAAATTAATGAGTTATTAGCGAATGGGACTTTAGTTCCTTTTAGAGGAAACGTTAATGCAACTCCTTTAGAAAACTCATTATCTGATTTATTAACGGCTACAGGAGCTATTATCAACTGTCCAGTTATTACGCAACCTGAAGATAGTGTAATTGGAACTCAGATTGGATTACCAAGAAATTATTAATTTTTTTTTTAAAACATAGGGTAGGGAATTTTAACACTCAATTGTTTTACTAATGTTAAACACTTTTATTTATTATTCACCCTATAAAAGAGAGGTAGTACTTTACTACTTCTCTTTTTGATTTTATAATAATTTACTAAAACCTACTTCTATACCTATAATAATTATCACTTTATAGCAATAATTTGTACCTTGCACAACAAACATTGTATTAATGACGAATTCTTTTGATTCTTTTCAAAAAAGACGATTACGATCTTCATATGCTTCAGTAGTTATTAGTATTGCTCTTGTTTTATTTATGGTAGGTATACTTGGTTTAGTTTTACTAAAATCTACTAAAGTTGCCAATCATTTTAAACAAGAGGTTGTTATGTCTCTTTTTTTTAAAGACAATGTTACTAAAGATCAAATTGAAACCTTTAGAGAGTCATTATCAGAAAAAGAATATACTCGCTTGTTATATTTTATTTCTAAAGAAGAAGCGGCTAAAATTTACAGTAAAGATCTTGGAGAAGATTTCTTAGAATTTTTAGGAACTAACCCATTAAAAAACGGAATCGATTTATATTTGAATGCTGATTTTGTAACTCCAGAAAAAATGGAGGAACTTAAAACTGAATTTAGTAAAAATGCATTCATAGGTGATGTTTCTTATGATAAACCTTTGGTAGAACAATTGACGAAAAACATTCGGAAAATCAGCTTGTGGTTATTGGTATTAAGTGGATTTTTTGCAGGTGTTTCTGTTATACTTATTAATAGTTCTATCCGTCTTTCTATTTACGCAAAACGTTTTAATATTAAAACTATGCAAATGGTTGGCGCTACTAAAAGTTTTATTAGAAAGCCTTTTATTTGGCAAAGTATACGTCTAGGTTTTATTGGAGCTTTTGTTGCTTTAATAGGACTTGGTCTTATGATATATTATATAGACAAAAACATACCTGCTTTAGAATTAATTAAAGATTATATTTCATTAATTTACTTAGCAACAGGAATATTAGTAGCTTCATTTATCATTTCTTGGATAAGTACGTATTTTGCTACACAACGATTCTTGAATCTACAAACCAACGATTTATATTATTAAACTATGAAGAAAAATAAAAATTCAAATCAACCAGAATTTTTATTCGGTAAAAGAAATTACATGATTATGCTAATTGGTTTAGCTGTAATTGCATTAGGATTTATTCTAATGGCAGGTGGTGGAAGTGATGATCCAAATGTATTTAATCCTGATTTATACAGTTGGAGAAGAATCCGTTTGGCTCCTACCTTAGTTATTATTGGTCTAGGTATTGAAATCTATGCCATTTTAACAAACCCTAATCCTAAAAAATAAGCATGAATATTATAGAAGCTATTATCCTTGGAATTATTCAAGGGTTAACGGAGTTTTTACCTGTTTCTTCAAGTGGCCATTTAGAACTAGCTAAAGCTATTTTAGGAGACAGTTCAGTACCCGAAGAAAGCCTTACATTTACGGTTGTTTTACACTTTGCTACAGCATTAAGTACCTTAGTTATTTTTAGAAAAGAAGTTGCCGAAATTTTTAAAGGCCTGTTTCAATTCAAATGGAATGAACAGTTTGAGTTTTCATTGAAAATTGTAATCTCTATGATTCCAGCTGTAATTGTAGGTTTGTTATTTGAAGAGCAATTGGAAGCTTTTTTTGGTGGTAAAATACTATTTGTTGGTGCTATGCTTTTAATTACTGCTGTATTACTTCTGTTAGCTGATAAAGCAAAACATACAGACAAAAATGTTTCGTTTTCAAATTCTTTGATCATCGGAATATCGCAAGCTATAGCAATGTTACCAGGTATTTCTAGATCTGGCGCTACAATCTCTACTTCTGTTTTGTTAGGCATTGACAGAACCAAAGCGGCTCGTTTTTCATTTTTAATGGTAGTCCCTTTAATTTTTGGAAAAATTGCAAAGGATATTTTAGGTGGTGATATCAATTTCCAATCTTCAGAAATCATACCAATATCCGCAGGTTTTATTGCTGCTTTCGTAGCAGGTTTATTAGCTTGTCAATGGATGATTGCTTTAGTTAAAAAGAGTAAGCTTTCTTATTTTTCTATCTATTGTGCTGTTGTAGGTATAATAGCTATTGGATATTCTTTATTACAATAATTATGAGTACTGTTGAAGATTTTAAAGAAGGAAAGGTTTTATTAATTGACAAACCTTTAGAATGGACCTCATTTCAAGTAGTAAATAAATTGAGATGGCATATTCGTAAACAATTCGACATAAAAAAAATAAAAGTCGGTCATGCTGGCACCTTAGATCCTTTAGCAACAGGATTGTTAATCATATGTACTGGAAAACAAACCAAAAGCATTGAAACCTACCAAGGACAGTTAAAGGAGTACACTGGTACTTTTGTTATCGGCTCAACTACTCCGAGTTACGATTTAGAAACTGAAATTAATGAAACATTTCCTACTGATCATATTACTGAGGAATTAATTCATAACACTACACAACAATTCACTGGTAAAATCCAACAAAAACCGCCTATTTTTTCAGCGATTAAAAAAGACGGAAAACGTTTGTATGAATTGGCTCGCCAAGGAAAAACTACCGAAATACAATCTAGAGAAATTGAAATTTTTGATTTTGAAATTACAAAGATCAATTTACCCAATTTAGAATTCAGAGTAGTATGTAGTAAAGGGACTTATATTCGTTCTCTAGCTCACGATTTTGGTCAAGCTTTACAATCTGGCGCACATTTATCTGTTTTAAGACGTACTAAAATTGGAGACTTTTCAGTAGGTAATGCACAAAGTATCGATGAATTTGTAGAAGCTTTAAATTCTTCTAGCAAATAGTTTAAAATCTATCGAAAAATCATGAAGCAAAAGATATAGAAAAGCAGCTGAAACTACACATATTAAAAATGATACTAGTACAGTTCTTTTTTCATCTCTTTTTGCTTTAACTCTGATACTTTCTTTAATTTTTTCTAATTCTTCTGTATCTACCTCTTTAAATTTAAGATTGGTATTATAATCGCCTGTAATTTCATGCTTCAAATCTCTAAACAGACTTTTCTTTCGTAATAAATTCTTATTGTTATCTAAAATTGGTTGTATACTACCACTTCCTCCCATAGTTTTTTATTTTATTAGATGCAGAAATATAACTTTTGTTACAAAAAAAAGTTCCACTCAGATAGAATGGAACTTTTAAATTGATTTTATGATATGATCTTATTTTTTTACAAATCGTACAGGTTTATATCCTCTAACATATAAAACATACACTCCTTTTGCTAAACTTTCGACAGTTAATTGCTCATTCAATAAAGTACCTGTTACAAGTTCTTTGCCATGAATAGAGTAAATACCATATACACTATATACTGCAGGTATAGGGACATTCAAATACTCTTCTGCTGGATTCGGATATAGCTTAAAGATTTTACTTGTTTCTTCTTCTACACTTAAAACTCCAGCATCATATTCAACAACAGGAGACAGGACTACTTGAGCGGTGCTTTTCTTTATTATACTTTTGTTATATATAATTCTAGAAGATTCTTCGACTATCATTTCTACTTGATATCTACCTGATACGGTTGGCTCATAAGTAGGTTTTGTAGCTCCAGAAATTCTTTCTTTTGTATCTACATTGATCCATTGATATGAAGAAGCTCCTTTAAAACTAACCGCTAATGTTGAGCTGTTTTGAACTATCACTTCATTATTTATCATTATAGTATCTATAGTGATCTCTTGTGAATTGGCTATACAATTATTACTGTCATTGATGGTTACAGTATACACTCCTTCTTCTAAATCATTAATTACGATATTCCCAGTATTATTCGTGAAAAAATTAACTCCATCATAACTATATTCATAAGCTCCTACTCCACCAATAACTTCTATTTCTATTTGTCCACTAGGTTTATCTCCTGTTGAAATAGTATTTAGTACTGTTATAGTTATTGGATTGGGTTCACTTATTGTTATTTGATCAGTAACCTGATTAGATTGATCATCTGTTACTATTACAATATATTCTCCTGAGCTTAAACTTTCAAAGATACTATTACCACCTGATGCTAAAATTGTTCCCGTATTGTCTCTTAACTCATAATTATAGGGTTGCTGCCCTCCAGATACCGCACTATCAATTCTTCCATCAGTTGAACCTGAACATGAAACATCAGTAGCAACTAATGTTACTACTAACTCAGGAACAATAGCAATAGTAGATGAATTCGCTATACATCCATTAGCATCTCTAGATTGAACTGTGTATGAACCTGGTACTAAATTGGTAAAAACATCATTTGTTTGAAAAACACCTCCATTTATACTATATTCATAAGGAGCTGTTCCCCCAGTACTAGTTGCTATAATTTCATTTGAAGTAATTAACGTTGCCGTACTACTTAAGGGTAAAGGTTCTGAAACTGTTATTTCTTGACTGTCTTTTACTCCATTAGCATCTGTAACTTCTACTTTATAATTTCCTGCTGGTAAATTTTCAAAACTACTATTAAAACCAGACGCAAAAATGGTACCTGTATCATCTATTAACTCATAGTTATAAGGTTGCTGTCCTCCCGATACTGCACTATCAATTCTTCCATTAGTTGAACCTGAACATGAAACATCAGTAGCAACTAATGTTACTACTAACTCAGGAACAATAGTAATCGTAGATGAACTTGCTATACAACCATTAGCATCTCTAGATTGAACTGTGTATGAACCTGGTACTAAATTCGTGAAAATATCACTTGATTGAAAAACACTTCCATTTATACTGTATTCATAAGGTGCTGTTCCGCCAGTACTAGTTACCGCGATTTCATCTGAATCAATTAATGCTGTAGTAATGCTTAAGGGGGAAGGCTCTGAGACCGTTATTTCTTGACTGTCTTTTAATCCATTAGCGTCAGTAACTTCTACTTTATAATTTCCTGCTTGTAAATTTTCGAAACTACTATTAAAACCAGATGCAAAAATGGTACCTGTATCATCTATTAACTCATAGTTATAAGGATCATTTCCTCCTGATACTGTACTATCAATTCTTCCATCACTTGAACCTGAACATGAAACATCAGTAGCAACTAGTGTTACTACTAATTCAGGAACAATAGTAATAGTAGATGAACTTGCTATACAACCATTAGCATCTCTGACTTGAATTGTGTATGAACCTGGTACTAAATTGGTAAAAACATCATTTGTTTGAAAAACACCTCCATTTATACTGTATTCATAAGGTGCTGTTCCACCAGTACTAGTTACCGCGATTTCATCTGAAGCAATTAATGCCGTAGTAATGCTTAAGGGGGAAGGTTCTGAGACCTTTATTTCTTGACTCTCTTTTACTCCATTAGCATCAGTAACTTCTAATTTATAGTTTCCTGCTTGTAAATTTTCAAAACTATTATTAAAACCTGACGCAAAAATGGTACCTGTATCATTATCGAATAATTCATACGTATAAGGTTGGTTTCCTCCTGATACTGCACTATCAATTCTTCCATCACTTGAACCTGAACATGAAACATCGGTAGCAACTAATGTTAATACCAGCTCAGGAACAACAGTAATCATAGATGATTCTGCTACACACCCATTAGCATCTCTTGATTGAACTGTATATGAACCTGGTACTAAATTCGTAAAAATATCACTTGTTTGAAAAACACCTCCATTTATACTATATTCATAAGGAGCTATTCCTCCTGTACTGGTTACTATAATTTCATTTGAAGTAATTAACGCTGCTGTAGTACTTAAAGGTAAAGGTTCTGAAACTATTATTTCTTGACTGTCTTTTAATCCATTAACATCAGTAACTTCTACTTTATAGTTTCCTGCTTGTAAATTTTCAAAACTATTATTAAAACCTGACGCAAAAATGGTACCTGTATCATTATCGAATAATTCATATGTATAAGGATCATTTCCTCCTGATACTGCACTATCAATTCTTCCATCACTTGAACCTGAACATGAAACATCGGTAGCGGTTAATGTAATGCTAAGTGTTGAAGATTGTGAAGCAAAGCTCTTGATTTCTGTTCTTGTATAACCACTAAGTATTATTTGTGAAAAGCTAACATGGAACGTCAACGTAATACAAAGTACTAACCATAATCTTATTTTGAATTTCATATTTCTATTTTTTTGAATGCTTGTAACAAATTAATTACTCAATTAAGACAAACAAAATTAGAAATATAGAAGTCCTGCAACTACCCTATATTCAGTGAAAATAAGTATTTTACTGACACAAGACACTAGTAGAAACGATCTCCTAAACACGTATTACCCATCTTTAGAATATAATTATGTATTTCGACTGTCGAGAAGTAGCTCGGTTAGTTCTCGATACATTTCTTACTACGTTAACACTTCGTAAAAAATACTAGAACTGATATACACGAAAAAATTAATCATTATTTGTATTAATCCTTTTTCTAAAATACCAAGAGATAATTTTTTGTTATAAAAAAAAGTTCCACTCTTGTAGAATGGAACTTTTAAATGATTATATAATTTAATTTCTATTTTTTCATAAATCGTATAGGCTTATATCCTTCTACATACAGAACGTACACTCCTTTTGCTAAACTTTCAACTATTAATCTCTCATGAATTAAACTACCCGTTAAAACTTCTTTACCATGAATAGAATAGATAGTATACTCTTTATTTAAGATGTCTAACGGTATATTTAAATACTCATCAGCTGGATTAGGATATAGCTTAAAGATTTTTTCTGTTTCTTCTTCTACACTTAAAACACCAGCATCATATTCAATAACTGGAGATAACACTACTTGAGTATTATTCTTTCTAATTACAGTTTTATTAGATACTGTTGTAGACGATCCTCCTAATATCATTTCTACCTGATATCTACCTGACTTCGTTGGCTTATAGGTAGGTTTAGTAGCTCCTGCTATTCTAACATCATTATCTACATCAATCCATTGATATGCATTAGCATTTTTAAATAAGGCTTCTAAAATATTAGCAATTTGTTCAACTGTATTTTCAATTTCAATCTTATCAATAGTAACTGTTAATGAATTAGATAAACATCCATTATCATCTTGTACAATTACTGTATATGAACCATCAGCTAAATCTAAAAAGCGATTAGACCTCTTAAATGGTCCGTTATTTATACTGTATTTGTATTTTGGAGTCCCGCCTTCTGCTCCTATTTTTATTCTTCCACTTGGGTGTTTCCCTGTAGCTCGTATATCTATTGAATTGATAAATAATGATTCAGGTTCTTTAATTTCAACAGTTGTTGTTGCAATACATCCTGCAGTATCTAAAACAGTAATACTATAATTACCTGGAGCTAAATCTGTAAATGTATTTTCTGTTTGGAATTTTCCAAGCTGAGAACTAATTTCATATACTAATGAACCTGTTCCTCCAATAGCATTTACCGTAACTATCCCATCATTTGAGCCATTACAACTCACATTTGTAGTTATTGTAGTGATTTCAATTGCTTCAGGCTCCTCTAATACAGCGTTTAAAATTACTTGTCCTCCTGCATTATCTCTAACTATAACATTATAATTTCCTGCTTCTACATTAGAAAATACACCTGAAGTATTTTCCATCACTACTAGACCTGTATTTCTATCATCTAAAAGATATCTGTAAGGAGGAGTTCCCCCAGTTGCAATCATCTCAATTATTCCGTTTGCTTTTCCATTACATGTAATATTATTGATAACCACGCTAGCTTCTAAATCCGGTTTTGGATTTATAGTAACCACAGCTGGAGAAGATATACATCCGTTAGCATCCTTTGCAATAACACTATATGTTCCTGAAGCTAAACTGTTAAATACATTATCAGTTGTAAAACTATTTCCTCCATCAATACTATACTGATAAGGAGGGATTCCTCCAGTTGCAGTAACAATAAAAGAGTCTACTGCAATAAAATCTGTAGTTAGCGCTACAGGAGCTGGCTCGTTAACAACAAATGAATTTAATGCTTCAAATCCATTACTATCTGTAACTTTAACAGTATAATGACCAGGAGCTAGATTTGTAAAAGAGTTATCTGAACTTGTATGTATAACATTAACGCCAGTATTATCTAATAATGTATAGCTATAAGGAGGAGTTCCTCCGTTTACAAGAACTTCAACAGCCCCATCATTTGAACTTGAACAAGTAATTGGAAAAATAGTAAAGCTTACATCTAGATTAGAACTCGGATTTACCGTTATAGTAACCGTAGCTGTATCACAATAATTCGAGTTTTCATAGTCTGCACAAATTGAATACGTAAAACTATCTACTCCCACAAAGTTTGCATCTGGAATGTACGTTACTATATCATCAGCAATATCTGCTGTACCAGAGTCATTAATAGTCAACTGACCATTTGCAGGGTTAGTATACGTTACTGAACTTTCTGTAGAAATAACATCATTGGCTAGCACATCAATGTCAATAGTTGCATTCTCATCAACTGTAAAGACATCATCATTAGCAAAAGGAGTTGGATCCGCTATTGTAACAATTTCAGAAGTAATACAACCATTAGCATCTTGCACTAAGATATCGTATGTTCCTGGAGCTAATATTTCAGTAAATGTATCACCTCCAATCATTGTTTCATTAGTGCTATTTATCATATAATTATATGGTGGAAGTCCACCTGTAATTGTACCTGTTATTCTATCTCTATCAGAAGTAATAAATAATGCTAGAGGTTGATCTTCAGATATAACAACTGCACTTAATGTTGACTCGCATCCATTAGCATCTCTAACTGACAAATCATATACTCCCGCTTCTAAATTCCCTTTAATTAAATCTGAAGTAAACGTTCCATTAATCCCATACTCATATGGTGGAGTTCCTCCAGTAGGTTGACCGAAGATTATTTCTCCTTTTTGAAAACAATTGACTGATTGCGTTACAGAAGCAGTGTATTGTATTGGTGCAGGCTCAACAATATCAAATGTAACTACTACTTCTTGTCCTGCGCTATCTACAACTTTTGCTATATAATTTCCAGCAGTTAATCCTGCAAATACGTAACTATTATCAACATTATTGTCTTTAACAATAACAGTACCTATTGGATCTGTTAATTCATAACTATAAGGCGGTGTACCTCCTGTCACTGCTATTGTTACCGTTCCATCATTTAAGCCAAAACAATTTATCGGTGTAGTTACAAATGTAGTAGCTAAAGTAGCGTTTAAATTTACTTCTGTTGATGTAAATACACATCCATTAGCATCTCTTATTGTTACTATATATGTTCCTGAAGCTAATCCTGAGAAAATATTGCTAGTGCTAAATGTAAGTCCTCCATCTATACTGTATTCATATGGAGCTGTTCCTCCTATACCTGTGGCCAAAATAGAATCACTATTAAAAACATCTGCAGTAACAAACAATGGTGAAGACGGGCCATCAACTACAAAATTATTTGTTCTTATTGTACAGAATGGAAATTCATTTTGCGTAATTTCAGCATAATAACTCCCTGCACTTACATCTGTAATGGTAGTTGGTGTATTGCCAACTCCTTCTCCAAAGACACCTCCACTACCTGTATCAGTATTAAATAATGTATACCCATATGAACCTGTATAAGGAGTACTTGCATTAATAGTGAGTTCTACACTACCATTACTATCTCCAAGACAAATTACTGGTGATGCTACAATAACATCAGCTATATAATCAACAATTGGTTGTACTTCATAGTTAACACTTTTTTCACAACCCGTATATTGACTTTCAACAGTTATTGTATAGGTACCTACTGGTAAATAATCGGTATTCCTTACACTTGTATCTCTACTAACTCCTGTTATAGTTTCAATAAGATTTCCTGAACTATCTTTAATGTGAACGTCAGCAACAGTAGTTGGATCATTAGATGCATATTCTATGAAAATAAATTCACCATTATTAATACAGTTTAAAGCCTCAACTTGAGAAACTGTTACAGATTCGAACTCCTCGGCTTTGTTTACAATTATATTATAATACGTAGAAGTACATAATGTTGCACTATTTCTCACATATACATCATAAGAACCTTCATTAGCTATCGAAAAAATATTTGATACTTGATAGTCAGAAGCCACTGGAATAACTCCACTCTGAGCTACAGCATACTCATAACCTGCAGGAACATTACTTACAATTATACTTCCTTCAATATTACATACCTTATCCACAACTGCTATTGCTGCATTAACTTCTTGTCTTATAATATTGAAATAATGAACCGTTTGACAACCCCCTTCACTTTCAATAACTAATCTATACTGTCCTTCTTCTGAAAAATTTCTAGTTGGACTATTTGCATTCGTTGCTACATCAACCCAAGTTCCATTTACATCAGGACAACTATTATCAGGTTGTGGATTAGAAGATGTTTGTAATTGTTGCCAAGTTACTATTGATGGTGAAACTATACCTGTTGCTATATTTCTTGAACCTGTAACACCACAAACATACATTTCATACAATATTAAATTAGGGTCATTAGGGCATGTTGAGATGCTATCAGCAAGGTTTACTAAAGGATTTAATCCTGAAGTAGACGATGTAGTTACATTAAATGTTTCGTCTAATGCAATACATGCTGCTGAAGTTCCTGTTGTATTAACTTTTGAAACTGTATATTTCCCTACAGAAGTTACTACTAGACTTTGTGTAGTTCCTAATACAGCTCCTGAACTGTCTCTCCACTCGTACGATCCAAAACCTGAACCAGCAGTTAATGTAACAGAAGCTCCACACAACTCCACATTTTGTTCAATATTACAAGAAGAAATATCTATTAAAAAATAGGTAGGACCTTCAATTCCAATATTACAAGCATCAATACCTGAAAAACTAGATTGGTCAACTATTTGGATACCACTATTTATTCCTGTATAATCTATTGACGCTGCAGTACTAGCAGAGCTAGCACAAGCATCTGTAAAGTTAGTACAATCACTATCTACTTGTGTATGATAGCGAATACTATGAACAGCTCCAGTTTCTTGAACTAAAGTATCATCAACCGTAAAAGTTAATGCTCCTCTAAAATCATTAGCTATTGCAGGTGGATCATAACTAGATAATGATACTCCTACTGGTAACACTATATCCGAAGTAATTAGATTTACATTTTTTGGTAGTTCATCTGTAATAACAGTATTAGTAGCATCATCAGAACCTATATTTTGAAAACTCAAGTTATACCACACATCACTTCCAAGTCCAACTGCTGCTCCTGCTAAATCATTACCTGAGTTATCATCTATTGTTTTTACCAATTGAATCTCTGAAGTAGAAACCTCAACAGAAATAGCATTTAAAAAAGCCCAGTATACATCGCCACTAGTGGTAAATCGAGCATTTATTGATGTTTGATTATTTGAGATTACAGTATTTCCTGGATTATTAATTTCAAATAAATCAATATCAAACCCTAATGTATTTTCACTATCAGGATTTCTATTTGTTACATAATTATCATATTGAGTAATACTTCCATTAAAAAAATTTGTGCTAGTATTGGTGGTAGGTGTACTAATATCTACATAATTTCCAGATGTATTTTTAATTTGAAAAGCATCTCCTTGAATGTAAGTATCACCTTCTAAAGCAGCCGTTAAAAACTGAGCTCTTACTGGTCCAGAAGGCACAGTCATAAATCCGTCAAAAGTAACATCAGTTGCATTAGCACCATCTATAGTAGAAAAACCATCAAAAACAGAAATACTTTTGGTTGATTCTATACTATTTTCATAAATAACAACCATTGTCCATCCTGCTGCACCACCTAAACCATAATTAATATCTAAACCTGTAGTAGCTCTAATATTTCCAGCAAAATAATCTCCATTAGGATTCGATAAGTTATTTACCATAGTGGTAATATCCTTATAACATAAATAAGGACGTTGTGTTGCTATTCCAGCATCATATATTACTTCATCACTAGTAATATCTTGATAACTCTCACCAGGCAATTTAAACTTAATATTTCTGTAATCACCAGATCTAGCTCCTTCTGTTTCCCAAGTATCAAATGGATAAACTGCTGTCCAATACAATCCTGCATAGACAACTTTAGAACAAGATGGTAAATTTAATTGTGATTTTGATGATGAAAAAGTTTCAGAACTTCCTGATATTCCTTCTATATCATCAATATCTATATAATCCATAAACAAATTACCATTATTGGCTACAGAGGCATTAACAACTGTACCTCCAAAAAAAGATGGTAAAAACAAATCGGAATCATAGGGTACATTTGGATTCTCATTTCCAGTAAAAATAGAAAATGAACCATTTGGATTTTGTTTAGCAAGATCTCCTGTTTTCTGAGTATCTCGATTTAAAATATTATTTCCAATAAAGGTAATATCACCTCTAAGCGTAACTCCTCCAGCTTGTAGTCTTTGGGTAAAAGGTACGTCTTGGGCAAATAAATACGTTAATGAAAAAATAAAAAATAGGGTAGAGAGTAGTGTTTTTCTCATAGTTAATTTTTTAAGGTTAATTTTTTTTAGCAATGCAAATTTAAAATATTATCCTTAACAATCAACTTTTTAATTCATTATATCATATTAATAAATTGTAAATGATATTTATAAACTACTACAAAAATCTATTATACCAGCTTTCAGTAATTGGCACTTCCCAAAAATGTTCTAAATCATACTTAGTTTGCACCAAATTATCAAACACAATGGTTTTAGCATTTACCGATTTACTTTTGATCATCTTTTTAAATGCTGCAACTTCCTTATATTGAATAAATTCACCTTGTTTAAAGCAGACATTCATTTTATCTAGAAGTTCTATTTCATAAGCTGTTTGTAATTCTAAAATAAAAGCAACCTGACGATCTAAGTCTTGATTAGTAATTTCTACATTTTCTTCCGCAGAAAAAATAATAAATCTATTATACAATAATTGATATGAGACAGCATCCTCTGCATTTTCTTTCCACTCTATTATAAAAGCTTCTAACTTTTCCTTTAAAGGTTCTATTTCTTGAGGATAAAACTTTCTGCT
Organism: Tenacibaculum agarivorans; assembly: GCF_001936575.1. Taxonomy (GTDB): domain Bacteria; phylum Bacteroidota; class Bacteroidia; order Flavobacteriales; family Flavobacteriaceae; genus Polaribacter; species Polaribacter agarivorans. The sequence continues at coordinate 14,886 of NZ_MSMP01000028.1, forward strand.
CGATGGATAAATCCAAACTTTTGCCTCTTCTGATAATTTTTCAAAATCTACAATCATAGGTTGCAAATATAAATAAAGGCACTAGATATATGTACCTAGCGCCTTTCTAAATATTGGGTTTACGATATATTTTATAATAATGCTACAATATCTTCCTGTACATTACTTCCTTTGTTTTTATTATACCAAACTTGTAGATCTTCCTTTACTTTAGCATCTACAACTCCATTTGCTTCCTTATAATCTGCTATCATTTTAGTAGCAAATGAAGGTCGAGGTCCCCAAGTAAATAGAACATCATTGTTCTCATCTACAGCAATCAATTTAGGTATAGATCTTCCTCCATTAGTAAGAAAATTATCCATTAATTCTAAATTCTCATCTCTCAACACTACTTGTAAATCTATATTTGAGTTTTCTTGAGCCATTTTATTTAGCACAGGAATATTATGAGCTGCATCCCCACACCAACCTTCAGTTAATACAATCCATTTTTGAGGTTTTTCAACTGCTTTAATTTTCTCTACAACTTCCTCTTGCAATTTAGATGTTTTATCTAAACGCTTCATTCTTCTATCATTCAGAAAACTATATTTATATAATGCTTCTGACTGATGCTCTCCTGTTGATTTATTTTTTGTTAATAAATCTGAAACTAAAGTTCTATATTCTGAATAAGTTATTGCTTTTTTAAGACTATTTTCTATTACTGCTTTCATACTATTTAATCAATTTACACTGATTATGACGAAAAAGAATTTAACAACTTACAAAACCTTTACAACCTCATTATTTTCTGATTGAATATTCTTCAACATTTCTTTGGTCATCGTTTTTAAATCAAAAGAATGATTCCAATTCCAATCTAATCTAGCATTTGAATCATCTATAATTTGAGGCCAACTATCGGCTATTTCTTGCCTAAAATCAGGTGCATAAGAAATTGTGAAATCAGGAATATGTTTCTTTATTTCTTCTGCTATTTCTGAAGGAGTAAAACTTATTGCTCCCAAATTATATGAGGTTCGCACTTTGATTTTATCCTCCTCTGCTTGCATTAATTGAATAGTTGCATCAATAGCATCTTCCATAAACATCATAGGCAAACGTGTATCTTCTTTTAAGAAACAAGTATAATTTCCTTCTTCCTTGGCTTTGAAATAGATATCTACAGCGTAATCTGTGGTTCCTCCTCCTGGTTTTGTTTTCCAGCTGATAATTCCAGGATATCGTAAACTTCTAACATCTACACCGTATTTGTTATGATAATAATTGCACCAGTGTTCACCCGCAATTTTGCTTATACCATATACCGTAGAAGGTTCCATTATAGTTTGTTGTGGTGTATCTACTTTAGGAGAAGTAGCTCCAAACACAGCTATTGAACTTGGCCAATATACTCTTTGTATATATTTTTCTTTAGCTAGATCTAAAACGATAAGAAGTGATTGCATATTTAAATCCCAAGCTTTAGATGGCATTTTTTCTGAAGTAGCAGAAAGCATCGCCGCCATAAGATAAATTTGAGTCACACCATATTTTTCAACAACTTCAACTATCCTACCTCTATCCATTGCATTAATAATTTCAAAAGGCCCGGAATGTACTAATTCTTCACTTCCTTCTCTAATATCAGAAGCTATCACATTCTCATTCCCATACACTTCACGCAACTTTAAGGTAAGTTCCGTTCCAATCTGCCCACTAGCTCCTAGAATTAAAATCTTATCACTCATTTATAAAAAATTTATTTTACCCGCTCTACAAAGGTAGTAAATTCACAAATTCATAAAATATTTTTGTTATTTTTTAACTATCATCAAAACAAAGCTTTAAAAAACTGATTTATAAGCTTTACCTTTTGTTTAAGAAAACAAGAGTTTAAAAAATGTATTTTTACCAAAATTTTATTGGTAATGATTAAGTCTATCCATATATTTTTAATTCTAGGAGTTTTACTATGTTCAAGCTGTAAAAAACAACAAAAAAAGCTTGAAGAAGTAACTATAAAATCTGATATGAGTACAGCTACTTCTCATAAAAAAGTAGCTGAACTTTCCAATTTAGCCAAACAAAATGTGGGAGATTGGCAAGAATACAATGACGTTAAAGAGTTTTTATCTCGTTTTAACTCTATTACTCCAAATGAAGCTTTACAAACTTCTAATGAATTAAAAGATCTTGCTCAATACTTAAGTGATAGCTTAAAAATTGACGCCTTAAAAACTGATGCTTTAAAAGCCCGTTCTAATGTATTTAGAAATGAGGTGTTACGTTTGTATGACATGTCTCATATACCAGCAATTAAAGCACAAGAAGTAAACCAACAAATTGATAAGGTTTTACTCATTTTTAGTAGCTACACTATAAAAATAAATACTATATATAGTAAAGAGGAATTTGACAAGGAAATTAACCTAGATGATTTTTTTAAATTAGAGGAAAAACAGCCAGATAACTCTCAAAAAAAGCTACCCAAACCTCTCGAATTACAATAATTAACGAGTAAGTTAGTGTTAAAAAACACTCTCCCAATATGTTAAAATTTATAATACTTCGTTAATCATTGTTATTTTTACGCCCATTTTTAACCCTAATTCATTATATGAAGCAGTTTTACACTATTGTTGCTATTCTTACTTTTTGTATAGCAAATGGTCAGATTCAAACGAATGCACCTTGGAATCAAAACGTTGATTTTTTAAAGCAAAATAAAGGAAGTAAAGAGACCTTAGCGGATATTTCGAAAAGAGCAGAAGCATATTTCAAAAATATTGATATCAATAAGAAAGGTAGCGGATATAAGCCTTTTAAAAGATGGGAATATAATAGATCTTTTTATGTAAAGCCTGACGGAACTATATCTACTTTTGAAGACCTACAGAAAGCATGGTCAGAGAAACAAGCTTTAGCAGCTAAATCTACAAGTAGCAATACAAGTGACTGGAAACCATTAGGGCCTTATAACAACTCTAATACTTATAACACATCTGATTTAAAACAAACCGGACAAGGAAGAATTAATGCTATTGCTGTAGACCCAAATAATTCGAACACTTACTATATTGGTGCTCCTGCTGGTGGTATATGGAAATCTACAGATGCTGGTTTAAACTGGTCTCCACTTACCGATTATTTACCACATATTGGCGTATCTGGTATTGCTATAAATCCTGATAATTCTAATATCATATACATTGCTACAGGTGATGATGATGCTGATGATTCTTTTACTGCTGGAGTATGGAAATCTACAGACGGAGGAAGTACGTGGACTGACACTGGACTACCGTTTGGAGGTTCTACAAGAATGAATGAGATTTACATTCACCCTACCAATACTGAAACTGTTTTAGTAGCTACGACCAGTGGAGTATATAAATCTGTAAATGGAGGAAGTACGTGGGCAAGAAAACTAACTTCTAAAATCATTGATCTAAAAATGAAACCAGGAGATCCTACGGTTTGGTACGCTACATCTGAAAGTATTTTTTTCAGATCTACTGATTCTGGTGAAAATTTTTCGCCAGTAACAATCTCTGGTTTTTCTGGATCAACAAGAATGATGATGGATGTAACTCCTGCTAATCCTAATTGTGTTTATTTTGTTAGCGCAGGTGTAGGATCTGCCTTTAATGGTGTTTATAAATCTACTGATAGTGGAGCTTCTTTCACAAAAACTGCAGAAACTCAAGATATTTTCGATAGTACTCAAGCTTGGTACGATTTAGCTATTACAGTATCTGACACTAATGAAGATATTGTTTTTGTTGGAGTAATTGATATTTGGAGATCTACCAATGGTGGAGATTCTTTCACTAGAATTAACAATTGGTTTAACCCTAGACAAGCATCTTACACACATGCTGACATCCACTTTTTGAGATACTTTAATGGAACACTTTTCGCTGGTACTGATGGTGGTATTTATAGATCTACCAATGATGGTACTGCTTTTACAGATTTAACAGAAAATTTAGCGATTAGTCAGTTTTATAGAATTTCGGTTTCTAATGCTAAATTAGACGTTATAGCAGGAGGACTTCAAGATAATGGTGGATTTGGTTATGATGGATCGCAATGGAGAAACTACCACGGAGGTGATGGTATGGAAGGTGTTGTTGATAGTAAAAACTCAAACATTTTTTATGGATTTACTCAATTTGGAGGTTCTTTAAATATTACTCAAGATCAAGGAAAAAATTCAAGTTCTATAGGCGCTCCTAGCGAAGAAACCGATAGAGCAAATAACGATAGTGGTGGACGTTGGATTACTCCTTTAAGCATCAACAGCGATGGAGAATTATTTTCAGGGTATAGCCACCTTTATAAATTGGAAAATAATAATTGGGTAAAAACATCTACTTCTTTTGGAAACGATTTAAGAAACATTGAAATTGATCCAAATAATAATGACATCATTTATGTATCTACTTTTGATAGTGCTAAAAATGGTGAAGTATTATACAAAAGTACAGATAGAGGTCAAACTTTTGCTGAAATAGCGACTTTTACAAATGAAATTATTACATCTATAGAAATCAATAATAATGATTCTAATATAGGATGGGTAGTAACTCGTAATAGAGTATACAAATCAACAACATTATCAAGCTCTTCAGTTTCTTTTACTAATATTACTGGTAATTTACCTTCTGAAAGTAAAATTGTTTTAAAACACCATGCTAGAAGTGGTAATAATACGATTTACTTAGGGACTAATCTAGGTGTATACTTCATTAATGATGGTTTAACTGAATGGCAGAATTTTGACACTAATTTACCTAATACTCAAGTAAGAGATTTAGATATTAACGAAAACGAAGCAAAATTATATGCAGCCACTTATGGTAGAGGAATCTTTTCAACAGATATCCCAAGAGTTCTTCCTCCTAATGACATTAGATTATTATCTATAAATGACTTAGACAACCTTATCAATTGTGGTGAAAATATAATGCCTGAGATTACCATTCAAAATCAAGGTACGCAAACCATAAATAATGTAACAGTTAATTATACTGTAGATGGTGTTTCTAAAACATACAATTGGACTGGTGCTTTACCTTCAACAGAAAGTACTAACATCGTATTACCTGAAATTGCAATAAACAAAGGAGCACAAACATTACAAGTTGAAACGGTAATTACTAATGATGCTTATGATAACAACTCCTTAGAGTCGAAATTTATTATTAATAGTAGTAATAGCGCACCAACAACTGTAAATTCATTTGAGAATAGTGCTGATGAATTATTAACAGATACTACTAATAGACAAGTTTGGGTTATTACTTCAGCCGATAAATCTTCATTATCTATTCCTTCAGGATCTAGAGCATACACTACTGGGCTTTTGAATTACCCAGATCAATCAATAGGTTATTTATATACTGATTGTTATAACTTATCTCAAATTTCTAATCCTGTACTAAAATTTGATATGGGATTTGATATTGAAAATGATTATGATTATTTAGTAGTGGAATACACCGTAGACCAAGGAAAAACTTGGACTATTTTAGGTAGCGCATCTGATCCTAACTGGTACAACAGTAATGCTCAAGTAAATTCATTACCAGGAAATCAATGGACTGGTGTGGGTACGGATAGAAATCCTACTGATTTAAGAACTAATGCTAGTATTAGAGAGTATAGAAACGACTTATCTGCTATAGCAAATCAAACCAATGTAATTTTCAGATTTAAGCTTTTTTCAGATCAAGCTGTAAATGGCCAAGGTGCAATTATTGATAACCTTGCTGTTGGAGGAGTTTTATCAGTTAATGAAGAAAACTTTTTAAAAGGAGTTGCTGTATTCCCTAACCCTTCTGAAGATATTTTTACCATTAATAGAAACACTTCTGAAGAATTAACGATCAAAGTATTTGACATTGCAGGGAAGCAAATCTTAACTAAAAAGAATATAACCGATACCGAAGTTGCTCTTGATTTAAGTAAACATTCTAGTGGTATTTATTTCTTACAGATGTTCTCTCAAGGAAAATCAGCTACTAAAAAATTAGTTTTAAACTAATCAATTATTAGTTAACTATATAATAAAAAAGGATCTTCTGATGAAGATCCTTTTTTATTATAATTATTTCTCTTGTATTAATTATAAACCTCATTACTAGATATGAATTACGAAAAAAACATGAATACTAGCAAATATATATTCTTTAAAACCACATCTGGCTTTGCTTAATTAAAAGCCTAGTTTCTACATAATTTAGACACTAGTTAAAATTTTTAAATTATGAAAAAACCAATTTTAAATCTAGGTAAAGTATTAACCAGAACTGAACAAAAAGAAATTAATGGTAGTAATGGAGGCTATTACTATCCTGCTTGCGAATGTGATCAATATGGAAATAAAATAAATTTACCTTGTGAGGGTGGATGCCAACATCCTGTGCCTCCATTAGAAGATATTTGTGATGTATTACCCGATATTTGCAACTCTTAAACACTATTCAACTCTCTATATACAATTATATAGAGGGTTTTATTTTATGATCTCATTTAGTACGTCATTTATCAAACCAATTTCATATCCACGATAATTTAGAAAATCAAACAGCTTTTTCCTTCTTTTAAAACGATCCTCTTCTCTAATCAATGAGTTCTTTTTTTCAGTAATTTCTTGAAGCGTTTGCGTATATTTTTCTTCTTCAATCTCTTTTAAAGCAGATTTTATATTATACGCTGATATATTTCTAGATTTTAACTCTCTAGTTATTCGTACTCTCCCCCACTTTTTAATATTAAACTTTCCTCTAGCGAAACTTTTAGCAAATCGTTCTTCATTTAAAAAATTATGCTCCAATAAATGCAATAAAATTAGTTCTCTAGCTTCAGGAATAAGATGAAATGTTTTCAACTTATCCTCTACTTCTTTATGACATCGATCTTGATACACACAATAACGCTCTAATTTTCGCTTTACCTCCTCTACACTTACTACAGTCTTTTTATTCATACACTGCAAAAAAACAAAAGAGTTAGCAATATATAACTGCTAACTCTTTAAAATATATAATTTATATGTCTTAGTTTCCTATTTCTGCTATTTCAGTATACGATTCTTGTTGTACACTTGATTTGCTTTTAATCCACATTTTAAACTTAGTAATTAAATAAAATAGAATAGGAACTACGATTAACGTTAAGAAAGTTGCTACAAATAACCCATAGATTACTGTCCATGCTAAAGGTCCCCAGAAAATTACATTATCTCCTCCAACATAAATATGTGGATTTAACTCAGACACTAACGTATAGAAATTAATGTTTAAACCTGTAGCTAAAGGAATCAACCCTAAAATTGTAGTAATTGCGGTAAGTAATACAGGACGTAAACGTGCTTTTCCTCCTTTAATAATACTCTCTTTTAAATCTGGAATAGCAACATATTCATCCTCTTCCAAACCTAAAGCTACTTTCCTTCTATCTATCAATAATTGGGTATAATCCAGAAGTACCACACCATTATTCACCACAATACCCGCTAGAGATATAATTCCCATCATGGTCATCATAATCACAAAAGAAGATCCAGACATTACAATTCCACCAAATACACCTATCAAACTTAAGAAGATTGCAAGCATAATAATTGCTGGCTTAGAAATAGAATTGAATTGATAAATCAAGATTAAAAAGATTAAACCTAGTCCTGAAAAGAAAGCCCCCATTAAAAATGCCATTTGCTTATTTTGCTCTTCGATCTGACCTGTATAATCCACTTTAATAGTCTCTGGCAATTCAGTAAAACTCTTCATTTCATTCTGAATTTTAGATACAATAGCACCTGCATCTGTAAAACCTGGAGCTAAGGCAGAATATACCGTCACTACACGTTTTCCATCTTTATGCTTGATGGCACTAAAACCTGAAGTATTTTTTTGTTTTGCTAACGCAGATACAGGAATCGACTTAATTTGTCCGTTTGAAGGATCTCTGAACGTAATATTTTGATTAAAAATAGCACTTGTATTGTATCTATTTTCTTTATTGAAACGCACATAAATGTCATAATCTTCGCCATCTTCTTTATACACTCCTGCTTTGGCTCCAAAAATAGAATTACGTAACTGACTTCCTACTTGCGCTGCACTTACTCCTAATTCTCCTGCTTTTTTTCTATCCACATCTACCAACATTGTTGGTTTAGACTTATTAACGTCAATCTTAAGCTCTGCAATTCCAGGAATAGATTTTGTGTTGATAAAATCACGCATTTTTTCAGCAACGTTTATTAACTCCGCATAATCCTTCCCTTCCAATTCAATATTGATTGGATATCCTGCTGGTGGTCCTACAGGATCTTTTTCAACAGAAATCGACAACCCTGGATACACTCCTTGTAATTCTTCAGTAATTGCTTTTTTCAACACTTTACTATCTGCTCCTTTTCTATACTTATATTCACGCATAGAAGCTACTATCTTTCCTCTATGCGGCATTTCAGCAGTAGATCCTCCATCTGTTTGCGGATTTCCTGAACCTGCCCCTACTTGAGCAATAGAACTTTCTACTAAGAAATTATGATCTCCTTCTAAGTATTGAGAAGAGTTAATGATTTTAGTAACACGCTCCTCCAAATCTTTCATAATAAGATTTGTTTTTTCAATATCTGTTCCTTGAGGATATTCAACATAAACAATTACCTGATTAGGTGTATTGTCTGGGAAAAATTCTACTTTGGTTCTTTGAGATCCTACAGAAGCCCCAAATCCCATAAATGCAAAAATCAATAAAACAAAAGTTACTATAGTAATTACCTGAGGTTTCCATCCTTTTAAAACACTAGTAATTATTCTTTCATAACCACTCTCCCATTTTGGTAAAATTTTAGCTTGGAATCCATTGGCTGCTGGACGCATAATGTATCTATAAATCCAAAAGTTTGCAGCAGCAAATACCATTAATGTACCTAATGGTCGTAACGATCCACCAAATAATAAAATTAAAATTCCTACTACTCCTAATACAACTGTTAGTCGGATAATTCTCTTTAACGGCATATTTTTATCTTCTGTACTCATGAATTGAGATACCAATACAGAGTTAAAGAAGATAGCCACAAATAATGAAGAACCTAATACAACTGACAACGTAATCGGGAAATAAATCATGAATTGCCCCATTACTCCAGGCCACATTCCTAAAGGAATAAATGCTGCTACTGTAGTTGCTGTTGAAATAATAATTGGGAAAGCAATTTCTCCAATACCCTTTTTAGCCGCTTCTAACCTACTCATACCTTCTTCATCCATCAAGCGGTATACATTTTCTACAACCACAATACCATTATCTACTAACATTCCTAATCCCATAATTAAACCAAATAAAATCATGGTATTCATGGTATATCCCATAAAATTTAGGATCATTAAAGACATGAACATAGACATTGGAATAGCAAAACCAACAAATAGAGCATTTCTTAAACCTAAGAAAAACATTAAAACGGTAACTACTAAGATTACCCCAAAAATGATATTATTTACTAAATCATCTACCTGACCTACAGTTTTAGAAGATTGGTCATTCGCTAAAGTTACTGTTAAATTACTTGGAAACACATTTGCTTTCGCTTCCTTAACCAACTCTCTAATCTTCTCAGTTGCTTCCACCATATTTTTACCTGAACGTTTTTTAACGTCTAGCATTACTACAGATTCAGCATTTTCTCTTGCATAAGTTGTTTTATCTTTATCTTTAAACGTAACTTCAGCGATATCTTTTAAGTAAATCGAGTTTCCTCTTTCTGACTTCACCACAAAGTTATCTAACTCAGCAGGTTTTTCAATCTCTCCTAATACTCTAATGGTACGTCTTTGACCACTAGCTACAATATTACCAGCAGAAACCGTAGTATTTCCATTACTAATAGATTGAATAACATCTCCAAAGCTTACTTGAGCTGCCATCATTTTATAAATATCAACAGCTACCTCAACTTCTTTATCTTCAGCACCTCTGATGTCAGCCTTTTTAATCTCTTCTAAATCTTCAATTTCATCTTGAAGGTATTCCGCATATTTCTTTAATTGATCAACGGTATAATCTCCAGAAATATTAATGTTAAGAATTGGTGTTTCTTCAGAAATATTTAATTCAAATACATTAGGTTCTACTTTAGCTCCATTAAACGTTGGCCAATCTTCACCAGATACTTTTTCATCTACCTCATCCTTTACCTTTTGTTTCGCTTCTTCTACAGTAATATCCTCATCAAATTCAACGGTGATCATTGATACACTTTCCTGAGATGTAGAATTAATTTTATTTACATTACTTACTGTTTTTAATTTTTCTTCTAACGGATCAGTAATTAGTTTCTCTATATCTTCAGCTGTATTTCCAAAATACACTGAACTTATATATATTTTAGTTTCCTTTATTTCTGGGAAGTTTTCTCTTGGCATTCCAAGGAAAGCTGAGATTCCAGCAAACAATATAATCACCATTAAAACATAGATGGTCGTTTTATTGTTTATTGCCCAAGAAGATAAACCAAACTCTTTATCTACTTTCTTTTGTTGTTCTGTCATCAGACTCTATTTTTTATTATTTTTTGGCTAGTTGTAATATTTTAACTTCTTGCTTATCCTTAACACTTCTTGCTCCTTCGTTAACGATTTGCATACCATCAGTAATTCCTTCAGTAACTTCAATAATATCTCCTTGCGTTTTTCCTGTTTTGATTATTACTTGTTTTGCTACTGTTTTATCTCCTTCTTTTTCCACTATATACACATATTGCTCTCCTTTAGCATTTTCAGAAATAATACTCTGAGGTATTAAAATAGCTTTTGGGTTAGTGTAATCATTAATTTTCAGTTTAGCTGTTAAATTAGGTTTTATATCTCCATCTTTATTAGGTACGCCTATTTCAACTTTAAATGTTCTATTCGCCGGATTAATAAAGTTTCCTGCTTGACGGATTTTAGAATCTAATTGTTTTCCTAAAATTGGAAACTCAACAGCAACATCTTTACCTTTCTTAACAGAACTGATATAACTTTCAGGCACATCTGTTTCTATATACATATTCCCTAAGTTTACAATCCTAAAAATTTCTGCACCTGGACCTGGAGAAACTACAGTACCTTGCTCTTTAATTACATCATCTACAATTCCCGTAAAAGGTGCTCTTATTGTATATTTACCAATACTTTTACGAAGATTAGTTACCGCATTCTTTTGAGCCTCAAAATTTGTTTTTGCTTGTAAATATTGAATCTCAGATCCAATTTTCTGATCCCATAAACGTTTTTGACGCTCATATGTTGTTTTTGCTAAAGCTGCATTAGCTTCTAACTGTGCTAATTGATTAGACATACCTCCATCATCTATTCTTGCTAAGGATTGTCCTTTAGCAACTTTCTGTCCCTCTTTTACAAAAACACTAACTAATTGCCCTGGAACCTCTGGATATACCAAAACATTTTTCTTAGTTTGTACATTACCTTGTAATTCTAAATAATGTATAAATTCATTAGTATTAGCAGTAATTGTTGTAATTAGAGGTATTTTTTTATTGGTATCTAGTTTTGCAATTGCAGCGTCTAATTGCTTCAATTGATTCGCTATATCTTGCGACTTCGTACTTAATTCATCCTTTTTTGCTCTAATTTGTTTAAGGTCATTTGAAGCTAAAACTGCTTCTACTGTTTGTTCTTTATTTCCACAAGAAAATAAAATAACTGAAGTTACGGTTAGTATAAATATCTTTCTCATTAGTTGACTATTTAACTGGTACATTTAATGCGTTATCTAATTGTGCTTTTTTAGCAATTACGTTTAACATAGATTGTACATAATTGGCTTGTTGTGTATAAAGTTGATTCTGTGCTTGAGATAAGTCAAAACTTGTTGAAATTCCTTCGAAAAATTTCAGTTGTTGTTTTTTCTCAATACGTTCTGCTAACTGTAAATTTTTCTTAGCAGTTTGATAATTCTCGATACTAAGTTGATACTCACTCCTTGCTGTTTGCGCTTGCAAATTCAATTTTTGAGTAATTTCCTTGAGTCTTATTTCTGTATTTTCTAGTTCTATTTTTGCTTGTTCTGTTCTAGATCTTCTTCCAAAACTACTAAAGATAGGTATGTTTAACGACACCCCTAGTAAAGAATAATCAAACCATTGTTGGTCGCCATCAAAAAATGTAAAACTATCTGAATTGGCATTTGCTCCATAATTAAGAAATGCACTAAGCGACGGTAATGCCTTACTTTTTTCTAACTTAACCAATAGTTCATTAGCTGTTTTATTATTCCTTGCTATTCTATAATCGATGTGTTTCTCTAAATTAAAGGTTTTAGATAAAAGCTCTAAATCTGTATTTTCAAATACTAAGTTCTCTAGATTGTCTGATAACTCCAATTGTTTTTCAATATCTTCTCCTAAAGCTATGTTTAACATCTGGTAAGCAATCTTCTTTAATCTTTTGGTATTACTTATGTTACTTTCTAAATTACCTAAAGTAATCTGTAATTGCTCTACATTTTCTTCTTCCGTTAAACCATTATCAAAAATCTTTTGAGTTTCGTTTAAATTCTTCGATAAGATTCTTTTGTTATTATTTAGAATTTCTAGCGTTTTTTCTGCTACTAAAACATTTCCATACGCATTAACAACAGCTTCTCTAGTAGCTAACTCTGTTTTCTCTTTTGCTTGTTCAGAAATTTTTAAATACGTTTTAGCAGATTGTAAACCTACCAAATAAGAACCATCAAAAATTAATTGACTTAACGTTACAGCTGCATTTACACTCTGTTTTGTTCCAAAAACTAAAGGAATAAATCCCTCAGGAGGCACTGGCGAGCCGTTTGCTGTGAGACCAAAAAAATCTTCTACCGTTTGGATTACAGATTCTCTGTTGTCAAAAGCTGCAGCTGGCAATAACGAAACCTGCTGTTTTAGCCAATATTGATAGTCTACTTTTCCATTGATTTGAGGTAGACCAATAGTGGTTGTTTCCCACTTCTTTTCCTTAGCCGCATCTATATTTTTAGCTGCGACTTTGTTGTCGTAGTTGTTTTTAATAGCATAATCAATAGCCTCTTGCATTGACAATCGTAACACTTTTTCTTGAGCTCCAACAGAACTCACAAGAAATAAAACAAATACACCTAAAAGGTATCTTTTCATTACTTTCTAATTTTGATTAATTATTTTCAATTGTTTTTCTAACTCTTTTATTCCTTTTTCAGTAGCAATAGCTCTTACGTGATATTCTAATATCTTATATTCCGTTTCCACAAATTCTTGTACACTTTTACTATACATTTCTGATTCAAAAATTCCAAAAATCAAAGTGAAATAGAAATTGGTAATTAAACTTAAATCAATGTCCGCTCTATACAAACCTTGTGCTATACCATTTTCTAAATTATCTCTATTACAATCTCTGAACATACACACTTCTCTATCCATAAGATCTGTATAAATTTCTGGATAGTATTTTTTCAATTGATGCATTGGAGAACCTTTTGCATTTTTAAACATCTCTTTAAAAATGGCTTTAATGGCAAACTCCTCTTCTATTGCATTGTATTTTTTCTCCTTAATAGTATCTATACCATGCTCAATTACTTCATGAATTGAAGCACAAGATGCTCTTACCAAGGAAACTTTATTAGAAAAATACTTATACAATGTTTTCTTAGATATGCCCAACTCACTAGATATATCGTCCATTGTAACGCTCTTAAAACCTAAGTTTAAGAACAATTCTCCTGCTTTATTTATAATTTTTTCTCTCATAATTCTTTGCAAATGTACGTAAGGAAACTTTAGAAACAAAAAAAGTTTCCCGAGTTTTAATGATTTTTTAACATTGAGACTACTCAGTAATTTTAATTCATTTATTTTTGTGTAAAAATTTCACATTTGGATTTAGCTAAGTATCAACAATCATTTTTAAAATATCTTGAGCAACAAGATTTTAACCGAGAACCTAAGAATTTATATGCGCCAGTAGATTATATTCTACAACTAGGAGGGAAAAGACTTCGACCTATTTTGACATTAATAGCTTGTGATGCTATGACTAACTCTTTTTCTGAGGCTTTACCAGCTGCTATGGCCGTAGAAACTTTTCATAACTTCACTTTGGTACATGATGATATTATGGACGAAGCTCCTTTACGACGTGGAAAGGAAACGGTACATCATAAATGGGATGTTAACACAGGAATTCTATCGGGAGATGCCATGTTAATTTTAGCGTATCAGTATTTTGAAAATTATGAACCTATAGTATTTCAAAAGCTGGCTAAGCTATTTAGTAAAACCGCTTTGGAAGTTTGTGATGGACAACAGCTAGATGTTGATTTTGAAACTAGAAATGATGTTACTATTGAAGAATACATCAAAATGATCACATTAAAAACTTCTGTTTTGGTCGCTGCTGCTTTAAAAATGGGAGCTATTGTGGCCAACTCAAGTGAAACTGAAGCCGATCATTTATATGACTTTGGTTTGAATTTAGGAATCGCTTTCCAACTTCAGGATGACTATCTAGATACATTTGGTAATCCTGAGACATTTGGGAAACAAATCGGAGGAGATATTATTGAGAACAAAAAAACCTATTTGTATTTAAAGTGTTTAGAAGTGGCCAATAATGAAGACAAAGAAAAGTTACAGTTTTTCTTTAATCAGAAGTTAGAAGACAACTCAATTAAAATTGATGAAGTCACTCGTATTTTCGAACGTAATGACATTCCTAACTTAATTCAGGGATTAATTCAAAAATATACAGAAGAATCTTTCGAACATCTTCATAAGCTAAACATCTCTGAATCAGCGAAACAAAATCTTATTGGATTTGGAAAGTATTTAATGACCAGAAAAGTTTAAAAAAATCCTTTAGATTTTCAAAAAAGTTTTTATTTTTGCAAACCATTTTACTGGTCCTATAGCTCAGTTGGTTAGAGCACCTGACTCATAATCAGGGGGTCCATGGTTCGAGCCCATGTGGGACCACCTTTAAAATCAAGGCTTTGAGAGGTTAAAAACTTTCAAAGCTTTTTTATTTGCACTCAATTTGCACGCAAAATATTACATTTTATAAAGCAAAGAAAGAATTTCTTCACTTTACAAAACGTCTAAAAAAGTACTTCAGCTACTTTTTTAACCTTTGTAGGACGAAATAAACTTGTTTATGAGTCGTACAAAGGCAGAAACCTGAGAAGGTTTCTTTCCGTTTTAAATTTCAGGTATTTGAAAAAGCTGTGTTATAAGAATTTTCGTTATTCTCTCATACCTTCTTTATGCTTTCTGAAAACTACCTCATTGGATTCAAACGTTACGCTCTATATGAAAAAGAAATTACCCCAAAAGCAACACAGAGTATTATAAACAGCACCAAAAAACTTTTTGAAGTAACAAATATTGAAAATCTAAAAGATATAACAACGGATATTATACGTGGCTATCTGTATGACCAAAAAGAACAAAGGTTGTGGACAGCAAAAACATTTCGCAATAAAAGACAACACCTAAAAAGCTTTTTTGATTATTGTGTATCTCATGAATATATTTCAAAAAATCCAGTAGAAAAAATAGGTAAGCCGAAACTTCCCAAAACCACACCTCGGTTTATAAAAACACAAGATTTGCTTTTTATCATAGCCCATACAGAACTCTATCCTTGGAGATACGAAGTAGAAAGAACCAGAAATAATGCCATTATCAGCACCTTTCTTTTTACAGGAATGCGACTAAGCGAACTTTTAAACCTTCAACTTACAGATGTAAATATCGAAGAACAGGAAATAATCATTAAAAAAGGAAAAGGGAAGAAGGAACGAATTGTGCCGATACATCATAAATTATTACCTCAGCTCAAAAGATACCTCAAAGAGAGAAAGAGATGTAAAAATCAGTCTATATGGTTTTTCCAAAGCTTAAAACTCCCAACGCAAATAACCCCAAAAACAATTCACATTATTTGTAAGAAAATCAGCAAGGCATCTGGGGTAAAATTTACCCCTCATAATCTACGACATTCATTTGCACGTGGCTGCATGAATTCTGGACTTGGATTATATCAAACAAAAGAAATATTGGGGCATGCGAGCGTATCTACTACAGAAATATATTTGAGTATTGCGAAAAATACACTTAAAAAGTCGTTCTCGGAGGCTGTATTGGTGTAAAACTAAGTGGATGTTTATTTATCTTCTCGGTTAAATGTCCTGTGGTCAGAGATAGGTATATAGTAGTGGTTTTAATATCGCTGTGCCCCATCATATTAGAGAGTGAATATAAATCACAATTACCTTGGAGCATGAGAGTGGCAAACGTATGACGTAATAAGTGTGGATGTACTTTAAAGCCAACATCTTTTTGGAGACGTAAAAATAGTCGCTTAATAACAGACTGACTCATTTGTTTATCAAACCGTAGCGAGGTAAAAAAGTATATCGACATCTTTTCTCGTTTCTCTCGTTCGTGTAAATATTCTTGTAATATCTGAACCAAGCGAGTATTTAACGGAATTAAACGATCTTTCCCTCCTTTACCGTTCTCTACCCTCAAAACTTTTTCATGCAGTCTTATATCTGACATTTTCAACCCTAAAAGTTCACCTTGTCGAACACCCGTAAATAAAAACGTCGCAATAATGGTTCTAGCTCGTATTTTTTCAAATTTGTACCTGAATTTAGCAACGTAAGTCCACTCTATAAGTTTAAGAGCATCATCTTTGGGAATGTATTTTGGAAGTCTCTTTGGAAGACGTGGTTTTGGTATATCTTTTACAGGGTTTACTGTTCCGTATCCTTGTGAAACGTAGAACTTAAAGAAATTATTAAAAGCTTGGAGTGTATTTTTAATAGTCTTGGCACTACAATTATGATAGATTTTTTTCTCAGTGATGTATCGCTCGACAATAGATTTGGTAATTTCTTGCGGATGGTTTAGCTTGGTGTGGTTTACAAACTGCCGAAATACATAGTATTCGTTTCTGAGCGTACGCGAAGAAAGCCCCCTAAAGGTTAAGGAGTAATCACAGTATTGTTGGTGTAAAATGAGGATATTATTCATGTGTCTCAATGGACTAAAGGCTACGCCCTTATGTCATTGAATCACTTTTTCGCTGTTCTGAAATCCTCTTATGCCTTTCTGTGAAAGGTGATTGGTTGCGGAGGCAGGATTTGAACCTGCGACCTTCGGGTTATGAGAATTCCCGTTCAGTGTAAAACTTTATTATTTAGCTTTTTTAAGCAATTAATTTTAGTTTTATGATTGTTTAAAGTATTATTTTCAATAACGTTCGGGCACTTGGAAATATAGACGTGGTTTAGCAGAATGTCAACTAAATATTACTGGCAAAATATTTGATAATATATTTATAATAATTACATTTAAACTATAATTTTAATAAAATATGATTTTAGCATCACCGAAAAATCTATTTGATGAGAAATCTTTTTTATCATCTTATGATCTTATTCTATCTAACTCGGAACATTACGTTAGTATTTTAAAAAACCATGTGGAAGCACTAAAACATTGTGAATCTATCCTAGACTTAGGTTGTGGTTCTGGTGCATCTACAATTGAATTTTTAAAACACCGAAAAAAAGTTACTGCTTTGGATAAGAGCTTAGATTCGCTAGAGTTCTTGAAAGAAAAAGCAATAAAAATAAAACTTGAAGGTGGTTTGAAATGTATTCAGGGAGACATGACAGATTTAGTAAATATACCCTCTAATAGTTATGAAGGTGTGAATTCAATGATAGCAGCCCATTTAGTCAAAAATTTTGAAGGACACATTAAAGAAAGTTACCGGGTATTAAAGTCTGAAGGAACTTTTGTTATTACTGCACGAGATATTAATGGAAATCAATCTTTATTAGTTGATATAGCTGAAAGGTCATTGAAATCAAAAGGTTTATTTAATAAATTAAGAGATGAATTTGATGAAGTTTGTAGTAATTTGTTAATGACCGCTAATAATAGGTCGAAGTCTCTTATGACAAAAGAAGAAGCTAAAAATATACTTATAAAAAATGGATTTCGAGACATTCAAGAAATAGAAAATAAATCTCAAGGAGTTATGTACACTTTTAAAGCTGAAAAAGTATAATTAAGGATTTATTATTATTTCATTAATTATATATTTTATTTTTTTTATTATCTCTTTGAATTGATCTATATCAATAGGTTTTGTCTTGCTTTGCTCCAAAATTTTCAAATCATTTTTTAAATCATTCACCTCAACATCTTCAATCTTGTGAAGATTAACTAACTTAAGTAATTCTTCTTGTTCTAATAATTTTTTATAATTTTCAATTGAGATTCTATTATTTTTACCCTTACCTTCAACCCTTAACTTCCAAATTTCATCACTTAAAACTCCTGTTTTTGGCTTTGTTACACCTTTCTTTATCCTAAAATAATCCAGCTGAATATGCTCTTCTATCCTGCTTAAAGAATTTCCTAAATCACAATATTTGTCCTTTCCAAAAAGTTGATATTCTTTATTTTTCATAACAAGAGCAACTGGCATTGCTTTAGTTATTGATCTTATTTTTTTGGTATCAGGTTTATCATACCTATCAGTTATTCCTGTAGAACAAATCATCATCATAGCCTGATCTCCCCATAATTGAATAGCTGGAAAAATATCTATTCTTTCAAGAAAAGTAATTCTAATCTCAATATCTTCCTGAGATCGTATAGTCTCATCAAATTTATCATACCAAAAATCAAAAAAATTTATTAATATTTCGCCTGCTGTTACTCGGCTTGAAAAAGGATATAAAGCTCTAGAATTTTGCTCTATTTTTTTACCTTTATTTTGTCTATGCCCTAAAGTTGCAAAATAGATAGTTTGAAAAGGCCTTTTATTTTCATATGATTTTTTTGATAAGCTAATCAATTGGTCTGCTATTAATACACTATCAGAATATTTATTATCATTATCAAATGTACCCAACATAGTGCCAACTATATATAAGTTTTGCTTTTTTTTCTCCAATTCTGCATACTCTATAAATTTTCTTTGTAATTCATAGTAATCTCCTGATAAAATAATTTTATCTATATTTTTAATTTCATGCTCTTTGTTTAAATATTCATTCATTTGTAAAAGAACAGATTGAATCCCATCTTTATTTCCTTCTCCAAAAACAAAATTAGTTAACTCATTTGTTACTCTTGTTAATTTCTCTTCTACCAATCTAATCTTTATTATTACACTTTTATTAGTTATATAACTTAAAGCTACTCCTATTAATTGAAAACATATTGCAAATACTATTCCTCCAATACCATAGTATAAGATTTCAGATCCGTTACTCCATTTCTTCACAATACTAGCGGCAGATTCAGTCACGACAAAAGATATGCCGCAAATTGTCACAAAACCAATAACTTCTAATAGTACTTTTAAATCATTCTTATATTTAGAATTTTTATCATCCATATAAATCTTTTATCCTCATTTCAAAATCTTTTTTTAAAATATTGCTTACTTCTTTTATTAGCTCCTTTACTTCATAATTCTTAACATTATATTCCCTTACTTCAGAGACTGGAGTTCCTATTAATACTTTTATGTTTGAAGCAACTTTTATAGCTTCTCTAATATCATGAGTTACAAAAACTGTAGTCGGCTTCGTCTTATTCTGAATTTTCAGAAAAGTATCTTGCAAATGTTCTCTGAATTGTACATCTAACTTACTAAATGGCTCATCCATAAATAAAAAATGAGGAGACTTTGCTAAAACTCGACCAAATTCAGCTCTTTGTTTCATTCCCCCAGAAAGCTGATTAGGATAATAATCTAAAGCCTCAAATAAACCTACTTCTTTTGCAATAGACTCGACAGCGATAAAATTTCCTTCATTGGCTAACACTATATTTTGCTTAACAGTCTTCCAAGGAAATAAAGTTGAATCTTGAAAAATAATAGCTTTTTCTTTTTCGCTAGGTTTTTCTTGATTTGTATACAATATTTGTCCTTCCGTTGGTTCGTATAGATTTGCTAGTAATTTTATAAGTGTTGATTTTCCACAACCAGAAACCCCCAAAATTGCGGTTACTTGATTTTGTTTGATCGAAAAACTCAAATTATCAAACACTTTCGTTTTACCGAAACTAAAACTCATATCTTGAATCTTCATACTCATGCTTTATCAAAATTTACCCAAGGCACTAAAACTCTTACTACAACGACGAAAATTCTATCCAACAAAAGACCAAACGCACCCAAAAGCAATAATGCAACAGTCATTTTATCAATCTGAAAAGTATCATAAGAAACTTTTAATTGATAACCAATACCATAATCTGCCCCTAAAGTTTCACTTATATAAACCAGAATAAATGAGATTCCAATAGCTACACGAGCACCTGTATAAGCACTAAGGAATGTGGCGGGTAGGTAAAAGTGTTTGATTAAATTAAAACCCGATAAACCTTGTAATTTAGCACTAGCAATGAGTTCTTCGGACAATGCTTTAATTCCTAAATGTCCACTGATCCAAATAGGAAAAAATGCTCCCCAAGTAATTAAAAGAATTTTTGAAGTTTCAGAAATACCAAAAGAAACAAGGAAAAATGGAGCAAGTGCAACTGGTGTTATTGCTCTTAGATAATTAAAAATATTTACTACACCAGAAGACACTTTATTATATCTTCCTGTTAACATCCCTATTATAATGCCTAATCCTAAAGCTAATAAAAAACCTAACATAACCCTATACAAGGTATAAATAGCATCTAGTAAAAGACCATTTTTAGCCCATTGTTTAAAACTATTTAACACCTGTAATAGACCTTCTCCTATGCTTTTGGTAGGTGAAACTATTGTATCAACAAGATACAATAAACATAAAAGGATAATAAATGTAAGGAGGTATTTTAAAGGTTTCATTATTGGCTTAGTCTAACACGTTCGGGGCTAATTTCTTCTAATGTTTTTGTATGTATATAATCTTTCCAATCTCTGGTTAGTATGTCCGAAGAAGTAGTTAAACCAGAATCATGAGCCCAAACAGCTAATGTTTCTAATGTATTTACTACCTCATCATCTAAAGTAACCTGAAACCTGAATAAGGGCAATAGTTCGCTCAAAGTATTTGTATCTAACCCCACCTCTTTACTGAGTTGAGCTAAAGTTTCTTTATCTCCATTGTTGATCTTTTCTTCTGCTTCTATGAGAGATGTAATAATTTGTTTTATTCCTTCTGGATTATTTTTAATATTCTCCTTTGTAGATACTACACAGTAAACTACTCTAAATGCATCTTGTGAAGTTGGAAGGTATATGAATTTTTCTGTATTTTCTAACCTAGCTTTTTCCAAAAAAGGTTGCCAAACTACCATAGCATCTATATCTCCTCTTATTAACGATGGTTGAAGATTTGGAGGAGTTAGATTTATAGTCTTTACCTCTCCTGAAATATTATTTTTTTTCGCTAACAATTCAAAAACATATTGAGCAGTTGTTCCTTGTGGAAAACCAACACGTTTGTCTTTTAACTGAATAATAGAGTCAATTCCTTTATCTTTGTTGGCAATTATTCCCATACTTTTAGCAGAAGTTATTACAGCCACAATTTGTAAATCATCTCTTTTATCAGATGCTAATAAAAAAGGCCACTCTGCCAGAGTTGCTACATTCGTTGCATTACCTAATAAAGCTTGTGTTGTCTCTCTTCCTGTAGAAAACTGAACTGGCTCTATTTGATTTTGTTGTAATATATTTTTAGCAATCATACTTGGCGCATCTACTAAAGCTGTTGTATATGCATATTTCAGAGTTTTTTCAGTTTTTTTGTAAGTGAAAAAATAGATACTTATTACAGTAATTAGAATAAGTAATAATAAAGCGAGGTGATTTTTTTTCATTTATCTGGTATTTAGAAAGCTAAATATAATTATTTCATTTTTACTATACATTATTCAATTACTTTTTTGTAGGATAAAATACATTTGAAAAACTATAATTTTTTCAAAGCAAGATAGCCTGTTGTATTTAACAGTTGAAAACAACTGAAAACACAAAGGCATCTTGCAAAAGGGAAATCCCTCTTGACACCCTTTTAAATTGAAACGAATAATAAACTGTGTATGTACACAACTCTATACTTTTACAGGAAAATTGTATTACACAATGAATATTTCTTTTTCATACAAGCTGGGAGTTGAGAGGGCGAAGAGCCTTCTCACAAGTACGGGATTTAGAATTGCACAAACAATTTATTGTGTGTAATACAAATCCCTTACTTGTATAGTCTACTCATTACATAAGTATCTTTGATATGTAGACTATCGTCCGCGCAACATTTTATAGAGCGCACAAAAATTCAAGCGAAGCTATCGGATATTTCTTTCATAATATTTTGAAAATATTGATCTTTAGATGTAACCTCAAAATTTAAAATATTATCGCACCAAAAGGGAGTGCTTATTCACAAGACGAATTAGACAACCGTTCAAACCAATTATGTCTTCCTGAGAAAAACAGGATACAAATACGAAAAATAATATCAATTTAATTATATTCTTCATTACATATAATTTTTAGAATAATCATCAAAAACTTTACCTTATTACTCCTAAATTAACCACCCCATTTGAAACCTCTTGTTATAGTTTGAAATAATCTATCATCATCTTTATAAGAACAGTTTCCTAGTTTAAATGTCATTTTATCAAATAAAAGGATTTTTCTAACTCCTTTTTCATTAATAAAGTCCGCTCTTAGATAAATACCTTTTTTAATAAGTTCATCATTTGAAACTTCTAAAGACTTTATTAACTTTAATATCTCATCTATTCTTGTTTTCTCTGTAATTGAGTGCTTAAAAGTTGTAGTTATTGATTTTTCATCAAACCCATCAACAGGAGATAATATATCTAGAGGTGTAAAATAAAACTCTATACTTTTTATATCTGTTAAATTTTGATTTTTTTTACAATCAGTACAATTTGTTAAAAACAATAATGTTAAAACTAAAAATATAATATGTCTATTCATTGCTAATTACTTTTTTACTGGTGTGGTAGAAGTTGGTGACTTTACTTTTATGAAAAAACCATAATGTCCTTGTCTTTGAACGTTTCCTAATTTTTTAGAAGCAGGGTTTTCAATTGTAGTTATTACATCATGTTCTTCTCTTGTATTGTATATTCCAAAGTTTGTTTTTGAGTCTTTGTAATGTTGTTTAGCATCTTTTAAGTGACTTTCAGCATGCCCTAATTCATGCAATAAAACTTCAGAAGGAGATACAATACCATCTTCAGAATATCCATTTCCACTTATCCATGATATAAACCCTTTTATGTTCGTAAATTTTGTACCCCCTTTAGAATCCCATATAACTTCGGGCTTTCCTGTATTTTGTCCTTCTCTCTTAAAATAGCTGTTTCTATTTAGTTTTCCATGCTCTATATTATTTTCAGGAGTATCTTCAAAAAGGTTTACATTTTTTGAACTATCAGTTGCTAACCCCTTAATTACACCTGTCTCATCTGCTCCATTATTTACTATATGGTTCAAGGCTGTATATACATCCTTTACGAATGCATTATCCCCTTTATATTCTTGACCAAACTGGTATGTATGAGTCTGTTTATTACCATCTGCATCTGTAAAATGTATTATAATATCTTCAGGTGCTAACCCAGTTGGGTCAACAAACCGAATTGGATTATTATTTACAAAGTTATAGGGTGATTTATCAGGGAATTCTTCGGCCAAAGGGTCAGGAGAAAACCAACGACTAATTACCTCTGGTTCTAATGTCGCTTCCGAAAGCCCCAATGTATCTATTTGTTTAAAGGAAACTATTTTCTGCGTATTTACATTATACATCACAGAACCAATAGGTACGATGCTGTCTAAATCATGGAGCTCTAAATACTTTCCTTTACTTAACGTGGCTATTTTGGGCTTGTAACCGAATTTTTTAAACGGATTTCCTGCTTGTATGTTTTTCTCACGTTTTGCTTTTTCTTCTGGGCTTAAAGCATCTTCTTTTTGAGCATAAATATTCCCTAAAACGGTGAATGACATCAGTAGCATAAATATTCTTGTCTTTTTCATTTGATTTTAATCTAAGGTGTTAATTTTTGTATTGCTATATTTTGTTTTTTCTTTTTTCAAAGAGACCAACCAATCTAGATACATCTGTTCTGGCATTTTTCGGTAGCCGAGACTATGAATCTCTTTTATCTGTTTCTGCATATCCTTGAATAAAAAAGTGCTTTCTTCATATTTAAAAATATCTTCGGGAAAAGAAGCTCTTTTATTACTCAAAAATTGCTCTATTTGTTTTCTCTTCGCTTCACTCTTTACCAGCATGGCATTTATAAACTTCGGGAAGTACTTCAAAGCAGTATTACAGCACCGTAAAACAAATTTTCCATCGTTATACGGAAACCTTTTATTGTAGGCTTGTGCTAAATCTACCAAGCACAAAGCGATGCTTTCTTGATTGTTGAGAGCTTTCATATAGACACTATTTTTTATCGCGTCTAAGTGAATATACCCTGAAGCCATCAGCCAAGCATCAATTGGGAAAATACCACTGGTAAGTTCTGTATTGTACCAGCCATCTTTTTTGCTTCTTTGTTTGATATAAATGTGATTTGGAGCTAAAGCCAAATGTGCTGTTTCTCCCATTTCTTCTACTAAAATCTTATAGAGATAGGGTAAAGAATGACAATTTCCTGACTTTTTAGTGAGTAATTTGGACACGAACATATTATCCCAGTTTTTTCTTCCAAATGGGTCATCAAAATTATAGGTAAAAGGATAATACATGAGTTTTTCATGGTTCAAATACACTGCAATGCTATCTTTAAAAATAGTAAACACAGAAGCATAAGTATTGATTCTTTTTTTATCCCTTTCATTATATTTAAGCGTTCTAGACTTCTTTACATTCTGGGAAAGTTCTTTTAGTATTTGGATTTGATTATCTACATCGTTAACATTTAACCCTCCGTCATAATAAGCGTTTTCAACACTCAAAACCGCATCCTTAAAATTATAAGTATGTGGGTTTTTGAGCATATTTGTAAGCGTTTTATAGCTTTGTTCAAAAAAAGCATTCTGTGCCTTTATTGGCAATCCCCACATCAATGTAAGGGCAAGTGGTATCATTTTTCGTATCAATTTTTCATTGTTTTAAGGTTTATTCTAAATTTTTCTTTTAGCTCTTTATCGTCTTGTTGTTGTTTCTTTTGCTGTAAAGACCCCAGCCATTTTTGGTATATTTCATCAGGCATAGTTTTATAGCCCAAATCATCAACTTTTTGCTGTACTTCGTTTATTTTTTTCAAAAGGTCTACTAACTCTGGAAACCTGCCTATTTGTTGTAACTCTTGATGATTCCTTGGGTTAATACCTAAGCAATTTCTGGTAATATACTCAAACTGAACCGTCAGGTAATTTTCAAGCAGAATATTGGTGTGTATGCTTTTAGAATCTAGCTCTAATGATTTGTCTATAATCTTTTTCAAGAAACTATCATAGCCAAATTTTCTTGTATATCCCAAAGCTAAATCGTTGAGTGTTTGCGACAACAACTGTTTTTTGGTCAATTCTTGCATATAAATACCATTCTGTAAGGCTTCTGATGTTATATAACCACTCTGTAAAATATAGGTATCTGTGGTAAACATACCGTTGGTAAGTTCGACGTTATACCACTTTTTTTTCTCATCCTGAAACTTAATATAAGAATGATTCGGAGACAGAGATAAAGAGGCTTTTGCACCAATTTCATCGGCTAACATCAGATACAAAAGTGGTAAGGAATGACACTGTCCTTTTCCAGTAGCAAGAAGTTTACTTACAAACATTTTTCCCCAATCCTTTTTTCCAATGTAGTCATCAAAATCATACTTCAACGGGAGGTGCTTCAATCCTTTAGATTTTATTTCTAAAGTGTCGGCAAAAAACTGAAAAAGAATAAGGTTCTTAGTAAGGTTACTATGAGGATCATAGTTTTTTTCTTTCATCTTCTCTTTCAAAAAAGAACCTGTTCGTTTTATAATTTTATCAAACTTTTTAAAGTCCTGCTTTTCATCATAAAAAGCATTCTCTACTATAAATGTCGCTTTTTTTACCGAAAAACTATCAGTGTGCATTTGTAAAAGCTTCTCAAAAGCCTTTCGATAATACTGTCTTTCTTCTTCTGTTGCTCGGCTTGGAATTTCCAAATGAAGTTTCGTTCCATATTCTCTCTGAATCCTTCTGCGTACTAATTCTCTTTCTTTTGCTTCCTTTTCAGCTCTTAATCGGTCTTGCTCATAGGAATGAAATGATTTTTGTGTATTGAGGAGGATTTTTTCGGATCGTTGTTTTTCGTCAAGTGCTTGACTGTGTAAAACATTATTCTTTCCTAAATGAGATTTTTTAAATCGCCCATTTGGATTTTCTAATGTTGGAATTTGCACAACTTCTATAGATTGTGAATAGCAAAAAGTACCCCAAAAAAGGAGTAGGTAGGTCGGGAGGTATTTCATAAGTGGATTTTCTTTTTTATATCATTTGCAATAATTTTGCTATAAAGATAGAAATATTTTTTCAAAGTTTTCTGTTTAGTTTTTATAATTAAATCAACTAAAGAGCCTCATAATAAGGCTCTTTCAAAATGGAGACTATTCAAATATTTCAAAGACTTTTCCTTTCCCCTTACAATAACTATCTATAACTAATGTGTCTTTTTTAACCTTCCTTGTTTTCTTCTCTATTTTAGTCTTTTTTATTTTTCGTGTTCCATACCCTTTACAGCTTCTGCAGTTTACATACCCAGAACCTCCACATTGACCACACCTTTGCCCTGATAATTGTCCTACATTCATTCCACCACCATCCATAGCTCTATACCTTCCTCGATCGCATTCATATTCTGTAATAGAAAGAAAACCAGTATTTGTAAATTGATACATGCAATTTCTTTGTCCTCTTCCTCTACATTTGCTACAGGTAGAGCTAACATAGTAGTCTACAGGTTCATCGTACATCTCTTCTGTAGTAATTTGTTTCGTTATTTTTCCCGATCCCTTACATTTTTTGCAGTCTATTTTCTTACAAGAGAAAAAAGAAACGCTGATAAACAAAATGAAAATTTTAGCATACGAATAATAATTCTTCATAATAAAAGTTTTTTGTTGCTTTTTTGAGGTTCTAAAAAAGCGAATTGATTAAATGTATTTAGATGAAAAAGAAGCAAAATAAAAGGATATGAACCTCACCAAATCAGCTAAGTAAAGCTCGGCAAAGCTCAAAAGGACTGAAATAGAATATTGGAACATACCCAAAAAGATATGTTACGTCACTATTTCCTCCTTTTTTAAAATTTTGCCGATTTTACTTAGGGAAAAAGCATACGCTTTTAAACGCTTGTATGTATGTTATAAGTTTATTTTCTTATAATCTGTTGTTTATTAAAAATTTGATCTCAAATATAATTAATTTATGGAACAACCTAATAAACATAAATAAGAAAACCTCATTCTAGTAAGAATGAGGTTTTTTAAAACAGAGAATATTTTTATCTGTAATTTATATAATGTTTCTCACTGACATCCAGTAAAAACTTACTGGACATCAGTTTTTTTGATACTGGATATCACTAAAAGAACTCCTAGTTTTAAAAGCGTAGGTTGAGGAGAGGCACTCTCCCACAAGTTGCGTGATAGACTGGATTCTGACGGGTTTACCCTCTGACATCCAGTATCACGCTTACTTGCTCAAAACGCTTTCAAGCTTTTGACCCAAAACTACTCAGGGAATTGAATTTGATACGATGTATTTCGTCCTGTTCCAGAAACCACAAAAACACCAAGTTGAAGAAGCTTTTGTAAATCTCTCGTAGCCGTAGGTTTAGAAGTCTTGGCAATACTCATGTATTTTTTTGCTGTCATTCCTCCCTCAAAACCTTTAACCCCTTCTTTAAGCATCCTATTGATAACCTTCGTTTGTCTTTCGTTTAACTGGTCTTTGTAGATATCAAAGAGTTTTGTTTTTTGAAGGATAAAATGAATAAGTTCTTCGGAATGCGTTTGAGATTTTAAAATAACATCTACAAAATACAGTATCCAGTTGGTAATATGATTACTCTTTTGTCCTTCTTTCAGAGCATCATAATACAAGTTTTTCTCAGATTCAATACTATGAGAAAGACTTATAAGTAATGGCATGTTTAATGTTTGTAACAGTGCTTTTTCGGCAATAGTTCGTCCAATACGTCCATTTCCATCTTCAAAAGGGTGGATAGTTTCAAAATATAAATGAGCAATAGCAGAACGTATAGGAGCATGTTTTATAGGATTTTTCCCATTTGGAGCAGTATCATTAAACCAAGTAATAAACGCCTCCATTTCTTTCGGAACTTGTGTTGATGGTGGGGCTTCAAAATGTACTTTTTCTTTCCCCATAGCTCCAGAAACTACCTGCATGGGCTCAGAATGATTTCTCCATTGCCCTACCGTTATTTTTGTAGCAGTAGGAAAAATCATCTCATGCCATTCAAACAACACCTCTTTCGTAAGCGGTTGTTGAAAAGTTGCTCTCGCATTGGTGACCATATTAGCAATACCCTTAGCATGTACGTCTCGAACTTCTTCTTTTTTTTCGGTAATACCAAGATTATTTTTAATAGAAGAAAGTACATCTTTTCGGCTTAAATATTCTCCTTCAATCTCAGAGGTTTTAATAGCTTCGGCAACGAGAATATCTTGTAAGGTTTGTGTGTGGTACTTTTGAGGCAAAAGTTTTAATACCCCCTGTAAGTACCCTATTTTTTCTCTAAAAGCATATAATTTATCTTCTATCTCATCTATTTTATAGCTAAATTGTGTCCAGTCTTGTTGTTGCCAATTATACATGGTGAGCCGATTAACTTTATTTATTGGCTCAAATATAAACTAATTGTGAGCCGATAGCAAGGTTTTTTCGGCTCATATATCAATAATCATATCATTATAATGGTCTAAAACGTTGTTTGAAAGACTATTGAGATAGATTTGTGTAGTTTTCAGGCTCTCGTGTCCGAGCATTTCAGAAATAGCAGAAACAGGAATTCCTTTATTATTGGCAAGTGATGCAAACGTATGACGGCTTACATAACTGGTCAGTTGTTCGTCTATTTCGACAAGCTCTGCAAGTTTTTTGAGTTTCTTATTGTAGCGTTTTCTTGATTCTTTGAGCCTTTTGTACTGGTTTTCTAGGGTATCTGGTTTGAGAATAGGGAACACAAAATCATTCTTTTTCTTGTCTGTAGTATAATGCGATAGAATTTCATCCAAAGCATCTGATATTTTTATATTATAGGGTTTGTGGGTCTTTTTTCGGGTGTAAATTATGCGCCCATCTACAATATTACTCATCTTTAAAAACGCTAAGTCTATAAAAGAAATACCCATCATATAAAAACTAGCCAAAAAGTAATTTTTAGCGTGAAAGCACACATGTTTTTCGGGTAAATGAAGCTCTTTTATCCGACTTAATGAATCTATGCTGAGGGTTCTTTTTTGTGTTGTGGTGGTTTTAATCTTGTAGTTCTGAAATGGATAAAATTCTTTCCCGATATATCCTTCTTTTATGGCTTTGTTGTAAATAGCCCGAATGGTTCTGGTATAAACCGCCAAACCATTTAGTGTATTGCCTGCACCAAGAAATTTAACCTCCAATTTTTGGAGAAAGTCATAATTGAGTTCTTCGAGAGAAAAATCTTTCTCTGTATTATACTTTTTAAGCATTCTGAGAGTTTCTCGATAAGAACGAGCTGTACCAAGGCGGTTGGTTTTTTGCAGTTCTTCTATGAGTTTTTCACCATAGGTATAAAACGACATTTTTTGACTGGTGTTTACAATACGCTCTTTGAGCTGGGTAATAGAAAGTCGGTTTAGTTCACCCCTTTCATCTAGTTTGGTGATGATATCGAGGGCATCGGTGCGTTTTTTCTGAAAGTGATTATTGAGCCTCTTAACAGATTGCGTCCCCTTGTAGCTGGACTTTACCATTCTTTTACTATCGTCCCAGTAATTTGGTTCTATAAAATACCCAACAGAAATAGCTGTGGTTTTACGATTATGGCTCAGTCGTAATATTATTGGATAGGTATTATCTTTTCGTTTTCTTCGTTTATCTATTGTCAGCACTATGTTTGTCGCCATTTCGGAGGTTTAAAAATTTGCACTCAATTTGCACGCAAATATTGAATTTATATGTCTTTTTATGGGGTTAAATGAATTTTAAAAGTTCTCAAACCCTTTAAAACAAAGGTAATAGGATTATTTGAATACAAAAAGCCCCCTTCTCATAATCAGGGGGTCCATGGTTCGAGCCCATGTGGGACCACCTTTAAAGCTTCACTTTTTGTGAAGCTTTTTTGTTTTTACAAACTCACTAACAATAAGTTACAAACTCTATACTAGTACTTCTTCTATTTTTTTTATGTAATTATTGACTTCAGCAAAGATTATCAGTGTTAATTACTACTCTTTTCCATTTCACTTTTCAACTTACTGTATATTTCTATATCTGTGAAGACATTACCTGTTAGTAATTCTCCTTGTCGCTCAACACCTTCTAATTTAAAATCTAATCGTCTGGGGATTTTTCCACTTGATTTATTTTCAACAGCACACTTAATTTGTATTCTGTTTATTCCAAGCTCATTGAATGCAAAATAACAAAGTTTATCTACTGATTTTGTTATAATTCCTTGCTTTTGATATTCTTTAGAAAGCCAATATGCAATTTCAGTTTTCTGATTTTCTTTATCAGTATCTTTAAAACCCACCATACCAATAAATCTATTGTGTTTGCGAATTACAAAGACATATTCTCTTTTGTCTTCTGGTGCATTTATAATAAATTCTATAAACTTGTCCGTGTCTGATATTTCTTTGGTAACTGCTACAAAAGGCAACCATTTACCAAGGTACTCTCTTTGACTGTCAATTGCGTTAAAAATATCTTTCGAGTCCGATAGCTCAATTTGTTTCAATTCAATTTCTGAATTAACTTCAATTACCACCATTCTGTTTCTTTTTTTCGTTGTTGTTACTAACAAACTTGTATAAAGTTAGTCAAGTTTTTGAGTAACTAATTTAGCAAATATAAACCGAATAGAAAGTCCAAAAGAGTTTTAAAAAGCAAGCAATAACAATCAATTCTATGGCTAATATTGCTTTAACTTTTTATGTTAGACTCTGCTATTTTGTATACATTTTTAAAATTCATTTTTTGTTTTTATCAATGACTTAACTAAACAATGATCACTATATAGTATTAGTTTAACATGAACTTTATACAAACGTTTAAATTTTATCACTGTTAACCTCTACCTTATTTAGTAATACTTTAGATTATCTGAAATTTTAAAGTTCATCACAATATTTAATGACTTAAATGATTATGATACTTAAATCAAAATCTTTTTGAAGAATCCTTAACATCACACTTGTTTTGTTTAATATTTAGAAAAAAATCGTTAATTTTCAAACAAAATATTAACTTTAACATAACTTTTTACTAAAAAAATATATATTTGGTTGTCTAATTATCAACCAAAAACTCTCCTATGAAAAATCCACTATTCCTGATAGTTCAGAAATTGCTATCTAAGAATGATATTATTCATGACAAAAAAGAGCTAGCTTTTCAAATTCAAAGCCACCCTTCTTATCCAAGTTTACATGCTGTTACTGGCGTACTAGATCACTTCAATATTGAAAATATTGCGGCTGAAGTACCAACAGACTCACAAACATTACAACAACTTCCTGATAGTTTCATAGCTCAAGTAACTACAGATAAAGGAGAGGATTTAGTAACCGTTAGCAAATTAAAAGATAAGTTATACAGTATTTTTGATAGTGAAAACAAAAAAGAAACTAAACTATCTGAAGGTGAGTTTTTAACTCGTTTTACAGGAATTATAGTAGCTGTTGAAAAACCTGAACATCAAGAAATCAAACGCTCGAACAATAGTTTAGCTTATGGTTTATTACTCGCACTTGTTGCTTTAATAGCTACTTCGCTTATTGTTAGAGATACGTCTATAGCTAATATTTCTTACATTATTTTATCTGTTTTGGGTATTGTAACTAGTTATAGTATTTTAAAACAAGAATTGGGTGAAAGCACCGTTATTGGTAATGCTTTTTGCTCTGGTAATGATGAGAAGAAAGATTGTGACTCTGTTCTAAACTCTAAAGGAGCAGAAATTATAAAAGGACATAAACTTAGTGACTTAAGTATCATTTACTTTTCTGGCCTATTGTTAGCTTCATTATTATCTAATGACATTAGTATTTTAAAAGCCATTAGTATTGCTGCTTTACCAATCACTATATATTCAATATACTACCAATACAAAGTTGTTAAGTCGTGGTGTTTACTATGTTTATCTATAGTAGGAATTTTGTGGGTACAAGCTAGCACTGCGTTTATTGATCAAACTATAGTCGAAATCTTTTCTTCTTTTACTTTAGAAAGTATTATAGTAACTAGTATTAGTTTTTTAACTATTTATTTAGCTTGGTACTATATCAAACCACTAGTAAGTGAAAAGAATACATTACAAGGAGAAAAAATAGAATTTGTTAAATTCAAAAGAAACTTTAATCTTTTTAATAGTTTACTTCAAAAATCTCCAACTTTAGATACCAACATTGTTAACGCTAATGAAATGATATTGGGTAACCCATCTTCTCCTTTAGCCATAACAATTATAACCAATCCGTTTTGTGGTCACTGTAAAGAAGTACATGAGGTAGTAAATGAGACTTTAAAAAAATACAATAATGCTGTAAAAATTATAGTACGTTTTAATATTCCTACAGATAACTTAGACAATCCTGCTGTTATAGTTACTAACACATTATTAGAGTTGTATCATAGCAACAAAAAAGAGGAAGCTAAAAACGCTATGGATGATATTTATGATGGATTAGCATTTGAAAAGTGGTCCTCGAAATGGGCTATAAATAATGGAGAAAATAAATACATTGACACACTTAAAAAAGGAAAAGAATGGTGTGTTAGCAATGCTATTAACTTTACTCCAGAAATCCTTATTAACGGAAAATCTTTCCCTAAAGAATATAAAAGAAGTGATTTAGTCTTTTTTATCGAAGATTTAGAAGAACATTATAATCTAACATCTCCACAAGCACAAGAAATATAAACAGGTAAAGTCGCAATGCGACTTTACCTTAGAACAATATTCTCTCGCGAAGAATAGACACACTCGGTGAGTGTCTTAAAATGTTCGCCTCAAATGTACTTTTAAAATTTCAATTATGAAAGCATCAATCTTAAATCTAGGAAAACCGTTACAAAAAGACCAATTAAGAGCTATTAACGGAGCAAGCTACTGTACTGAAGACTGCTTCAAAACTGGAGGAACTTGTTCTGATGGCGTTTGTATAAATTTTGACGCTATATTACAAAGCTTTTCTTAATCAACTAACTTTAACTGGAAAACTATAGTTTTCCAGTTAATTTAACCTTTTTTTCTTTGAAAAAATTTCCACATTATAAACAAACCGAAGCTAAAGATTGCGGACCTACTTGCATCAAAATTATTGCCAAACATTATGGCAAAAACATTAACACTCAACAACTAAGAGACTTAAGTGAAACTACTCGAGAAGGTAGTAGTTTACTAGGTTTAAGTGAAGCTGTTGAGTCTATAGGATTCAAATCATTAGGTATAAAACTAGCGTTTAATAAAATTACTGAAGCTCCGCTTCCTTGCATTGTACATTGGAATAAAAATCACTATGTTGTTCTTTACAAGATCAAAAGAGATAAAATCTACATTTCTGATCCTGCTCACGGATTAATAACCTTTACAAAAGAGGAATTTATTAAGCATTGGATTGGTAATAATGCGGACGAAAATACCGAAGAGGGAATTGCTTTGTTGGTAGAACCCACTGCAAAATTTTACAGCGAAGAATTTGAAGAAGATGAAAAGTTTGGTTTTTCATTTATTTTTAAATACCTGATACGATACAAAAAGTTTATAATTCAACTAGCTGTAGGTTTATTAGCTGGAAGTTTATTACAACTTATCTTACCTTTTTTAACCCAAAGTGTAGTTGATGTTGGTATTAAAAATCAAGATATTAATTTTGTATACCTTATCCTTTTTGCTCAACTTTTTCTTTTTTTAGGAAAAGCCTCTTTAGAAATTATTAGAAGTTGGATTTTACTACACTTGAGCACAAGAATAAACATTTCTCTGATCTCCGATTTCTTCATCAAGCTTATGAAATTACCGATTTCATATTTTGATGTGCGGATGACAGGAGACTTACTACAACGAATTAACGATCACAAAAGAATTGAACGTATTTTAACCACTTCTTCTCTATCTGTCTTATTCTCATTTGTAAACCTGATCATATTTAGTATTGTACTTGGATATTATAGTCTACAAATTTTTGGCGTTTTTGTTTTAGGAAGCTTACTCTATTTTACATGGGTTTTATTCTTTTTCAAAAAGAGAAAAGAGCTAGATTACAAAAGGTTCTCAGAAGTAAGTAAAGAGCAAAGTAAAGTTATTGAGCTTATTAATGGAATGCAAGAAATAAAATTGCATAATGCTGAGAGAAGGATGCGTTGGAACTGGGAATATGTTCAAGCACAACTATTTAAAGTTGCTACTAAAAGTTTAGCCCTAGAACAAACTCAAAGTGTTGGATCTAATTTTATTAATGAACTTAAAAACATGTTCATTACCATTTTATCTGCTAAACTCGTTATCGATGGAAATATCACGCTAGGTATGATGATGGCTATTAGTTATATTGTTGGTCAGCTTAATGGTCCGATCATGCAACTTATTAACTTTATGAGAGATGTTCAAGATGCTCAAATCTCTCTAGATAGACTTGGAGAGATCCACAACATGGAAGATGAAGAAAATCCTGATGATGAAAAAGTAAGAAATATACCTACCAATACACCTGTATTATTAAACAATATTTCTTTTAGATATACAGGAGGTTTGGATCCTGTAATTAAAAATTTAACTCTAGAAATCCCCGCAAATAAAACTACTGCAATTGTGGGAGCAAGTGGAAGTGGTAAAACAACATTAATGAAACTTTTACTCGGTTTTTATAAAGTTGATGAAGGTGATATTACAGTAGGAAACTTCAATCTTAGAAGTATTTCTCAAAAAGAATGGCGAAGAAACTGCGGAGTGGTAATGCAAGAGGGATATATTTTTAATGATACTATAGCAAAAAATATTGCTGTTGGAGAAGATTATGTAGATAAAGAGAAATTAGCACACGCTATTGATGTAGCTAATATTTCAGATTATATAGAAGGGTTACCTCTTGGCTACAATACTAAGATCGGTAGTGAAGGAAATGGATTAAGTACAGGACAAAAACAACGAATGTTAATTGCCAGATCTGTTTACAAAAACCCTAAATTTTTATTCTTTGATGAAGCTACCTCTGCACTAGATGCTAATAACGAAAAAGTAATTATGGAGAAACTTAATACTTTTTTCAAAGATAAAACGGCTGTGGTAATTGCCCACCGATTAAGTACAGTTAAAAATGCACACCAAATAGTAGTATTGGACAAAGGAAAAATTGTTGAACAAGGAAACCACGAAGAGCTCATTAAATTAAAAGGAAATTACTACAACCTAGTTAAAAATCAATTAGAACTAGGTAGTTAATATATTTTTTCGCGAAGAATAGACACAAGCCTTGAGTGTCTTTAAATGTTCAGGGATTTAATCAATTTTTAAATCTTTTATTATGAAAAAATCAATTTTAAGCATAGGAAAAGCCTTAAATAAAGTTGAGCAAAAAAAAGTGAATGGTGGATTTTCTCTAATACCTGGACCTCCTTTTATAGGTAGTTCTTGTTACTCCACTCAAAGACGATGTAATAGTGCTTGGTCTGCTGCCATTGCAAATGGCGCTAATCCAACTTGCACTAGATGTGTACCATGTATAACAGATTTTGGAACTCCTGGTTTTGAAGTAAGAATTTATTGTGAATAATTATGAAAACATCCATCTTAAAATTAGGAAAATCGCTAAACAAAACTCAGCAAAAGAGAATTAGTGGTGGATTTCGTTTTACATTCTGTAATTCTGATCATGATTGCCCGAGTTGTGAAGGAACTGGATGCCCTGTAGGCTCAGTTATTTGCTATACATGTGTTTCCAATATATGCATAGGAAATTGTTAATATTAATCAACCCTTAAAATAAAACTAAATAAATTATGAAAAAATCAATTCTAAATTTAGGAACCATATTAGAAAAACAAGATTTACTACAAATTAAAGGAGCGGAAAATTGTTATTATTTAGAAGATGGAACACTTTTCTGTGAACCTAGTTTATCACTGACTCTAAATTAAAACAACCGTTCTGTTTAAGCGTTTTAAAATGAACTAAATTAGGAAGGTGCTATTTCATCACCTTCCTAATATTTAATTATAATACAATTTATGCCTCAAAGTAACCAAGATATAGAAATTAGAAGCGAAGAAGTTCAAGAAATACTGAACAAAGTACCCAATTGGATGATTCGATATGGTAACTTATTAATTTTAGCATTAATCTTAATGCTTCTATTTATATCGTGGTTTATCAAGTACCCTGATGTTATTTCTACTCAGGTTATGGTCACTACACCTGTTCCTCCTGAAAAAATATATGCGAGGTCTGAAGGTCAATTTGAAGTACTCTTAGCTAGTGAAGGAAGTGATGTTGAGCAGAATGAAATTCTTGCAGTAATTGAAAATAGTGCTTCATATAAAGATGTTTTATTACTGAAAAGTATTGTTGATACCATTAATATTCATAATGAAGACTTTGAGTTTCCAATCGATAATTTACAACCGTTAGTCCTTGGTGATATCAATCAAATTTATGCACAATTTGAAAATGATTATCAGGAATACAAACTAAATAAAGAACTTACACCTTATAAATCACAAGTATTTGCCAATAAAATGTCTGTGATTGAAGCAAAGAGCAGATTACAAAACATGCTCTATCAAAAAGAGTTAAATAAAAAAGAATTAGATTTTAAGAAAAAGGATTTAGACAGAAGTAGAAAAATGTTTGAAAAGGGGGTCATTTCTGAACAAGAAAAAGGCCAAAAAGAAGTAGAATTTCTACAATCACAACGAGCATATCGAAATTTAGATGCCTCTATATCTCAAATAAGAGAACTCATCAATAACTCAACAAAAAACTTAGACGACACATCTATTCGTCAAACAAAAGATGATATTCGACTAAAAAAGAAAGCAATACAATCTTTTTTGTATCTTGATAAGGCAATTAAGGATTGGGAAAAAAGCTACGCTTTAAAAACATCTATGAATGGTAAAGTATCTTTTTTATCGTTTTGGAATAAAAATCAAAGTGTAAAAGTTGGGGATTTAATTTTTACTATAATTCCTGAAAAAAGCGAACATTTCATTGGAAAAATAAAAGCTCCAATAGCAAATTCTGGTAAAATAAAAATCGGACAAAAAGTTCAAATCAAACTTTTAAATTATCCTTCTGATGAATTCGGAGAATTGAATGGAAAAGTCAAATCAATCTCATTAATACCAGATCAAGAAGGAAATTATCTAATTGATGTAGAATTGCCAGAAAAACTAAAAACAACGTATAAAAAAGAAATAGAGTTTAGACAAGAAATGCAAGGAAATGCAGATATAATAACAGAAGATCTTAGGTTGATTGAACGTTTCTTCTATCAACTAAAAAAGATCGTAAAATAAATTTTCGCGAAGAATAGACACAAGCCTTGAGTGTCTCTAAATGTTCAAGGATTTAATCAATTTTAAATCTTTTATTATGAAAAAATCAATTTTAAATTTAGGAAACGTACTTTCTAAAGATGAACAATCAAATGTACATGGAAGTATACAGCTTATACAAATAGCTGAATGTTCAAGTGTTTGTCGTACTGCAAAATCTGGAACAAGATGCGTTTCTGGAGGAACTCATTGTCCAGGAGAATGCGATGGACGCGGCGGTTGGTATAACTACTAAAATTTAAAACGATAGAGAAGCTTAATTTCTTCTCTATTGTTCTCAACAACTTACGATTTATACACTACTCTTTTTAACGAAACTTGTTATTAAGAAGTTATTTACATGATTTAAGACTAGGATACTCTAGTACTAAATCTATGCTTCTAAAATAAATTTTGAGTGTTTAAAACATTCAAGAATTTAATCAATTTTAAATTTAAAAAATTATGAAAAAATCAATCTTAAAATTAGGAAAGACTTTAAATAAAACAGAGCAAAAGGTAATTAATGGAGGTCAAGTATTTAGAGGACCATGTTTTGAATGGTGTGCTTGCCCGCATTTACAAGAACTTTATTGGAAACCATTAAACTGTAGTTGTAGCAGTGGAGGATCTGGAGGGTCTGGTGGAGGCGGCTCTACTGGAGGATCGAATCAACCAGTATAATCTTACATAAAATACTTAAGAGCTGTCTAAATAGACAGCTCTTTTTATTTTAAAATATAATTTTTAATTATCATTATCATTAAAAGAATTAATAGTTATTACTACTAATACTTCGTAAAACATGGTGTTTTTCCTCTGAATTAAACAAGAAATAATAAATAAATTAGTAATCGAAACTTCCCCGAATACTCTCCTTCCATTCTTAAAAGTATTCCAAAGCCTCTGAAAAGAGGCTTTTTCTATTATAACACTATTTATTTCAAAAACAAATCATTTTAAATAGTACTAAATCATAGTATTAAGGAACGTATTTATATACAATCTGACACTTATTCAAAAGTGTTTGCAAAATATTCTTTCGCGAGAAATAGACACAGACCTTGAGTGTCTTTAAATGTTCGAGGGTTTAATCAATTTTTAAATCTTTTACGATGAAAAAATCAATCTTAACATTAGGAAAAACCTTAAACAAAACTCAACAAAAAACAATTAATGGAGGAACCCCTCCATGTTCTTACGCTATTTGCCAAACGTGGGAATATTTAATTCTTAGACCAGCTTGCTATTGTGAAACTTAAAATCGTGTAATGATGAAAAAGTCAATTTTAAACTTAGGTACACCGATCAGTAAAAAGCATTTACAAAAAATTAATGGTGGCATCGGTATATGTAGTACAATTCCTTCTTGCCCTAAAATAAACGACAAATATTGCATTGTTGTAGGCATAGGTATTTGCTATGTTGCAGGTTAGTATATAAGTCTAAAAACTTATAAAGCTTAAAACATGGAGTTTGAAATCAAACTCCATGTTTTATCTCCTCTACACAGTCAATACAAACCTTTTTTATACTGTCTGAAGAATTCATAATTATTTTTTTTCACTTCTTATGGTACTAAATCAAGTTTTAGAGGAACATATCTATAAAACCTAATAATTGACATCTTTATACAATATTCTTTCGCGAGAAATAGACGCAAACCTTGAGTGCTTTAAATGTTCAAGGGGTTAATCAATTTTTAAACTTTCATCATGAAAAAATCAATTGTAAATATTGGAAAAACTTTAGATAAGAAAGAACAACAAAAAATTAACGGAGGCGAACTTTTAAATTTCTGCAGGTACCGTTGTAATGGAAGAAATTATGTTTTAGTTGGCGGACAAGGCAATTATTGTTATTTAAATTTTCCTGCAATAATACCAAACCATCCAAACTGTGGTGGTAGCGGTGGAGGAACTCCTATTTACGCGTAGTTGAATTTCTTTTTTAATTAAAAAGAAAATACTAGTGGTTTACAATACATAAACTAATACTACAATATTCTTTCGCAAAACAGACACAAACCTTGAGTGTCTTTAAATGTTCAAGGAATTTTTCAACTTAAATTAAGTTTTTATGAAAAAATCCATTTTAACCATTGGAAAAGCTTTAGATAAAGCAGAACAATTAGAAATCGCTGGAGGTCGCGAATTAATTATCAGAATCGGACTGTGTTCAGAAGTATGTCCGACGGCAACTACTACAATTAAATGTGGACCTCCACATTGTCCAGGAGTATGTGATGGTCAAGGCGGTTGGATTAACTATTAAACCGTAAAATGAAATGAGGAATTCAAAATTCCTCATTTCTTTCTCAATACACATTATTTTATATATTCAAATTTTAAGCACTCTTAAAACCATGTAATCTAGCTACATATTTACCTAATACATCAAACTCCAGATTAATTATAGTTCCTATCTTTAAGTTTTTAAACATGGTATGTTCTAAAGTATACGGTATAATAGCTACACTAAATTCGTTCTTCTTAGAATTTACTACTGTTAAACTTACTCCGTTAACTGTAATTGACCCTTTTTCAATCGTAATGTTTTCACTATTTGAGTTATATTCAAAAGTAAAAATAGTACTTCCTTCTGCATCTTCAATACGCTTACAAACTCCTGTTTCATCGACATGACCTTGAACAATATGCCCGTCTAGTCGATCTCCTAACTTCATAGCTCTTTCCAAATTTACTTGCTCCCCTACTACCCAATCACCTACAGCCGTTTTATCAATAGTCTCTTTAATTGCTGTAACTGTATACTCTTTTCCATTAATTCCAACCACTGTTAAACATACACCATTGTGAGCAACACTCTGATCTATCTTTAATTCTTGAGTAATCTCACTTTCTAAAGAAATATGTAAATTCTCTTGTTCTTTTTCCAATTTAGTTACCACTCCTAGGGTTTCAATAATACCAGTGAACATTCCTTAAAATTTAGTTACTTTTGTTAGCATCAAAAATACAACATCACTAACCTAAATATGGAAAAATCTAATAAAATTATTGCAGGTATTTCAATTGGAGATATAAATGGAATAGGAATAGAAGTAATTTTAAAAACATTTGAAGATAAGAGAATGTTAGATTTTTGCACTCCTGTTATTTTTGGGTCTAATAAAGTAATTTCTTTCCATAAAAAAGCGCTTAATGTAAATACAAGTATACACGGAATTCAATCATTAGATAAAATAGTTCACGGAAAAGTAAACTTGTTAAACATTTGGAAAGAAGAAGTAAAGGTTGAAATCGGAAAAACAACACCTTTGGGAGGCAAATACGCGCTTAAATCGCTATCGCAAGCAGTAAGTGCCTTAAAAGAAAACAAAATAGACCTATTACTTACGGCACCTATTAATAAAGAAAATATTCAATCTGAAGAATTTAATTTTCCTGGGCATACAGAATTTCTAGAGGCTGAGCTGGAAGGAGAAAGTTTAATGATTTTAATGAACGAAGGTTTACGTATTGGTTTAATTACTGGACATATCCCTGTATCTAAGATTTCTGAAACGATCACTCCAGAATTGATTACTCAAAAAGTAAATATTATGCACAAGTCTTTAAAACAAGACTTTAATATTGGAAAACCTAAGATTGCTATTTTAGGATTGAATCCTCATTGCGGTGATAAAGGTGTAATGGGCAAAGAAGATGATGAAATTATTAGGCCTACTGTAGAAGAAATTAAGAAAACAGGTAAAATGGTTTTTGGTCCATACGCTGCTGATGGTTTCTTTGGCTCTAAAACGTACGAGCAATTTGATGGTATTTTGGCCATGTATCATGATCAAGGTTTAGCACCTTTTAAGGCATTATCTTTTGGAAATGGAGTTAATTTTACCGCAGGTTTAGATAAAATAAGAACTTCCCCTGATCATGGAACTGGTTTTGATATTGCTGGAAAAAATAAAGCGAATACCGATTCATTTAAAGAAGCTTTGTTTAGTTCTCTTCAAATTTTCAAAAACAGAAATGAAAATATTGAGTTAGAATCAAATAGATTAAAATCAAAATAAAATTTATTTATTCCGTATTACAAAACATTTTATTATATTTGCGCCCTCAAATTGATAGTGTAAATGAAAGATTTAAAAGAATATAACATTTCTTTTGTCGGTTTAAAAGAAGGAAACCACGAGTTTACATATCAAATTGATAACACGTTCTTTACGAAATTTCAATTCGAAGAGTTTAACGAAGCTAACGTGAACATACACATTGACTTTGTTAAAAAAAGTACATTAATGGAATTGATTTTTACAGCAAATGGTTACGTTAATGTTCCTTGTGATATTACAAGCGAACCGTATAACCAAGACTTAGAAGGTAAATTTAAGTTGATTGTAAAATTTGGTCCAGAATTTAATGATGAAGATGATGAAATTTTAATTTTGCCTCATGAAGAGTACCAACTTAATGTTGCACAATATATTTATGAGTTAATAGTGCTGTCAGTTCCTTCTAAAAGAATTCATCCAGATGTTTTAAATGGAACCATGGAATCTGACACATTAAAAAAATTAAAAGAACTAGAAATTAATAAGGAAAAAACAGTTGATAATAAAAGTACGACTGACCCAAGATGGGATAAGTTAAAAGATTTACTAACAGGAAAAAACACGTAATAATGGCACATCCTAAGAGAAAAATATCAAAAACAAGAAGAGATAAAAGAAGAACTCACTATAAGGCAACTTTACCACAGATTGCAGTAGATCCAACTACTGGTGAAGCACACTTATACCACAGAGCTCACTGGCACGAAGGTAAACTATACTACAGAGGTCAGGTAGTTATCGATTCTACTGAAGAAGCTGAAGCTTAGAGTTTTTAATAGAATTTAAAATTCTAAACTTTAACGTATTTAACGTCAAAAACCTTAGTTTTTGGCGTTTTTTTCGTTAAAAAGTGAAAAAAAAATCACTACTTTTGAAAACTAAATTTACTATAAGTAACAAGCATGACTAAAATAACTGCAGCAATTACAGCAGTAGGTAAATATCTACCAGAATACATTTTAACTAACCAAGAGTTAGAAACTATGGTAGATACAAATGACGAGTGGATTACTACAAGAACAGGAATTAAAGAAAGAAGAATTCTTAAAGAAGAAGGCGCTGGTACTTCA
Source organism: Tenacibaculum agarivorans (assembly GCF_001936575.1). Lineage (GTDB taxonomy): Bacteria > Bacteroidota > Bacteroidia > Flavobacteriales > Flavobacteriaceae > Polaribacter > Polaribacter agarivorans. The sequence goes on from NZ_MSMP01000028.1 coordinate 57,833, forward strand.
TTTATGGCTACCAGAGCAGCTCAAGATTTAATAGCTAAAAACAATATTGATCCTAAAGAGATTGATTTGGTAATTGTTGCTACAGCTACACCAGATATGTTAGTGGCTTCAACTGCTGTTTTTACCGCTACTGAAATCGGCGCTACAAATGCATTCGCTTACGATTTACAAGCAGCATGCTCAAGCTTTTTATATGGTATGTCAGTAGCTTCAACTTATGTTGAATCTGGTCGATATAAGAAAGTATTATTAATTGGAGCTGATAAAATGTCTTCAATAATCGATTATACAGATAGAGCCACTTGTATCATTTTTGGTGATGGTGCTGGTGCTGTTTTATTTGAACCTAATGAAGAAGGTTTAGGTTTTCAAGACGAATATTTACGTAGTGATGGTGTAGGAAGAGAGTTTTTGAAAATTGATGCTGGAGGATCTATTTTACCTCCAAGTGAAGAAACAGTAAAGAACGGACAACATTATGTACATCAAGAAGGAAGAACTGTATTCAAGTTTGCAGTTTCTAACATGGCTGATGTTTCTGAAAAAATATTGGAACGTAATAACTTAACCAAAGACACTGTGAATTGGTTAGTTCCACATCAAGCTAACAAAAGAATAATTGAAGCAACTGCTAATAGAATAGGTTTAGATGAAGAGAAGGTAATGATGAACATATATAAATATGGGAACACTACTTCTGCTACACTACCACTTTTATTAGCGGACTATGAAAAAGAACTTAAAAAAGGTGATAATTTAATTTTTGCGGCCTTTGGTGGTGGCTTCACATGGGGAGCTATTTACCTGAAATGGGCATATAATGGATAACAAATCAACTAAAATTATAAACAATGGACATTAAAGAAATCCAAAATCTTATTAAGTTCGTAGCTAAATCTGGAGCTAGCGAGGTAAAGCTAGAAATGGATGATGTTAAGATCACAATCAAAACTGGTTCTGAAGTATCTGAAACAAAAATTATACAAGCTGCACCTATAGCTGCTGCACCACAAGTTGTTGCGGCTCCTCCGGTAGCACAACCAGTAGTTGAAACAGCAGCACCAACAACTAATGCTCCTGCTGCAGCAAAAGAAGACGATTCTAAATACGTTACTATAAAATCTCCAATTATCGGTACATTATACCGTAAGCCTTCTCCAGACAAGCCTTCATTTGTAGAAGTTGGTTCTGAAATAAAAGCAGGAGATACAGTATGTATTATTGAAGCAATGAAATTATTCAATGAGATTGAATCTGAAGTTTCAGGAAAAATAGTAAAAGTATTAGTAGATGATTCATCTCCTGTTGAATTTGATCAACCTTTATTCTTAGTTGATCCATCTTAATTAGATCTTATAGTTCAAACGATTGAGCTAACTAAACACATACAACTATGTTTAAAAAGATATTAATTGCCAATAGAGGTGAAATTGCACTTCGTGTAATTCGTACCTGTAAAGAAATGGGTATTAAAACAGTAGCTGTGTACTCTAAAGCAGACGCTGAAAGTTTACATGTTAGATTTGCTGATGAGGCTGTTTGTATTGGACCTGCTCCTAGTAACGAGTCTTATTTAAAAATGGATCGAATTATCGCTGCTGCAGAAATTACAAACGCAGATGCAATCCATCCAGGTTATGGTTTCCTTTCTGAAAATGCTAAATTCTCTAAATTGTGTGAAGAGCACGATATTAAATTTATTGGAGCTAGTGAAGAAATGATCTCTAAAATGGGAGACAAAGCTACAGCTAAAGCAACTATGATTGCTGCAGGTGTACCTTGTATTCCAGGATCTGAAGGAATCTTAGACTCATATGAAGAAGCAGAGAAAATAGCTACTGATATGGGATTCCCTGTAATGCTGAAAGCTACCGCTGGTGGTGGTGGTAAAGGAATGCGTGCAGTTTGGAACGTTGAAGATTTAAAACCAGCATGGGATTCTGCTAGAATGGAAGCTAAAGCTTCATTTGGTAATGACGGAATGTACATGGAGAAATTAATTGAAGAGCCAAGACATATTGAGATTCAAATTATTGGTGATTCTTTTGGAAAAGCGTGTCATTTATCTGAAAGAGATTGTTCTGTACAACGTCGTCACCAAAAATTAACTGAAGAAACTCCTTCTCCATTCATGACTGATGAATTGAGAAATGCAATGGGTGAAGCAGCTGTAAAAGCAGCAGAATATATTAAGTATGAAGGTGCAGGAACGGTTGAGTTTTTAGTAGACAAGCACCGTAATTTCTACTTTATGGAGATGAATACTCGTATCCAAGTAGAGCATCCAATTACTGAAGAGGTTGTGGATTACGATTTAATTCGTGAGCAAATCTTAGTTGCTGCAGGTGTGCCAATTTCAGGAAAAAATTATTTCCCTCAGTTACACTCAATTGAATGTAGAATTAATGCTGAAGATCCTCATAAGAACTTTAGACCATCTCCTGGTAAGATCACTTCTTATCATGAACCAGGTGGACATGGTGTACGTATAGATACGCATTCATATGCTGGATATACAATTCCACCAAACTATGATTCTATGATCGCTAAATTAATTGTAACTGCACAAACACGTGAAGAGGCAATTAACAAAATGAAGCGTGCTTTAGATGAATATATTATTGAAGGAATTAAAACGACTATTCCTTTCCATAGACAACTAATGGATCACCCGGATTATGTTGCTGGTAATTATACTACCAAATTTATGGAAGACTTTGAGATTAAATAATACTTTATCTTAAACTATAATTCAAATCAGTGGCTTTTGTCACTGATTTTTTTATTTGATACTTTTACAACATGATTTTCTTTTACAACATCATAATTCATATTGTTTACTTTTTTCTTCAAATAATCGCCTTATTTAACCCAAAAATAAAGTTATTTGTTCATGGAAGAAAAAAAACATTTGACAAACTAAAAATCATTACAAAAGAAGATCGTGTTTTTTGGGTTCATGCTGCTTCTTTGGGTGAATTTGAACAAGGTAGGCCAATTATAGAAAAACTAAAATCTAACTATCCAAATCATAAAATAGTCCTTACTTTTTTCTCTCCTTCTGGATATGAAATTCGAAAAAACTATGATTTAGCCGATGTAGTCTGTTACTTACCTTTTGATAGTAAAAGAAGAGTGCAAAAATTCATTCAACAAACACACCCAGAATTAGCTATTATAGTCAAATATGAATTCTGGCCTAATCTGCTAAATCAATTACAAAAGAACAATACTAAAACTATTCTAGTTTCAGGGATTTTTAGAGAAGAGCAATTATTTTTTAAGTCCTATGGAAAATGGATGCGTAAGTTTTTGAACACATTTGATCATTTCTTTGTTCAAAATGAAAACTCTAAAAAACTATTAAATCATATCAATAAAACTAATGTTACTGTTTCTGGAGACACTCGTTTTGATCGAGTTTTTGAAATCTTGCAACAGGATAACACACTTGATTTTATTAACGATTTTAAAAATAATAATTACACAATTGTAGCAGGTAGCACCTGGAAAGAAGATGAAGAACTCATTGTTAATTACATCAATACTCATGCTAGTGACAATGAAAAATTTATTATTGCTCCACATAAAATCGATAAAGAAAATATAGAAGAACTTAGAAAAACAATTCTCAAAAAAACTATTTTATATTCTGAAAGAAACAATGTCAACTTAACAGAATACCAAGTCTTCATTATTGATACTATTGGATTACTTACCAAGATTTATTCTTATGCCAATACCGCATATATTGGAGGAGGATTAGCTACAGGCTTACATAACATTTTAGAGCCTGCTACTTTTGGAGTTCCAATTGTTTTCGGTGCAAATAAATATCAAAAATTTCAAGAGGCCAATGATTTAATTGACTTGGGTGGTGCTAAAACTGTACTTAGTAAAGAGGATTTTACCACAATCTTTACAGCATTGAAAAACAACTTAGATACCCGAATAAAAATGGGAAAAATATTAAAAGAATATGTTCAAAACAACATTGGAGCTAGTGATTTAATACTAGAATACATTAAAAGATCAGTCTAACAATAGTGTTAATTCTTTAGTATTTGTATTGTCTACCACTTTCCAACCATAAATTTTAGATAGTTGATAGATTTTAGATAACTCTTCAAATAACCGTGTCTTAGCTTCTTTTTTCTGATTGGTGAGCTCAACAGTTTCTTTTATTTTCTCAATAGCTTTGGTATTTAACTTATTGAATTCATCTTTAGAAAATGAATTAAACTGGCTTTGTTTTAAATCGAAGTATTTAATATCTGGTGAAATATTTACTTCTTCTTTTGGAATTTTATTGATGATAATTTGCTTCCCAATACTATCTACTTGTATTTCTAATTTCGACAAATCATATCCTACCTCAACCTTTGCATTCACAGATAAGATAGCCTGTTTTTGAAACTGAACGTAATCAAACAAATACTTTTTGGTATCGGAAAAATTATACATTTCAGAGTAGTTTCCTTCAGAAACTACTAACTTGCTTAAATTATTAACTCCTTCTAATATTACTTTTATTTCTTCACTCTGATATTTTTTTTCTTTCTTATCATACCAAAGCTTTGCAATTAAGAAACCTAATAAGAAAACCGCTAAATATTTTAAAAAACGCATAATTACAATTTTATTGAAGGAAAAGTACTAATAAATTAATAGACGTTGAAATAAAAATTAATATCAAAGAAGAATTAAGCATAGATATATTGGATAAGGAGTTTTCTTACTATAACTATAAAGAAAATGAGTAGTATAACCTCAAAAAAAGTCGGGATGAAAGGATTCGAACCTTCGATCTCACGGCCCCCAGCCGTGCACTTTAACCGGACTAAGCTACATCCCGAATTAATTTGGAAGGCAAATATAAAAAAAGCTCTGATAAATCAGAGCTTTGCTATTTTTATTCTTGTATTTACATGGTATAAAAGAATTGCTCACTAGCAATTTTTCCATCTTTCACTTCAAACACACATAATTCATCCATTTGTTGTCTTCCTCTATCTTTAAAAGTAACATCAAAAGCCATTTTAGCACTGAAATGATTATCAGCTATAACAGGTTCAGTAATTTCACTAGAATGAAATTCTACTACATTTTCTAGCCATTGTTTGCTTTTATTATACACCTCTTGCTTTCCAGATAATAGCTCTCCATCAAGTACCCCAGGCATCTCTTTACTCACTACATTTTCTGCGTATAATTCATTAATACATTCTAAATTCTTTCCTTCTCTGCACATTTGTGCCCATTTGTTTGCCACTTCTTGTGTAGTCATAATTTTTTGGTTTTAATGTTAATCTCCTAAAGTTAACCAAAAGAAACACAGGTGCTATTAATAAGTTGTTAAGAATTAACTGCTAAGGCTTTTTTATACGTAGTTAAACAACGTTCTCTAGCAAATTTATGATCTACTATTTGAGTTGGATATGTCAACTCCTGAAAATCTGGCACCCACTTTTTAATATAGACAAGCTGTTTATCAAATTTTTGAATTTGCGTAGTCGGATTAAAAATTCTAAAGTATGGCGCAGCATCTACTCCACAACCAGCTACCCATTGCCAATTACCAATATTACTAGCCAATTCAAAATCTAATAACTTTTCAGCAAAGTATGCTTCACCCCAACGCCAATCGATTAATAAATGTTTACATAAGAAACTTCCAACAAGCATTCGAACTCTATTATGCATAAATCCAGTAGCATTTAATTCTCGCATTCCAGCATCTACTAATGGATAACCTGTTTCTCCTTTACACCATTTTGTAAAATCATCTTCATTATTTCTCCATTCTATAGCATCATATTGCGGCTTAAAAGCTTTATTTACAGTATCTGGAAAATGCCATAAAATTTGCATGAAAAATTCTCTCCAAATTAACTCTTTTAAAAATGTAATATTATCACTCTTTAATGCTTCAACAACTGCTTTTCGAGTAGAAATACTTCCAAAACGCAAATGGATTCCTAGTTTAGACGTTGCATCAGTGCCAGGAAAATTACGTTTTGCTTCATATTCATCAATTAAAACAGTACTGATATTATAATTTGGAATTTTTATATCCGAATCTTCAAATCCTAATTCTTTCTTTTCTAGAACTGGTTTGTATTCAATGTTGTCAAAATTTGAGGAATGATCTTCTGAAGGAAAAAATTCTAATTTATTTTTATGGAAAACTGATAACCACTTTTTTGAATAAGGTGTATATACTTTATACGGTAATCCATCATCTTTAGTGATTTCTTGCTCTTCAAAAATAACATGATCTTTAAACTGTGAAAAATCAATATTATTTGAAGTTAAAAACGTTTTTACTTCAGTATCCCTTTGTGTAGCATAGGGTTCATAATCTTTATTAGAAAAAACACTTTCTATGGAAAAAGTAGTTTTTAATTCTTTAAAAACATCAAGAGGCGTTCCTTTAAATGTAAGTAAAGTACTTCCATACTTTTGTAACTCTTTATTTATTTCTGTTAATCTTGAATGAATAAAATCTAGTCGAGCATCTTTTTTGGGAAGTTTATCTAGGATATTCGTATCAAAAATAAAAATTGGCAGTACTTTTTTACCACCAGTCAATGCTTTATACAACCCGTGGTTATCATCAAGTCGTAAGTCTCTCCTGAACCAAAATACAATTACTTTATCCATTATATGCTCCAAAAAGTTCTATTAATTTTTTTTGACGATATTCAAAAATCTCTTCAAGTTTTGGCTTCACTAAAAAAGGATGTACTAATTGCCCTAAAATTCCCATAGGAACTTTATAATCTATAATATCTTCCATTTCTACTCCTCCATCTATTTCTTTTATGAAATGTTTGTGATGCCACAAAGCATACGGACCAAAACGTTGTTCATCTACAAAGTACTTTTTGTCCATCACATGTGTAATTTCTGTAACCCAAGTAGTTTTAATTCCTAATAACGGAGTCACCACATATTGAATAATCTGACCCGGATACATTGGTCTATCAGCACCTGAAACAATATTAAATCCCATATAATCCGGAGTAATTATTTTTAAGTTTTTAGGACTAGATAAAAATTCCCAAGCTTTATCTACTGAAATAGGTAGATTTTGTTTTTTAACGAGACGATAAATTTTCATAATGTAATTAGAAGTTATAAAAAAAGCTGTTAATCGAAATTAACAGCTTTACATAATCATTTACTAGGCAGTTAAAGGTTTGCCTTTCAGTCTTTTTTCTATTCGTTGTTTTACAACCGTTAGCCTTTTCATTAAATCCATAAGCTCACCATCTTTACTCTTTTTATACTCTTCATTTATTTCTAAAATAAGAGCTTTAGCCTCTCTAGAAGCTAAAATTCTATCACTGGTAGTAACGAACTTAAATTTACGGTTTTCAAACTCTAACGCTTTTTCTATTAATGTCATAATTATTCAATAATTCTAAAGGTTATTCCAAACTTAAGTCTGGTTTGTTTTATCATCTCCAAGCAAATAGTCGAAATTAAGTGAAATTTCTTTCTCAAAAAGTACATTAGAGACTTGGGGGAACAAATGTATGCATAACTTTCATATTTACATATACATACTGGATTGTTTTATATGATACAACCATTGATTTTTCCAATAAACCAACTTAAATGTTCACCAAAAGTATAAAAAAATCAAACAAAACAAAAAAATGATCTAATATTAAGATCAGTTTAACACTTAAATAATCTTGATAAATCCTTAGTTTTCACTTTCTATATTAAATTGAAAAAGGGTTTAACTAAAAAGTCAAACCCTTTATATATTTTGGAAATTATTTTAAACCAAAAAATCTAATGATTAATTAAACTCTATTACAAAGAATAGTTTATTAGTGTGATCAACATCATTCCACTGACCAGCAAAACCTAAAGGCCAGCCGTTAAGAGATAAAGCTAATCCATCTTGTCCTGTACCAAAATTATCTGGTTCGTTAAATTTTGATGAAGCATCTACTGGGCTATTTGTTTGTCTTCCCCAATTAACATAAGCACTGTTTACAACACTACCTGTCCTATTACCTGTCCAAAAAGGAGTTCCACTACCTTGATTATTTCCATTCCAAACCCAACTCCCTTCAGTAGTAATATCATTTCCTCCAATCCATACATAGGCACCTCCACCTCCATCAGGAGCAACTGTATTAGTCATGGTAATACTTGCTTTGTTTAAGGCTTGAAAAATAGCATCCTGCTCTGCTTTATCATTGACTTCTGTTAAATATCCTCCTCTACCTACAGCGAAAGCTGCTGCAGCTTCCCAAGTTTTTGCTTCTTTAACTATTTCATATTTTTTTCCGTTGTGAGTAAATGTAGAAATATTAGTGCTTGTAGTAGCTCCAGTAACAGAAACATTGTAAGCTGTAGTTGTTCCATCTTCTGCAGTAACAGTATAAGTTACGGCTTTTGAAAAATCTTGTGCTACACCTGATTTTGGACTCACTGTAGCTTTATCAGAAATTTGAATTGTAGGTGTTAGACTTGTTAGATCGGTCTTATTTAAGCTAAGTGTAATTTTCTTAGTGGTTTTATCAATTGTCGCTTTTTTCCCGTCTATGATAAATTCAGTGATTTCTTTAGCATCACTTTTAGGTGTATTTGTACTACTAACAGATACTTCATAGGATTCTTTACTACCATCTTCAGCAGTAACAGTATAAGTTACGGCTTTTGAAAAATCTTGTGCTACACCTGATTTTGGACTCACTGTAGCTTTATCAGAAATTTGAATTGTAGGTGTTAGACTTGTTAAATTTTGCTTTGCTAATTTTAATGAAATCTTCTTAGTAGTTTTATCGATTGTCGCCTTTACTCCATCTATAGTAAAATCAGTAATTTCTTTGGCTGTACTTTTTTCTATCAATGTTGAATCATTATCATCACTACAAGAAAATAGAACTAAAAAGAATGCTAATAAGATAAATTGTTGTTGGATTAGTTTCATATTTTATGTTTAATTATTGCTTTCCCATACAACAATTCATAAAAAAGAATTCCTCCAATATGCTATTTTATTAACATTTTTTAGTTTTTCATCAACGGGATTAAAAGCTAAATAAAACAAAATAAAAAACTAACAATCAATATATTAAATAAAAATCGAATTCAATTTTAGCATCTGAAAAATTAGCACTCTTTTTTTAACTTAAAAATACTCTTATGTAACATAAAAAATTAATCGTTAGTGTAAAGAATGACTTTTGATATATTCTTTGGATTATTAACAATAACCTAATTTTTAACACTAGGTTCAATCTAAAAGTATTAGCGATATTACAATACCGCTAATACTATTATACTTAGTTATACTATTTCTAAATCCATTTTTTGATTCCAAGCAACTGGCAAAAATGCTTTGTCTAGCTCTGGTTTGATAATATGAGTACTATAATTTGACAATACTTTTAAACTTGTACCTACAATAACTTCAAGAACTGTTTCTTTTGTATATCCTGCAGTAATAAAATCTGCCACTTGCTCATCAGTCACCCAACCTCTTGATTTATTAACAATTATTGCAAATTGTCTTAAAGCTTCTAATTTAGGATCATTTAATTCAGAACCTGATCTTAAGGCTTCTATAACATCTTCGTCGACCTTAGCCATCTTAGAAACCGCGGTATGAGCTGCCATGCAATAGGTACAACCGTTCAAACGATTATTGGTCATCAATATTATTTGGCGCTCTGTTTCACTAAGACGAGATTTATCAAATAACCCCATTAAGGTTAAATAACTTTCAACCATTACTGACGATTCTGACATAGTACCCATTAGATTTGGCACAAAACCCATTTTCTTTCTAGCTGCTTCCAAAATTGGTTTTGAAGCTACAGGTGCACTTTCGATTGTATGTATTTTGAAATTATTTTTCATTGTTTTGATTTTAATAATGAAACTTAAAAGGCACTAAAATTTTGTTCAAGTGTTTTAGGTGAACTTAAGTATACTGGACCGACTTGCTCAGAAAGTCCATCAGGAAAAATATCTTCAACACCGTTTTCAAGACCTTCAAAAATATTTTCTGCTACAACCGATGCAGGTGTAGTTTCCATATCATAACCTTCGGTTAAACGTGTTGCAACTGGACCAGGATACACACCATGTACTGAAATACCATCAGCTTTTAATTTTCCTCTTAATGACTGAGTTAAAGAGTGAACTCCTGCTTTTGAAATTGAATATCCTCCAAAACTCGGCATTGAAGCTAAACCCGCAATACTTGATAGATTGATTACTGCTGCAGGATCTTGATTCTTTAATACAGGAACTAAAGCTTTTGTTACAGCAAGCGTTCCAAATACATTAGTCTCTATATCGTTGCGAAGTTGTTCTTCAGAATCTTCTAAAACATCTATCCCTGTAAAAAGACCTGCGTTGTTGATAAGTACATCTAATGATAAAACGGATTTTGATAGATTTGCTACAGTGGAAGCATCTGTAAGGTCAAGATGAATTGGTACTACACGCTCACTTAAGTTATCAAGTACTGAGCGATTATTCTCTGAACGATAGGTAGCGTATACTTTGCTAGCCCCTTTTTCCAAGGCTTTTTCTACTAATGCAAGTCCAATACCACGATTGGCTCCTGTAATTAGGACTGATTTATTTTTTATTTCTATTGTATTCATGATTTTATAATTTTAAATATTAATAACTAGATTTTTCTAATGAATTTTGTGATGAGTTTTGCAGCTTCATCAGAATGAAGCTCTAATAAAAAGTGGCTTCCATCTATTAAATGTGTCTCTACATTTTTAAGATCTTTAGAATAAGCTTTAGCACCTTCAACACTAAAGAATTTATCATGTATTCCCCAGATAACAATTGTAGGTGGCTGGTAGTATTTCAAATATTTTTGCCACTCTGCATACTTCTCGAAATTGCTTCCGTAGTTGTTTAAGAATGTAATTTGTATTTCATTAATACCTACTCTTCGTAAAAAAGCTTCATCTGTTAGATAGGATATAGGATCAACTTTAGAAGGATCTTTAACTCCATTTAAATACATTTCCTTTATTCCTTCTAAAGACATCCACCAGTTTTGTATTTTAAGTACACCTTCTTTATCACCAGTTTCTAATAAAGCACTATACTTTTGTGCCCATTCTCCACTTAATCCTTCGAAATAAGCATTGGCGTTTTGTATGATAAATCCTTTTACTTTTTTAGGATTACGTACTGCCATTCTAAAACCTATTGGTCCTCCGTAATCCTGCATCATTATGTAATAAGAGTCTATATTCAATTTTTCTACAAATGCATCCATTAATAAAGACACATTATGAAAAGTATAATTGAACTTACTTATTGTTGGTGCATCGCTAAATCCAAATCCAGGATAGTCTGGTGCTACTACATGAAAATCTTTAGCTAACTTTTTTATCAAGTCTCTATACATATGAGAGGAACTTGGAAAACCATGTAACATTAAAATGGTTTCTTTAGAAGGATCTCCTGCTTCTCTATAGAAAACATTTAAATCGTTAACAACCAAACTTCTATGAGCAGTCTCTACATATGAAACAACACTATGAGTTATTTCATTTTTGGCTTTTATCAAACCTTCCTGACTTTGAGCTATTTGAAACAGACTTATAAGAAATAAACCTAGAATTAAATTTTTCATTGGTGTTTATTTTAAATTGTATTACATGGATTGGATATTTTCTAAATCGAAACCGTTATTGAATTTTACATTTTTAATAAACTGTTCTGTCCAGTTGTTTTTTATCACATTCCCATCCCAATCTGCGGGTGCATATTTGCGATATGTAGATAAATAAACCCCACCTATTTTTTCATACTGTACCTTCATTAAACTTGGAGTTGTGACACCAAATCCTTTTGCAGTGTATAAAAATTGGTCTATTAAATACGTTTCTGGATTGATGTAAAGAATATATTTATCATCGGTTTCCCCAACATTTTCACCAAAAGTCATTTCAACAATGTTATAAGTGATACCATTCACTTTTCTTGAGGGTAAAGATTTATGGTTAACACCTGGATCTAATAATTTGAACATCATAGCAAACCAATAGTAATTAGTCTTTCTTAGTGCATGTCCGATATAAGCAGGTTGCTTATCTGTGATAATTTTACCATTTATTTTAGAAACAGTATTTGCTCCATTAAAAAACTGTGTATGTATTCCTTCTAATTGAGGCAGTGCATATACTTGCCTTTTGGTATACTGAGCATATGAAACCTCTCCTTCGAAAATATAACGCTCTTTGGAAACATCTACGATGTTATTATTTACTACTTTAAAAGTATAATCGAAAGAGACATCTTTTAACTTATGTAAACCGTTAATCCCTCCATTAGCTTCTACTACTTTAGCTATTAATTTTCTAGCATCTTGTGCTTGTAAAAACGTTGTAATGAATATTAGTACAACTGATACGATTCTAATTATTTGTGTTCTCATGGTATTATGTATTTGAGTTTTATTATTTATTTAAAGCTTTAATGATTTCTGAAGGTTCTACACGATTTCTATAATCTGCACCTTCTGATTTTGCAAAAGATATTGTGGCATCTTTTTCTATAATGAATGTTGCAGGAACTGGTAATTCACTTTTTACATCAGAGTTATAACTATCATAATCATATCCTAATTCTCCCATTTTTTTCAATGATTTTTCAGGATTAGGATGTACTGTAGTGTACTCTTTGGCAATAAGGTTTCCGTTATCACTTAAGACCTCAAATTGTAAGTTGTTTTTCTCCTTCATACTTAAAGAAGCATCAGGATTCTGTGGTGAAATAGCGATTAACGTTGCACCAGCTTCTCTAATTTCAGGGAGAATAGCTTGATATTGATTGAGTATTAAATTGCAGTATGGACACCAAACTCCTCTGTAGAATGTAAGAACAACTCTATTTGTTTTTAATATTTCATATAAGTTGATGCTTTTATCAACTGCATTAGATAGCGTAAAGTCATATGCCTTATCTCCTGCACGAAGTTTTAAAATAGATGTATGTTCTTCATGTAAAGCATTTGCATCATTATCAAATACCTCTAGTACTTCGCTAGGAAGCATATCTGACATACTTCCTCTTAGTGTTTTTAATCCTTCTTTGTATGAAGTTGTTGTAGTATCTTTCATTTTCTAAAAATTTTATATTGTTAAGAAATAATTACACTACAAATTTCCGCTGAATAGGTCTGATTAAAAATGAACCAAGACAGGAAATACTCTTGAAATACAACAAGACAAAATCTTGAACTAGTTCAAGATTTTTATACTACTAGGAAGTAAAATGGAATTCTATGTAA
>NZ_MSMP01000029.1 GCF_001936575.1 Tenacibaculum agarivorans
ATTATTGTGATAAAGCATTATCTCTTATTAAAAAAGCTGAACTAGATAATAATCCTTTTGAGCTAATAATTACTGATCTTTCTTTTGATAAAAACTACGGAAATGATCAAATAAAATCAGGAGAAGAGCTTATTAATGCAATTAAAAAAACTCAACAATCCATTAAGATTATAGTTTATTCTGTTGAAGATAGAGCAGCAAAGGTTAAATCTCTTTTTTCTAAACAAAAAATTGACGGATATGTTGCTAAAGATGGTTTTGATGCTAAGGAAATTTTAAATGCTATTGATGAAATCCACAACGGTAAAACATACATTTCTAAAGAATTAGAGAAAAAACTATATCAAAAAAATACAATCATCTTAGATGATTATAGTAAAATGCTTTCTGAAAAATTATCTAAAGGGTATTCTATTAAGGAAATACAAAAACACTTTTCAGAACATAAAATTGCCCCATACAGTATTAGTAGTATTGAAAAAAGGTTAGAAAAATTAAAATTAAATTTCGAAGCCAAAAACAACTCTCATCTTATTGCTATTTTAAAAGACTTTGGTCTTTTGTAAACTAGAAATTTTGAATTGCAATTAGCCTATTTAAAAAAATGATCAAGATATTAGCTCAAGAAACACAAAAAAGACTCTTCTTAGTGAAGAGCCTTAATTTTATAATCCAATTATTTATTTTTAAGCTATAAAAGACATTTTGTTATTGCTTATCTAAATTATACTTCTGTGTCATTTCCATACTTATTTTATGTATTTCTGCTAAAGATATACTTGCTTCTTTTTCTACCAACTCCTTGTTCAAAGTAAATATTAAATCTAATGTGGGTATATCTAAATTTAATCCCAAAACTCTTAATGAAGAAGCTAATAATTCTAATTGTTGTATTTCCATATGTTTTATATTTATCTTAATCGATCTATGCCTCCACCTAGATCTTCTATATCATCATCTAATAATAAGTGAGTTCTAAACCACCTCAAAGTTACAGATTTACTTCCTGAAGTAACTGTTACATCACCAGAAAGATATTGTAATTGCTGAATACCTCCTGACACTCCATTCACTATCAAAGTAAAAGAACCATTTCCAGTTCCAGAAGCACGAGTTATTGATGAATCTGTAGCTCCCCTAGTTACTCTTGCCGTCCAAGCACCGTTACATGTTACTGATATCGTATATCTAGATCCTCTAGAAGGAACATCATCTATTTGTGTAGGACTTATCGATAATTGTTCCGTTACAGTTATACAGTTATGAATACTTTCAACAATACCGTTACTACTTATTTTAATAACTTTATTTTGTTCAGTTTTGTAGCTGTACCCTTGCCCATTAAAAGGAAGTCCTAGAACATTATATACTTTAGCCCCTATATTTGGTGCTCTGTAGTCTGCCGTTATTCCATTATGATACATTGTTCTATTTGCACTGAGATCACAAGCCCTATTCATTCCAAGACCATCTGAAGGATTACCCTGCACTGAAAGACGAAACTTTGTTAAAAAACCAATATCTATAGATACTCTCCAAGACTTGCCTAGCCAATCACTTAATTTATGTTCTTGACTTGCAAAAGTAAGATCTCCTGTAGTTAAGGCCCATTCCGCAGCTAATGTATCTAAACTTACATTAGTTCTAGTTGGCTGTCCCATTTCAATGAGAATGTCTTTAATGCTTATTTTCCCACTAATTGGTAACGCCATATAACTTTGTTTTAAGTTGCTCTATTTGTTCTTGTTGCTCTTTCATTCCTTCTATAAGTAGAGGAATTAACTTTTCATATCGAACAGATAAATGCCCTGTATCTTCATTTTTACGAACAGCTTCAGGCAATACATTTGCTACCTCTTGTGCAATAATCCCATAATCTTTACTTCCTTCTTTATAAGTAGTTTGCTTTTCATTCCATTTAAATTCATTTCCTGACAATTGGTTGATTTTCATCAAAGGATCTGCAATCGGCTTAATTTCATTTTTAAATCCAGCATCAGAGGTAGAATAAGCTACAACATCACCTTTAGCTCTAACTGTCCCTGTTTCATCCACAGAGAAAAGAACGTTTGTAGTTCCAGTTGTGTTATTTCCAATCTCAAATTTTGAATTGCCATTATTATTATTTGAATCAATATTCAAACGAATATTATTATATGAATTTATAGTAATACTATCACTCATAGCCGTTCCATAAGCACTTCTTATAGAATGTTCTACTTTTGTACCATATGTATCAGAATCCCATGTAAAATATAGTCCTCCAAAACGATATAAATGAGAATATGCAGCATTTACTGACTTCCCATAGATATTACCATTTACCGTTAAGTTATTATTAAACTTACCGTTACCTGCACTATCGGCATAAAACGCAGATCCTCCACTTCCAACTTCAAGTCTTTTATCTGTTCTCAAAATTGATGTTGCACAGTAAATACCACTTGTAAATTGATTGGATGGATTTAAACGCAACCAAGAATCTGTGAATTTAATAATGGCTTTATTATCTCCAAAATAATAACCTCCATTAGCATAAATATCATTCCCTGTGATATTACCTACAGCTATTATTTTTTCTGCAGACCATAAACCATCTCCACCCATAGCTGCTTTTGGAACACCATTTTCACACCATACTGCTTGATGGCCTCCTGCCATGGTACCTCCAGTAGGATTATTTGTATGTTTATATGCTAAACCATATAAATTTCCAAAAGTAGTACCATCAGCAGCTACTTTATAAGCTGTACCCATAGACCAAATATGGTCTGTTAACTTTGAGTTATAGGTACCATAAATCCCACCTTGTCTTGAAGTTGAAGTTAATTTCCCTGAAAAAGAATCATCAACATTACTTCGTAAAAAAACAGTACTATCTAAACCATCTAGTAAGTTTGAATCATTTACTTTACCTAACCATGCTAAAAAACCAGCCTTAGTAATATGTCTTAAATAGTTATCAGATGTACTAGTTCGCATAGTCACTGTAGCACCTGAAGGTATACTTGACTGTGTTTGATAATTACTTCTAAATAATCTTGCTTGTATATCTGCTGCACCATCTCTTACAGGTATTGTATTCGCTGCTATTCCAGCAGCTGAGTTGTAGCCATCTAATTTATCACTATCTGTTGCCTTAGCTGTTTTTCCTAAAAAGGCTCCATTTGCCCACGTTTGGGTAGCAACCAGTGCATCATTTGAATATATATCTGCCGCTCTGAATTTTTCATAACCGGTACCTGGATTGTTCATAATTGCAATACTTGCATCAGTACGCAGCATAATTTGAGAAGCAACTCTACCGCCCCAATGGAAAGATACTCTTGGTGCTTCTGTATTTACACCTGTTTGTTTTCCTCCAAAATTCAGTTCTCTAACTTCAAGAGCTGCATGCGCATATCCAGAATTTTTTGTTTTAGACGCTAACTGCCATTGTCCCATATTATTGGCACCGTTTCTAAAAAAGGAAGAACTATCAAAACCATCTAATTTATCACTATCTGTTGCCTTAGCTGTTTTACCTAAATATTTTGAACTTAAAATAGTTCCATTTTCATAGAAATTACTTGCATGTACGTTAGCATTGGCCGTTGTATTACTTTTAGTTCTATCTGCATTAAAATAAAATGCATTGGTACCATCATTAAAGCTTATTGCATCAACATTATTTGTATCATTAAAATTAAATATCAAATATTGTCCATTTAATGCTCCTGGAGCATCTATTCCTTTTCTTACAAACCCAGAAGAATCTATTCCATCTAATTTATCGCTATCTGCTGCTTTACCTGTTTTAGCTAACACATCTCTCATTACAGGTACTTTATGACTGAAAAGTCTCTCAGAATTTATACTAGTGATAGGAGCCCTACCATATACAACATAAGAGGGATTAGAATGTGGAAATATAATATCTGTACTATTGTACACGATTTGTATATCTAAATTATCATCGGAATCAATGTGATAAATAGCACCTCCTCCCCGTAACATCACATAAAATGCTGTGTTATGACTTGTATTTCCTGCATCTGCTAACATAGAGCTATATGACTCTCGAAAATCAAGAAGTTTCCAATCATATTGGGCACCTCCCCAACCTCCAGAATTTAATCTAAACTCTGCAGTTAAACCTCCTTTATGTGTTGCTGTATGCCATGTAGCCGGGGCTTTCTCACCATAAGACCTATATATATTTAACTCTCTAATTCTATTCTGATTACCTCTCTTTATAACAACTTGATAGTACTTATCTGCATCTCCTTCTACAGTAATATCTTGCGAGTATTGTCTTTTATATCTATCATCATGGTTATGAGTAGTCGCTGGAAATGTTGCTGGTTTACCTTTTATTTCTGACCATGAATGTTCATGATTACCTTGAGCTACAGTTCCTGCTGTTGTACCAAAATTCTTATTAAAGGCTGTATTTTTAGAAAATGTATTTTCCTTGCTTGAAAGTGCAGCCTCTAATCCTGAAATATTAGAAACACCTAAATTCTCTAAATCTTCTTTGTTTTGTTTTATAAAGTTTACTATCTCTTGAATTTCATCAAGAGTAGTATCGTTACTAGATAATAATGTGTTAATATTATCAATAAGCCCTTTTAATTCTTTCCCTTGTTTTGCTGATAAAGGCTTATCAACTGCAGTAGAGGTTAAATTATTAACGATATTACTTAGCGCAACAAAATACGAACTATCTTTTCCATCTAGTTTATCACTATCAACAGCTTTTGTTGTCTTTCCTAAAAACAATGCATTACTCTCTGTTTCTGTGTAATATCGATCATCATGATTGTGTTCTGACGGAGGAAAAGTTAATGGTACACCCGTTATTTGTGCCCATGTATGTGTATGAGATGCTTTTGCAAATGCTGAGCTATCCAATCCATCTAATTTATCACTATCAGCAGCTTTTGCTGTCTTTCCTAAAAATAATGTGTTACTTTCTATTTCTGTGTAATATCGATCGTCATGATTGTGTACAGCATCCAGTGTGTAAAATAATTCCCAATTACCTGATGTATATTGATAAACTTCTCTAGTATCTTTTTGTACCCCTTGTTCATGCTCTTTCATTCCTGTTTGAGCATTTCTTTCTTGTTCATTTTCCCATGAGTACCTTATACCATAAGCAGATGTAGCAATAGCAGCATTTAATTGACCTATGGTAACGCTATTATCTATAATATTTTGTAACCCTGCAATAAAACTAACTGGCATTGTAGATGGTAATACAAATTGATTAATCTGTATAATTTCACCAGAACTTAAGTTTATGATTAAGTCACCATTACTATTGACAGAGAAATTTTTAATTACTTCCCCATCGTTTATGTGTCTAAAACTATCTATTAATTCTCTAAAATTCGCTTCTGTAGGAAAGTCTCCTGTCTGGAAGTATGTTTTTAATGTATCTTTAGTTGTACTCATTCTTTTATTCTTTTAAATTTTTCAATACTTATTAATCTACCAAAAAAGAGATTCCTGAAATACTTACCATTGTAGTGTCATAATCATAACAATACATAACTCCACTAGTAGATATATCAATTCTAACAACTACATCGCCTGATTTAATACCTTTTAAAATAAGTCTTTTACTAGGCCTAAAACCGCTAGGAAGTGTAAAGATTGTAGTTGTACTAGGACCTGGAATTCCTCCTCTTACTGTTCCTTCAATATATACTACGCCATTTTTCTTACGGAATCTAGGAGCTTGATAACTGCTACTGTAATTTTCAATACCGTTTTGTAATAATGGAGTTTGCCAACCTGTGTCTTCATTTTCTATTTCAATAATAACATCTCCTGTTTGTCCATTCACACTTTGCACTGGGGCTACTGGTGCAAAAGTCTCTACAGCTCTTTTTGCTCCTTTAGGCGTCACAAATCTTGTATCGTCAGTACCTGTTTGTACCTCAGTTAATGTAGCCTGTTCTACAATTCCTTTTTTTGTAGTAGTTGCATCGGGTAACGGAGGTAACGTTTCCACAAAATCATCATCCGTTCTACTTACAAAACTATCTATAAGGTCACCATACTCTTGTGCTGTTGGTTTTTCTCCTGCTTTAAAATATTCCTTTAATGTATTTCTATTCTGTTCTGCCATAATCTTTTTTTATCTTATCTAACAATGTTTGTGTTTTCAATAACCATATCACCTATTCCCTCATCCTCAGCAATATTATTTGTACTCGGAATAGTGAGTATTTTTTCTTCTGTACTCATCATGCCCGCTGAATTTTCAGAAATTACTTTGAAGTGATGATATTTTAAATCCCCCGTCTCATTTTTAATAGAAAGACTTCCTTCTTGAGAAGTGTCTTCTAACAACAACTGTATTCCTTCTAAGTTAGAGATAAGAGTATGGATTTTATACCAATTACCTTGGGCATTCATCTTATATACATGGTATTTACCATTATGTACTGTCTTACTCCATTTTAGAATAACATAATGAATTTCAGAGTCGTTGGTTGAGTCTATATCAAAATTATATTTTACTGTTGGTGATTCAGGATTGATATTCTCAACAATACTACTTATCAATAATTTAGATTGTTCAGAGGGTACATATTCGATTACTTTAGGATGATTTTCTTTTACAGTATTGCTTCCTTCAGCATATTCAATTTCTCTTAAAGCTACAACTCTATAATATAATGGATCTCCATAAGGTATATAACCTAAATCTTGGAATTCATCTTTACACTTCCATATATTATTATCAAGTTGATTACTTTCTTCTAAATCTATAGTTTGAACCAAATCCATTGTTCTTACAGATAATGCTTCTTTAGGATTGAGAGTTCTATATAGCTTTATCTGCTTTACATTCTGATTTCTAGGATATGCATTGATTTCAACAGAAATACCTGATTTTATATTTAAAATTCTATTCTGTAATACGGGCAGTATTCTTCTTACATCTGGACTTTTTAGCGGCCTTGTATTGACTAGTTTTATAGGACCAAGAATAGGACTAAAATCGCCTAATTGCATTGTACTTCCCATTTCTCTTATTGCATAGAAATATAAGTTTTCTGAAGTACCATCTAAGTTAAAATCTGTGAATAGTATTCTCGTTTTAGCTCCTGAAATATCCTTAATAAATTCTTGAGACATTCTTTTAGCCATAGGAGCCATATCAAACTCAGGACTTGTTGGTGGTAATAAATTACCACTTCTATCTCGTATTACTTGCTTTTTAGGGATTGGTTGATAATCAGATGACCTAATATATTCATACATAAGAGGAATTTCTGTAAGGGGTATAAATGCATTATGAATTTCAGATTTAATAAAATCTTTAAATGTTACCTCGTCTTCTATACCTTCTGATACTAATTTAGGAATAACTACCTCGGTTAAACTTATCTTTCCTATTACCCCATTGTCTGTTTCATCATCAGGGTTTCCTAAATCTAATAAACTGTAATTCGTATTATAATTTTGATTTCTATATTCTAATATGTTATTGATCGATTTATATAATTGAAATTTATCTGGATATGGGAAACGATACCCAGTTTCATCTTCTGGATATAAAAAGAATTCATTATTAGTTTGAAATGTTTCTGAATATTCAAATTCAAAACCTAATAAATTTTGCCAACGTTTTACCAAATGAAGTTTTGAATCTAAATCCTCTTTTAACTTTTCTTTTATTTCTAATACTGTAGATGGCTTATATAACGCATTTAAAATTGCATCATCATTACTTCTGTAAAATTGTACACCATGTGGCTTATGCTTAAATCCAGGAGTTAATGTGAATGTTGATTTTCCAAAAGTATCTGGACGAGTTGCATATACAAATTCTTCTCCATTTGTTAATAACGGTACTTGAGGACGAATAATTTCTTGGGCAAAAAATAGTGCTGGTTGACTTATTTTAGATGTATACCAATTATTAGGATTTGTTTCATTTTCTGGGAAGTCTGAATCTACAGATTGCAATCCAAAAATAGAATATTTCAAACCTTCACCAACATCAGGTAATATGGCATCTTCAGTTAAATGGTATTGCTGGTCATGATATAAATACACTCTATACCCAGGGTAAAAGTTTATTTCTTGGCTTCCTGTTAAAATTGGATCAAAACCTTCTACTGTATTTACATCTTCAATATTTACTGGGTATTGAGGATCAATCGCATAAACAACTAAAGGATCAGATGTCCCTATGTTTTCGATTCTGACTACCTCAAGTATTTTGCGTTTTTTAGTTGGATTATTTTGGGTATGAACTCTAATGATACCTTGGTACCAATCTACGTTATGAGAATTGAACTGAGGATGATGATCTAATGTATTTGGAAACGTCATTTTATACATTCCTACATGTTTGGGTTCTGCTATCAACCTCCCATTTGTATCATATATATTTTCTTGAGGTCTGTAAACTTCTTCTATTATTACCGTTTCCCATATTCCTCTAGATTTTTCAACAATTTGCTCCGGAATACCACTGATACTTACTTCGTCAATGATCTCTCTATGTATCGGCCAATTATCTCCTATTGTTATTTGAAAATCTAATTTATTAATTGCAGATGAATTACCTACCTTCCAGTTGGCTTCAGTAAGCATATTTTCAACAGTATTAAACCTAACAATTGTATCATTTTCAAATTCTGGCTGGTGTAAAGGTTTTGTTGGATCAGGATCTGTTCCATTCATCATTGCTTCTGACACTAACTCTTTGTATACTGTAAAAATTGGCCCTTCACCTGTAACTGTTGACGAATTGATTTCATGGATAATATATTGCTTATCCTTAAACATGAAAACACTTCCTGAAAAGTGAGAGAATTCACTAGGTAGTATCTCTGGAAAAATCACATCACCTGTACTCGCTCGTTCATATCCTTCAGTCCTTATTACAGCTAATGCATTATTCACATGCGAGTCAATGCTTTTTATTTTTCCTTCTACTGTTTTTGGCGTTCTATTTCTAAAGAAAATGTTTACCTGATCTGTAAAAACTTCTTTATCATCTCTAAAAATAGCATTCTCATCTAATGGGTCTGTATAGGTACCCATCGATTCTTCATTAATTTGATATGTGATTCCATCCTGATTAATATCATGATCGAATGTTAATCTCACTAACGTTTTATCATCATTTGTGATCTCTTTTAATAAATCTTGTTCTACAGAAGAGGTTAACATTAAAGGACTCTCCTCTACAATTAGACAAGCTTTTATATTAGACGGAGGTAGTAATCTATTTTCAGGACTAAAACGAGTTTCAATATCCCAAAAAACAGTACTTCTTTGAGAACGACTAAACCAGTTTATTCCATAAGAACCATATCTATGCCAACCTTCTTCTCTCTCACGATGCAAGAATAAAGCTTCATTAGGTTCTGGTAATAAAATTGGTACCGTTTCATTAATCCCTCCAAAGTTTTGGTATTTATCTGTATTTGATAACTCTGGTTTTCGCCAAGCGGATGCATCTGGATTTGATGGATCGAAAAGTTTATATTCTATTCCTACATAGACAGGTGAAGTAAATTGAGATGTACTAAACAATGTTCTTTCTTCAAAGAAACCTGTATTTGTTTTGCCTTCGGGTAATTCTTTATTAAATAAAGATATGAAACGTTGCTTACCATCAAATAAATACCCTTCTTCATCTATTAATTTATTGATATTCTCATTCTCTGAATTTTGTATTCCAAAAACTGGTTCTAATAAATCAACAGGAGTAGGTAATCTTTCATCTACCATTGCAGTTGGTAATGATAAAAAGATATGTTGTGTTTTCGTATCTCTTTCAAAAGCTTTTGCTTCTTTAGGTAAAAAATTATTTTTATTAATGGTGTGGTATTCCGCTAAATAAATATATTTTTTATTTCTTTCATTGGTATCTATATTAGTATCTATATGTCCTAATCCTAATATTCTAGCCAAATGATAATCCATCGATGCAAATTGAATCATAGTTAAATTAGAAACATCTTGCATATCCTCTGCTTGTGAGTCTACACCTTCAGGAAGATTAGGACTAAATGGAATAGCTTCCATAGCTGTAGGATTATTTATATGATCCGAAAGTTCTAGATAACGTTTTACGGTTGTCTTTAAACGTCTATCGTAATACTCATAATAATCTGGAGTTGTACTATTCGTATTGTAGGGCTGTGTTTCTTGACCATTCCATCGATCTAAATAGTTTTCTGTATTTACTGTTTCCCCATCATTAAATCTTGGCCACGCTCCATGAATTGATGTTGAGTTTAATCTATTTTCTACCTCATTATCATCTAATGTTAATGCATATTTCCCTACAAATTCCCATTTTTTTTCTTCAGTATTCGAAGTAAGTATATCTGAATATAATTCAAATTGAACTTGTTTTATATGATTTGCTTTATACCTAACCGTTCTTATGTTTTCTTCTTCTATTCTACCTTCACCACTAAATTCTTTACGCGCTGTTACATATTGAGCTGCTGTTAACGCTTTATCTTCCACAGACAATACCTCAGCTTTAATATTCGCTGAAGTAGAAACTCCTTTTAACGTTACTGCAAACGACAATGATTTTTTATGATCTATTTCTATTAACTGATCACCATAACTTTGAATAAAATCATAACTATCAGTTAAAGGATCAATACTACCTCTTATTGAATTGTATTGTCCTATATTTTTAAAGTACACATAAAACTGCACTTCATTTATACGATAAATCCACAAGTAATTACTGTGATCTACCACACTCGGTGAAAGCGTTTCAAAGTCTAACGTTAATACATGAGGAATATAAGGAGCTCTATAAATGCGAACAAAATCATCTAACTTATTGTAATTGTTGCTATTTGTTGCATTATTTCCTTTAGGCAAATGTGTTTCTCCTAAATTTCCTTTTAATAGCCATCTTAAATGTATTCCACTTATACTTCCATCCTCTCCAGTAGAACCTACTGCTTGCACATATAAATCTGTAGATTGGAGTTTTGTCGTATCTGTTAATTCAAATAGTACAGGTTTTAGGATTACTTCAGCAGTATTTAAAGATAATTCCCCATTTACTTTGAATGATACCGTAGCAACCCCTCCAGTTGTACTCGTTAGAATTGCAGTATACGTACCATCTCCATTATCTGTAACCTCTGTTACTATCCCTGAAGAGGTTTCAATAAGAACTACCTCACCTCCTGTATTAATATTTACTCCAAATTCATTTCTTAATTGTACTGTAATAACAGATTGTTCTATACCGTCAGCCATAATTGTATTTGGAATTGCAGTAATACTACTTTCTGATACATCAACTGTAATTTTTCTAAATTTTACTGCAGCAGTATCTATAGCTTCTTCTCCATTAACAGTGAAAGATACTATTGTATGTCCTATACCTACTGTATTAGTAGTTAAAAAGGCAGTATAGCTACCATCTCCATTATCTGTAACGCCCGTTAATATCCCTGAGGTTGTTGAAATAGTTACGACTTCTCCCCCTGTGGTTATGTCTCCACCAAATTGATCCTTTAACTGAACTGTTATTACAGACTGTTCTACACCATCTGCTGTGATTGTGTTTGGACTAGCTGTGATTTCTGATTTAGTGATATCAAAAACCCCACAATCTTTATCTTTTCCTCCATCTTTAACCCCCCACTTAAACTCTTGGATAATTTTTAATCTAGCTATCTCTCCTCTACAAAAAGTTATATTACGATCTCCTCCAAAAGGAACTCTTTGTTGTAGTGGAAGTTTGCTCCATTCTATTAATAATGCATCATAGTTTTCGGTAGATAATTTAGTTAAATCAAATATTTTATCCATATTAGTAACCTTACTAACATTCCATCCACTTAAGTCTTGATTAAAGTCTCTACAAAGTAAAAACAAGTGTCTCATTGTTAAAACACTTCCTACATTCCACCCACTTAAGTCTTGATTAAAGTTTTCACAATTTGAAAACATCCCTTCCATGTTAGTAACTTGACTTGTATCCCAACTACCAATGTCTTGATTGAAATTAATACAACTAGAAAACATTCTTTTCATCATCAAAACATTCCCTACATTCCAATCTCCAATATCTTGATTAAAGTTTCTACAGCTAGAAAACATGCTTTCCATATCTGTAACCTGGCTAACATTCCAATTACCAATATCTTGATTAAAATTAACACAACTTGAAAACATTTGATGTGCATTGGTAAGTTTACTAGTATTCCAACCTCCTATATCTTGATCAAAATTAGCACATTGTGAAAAGACTCTTTTCATATTAGTAACTTGACTAACATCCCAATTACCAATATCTTGATTAAAACTGGTACAAGATTGAAACGTACTTTCCATACTTGTGACTTGACCAACATCCCATCTACCTATATTTTGATTAAAAGCTTCACATCGAAAGAACATATTATTCATCCTAGTAACTTGGCTAACATTCCAACTACCTATATCTTGATTAAAATTTGTGCAATAATTAAATAGGGAACTCATATCTGTTACTTGACTAACATCCCATCTACCTATATCTTGATTGAAATTAACACAGCCATTGAACATACTTGTTATACTAGTTACTTGGCTTGTAATCCAACTACCTATATCTTGATTAAAATCTGTACAATGATAAAATAGGCCACTCATATTAGTTACCTGACTAACATCCCATCTACCTATATCTTGATTAAAGTTTTTACAGTTTCTGAATAGAGAACTCATACTAGTCACTCGACTAACATCCCAACTACTAATATCTTGGTTAAAATTTTCACATTCAGAGAACATGTATGACATACTATTAACTTGACCTGTATTCCACTTACTAATATCTTGATTAAAAACTGTACAGTCTCTAAACATTCCTGTCATATCTATTACTTTGCCTACATTCCATGCTCCTATATCTTGGTTAAAGTTTTCACATCTGTAAAACATGTTTGCCATAGTTGTAACATTACTTACATCCCAATTACCTATGTTTTCATTGAAATTGGTACAGATTTGAAACATGCCTCCCATTAGTTTGACCTTGCTAACATTCCATTTAGATAGATCTTTATTAAAACTTACACAGGCAACAAAGAGATTCGTCATATTAATAACTTCACTAACATTCCATTTTCCTATATCTTGATTAAAATTAGCACAACCTAAAAATAACTCCGCCATATCAGTTATAGAACCAACATCCCAGTCATTGATACTTATATTACTAATTAAAGAAGAACAATGTTTAAACATCCCTTTTACAGATTTAACATCTGATAAATTTGGAACATCAAATGCTTTAACATCTAAGTTGGCACATCCAAAAAAGGCGTACTCCATTGATTTCCAAACTATACCTCCCCATTGTTGTACACTTAATATTTTTGTTTTATCACCTCTATTGTAAAAAAACAAATGCGGAAAAACTCCACGAATTTTTACTGTATATTCCCCTGGCTCTGTATAAGTATGTGTTGCTGAGGTTGAAAAACCTAATTCAAAAACCCCGTTATTATCTCCCCAATCTACATCATAATCATAGGTATACTGGCTTGTATTTACTGGTATTGTAATCGATTCGTTAGGTGTAGTTGTTTTCCAAGTAGTTATAAAATAGTCCGTTTCTAAAAACGCCATAGCTTTTGTTCTTTTTAATGTTGTCAATTTATTTTATCTCAATATCGTTTACCAATACTATACCTCCTTGGTCTACAATTTCATAAGTATTCCCATTCCATAGCTTATACTGAAAACGAATATTTAATGTGTCCGCTTCTATTTTTTTACTGTTGTGCATTATAAACGCCTGAGAATAGTCTTTTGCATATAAAACAGTGTATGCATCATCTGGTTGTTCTGAACCTTCTGATACTACTGCAATTGTATTTTCCATTTCTTCTAATGGAGTTTTAGGGTCATTAAAAGGTTCTGGGTTTCTAATTAATAATGCAATAGCATCATTAGTATTCTTATTTCTAATGATATTGAACTCTGTGGTTTCTGGTGGATCTAAAGGTTTCATCTTAAAGGTACCTTCTAAAATTCTATCCAAATAATCTAAAAATTCTGTTTCTTGAATATCGTTTGTAGATGATGTAGCTATAAGTGTATCATATGCTTTATCAATAGCACTAGCTGATATATCTAAATCAATCGTGAATATTGCTTTGGTATTATTTTCCTCATCTAGTATATAACTGTTTACTTGCTCCTCAAAAGATACATAACGAGAAGTTTGGAATACATAATTGTGCACCTGCTTTCTAACCCCGTTAAATGCATTCGTAATAATTGCCGTATACATTTTATTAGGCTTCAAATTTTTAAAAGCAATCGTAGTATACTCACTTGCAGGTGAAATAATATCTCCTGGGATAAAATCACAATTTCCTCCCTGCGCTTCTACAAAGTTTTTTATATACTGTAGCATTAAAGGCATTGGTACATTATCATCAATACTCCATTCTTCAATCGTTTCAGGAATATTGGTAGTATCAACATCTGGTGGCATTGGGTACTCTACCACAACATTTGATACTGGATCTTGCACAAAAACTTTAAAAGACTGTAGTCTATCATCACCATTTTTAGTTTCTATTACAGGTAAAGTATTGTTACCACTTCCTCCATAAGCGTCCCAAGAGTCTTTGAACATATGAGTTACATATGGTTTTATGTAAAACAATTGTAATTTAGCGTGTTCATGTCCAAAAAACAAAGGTTTGGAACGTAATAAATTCCCATCTGCATTTGGGTACGATCGTTTATAATCTATATATTGTTCTAAAGATGTTAAAGGGTATTGCTCTGGATTTAATAGCTTACCATCTCCGTCTCGTTCCCCTCCATAGTTTACATCAGGTGCATTATGATAATGCCCTACGGTACCTGCTGTTTTAAACCCGTAATGATACTTAAATTCTTTAGGGTTATCTGTATCGTCTACTATATCTTGTACTGTAAATGCAACATGATATTTAGTGTTTGGACGCCAAATAGGAGCCGCTACTTTATTTATTGCTTCAACTGTTGCATTGTAATCTTCTTGAATAGCACTTTGAGAAGGTATATTTAAATTGTAAGTATAATCTTCCACAGATAGCCAAGATAACTCATGTAGTAGTGTATTACATTGTTTTGTATTATCATCATTACACAAACCTTTAACAATTTCCAAAATCTCTTTAGCTAATGTTTTCAATCTTGCATAATACCCTCTACACAAACTAGAATCACTACATCCTCTTAATTGCGTTAATACAGAAGTATATTCTGCAAATTCTGATTGTATTGCTAAAGCTAATTTCTTATCCTTTATTGTCATAACTATCTTTATTATTAACTTTTACTTTGAAGTAAACTTTACCCTTTAATTGATTCATTTTTAAATTCTCCTCCCCAAAAACCAGCTGGACAACTACTCCCCTTAGCTCTTTGTTTTGCACTTAATCTACATCCACATCCTCTTACAAATCCTTGTTTTCTATAATTTGAAAATTCCTTTGTTAATGGGTGGATATATTTACTTGAATTACAACTATTCCCTGTCTTTAGAGGACAATTATTGCATATTCTTTCACGAGAAAGAAATACTAGATTTTCGTCTTTGACAAATAATGATTTAAACTCATTAAAATGACCTTGTATGATGTTATTCAAACTTCCCATTTGTACTAACAGAAATTAGGATTACTTTGATGTTTTCTTGTTAATGTATATGACCTTCCTCCTTGTACACTCAAGGTTATTGTAGATTGTGCCTGTTCATTTCCAGTTTCTGCATCTAAAACCAATCCAAAAGAAGTAGTTTCAGTAATTACTTTATTTGTTACATCTCTACCTATCATTACATCTGCTGTAATACCACTTTGATTTCCTCCAATGTAATTTGCTTGACCTGATTTTGTAACACTAATTGTTTTTGTTTCTCCAGGGGGAACATTTATGGTAACTACCATACCCGAATCACATCCTGTATTAATTGTGCCTGTAGTAACTTGACCACCTGAACTTCCTCCTCCTGGATTTCCACCATCACAATCTATTACCTCAGTAATAACTCCATTCTCTATTGAAAACACTGTATTTATCCACAAGATCTCCGTCGATACACTTGATCTTACACCAACTCTGAACGTTGTTATAAGTCCACCTGATCCCTCATTAAATAGAATTGTCATTGCTTCATCTGTATACACTCTATCTAAGCGATCTATTACGTTTGGTTGACCATTACTCATATCAACCCAAATATCTGTAGTATTTGAAGCTTTCGGAATAGTTTTACAATCTCCTACTCCAATTACATGTTGAAATTCTGCTGTTGATCCTCCACAATTTTCAGAAACTTTGAATGACGAGGCAAACCACTCACTCCATAAACCACCAGTATCTTGTACTCTAACCTCTAAATCGTACTCCCCATGTGTAGTTATATCTGGCGTTTGAGGATTTGAAACATTAATATTGAAATTTATAAATGTAGTTGCACTTTTTAATTTATATCTTCCTTGAGCAGCTTGAAGGTTGTCTCCATCAGCATCCGTATATTGTATTTTAAAATTTATTTTACACATAATTTTTTTAATTTAAACTGGGCAATTTGAAAAACTCATAAAAGCTCTTGAACCTTTATTTCTAGACGTTGTATTTAGTATTTGGAATTCAACAATATCTGTTCCTGTTGTTTGAGCAGAATGTACAGATCCTATAGATGTTGTTACTGTACCTATACCATTTTCATCTAAAGTTATTGAGAGATTTGATCGGTTTCTACCCACGTTAGGAGTGAATGCTAAACCATAATTTATAACTTCGTTAGGAGCTCCATTTATATGGAATGCAACTGTTCTAAAACAATCTCCAGTACTCATAGTTGCTATAGGTGAAACTGATGCCTTTCCTTCACTCACAGTAGCTGTTTCATGTTCACAACAATTGCCATTTGGAAATGTTATTGCTGTAATTACTGGTGGTGATTTTGTCTTCTCTTCACAACAATTACCATCAGGGAAAATAATATCAACCACAACTGGTGCTTTATTTTCACCGCATCCTATTAATATATTTAAGAACTCTTCAAAACACTCAACATCATAATTATTGTCCTCTTCTACACCATCTGTAAAACATTCATTATAATGATTTAATAGATTATCGTATAGATCACATGGATCACAAGTACTTTCTAATAATGGAATATCATTAACTACTTTTCCTACTTCAAACCTTCTAGTAGAAAAGTTATCCTCCTGAATTTGCATGTAACCAATACCTCCATTCACCTGCTGAAGAGGATTTGTATTACACCCTCTACTCTGAAGTTTTTCCAGTTCATCTATCAACCTAAAATACTCGGCAGTATTTAAAGGTAAATCTACAGTTGCTCCCTCAGGTATTTCACTTCCTAATTGCTCGTAGGTTTCAGCATACAATGCTTCAATTTGTTCGTAAACTTTATCTATTTCACCTTGACTTGTACTAAAAGGAATAATTTCAACTTTACTAATAGCATGTTCTTCACTTTCATATACTAAACCCAATGGATTTACCAAATCAGTTTGTGTATAATTAACACTAGTTACAGGTACATCTTCTACCCTATATCCTCCAGTTGGGATAAACGATCTGTAATAAATAACTTTTACAATCTCAGCTTCTGTACTTAACTTAATTCCAACTCTTTTAGATGGTTTTGGCAACTTAAATTCTAATGCGCTTGTGTTTGGAAACTGTAACGATTTTGAAAACCCGAAACTATTCAAATCATTTACAACTGTAGCAACCGAATTCATTACAATACCATTCACATTAGATTGTTGCCCTTGAGAAATGTTGAAAAACACATCTTGATGTCCGTAATAATATGGGAAATTCGTTTTGGTTATATAATCTGTGTCTAATGGTATATGTAACCAATTGGCAACGCCTCCCTTTCTTTGCTCTCCTTCACAGAAAAAAGAACCTTCTGTTAATCCAATCTGTTCCGGAATAAACCAACCTGGTTCTCCTTGTTCTGCATATGAAAATGGTGAGGTTGCTAAAAGACGAATGGCATTATATTCTTTACTAGACTTTTGCCAATGTCCAATA
The DNA here is from genome assembly GCF_001936575.1 of Tenacibaculum agarivorans. GTDB lineage: Bacteria > Bacteroidota > Bacteroidia > Flavobacteriales > Flavobacteriaceae > Polaribacter > Polaribacter agarivorans. The sequence goes on from NZ_MSMP01000029.1 coordinate 18,073, forward strand.
CGCAGTTGTCCCATTCTATTGTAGTCATTAGCCGTTAAATTATCTCTATTCACTACTGCTTCAAAAGGATGATAATCTACCCAAGTGGAAGATCCTTCTTTAGCCGCTTTAATATTTATTTCTGTAATTTTATAACGATGCTTAACTTGACGTAAAGTATTTCCTTTTATGACTCTTTGTGGAGGAATTAAATCTTCATAATTTTCAGGCGGATTGTTATAACTTCCAATCACACCTCTTACTTCGCTACTTGCTATTAGTGATTTATTAAACTTAATATCTACATAAGTATCTAAAGGAATAATTGCCTTATCGAATAGACTACTATTTGCGTTTGGTATATTTTTCCCAAAGTTTATCAGTTCAAAAGTTTCACCAGTAAGCATGTGGATTCCCTTCACTGCTTGATCATTTACTTCATCCGTTAACGCTGGTAAAGGTTTTACAATTGGTGTAATCGGAGGTATAGGCGTTCTATCTACACGACGATTCTTTTCCCATTTAATTTTAACATTAGCACAAATGGTTATTCTAATAAACCAGATCTTAATTCTACCGCATACTCTTATTTCTGCATAAATTAAAAATGGCCTTGCTGCCTCTACAGCGAAATGCACATAGAATGAAACTCCAACAGAAATGATTCCAAATAAATCTACTCTAGCACCGGCATCAACGGTCATGTATCCTCCAATTTGAGGACGCTCAAAACTTATAAATCCGCCTACTTCTGCAATTAACCATGCTTTAATACCAATTGGCCCAAAACGTTCCTCAATATCAAAAGTTACTTTAGCACCTGCCGCAATTCCTCTTCCTGATATCATCAAGAAGGTTTGCATTTCTACTAGTGATAATACTTTTGCTCGAATAGGATCTTCTCTTGTTCCTAAGTTTAAGTACCAAGCTGAAAGATTATCCCAGAAGAAACCTGCTTGCATGTGTACTTTCAAATCAAGAATACTTCCGCTTCTTTGAGGTAATTTAAAATCTACACCAGCACCTATCTCAATTCCATTATCAGCCAAGATCATAAAAGCAAAAAATGGTGGTTCACCTGAGTCGTCTAATCCCCATTCTTTACTTAGAATACTAGCTCTACCATCAATCATTAAAAAATTAGGGATTGATAACAGGACCATAACCCGTAATGAAATTGCATCACTAGCTCCTATCATTCCTACAGTTACTCCTGCTCCTAAGGTTACAGGATTAGCATAACTTTCTGTTTTATCAGGACCATTAAATTTAGAGACATGAATTCCTCTTGGTGGATAGGTATAATAGTCATACCATTTATCATTATGTGAATGCAATCCTACTGCCTCTTTTTCAGCCACATATCTAAACCCTAGAATTCCTCTAAAACCTGTGATTCCTAAACCAGTAGCTGCAAGTGGAATTGGTGTTGGAATGTCTAAATATGCATCAATTAAAAATGCGGGCTCTTTAGGTTGTAAACGCATATCTGCACCTCCTGCCATCTTTAATTTTGGAAGCTTCAATGATACACCTCCTGCATATTCTATATCATTAACAGATAACCAACCTTTTATGATAGCAGTTGCCTCACTTGGTGAAGCGTTTCCAGGTATAGTTAAATCCACTTCAACTGTTTGTATACTTACATATGAATGTGGTTCTTTTCCTGGTCCATCATCCACTGTATAAAAATATTTTAATCCTTCTCCACGACCTTCAACCCCAATAAGTCCCATGCTTATTCCTCCATCAAATCCAAAGAAATTATATTTACGCATTACTCCATTATGCTCTCCTTGGAAAGAACCAAAATGCACACCAGTTACTAGTAAATCTATCGGGCCTAAAGGTATTGGGAACGGTTCTGGAATAGCAATAGCTCCTCCTTCAATTTCTAAACTACCATCACTATAAATTCGTAAACGATCAAGGCTAATTGTAGCATCTCTTAAGAACGATTTTATTAAAGGATTGGTAAATACCACATCACAAGAAGTACCTATATAAAAAGGTTCATCTCCACTATCTCTTCCGACCTCTAAAGATTTGATATGTAAATTAAATATGTTAAATACATTTAAAGGAGCAAAACCATCTTGCTCAGATGCAGTTACATTAAAACCTCCATCATCATCTATATGTCCTGATATTTCAATATTGGCTATATTTCCATTTGCATCTTTAAGTTTGGGGATTTTTAAGCCTCCAACAATATTTGATTCTGTTACTTTACCTTGTTTAAAGCTAATATCAAAACTTGTAAACCAAATTTCGAAGCCTTTTTCTCCTACACGTCTGCTAAGTATTGGCTTACTGACTTCATTATTTTCATCATGTAGAGTATTTAAGTAACTGTAGTAATCTGATATATCTGTAAATATGGTTGATGTAGTCTCTCCATTTTTGGTTAGACTTAACGGAAATACAAATTGAGTATTTTCAAAGTCTCTTAATTGATTCTTTAAACTATCATGATCTTCTATAGTGGTTATTACTACATCTTTATTTTCATTTCTATATTGTGTTTGTATTGGGTATACAAACTGAAAATAATCAGTGTAATAATTTAATATAGTACCATCACTATTTTTAAAAGTTTGTGTTTCTAGTGCTATTTTACCAGAAAGTCCTCCAGTACCTATTAAAATGTTATAACCAGCTACTTTAGCAGTTGTACCTCCAACTACTTCATCTTCATTAAACCACTGTGATGGTAAAGTTATAGCCGCATATTCTGCATATACTCCTTTGAAATTATCTGGTCTACCATCTACTGTAGCTTCGGGGATGTTTTTGTCTTTTCTTAGATCTAATTTTAATCCAAAAAACTCTAGTATTAAACCAGTATTCCCTATCATTGATCTAGTAAAATCAAAACTATCTTCTTCATAAAAACTTAAACCTTGACTTGTAGAGTACTCTAATTTACCTACATTGTAGGTTAATCTAGATTTAAATTCTTCAGATAAAGGTTCCAGAGTGATATTATCCACGGGGACTAACCACTTCCTTGGAAATTCTATAGCTAGATCTATATTATCTATTGATAAGCTAAATTGAGGTATTAAGATATTTAAAAAATCTTCAAATTTGAGGTCTCCAAATTTTTGCTCAAAAATTGTTTTTAATTTATCAAAGGCTTCATTAAAACTATCTTCTTTTAAAAACAAATCATATATAACATCTAAAATGCGTTTAGAAAGACTTATACGCTCTACAATATTTGTTATTGCAGTAATATCATTCTCTTTCTCAATATCATCTAATACAATACCATCATTGTACAATGAGTTATAGTTATCTACAAAACCTTCTATAGCATCAGCTTCTTTCTGAAATTCAATTATAAACTCGTATAACAATATTTCTTTCGATACTCCTGATATATCTAAAAAAATTTCTAAAATTGACTTAATTGAATTATCAAAAGAATTAAAATTGAATTGATTTCTATACCGAATAACTTTCCAATTATAATTAAATGAAATAGGAATTTCTACATTATCAGAACTACTACCAGGGTTAAGTAATAATTTAAGGCTATCTTCACCTAAAAGATCTATTCCTACGTCTTCCAACAATATGATTGTCAACTTATAAAAACCTGCATCTTTATAATAAGTCTTATGAACTGAATAATTTTTAAAAAACACTTTTTCTAATAACGAATCAAGGACATCATTAAGGAAGCTTACCTCTACTGGTATGTTTTCTATTGTGATAATGTCACTTAAACTAGGATATAAGGTGTTATTTACTGCCATTTTTTTATTATTTGCGTACCATACCAGGGTATCTTACTTGTTTAAACTTCATTTTTTTCATACAATCGGGAGTTTTTATATGATCATATTCAAATAAAACCCTGTCTTGAAATGTTTTCATTTCATTTCTTAATATTTGTCTCTTTCTATATCTTTCTATTGTTTCTTTTAAATTTTCTTTGCCACACCCTATCTCTTTCAAATCTTTTAAAAGAGTATCTAAAGGTAGATTTCTTAAATCTCCTGAAATTTCATCTCTTATATCAACATATTGATCACTAAACTTAGTTCTTTCTAAATCTCTTACATATAAAGTATCAAGCTCTTTTAACTCACAAAAGCATTCTGGTATACTTTTAATATTTTCAATATTATTAATTTGAAGATAACGAAGTCCTTTTATTTTAGTGATGTTATTTATTCCTTCTTGATCAGAAACATAAGCCTTTCTTAAATGTTTCAATTTTCCATAATCAAAACTTCCTTTTATATCTCCTTTCTTATAATCTAAAAACTCATACCCTTTATATATTGGTTCATAAACACCTAGATTTTTAATACTTTTTGTAGAAAACTCTTCAGATGGTATTTTTTCTTCAATATCATGTCGACCAAGATCATTATAAAATTTAAAGACATGCAAAGGCTCTATTTTATAAGCTTCTATTAAATCAAAAAAAGATTCAAGGAGTTCTATTTCTTCGTCTGAAAATACACCTAGATCGTTTTTACTCTTTTCAAATGAAACTCCTCTATATAGCTTGCCTTCTTTAATAGCTTTAAATAATTTATCTTTCCTTAAATCATTGCGTCTTATTGGTATATACTCTCTAATACGATTAAATTTATTAATCACAGTATTCTGGTCTGCTGCATAATTTATTTCATTAATATTTTCTCTAGTTATAAAAGGGATTTCTCTGGTTTCATATAAATCATCCATTTTTTTTTGAGTTAAACTGTCTTCCAATAACTGTCCTTTAGGATATATACGTTTATTGTATATTTCTCTTTTTTCATAAGGGATATTATTAATGTCATAAGAAAAGTAGAATGCTTTCTCACCCACTTCTATGATGTTTTCTATACCTGTAAGTTTATTGTCATCTAAATTTACTATATCTAGCTTATTACTATTATTTAATCCATCTGGAACTAAATTTATATTGCTATAACGCCAAATCAGCACTTTTAAATTTTGCTGTTTATTTAAAAATCTAGGCATTGTATCTACTGTATTTCTATCTAAAAAAATTAGCTGTTCCAATTTATTTATATCTACAAAATTTGGAAACCCATTTGATAAACCGGTATTTACTAAAAGAATATTTTTTAGTTTTTTTAAACCTTTTATTTGTTTGTTAAAATAAATATTTGAGTTATTGTTAAAAACCTTAAACACCTCTAAATCAGATAACGAATCCAAACTACTTGGGAAATAACTAACATCCCCATTCAAAATAGATAGCTTTTTAAGTTTTTTAAGTTGACCTATAGCTTCAGGAATACTATCTATAAAAGCATTATTTAAAATTATCTCTTCTGCTGATTTAACTTGTAGTAATTGTTGAATAAAGTTTGTGTAGTCTTCTATAAACTCCGTTGTTTTAGAAATGTAGAATTCTTGGTCTTTATTTGAATATTTATTCTTTGCAGAACGTACCTCATAAAAGGCACCTGTATCATCTATTTTGATTGAAGTATTTGAAGTCAGTTTACTTTTTTTATGAAACCTAAATTGTTCAAAATCTCTTCTCTTAGTTGTTTCTCTTAATTTATGATCATAAATAATTCGTGATACTTGCAGTTTATTTGTAAAGCAACTAGGTAGTGTTATACTTGTATAATAAGGAATAGATTTTTCAGAATAAAAAGAAAGTCTTTTCCCTTGTATTATTAGTGTATTTATGTTTAACAAACAAAAATCATCTGATAATTTATAGACATCAGAAAGTTTTATTTTTTTATTTCTAATTAGATGAGAATCTGGTTTCAAGTTAAGAGTTAATAAATCTATTTTAGCAAGAAAACTGATCTTTTTGACTAAAACATCTATAATACTTTTATTGTAATCTCCTGATATAGTTATCGCTTTTAAGTTTTTAAACTTTGTAAAATCCAATTCTTGAAAATCTTTCAACAATCCTCTGGCTAATTTCTCTTGGGTTAGTAAGCTTAAATTAAACTCTAAATGTATCAAATTAGGAAAACTAGAACTAGCTTTAATAATACGTTTTATTTCTTTACTATTACTACTTGCCTTTAATTGTAATATAGAATCAGAGTGTTTAGTGAAAATTATCTCACTAGATGCATTGAAAGATTTTGATTTAGGTATTAACTCAATTTGTTCTTCAATATTAAAGTTCTCTTTAGTTTTATTAACAATATTAGCTTTATCCCCACACCCAATTACTATTAAAAAAAATAAACTGAGCCAGATTAAATAATATGCTTTTTGAAATATTTTCACTTTATATTAAAATTGTTTATCAAATAGTATTTTTAGATATGGTTCTACATATACATCTAAAAAATTAGATTTAGTATTATTACTCGGGTCATATGATTCTATATTTTCATCAGATGGGTTTAAACCTAAAACCGATTCATAGTATCCATTTTCAAATAAAGGAACTCTTTCTTTAATTTCTTCAGCAGGGCTATATTGATTAGAAGGTCCATTTTCATAAAGTTTCAATGGATCAGCTCCTATTAAATCAGAAATTACTTTAAACCAAAAACTAAAAGGAAAACAACCATCATCTTTAATAAGATCACTATGTACAATTATTTTGCTTTCTATATGTGTTCTGATTCTCACTTTTAACCCTTTAGACACTTGTCCAGAAAATCCAAAACCTCCACCTGCTTCTGCATGTAATGACATATTTACATCGTACATAGACTTAAAGTAGCGGAAAGCCAACTTCCACATCATTGTATACATTGACGAATCATTTTCCGTTACAGTATCATTTCCTTTGTAAAAACCAGCTCTTTCAGATATTTCAAAAACAGTTATGTCTAATAAAGTTTTGAAATTATTTATAATACTTCCCCCATAAACATCCATGTAAGTCACCATTTGTGGATCTGAATATACAGCGTTCAGTTTTTCTGTTATAACATCTATGTTATTCTGCGGGTCTATAATATCTTTATATTTATTTGAAATATAAACTTGTGTATCTTGCGAAACGGTAGCATCATTAATTACATTATTATAAGCAGTTAAGACCCTAATAAAAGTGATCATTCCTTTTATAAAGTTGATATAATCTTTCCCCGCAACTACATAGTTAAAATCTAAATAGGGGTTTAAACTAAAGAAAGTTTGTCTTGGTTTAGACTTAAAAGCTTTTTGATACATTTCTGATCCCAACCAGCGTTTTGAAATTTGTTGTTTTTTAATGCGTCTACGATATTTTCTATTCAGTAGTGCCAAACCTATTCTTTTTTGAAACTGCACATGACTGAGAGTATCTTTAAGCTCTAAAAAATTACTAGTAAATTTATTAACAAACCCTTCGTTCTCTAAAGTTTGTTTCACTTTCCCTAGCTCCAAATTATCATTTGGCAATATCGTATTAACTATTCTTCCTAAATCAAAATAAAAACAAGATTCATAAGCACTACCTTCATATACATCTAAATTTCCTGAGAAATTATAGAACCCAATATATTTGCCTGTATTTTTCAAAAAATTAGATAATGTCAAAACATAATCTTTTGTTTGATTACTACCTATTTCTTTTGCTATGTTGTAGTCTATTGTAAATTTTATCCCTATTCCTTGGTGCATAAATAAGTCAGGTATTGGTAACCCTATAAGTCCTAATGATAATGAGTTAAAAAACTCAAAATGTACACTAATCTCTCCAAATCCTGTTACTATAATTCTTGAAGGAACTCTTACATCTCTAACAGGATCATAACAATTACTCAAAGCAAAAGGATAATCAATTGAAACTTCAATTCCATAACCATATTCAACTCCAGCCCCTAAACCAACAGAAATGGCAGAACCAGAAAATAAAGACATTAAAAATGGAGCTATAAAATTCTTATTATCGAGTTTTCTTCCTTCTTCTGGACTACTTGTCTCAGGATGTTGCCAATTATATTCTTTATCTGGCACCCCGTATTTAAATTTAGCACTTACTCCTGCTCCTGCATCTGTATAATTTGCTTTATACAATTTTAACTTAGTAACATAATTCCACATATTAAAATTGATACCTTTTGATGCTTTTTGAAAAGCAAAAAAACCACCATAGGGAAATACAGCAGAACCTATTAAGTTTATGGCTCCATAAGCAGCTACAGCTAAATTAGTTGTAATAGGGTCTACTCCAGAAATTGGTATTTCATATTCTATTAAAGCTCCCATTTTTTCACCTGCTTGAAGATCAGCTCCAGCTGACACGCCTATTCCGGCTTCTTTTTGTTTACTCCCCCTCTTACCATTCCAGAATCCAAAATCATAACCACCTCCAGTGTCTGTACCTCCTCGTATTTCTCCATATGCACTTATTTTAAGTGTATAATCATTGAAGCTATTTGTATCTTCTCTCCAAATAGAGACATCCCCTACAAAATCAATACCTATTGGCAAAAGAAAAGTCGCTCCTAATTCTATACGCTGTCTTAACCCAAGTGATCTAAAAGGAAAAATTTTCTTTACTGATTTTTTAGCATATTCTATTAAAACATCATCTGTATTAATATTATTTACGGGCATTAAATATTTATATGTATTCCACATAGTTACCATAAATTGCCTAGAAGGCAACCACATTAAAAAGCCTTTATTTAGTCCAATACGTAATTTAATACCTCCTCCAGATAAACCTTCTGTATAATCATAACCTGTTGAAGCTGCTATAAGTTCTGTAATAAATTTATCGTAATAATTAGCATCATTAGTATGATCAGTAGAAAAATATGATTCTGTACTATAACGTGCATTATTAATATCCTCTATTGTTAACCATTGAGCTGGAGACTTAAGATATATACTTCTTTCATTATCTGTTATAGAAGTATCTAGATTAGATTCTTGATTATTAGAATATATTAATACGTTTAAAATAAATTTAAGTAATAATATATTTTCATGATTCACAGAATTAGGAAATTCTATAGCAGGGAATTTAATACTTTCATTATCATCAAAAACCCCTTTTTCATTTACAGATTTGATAGTAACAGCATCAAAATATGTTTTTTTGATGAGATTTAAAAGATACTCACTATCATCAATGTTATCAGTTACGTCATCTTTTAAACGATGTAACTGTGAATATATATCAGGCATTTTTGAAGGATACGTATTCCAACTCTTATGTAAATTAAACCCTTGTATGTATCCATTTAATTCATAACCTTTTCTAAAAATATTATCATAAATTTCTTTACCACTATCTATCTGTTTTTCCTTACTCCCTGATAATACTTTCACATAGTACCAATCTTCTGATGTCTCTCCCCCTTCTTTCATTACATATACGACATCGTTTTCTTGTAATCTAAAGATACCTGTAGCTGTATTAGTAGGCTCATCATATAATATAATATAATCCTCTTCATTATTTGATGAATTATGAATAACGACTGTTACTTCCTCTACAATTGTAGATTCTCCATGATTAAAAATAGTTCTTGCTGTTTCTTCATCATAATCAAATATTCTATTTAAAGCTTTATCTAATTCATGCAATGTTTTTCTTCCAACTTTCCCATCAATATTAGCACTCAATGCTATAGTTTTTTGCTGGAAATACTTAACCAAAACTTCTACATCACCATCAAAACTCCCTTCTATAGGCAAACTTAAAGCCAACGCTTTTTTGGAAGCGCTTACGTTAATGAGCTCGGGAATAATAATTTTAAGCGATTTTCTAATAAGTTCTACCACAAAAGCATTATTATCTCTATCTATAGATAATGTTGTTGCCTGTCCTAAATTAATTAATTGTAGTGTTTGATTCGATTCAAATAATTTACTTTTTAATGGAGGTAAATTATCTGAATAAAATGTAGATTCTTGTAATAATGAAGCATCAGCTGCATCTTTAGATATATAAATAGACATGATCTCTTTTTTATTAATATTCCAGTTTCCTTGGTATTCTATGATAAGCGTAAGTAGAAATTCCTGTATCGATATGCTTCTCAGTTACATTACCCATATCATCTTCTCTTAATCCTTTTAATAGAATTTTAGCCCTTCTATACTCACCTCCGTTGTTAATTGATCGTTTTCCATATATCGAAAGTCCTAAGAAAACCCTATATTTATCAGAAAATCCTTCTTGAGTTTTAAGAATTTCCAAAGTTTCAAATTGTTCTTTTGTGATTGTAACACAATCGAAGTGTTCATAATCTAATTCATTATTTAAACCGTCTATTGCATTATTAAGTGTGAAGTAAAGAGGTTTAACATTGACTGTACTCTTTATTTCCCCTACTGTTTTTGTGTAATTTATATTTTTTTTATTTAAAGTTATATTTAAATCTTGTTTCGTTAAACTGAATAAGAAATCTGCTTCTCCAATTGTAAAACTTGAATTTAAATGAGACTTAATATCACTACTATCTTTAGCACTATGAATTATATTTTTATTATCTATGTATGTAAAAAAAGTATAATTACTATTATCCACGGCCATCCCTAATCTTGGAACATATAACTCATCATAATAACCACCATAACTACCAGCTATTGGAAAAGCATTAGATTGAGAATAGAGTCTTACTGAAACCCTATTCAGTTTTGGTTTAAATATGGGTTTCATTTCAAAAATGGGGAACATCATATCCAAAGGATGGCTATCATACCTGATTAATGAATTCTCTGGAGGATCAATTTTACCTGTCGTTAGATTAAAATTCAATCTCCTGGGAATTATTCCCGAATTTATTATTTTAGTTTTGTAGTCTACTGATAGTCTAATGTTAATGTAGCCCGGAATAATACGTTGTCTATTCTTTTCAGATGTATCACTGAGAAAAATATCTAGATGAATTTCAGATTTCTCTGGCGCAATATTCTTGACTACTTCTATAGCTTTTATTTTCAAATCATCAAGATTTCCCGATTCAGAAGTTGGATTGGTTATTCCTTTGCCAAATACATTTAAAAAAGTATATAGTAAATTATCATAAAATAAACTACTTACATCTGATGTAGAATATAAAGTAGTTAAATTTTCTATTAAGTTCCCAAACTGTAGCTTTACTCCTAAAAATTCATATGACAACAAACTATGTTCTTCAGGTTCAATATCATCAACTATTGATAATAATTCTGATGAAAAGTCAACAATAAACAAAGGCCATTCATCTTTATATCCCAGTATATTATTAAATGATGTGTTAAAAAAACCAAATTGTATATTTTGACCTAGTGAAAAAGGATTCTCAATAGGAAACAGGTTAAATTCATTAAAGTAATTGTATGAATATCCTGTTTCATGCCTAATATCTAAATAGACTTTTTGCTTATTTAGATACTTATTTAGCAATTCATAATTATTCTCACGTATCAAAACATCTATATATTGATCACCAGAAGACTTCTTAACTAAAACTTCATAATTAAGTGGAGTCTCCTTTACTGTTAAAGAACCATAGAATGCTACTGGGTCAAAAAAGTGTAATATCTCTTCTTTCTTATGTTTTCTTTCAAAACCAGTGTATCCAGATACATCTATAATATGATTTTCTTTCCTTAGGTCTCCCATTTTAGTTTCATAACCTATTCTTTCACCTATTATTTCAAAACCAGCATCTATCCCATCTTTAAACGAACCTATCAACATACCAGCTTCTACAATAGGCAATTGAATATCCAACTCTTCACCATCTAATTCAATTATATCTTCTAAATACATATCATCATTAGCATAGAAAGGATCGGTTTCCTCTAAATTACTAGCAAAGTCATATCCTATATGAGATTGTTTTGGGCTTTCATTAATCTCTAACTCTTCATTAATTCTAGCTTGCTGTTTATATAACAAATTTCTTAAATCTGAGACATCTTGGGACTGAGCAACTGCGATTTTTCCATTATTATTAATTAATGAAGACTTCTTAATTCCTCTATAAATAAAATAATTGATATATTCATATTCCCATATTACAGGTTCAAGCGGTTTTAAAGCTATGTTAATAATCCCATCTATTTTATTACCAAAAGAATCCACTGCATTTTGAACCAATAGTATGGATCTAGTAACAGCAAAGGCTACATTGTTTGTAGAAGAGTCAAACTTAAATTGATTACAAACTCTGAATTCATCTGTATTTATTATTCCAAATGGTTTTTCTTGGGTTATATTCAACCATGATTGTTTATCCGTAAAGAAAAAAAAGTTTTCCATATAAAGTTGATCTAGCTTTTTAACAAAATGTTTATCCGTGAATTAGGCACAAACACTTCTTAATTTTTAACAAAAAGGCACAACTATAAATTCAGCAAAAAATGCCGTTTTTAACGCCTAATGTTGTATTTTCTAAATTGTTGTAAAATGAAAAATCAATAGCAAATTTTCAATCATTTTTTTTCTTTTTCAACATTACGAATATAGAAATTATTTTTAATTTTTAGTCAATTATTTTGAAAATTTAACCGCAAAAGATCATCAAAAATCGTTAAAAATCTCGTTTTAATGTAATTAAGTTTTCACCAAAAAACATAAATATTACCAAAAAATTCTGCTATTGAATACAATCTTGGAAAGAGTAACGAAGCTGTCTAAAAAAAGTATTTTCAAACGTCAATGATAATGAAATGAAGTAATCTTATTATTATATTAGTGACTTAAATCTTAAAGATTCCTTCATTTCATTCGGAATGACGTTTTTATTCGAAATCAATGAATAACAAACATTTACAATACAACGCAAATAATCTATATTTCCTCTCCTTTATCTATCATATTACTAAATTATAGAGATTCATACTTTTAGTAGGTTTGCTGTTCATTTTTTTGCTTGTCCAAAAAACCCTTTGACTTCGCTCAGGATAAACCAAGCCAAAAAAAGGACACTTCTTCAATGAATTTTTTAGCAAATGCTAAAAACCAAATTTCATTCCTAAAATCTCTCCAAGGCTTCGAGATTTTTTAACGAAATGAAATTTTATTCTGCGAAGAAGATTCAAAAGCGCTGCTTTTTTATCGCTTTATAACATACTCAGTTATCTAAAATTCTGATCAATAGGTCGTTTTTTAAACAACATATCATTAAAGTCGTTTCACAAAATTTTTGTTGGTACTCTCGTAATGACGACTTTTCAGACCTTTCATCACTAAGTATTCTGTCTATTTACACAATTAAAAACTATACTTCAAACCTACTCCTACATAATTTGTATGATAAGACCTAAATGCTGTAGCGCTTATATCTAAATTATTTGATCTTCTATCAATCAAACTAAACTCGCCTAAAAGGGACAACTTTTTAGATAACATATAGTTCACTTCTACTCTTGATCTGAAATAATCATATCTAAGTAATTCATTAGTATTTACTCTTAAAGATTTAAATTGTCTATAGGTATAACTATTAACTAGTTTAGCCATAAATTTAGTACTTGTGTACTGTAAAGTTAACGCCGGTTTTATTTGTTGATACCCAAACTGTGCATTTGTTTTATCGATTCTGCTTTCATATAAAAGTCTCGAATTAAGCATTAATTTTTCATGGAACTGGATTTTATAGAAAGCAGAAAGATCTACATAATTCCAAGTTCTAGTTGTATTTTCCTCATCAACATGATTTTCTATACTATACTCTCGGTTTGAGAAGCCTAATGTAAATCCATATGAACGTAATAAGCGTCTCTTCCTCTTTATTTCTTTAAATCCAACATTTATCCTGTACTTATTATAGCTTAACCTTCTAGTTTCTGTGGGATCGAATTTTTTTCTTGCATAATTTATAGTTATAAATGATCTGTTACTCTTGTACAATCTAAAGTGTAATCCAGAATTTATATTTAGTAGATTGTAACCAAAAGTTGCGCTTAATTCATTAGCATCCGCATCCAATCCTTTTTGATCTCTGATTTTATATTGTATATTATTTTTCCATTGGGTTTTTCTTGAAAAATCATACGTATAAAACAGTTTAGAATTTATCAATAGTCTATTTGAAGAAGACTCCATAACATAAAACCTATTTTCAGGGCTAAACACTACTTTGAATTTACTTCTTCTAAATCTTTTAGTGTACTTAACTTCGATTCCAACATCTTGATAAAAACTATTCTGATGTAAACTTTCAGAAGTTAATAATTCGTTCTCATCATTCAAAAATCGATCAGTTATTCGATTTATATTTTTCTCATAACCACTTAAAGAAGATACTGACACATCGAATTGTCCATTTACAATAAGGCAAAAAAAGGTACTAAATACCAATAAGACACAGGCATTTTTATTCATAATAATTTAATATTTTAAAGTTTAGGATTGTGCTACTCTTCGCAGTAGTAATTTGATGAGGTTATTAAAAAAGTAACTTCTGTTCTTGGAAAATTTTCTCTACTATTTTTCTTTTCTTCAAACTTTATTTCGTGAACAATAGGCTGTTTCATTTTTTGATCAACCGTTAATTTTAAACATACTGATACTGCCATGATAACAAATAAAATTGCTAGATACGGAAATGGAGATTTTTGGTACTTCATATATAATTGTTTTACTAGGATAACAGGATCACTCCATAAAACCCTGTACTTTTTTTAGTATTTTTTTCATTCCATTTTTATTAGCCATTTGAATTCCTAATCCTGGCCTAACATTTACTTCCATTATTAAAGGACCTTGAACCTTATCTATTACTATATCTACCCCTATATAATGTAAAGGGAAACACTCGGCTACTTTTATCGATATCTCTAAAATCTCTTTCCAATAAGGAATATCTTTCCCTTTAATAGGCTTGGAATTATCAGGATGTACATCATAATACGCTTTCCCATCATAAGCATGAGTTAATTTTCCTTGCTCCATATCAACACCAATTCCTAACCCTCCTTGATGTAAGTTCGCTTTACCATCTGAACGATCTGTTGGTACCCTTAACATTGACATTATGGGTTTTCCTTTAAGTAAAATCACTCTAAAATCTGGAACTCCAGCAGGATAAATTTCAGCAAAGAAACGATGCGGGGTTATGCATTCTTCAATTAAAACTCGATCATTTGACCCTAACGAATATCTTCCCATAATTATCGATCCCATGTGTAAAAAAATTTCCTTTTCAGAAATTTGTTTTCCACTACTCATCCATGCTCCTAAAGCATTCTTTTTTAAAATTTTTATACCTCCTCCTCCACTTCCATTGGCTGGTTTTATTGCCATTGCTTGATGATGTTTTATTTTCTTCCATGTTTTTTGAATATCTCCCATTAATTCAACAACCGCATAAGTTGTAGCATTAGGAATATTATGAGTATCCAGTTTTTTTTTTGCGAGAACTTTATCATCTGCAAACTTGTAGTATTTTCGTTTGTTGTTGGTATATATCAAAGAGACATTACGTTCGTTAATTCCCAATACGTCAAAATCATTGGTAAAACTTCTTCTCAACCAGTCTTTAAACTTTATAACTATCATATGTAAATTTCTTTTATAGTATTGTACTAAATCTTGAGTATTCAAAAACTCTTAAACCAATCCATTTTCCTAGCATTAGAGACATAACTATCATAATCAACAAGAGCTCTGGAAAAATTAACAACATGCTATGGATTACTACTGAAGAAAACACAACATAACACAATGTTGTGGTTAACAGTGTTTGTACTATTGTATTGATTGCTTTTTGATATCCATCTTCCTCTATAGCTCTTGCAAAACGCTCAGCCATAATGGAAACTATAATCACAGGAAAAAAAGAGAAAGATGTTAACCAAGTAATTTTGTATTGTATACCTACTAAAATTGCTATCAACATTGAAACTACGGTACATGAAAGTATAACCACCATTTTTGGTGCATACAACAATCCCCAATTATTGAGAGGAATTGAAATTATTGTCACTAAAAGTGTAATTAACATGAAGAGAAAAACTCCAGTAAAGTACCCTGTATATGTTAATGCAAAAGCAATTAAAATTGGTAAAAAAACACCATAGGTTTTTAAGCCAATTACATTTTTTATTAATGCTATAAGTAAGCCTCCTAAAGGCAAAAGAACTAAAAAATTTAATACACTTTTGGGCATTATTTTACTTTGTAAAAGCTTCACTAACGATACAGGGTGATTAATGATACTTTTTTTAGCTGTTACATTAATAAAAGGAACAAAGCTTATGTTTTTGATTTCATAACTATAATCAAATAAAACATTAGGAGTATGTGTAATTAAAAAATGATCTCCTGAGTAAATTTCTAAGTAGTTAGAAGGTAAATATGCAAAATGTCCGTTAAGTACGTCAAAAGGAATCCATTTATCATTCACTAATACTTCTGCCCATAAATGAGAAATTCTCTTTTTTGTGTTCTCTAATATTAATCCACCTTTTAATTTAGCTGGTATTCCTCTATTCCTACATAATGCCACAAACAAACGAGCTTTTCCATTACAGGAAGCTTGATTTTGCTCAAAAGCAGTTACGGCGCTAGTTACATCTCGTATTGGTGCAGAAGGTATATGATACACAAAATTATAAAGACTGGTTAATACACTTTTTAAATTCGTTTTACCTAAAGCAAGAGATTTTGCCAAAGAATCTATTTTTGAATGATGAACTTCTATATACTTCTCTTCGTTTAAAAATTGACTTGAAAAGCTTTTTGTTATCGGTAAATTATCTGCAATATTATACTGTATTGCTTTACCTTTAAAGGTAAAACTATAATTAATATTGTTAATATTACTTCCCTTTGTCAGTTTCCAAATTGCTCTTTTGTTTTCTTTTTCATTTTCTATTTTAAAGTTTACTTTGTCTGCTACCGTATGCTTCCTTAGAATTTTCTGTCGTTCATTATCTTGGGGTACATATGTTTTAATAAACATTTCTTTATCACCTCCTTTCATAAAAAAATTATAATCTACTTCGTAAACTTTACTTGGCATAAAGCGATCGAGCGATTTACTAAAAGGGATTATCTTAAAAGACATTGATACTATAGCTACTACCAATACGGCTAATACTACAATTTTAAAACTCTTATTCATATGACTCACATTTATGGTTTTCCTATTCATAACAGGAAGCCAAAAAAATACCCTGTATTTTTTATATTTGTTTCTAATGAACCCTATCAAGAATTCTGTTTGCGAAAAAGCTGTTTTTGAAACTATTTTTAGAGAACATTCTAAAACTATTCGAAATTTCATTTATATGAAATGTGGTAATTTATCTCAGGCTGAAGACCTTACTCAAGACGCATTTATAAAACTTTGGAAAAATTGTGCTAAAGTACCTGTCCAAAAAGTGAAATCGTATTTATTTACCATTACTAAAAATGCTTTTTTTAACGAATATGAACATCAAAAAGTGGTTCTAAAATATAGAGACATACAAAGGGATAAGGTAAATATTGAAGATCCTGAATTTCAATTGCAACAAAAAGAATTTCAACAAAAGTTAGATAACGCCATAAATCGACTTAAACCTAAAGAACGTGAAGTTTTTTTATTGAACAGAATTGAAAAAAAGAAGTATAGAGAAATCGCAGAATTACTAGGAATAGCTGTTAAAACTGTAGAAATGAGAATGCATTCCGCCTTAGTTACGATGCGAAAAGAAATTAAAAATTATAAAATTTAACAGGGTTTTTTACCTGTAACAGGTTATACTTTTGTAACACAACTGATTATATGAAACAAAATAACGATACTACTTTTCTCGCTAAATGGCTCTCAGGTGAATTATCTGATAGTGAGTTAAAAGAATTTGAGTCGTCTTCAGAATATCAGGAGTACCTTGAAATAACCAAAGCTCTTGAACATGCTGAACTTCCTGATTATGATGTTGAAGCAAATTTAAATGCTACTTTTCACAAGATTGATTCACAAGAGCAAAAAAAAGTAAAAAGATTAATCCCATATTGGGCTATTGGTATTGCCGCTAGTCTGGTACTTTGCTTAGGTATCTATACTTTTTTCAATACTAAAAACTATAGCACACAACTAGCTGAACAATTACAATTTGAATTACCAGACGGATCAGAAGTAACGCTTAACTCCGCTTCAAATATTGAATTTGCAGCGTTAAACTGGAAGAAAAACCGAGAATTATCTTTACAAGGAGAAGCGTATTTTAACGTAAAAAAAGGACAAACCTTTACTGTAAATACAACTTATGGTAAAGTTACTGTATTGGGTACATCATTTACCGTAAATGCTCGTGACAATTATTTTAATGTGATGTGTTATCATGGTAAAGTTAAAGTAATAACAACTAATAATGAACCTATTATTTTAACAAAAGGAAAAGCTTTTAGTTTACAGAAAGATCAGACAGAAAATTATACTATTCAGCATACTACTCCTGAGTGGCTATCTGACCAAAGTTCATTTTATAACGTTTCAATTTTTGAAGTTGTACAAGAAATTGAACGTCAATACAACATTACAATTTCTGGGAAACAAAACTTAAAGCAAGCTTATTTTACAGGACGATTTTCACATACTAATTTAGATACTGCATTAAAAACAGTATTCACAGCTATGGGGATTCCTTATAACTTAGACAAAAATAAAAATGTAGTAATACAAAACTATTAATGAGATTTCTTTTTATCATTTTTATAGTATCAATATCACTTCAAGTAAAAGGGCAGCAAAAAGTTAGGTTTGAAAATCAATCCATACAAACTGTTTTACAACAATTAGAAAACCAGTTTGATGTCCGCTTCTCGTATAATAATAGTGTATTACGAGAAAAAAACTTCAGCTACACAGGTACCAGTGACTTGAGTCGTATCTTAGAAGAAATACAACAACAATGTCTCATTAATTTTGAATTTATAGATCCTAAAAATATCATAGTAACTCTCGAAAAAGATGTACTTTATTATGAAGATTTAGATGAAGTTACGGTAACATCGGAGTACTTAACTTTTGGGTTTGATCAAAATCAAAATGATGGCTCCATTACCTTGAACCCTAAAAAGCAAGGCGTTTTACCAGGTTTAACGGAAGCAGATGTATTACAAAGCTTACAATTAGTTCCTGGAATTTCTAGTCCTACCGAGTCTGCAACAAATATTCATATTAGAGGAAATACACCAGATCAAAATCTAGTGCTTTGGGATGGTATTAAAATGTATCATCAAGGTCATTTATTTGGTATGATCTCTGCTTTTAATCCTAATATAACAGATCGTGTACAGGTATACAAAAGCGGAACTAGTGTTAAATATAGTGAACATATATCTGGTGTAATTGACATGTATTCAGCAGACAATATTTTGCAAACGACCAATGTAGGAATTGGCGCTAATTTAACCACAGCAGACGCTTTTCTTAAAGTGCCTTTGATTAATGATAAGTTAGGTGTATTATTTTCTGCTAGACGTGCTTTAACTGATGTTTTTGATTCGCCTACCTATTCAAAATTAAAAGACAAAGTGTTTCAAAACACAAAAATTGAACAGAACAATGTCTTAGTACAAGAAGAAGATCTAAGAGTTTTGAAAGATCTCTTTTATTTTACTGATATTAATGCGAAACTATTGTGGAAAATTTCTGATCGTCAAAAAATAAGTTTTAGTAGTTTGTTTGTGAATAATACTTTAGACTACACCAGTGTTGATCTTGAAAATGAAGGTTCAAATGACAAGTTAAATCTTAAAAACAACGGTTTTAGTTTAACTTATGAAAATACATTGAATGAGCAGTGGAAAATCGCTAGTACTCTTCAATATTCTGATTATAACTCGGATTATAACTTAACTATTTTTAATAATGGAGATGATAGTTATAATAAAATCAACACAATACACGATTTTGGTGCTTTAGTACAAACTCAGTATCACATCAATCAAAAATCTAATGTAACATTGGGCGCTGATTTTTCTGATCATAAAGTCAACTTCAATATTAATTTCCCTCAAGATTCTTCAGAAAATGAATCAGAAAACAACACACTAAAAACTACGAGTATTTTTTCAGAGTATGCATTAGAATCAAAACTATGGAACTTAAGAGCGGGAGTAAGAGCTAACTTCTATTCCATAATAAACAAGCCCTATTTAGAACCTCGATTATATGTTGGATACCAACTCAATGATTTCAATAAGATTAATTTTTCTGTAGAAGTAAAAAATCAAACCTTAAGTCAGTTGGTTACTTTTGAATTTAATGAGCTTGGTTTAGACAATAATATTTGGACGTTGACTGACAATGATGATATTCCAATCTTAAGGAATTATCAATTGAATGCTGGATATAATTTCAATAAAAATGGATGGAAAATTGATATTGAAAGTTATTACAAACAAAATAAAGGATTGACATCATTTACTAGAGGATTTAGTTCTTCATCTGTTCAAGATAATTATACGTCTGGAAATAGTGAAACGTATGGATTAGATGTATTAATTAAGAAAAGAATCAACCGATTTAGAAGTTGGGTAAGCTATTCTTTAAGTAAAACCGATTTTAGTTTTGAAAACCTACAGTCAGCTACATTTCCCGGCAATTTTGATCAACGTCATGTAATTACTTTTGCTGGCTCTTATAAACTTCGAAAATTACAGTTCTCTTTAGGGTGGTACTTAGCTACAGGTAAGCCTTTTTCTAAACCTGACGATATAAACTCTTTTACAAATGATGACAACGAAATTGAAAATTTGTTAGAATTTGAAAGTTTAAATAACAATAGATTACCAACATATCATAAATTAGACACAAGTATTACCTATGATTTTAAAATTGGACGCTCTAAATCAATAGACTCTCGTGTTGGTGTTTCTCTTTTAAACATTTACAATCGTAGGAATGAACTTGATCGTTTTTTTGATATAGAGGACAATGCTTCTCAAAATGAAATTACACAACAGACTATAGTGGGATTAGGCATTACTCCTAACTTTTTATTTCGTATTTCTTTTTAATTGTAACTAAATTCATCAGTAGGATATAATAAACTATTTCTTCTAAAATCAGAAGCGACGTAATTAAACTACACCGCTATTCCAAACAGGAAGATTTAATATTTGGCTAATTTTTACCATATCACTTAAGATGAAAGTTTTATCGCCATGGTTTAATAAACTATAACGCTTGGCTTGTTTTGTAACCAAAATAAGTTCATAACAAGTGTAGCCGCCTCCTCTGTTTCCTTGTACAAATTTCTGTATGAGTTGTAATGCATGTAAATCTTTAAATTTCAACACCTTTCCTTCTACATGAATTGTTTGTTCATTTTTATAAATACTAACTTTAGTGGATGTAGATTTGAATAATAGAAATAAGCCTGGTAGCATTATAGCTCCTCCTGACGTAAAAAATAAGTTCCCTGCTTTACTAAAACCAATAGTTTCTTGGTTAAGCTGAATAGCTTCAGCAAACGACCATATTACTGGATTTATTCCTACAATGATAAATCCCCAAGCAATATATTTCATATAATTACTTGACACTATTTTATATCCAAAACTGACTTTTTTAAGGAATCGGGTCGCAAAGTTACTTCCTGAATTTTTTACAGCTCCCCAAGAAATTTGTTGTCCAATATTATCTGTATTAGGATTTGAAAAAGTAAAGTTTACTTGTTTGTTATTTGGAGATGTTTTTTTTCGTTTTATGATATAACTAGAGCCAAAAAGAACTACTAAAATGCATAACACTATAATCACAGTACCTCCATGCTTATAATAACTGTATTTCCTTCTTGCTATTGCTGATCCGTGTGCACTAACCAAAAATTCTAAATTTTTAATTTCATTTTTGATAGTTACACTGGGAGAAACAATTTCTTTTAACGATTCTAATTTTTGAACGTTTGCTTCATGTTCAGCGATTTGTTTATCAAAGTTTATCGCAATCTTTTGTAATTCTGGAAATACTACAAAGAAAAACACACCTATAACAGGTAATAACACTAGCCATGGGCTATTGATTGATATCTTTTTCATAATACGTTTTTTATTTTTTTAATTATTAATCACCTACTATAATTTTCTACTCTTCATAGCATGGGTACTTAATATGTTTTTAAAAAATGAGCAGAGGTATATTATTTTTGTTAGATATAGCATAAAGTATACTCACTCTTAATTATAACTCCTCTGCTCCTCTACTAATTAACTTTCAATTTAATCTATAATCTTAACTGTTATATTCAATTTCGCAGGCTCTTGAATATCATCAATTATTATTGCCTCGTCTACAAATTTTGAATAAAAAACAGCTGTCGTTTTATATTCCATATCAGGTAAATTGGCAGCTATCTGCAAATGTATATCAGCATTTTCACCTGGTTTCAAACCAAATGCAGGAAACATTCTCTGAGCCGTAATGAAATTCGTTGATGTATCAGGTATTTTATTTTCATATGTATTTGGTGCTTGATATTCTACTGGATGATTTCCAACATTTTTCCATTTGGTAACGCCAAGAAGAGTCTTGGTAGTAGTGCTTTGACCAACATCTGGAGGACTAACATCAGTATTTTCTAATTGAACGGGGTTTTTTATGTCTACAAAAACGTCTACCCATTTTATTCTATTATTTATATCGTCTTTTAAAACAATGATGAAACTTTTTGGATATGCAAAATCAAAACTAGTTTCAGTAGACGGAAAAGGTGTATCTACATCTACTATAGGAGTAGAAGTATCTTGTGTGTAATACACTTTTTCTGCATCAAATGTAGCCGTTGGAGTTAAGTCAGAAAAATCTGTACCTTCTGGCACAAATAAATATATGGTTTGTTTATTCGGGTTATTAGGATCTGTAAATGTTTTTTCAACAATTACATCTTCTGATAATTGTGAATTTTTGCTTGCCTCAAACTTAAAATCTGTGATCGTTAATGTTGATGGAGTTGGAGGCGCTTCTGCTTCAATAGTTACTATATAATGTAATAACTCTTCGCTTTTATCCAATACATTTACAATGGCATGTGTATGACTTTGTGATTCGTAAGAAAGAGCTGTATTACCACCAGGAATAACATCAAACTTACTTAGATTTAATTCATTTGAAGTAATATCTGCTTTTATATTCGATAAAAAGCTAGGATCAGATATAACAATGTTTATTTTACCATATTCAGTTTCCGTATTATTTTCAATTGTCGGTTGAACGATTTCTATAGAAACTGGTGTAATTCCTAATAAAGGAAATCCAGTCAATTTTGCTTCTTCTAAGTTAATTGTACTTGAAGTCGTCGTGTCTTCCTCATTACTACAACTGTTAAAAAATACAGTAAAAAAAGAGACGATTAAAGCTGTTAGAATTCTTTTGTTTTTCATTTTTTTCAAAGTTAGATTTACACCGCAATTTTACTAAAAGTTGTCACTGACATCAACCCCCTAAACAGGGGGTTTTACTGTTAAATTTTACTACTTAAAATAGATCTCTAAACACACTTCTATTAACACTAATTTTATATCTACTTAATAAATCTTTTACGTACTTTACCTTTATCGAATTCCAATTCAACAATATATAATCCTTTAGACAAAATATCTATAATCACATCCTGTTTTATTCCACTCAACGCAATAGCTCCTGACATGTTATAAATTTTATAGTTTTCAAATTGAAGTGTGCTGGGGTATACTATTTTTAATTTATTTTGTTGTGTAAATACATAGACAGAAGTGTTTAAATTGAAATCTACAACACTTAATGTAGCATCTTCAGCAATCGTTTTAAAGTTTCCCCAATCTGCAGCAGTATATACAGCTGTTGTTCCAGCAGGAATTACCAAATCAATGGTAAGACGGTCAGAAAAAACAGTATCAGCTAAACCTCCTGATATACTCCCATTTGTTATTGCTGGAGTATCTCCTAGAGCTATAACCTTAGTTAGAGGATTACTTGCAAAAGCTTCACTTCCAATATGTGCAACACTATCAGGAATGGTTATACTAGTTAATTGATTAAAATAAAAAGCACCTACTCCAATACTAGTTACACCTTCGGAAATAATTACATTAGTTAATAGATTATCTCTAAAAGCAAAATTTCCAATGATTTCAACATTACTAGGAATGGTTATCGTTTCTAATAGATTGTTTTGAAAAGCAAAAAAACCAATATCTCTAACACTATCTGGAATCTCCACATTAGTTAATTTGTTTTCCTCAAAAGCACTTTGTTTAATGCTTGTTACACTGTCAGGAATAGATATATTCACTAATTGATTATCTCTAAAAGTTGAACCTTCAATACTCGTTATTTTATTAGGAATGACTATAGTCGTTAACTGATTGCCTCTGAATGCTGCTATTCCGATACTCGTTACACTATTTGGTATGCTAACATTCGTTAACTGGTTACTTTTAAAAGCTACATCTCCAATACTGACAACACTATCAGGAATATCTACACTCTTCAATTCATTATCTACAAAAACAGCATCACCAATGCTGACTATACTGTTTGGAAGAGTTACATTAGTCAATTTATTAGCCTCAAAAGCAGCATTTCCAATACTGATAACACCATGTGGAATGTCAACTTCAGTTAATTGATTATGACTAAAGGCATCATCCCCAATACTAGTAACACTATCAGGAATAGTTATACTTTTTAATTGATTACGGCTAAAAATAAAACTTGTAATATTGGTAATACTATTCGGAATATTTATACTTGTTAATTCATTTTGTGCAAAAGCTGCAATTCCAATGTTGGTAATACTACTTGGAATAATTACACTAATCAATTCATTAGCTTCAAAAGCAGAACTTTCTATACTGACTACATTACTGGGTATTGTTATGTTAGTTAATTTATTATTAAAGAAAGTTCTTTTACTAATACTTGTAACACCATCTGGTATATTTACACTGATTAATTGATTACTTCTAAAAGCAGCGTCTCCAATATTAGTAACACCGTCTGGTATGGTTATACTAGTTAATTTATTACCTCTAAAAGCAGCATTTCCAATACTGATAACACTATCTGGAATGTTTACACTAGTTAACCCATCATTTTCAAAAGCTTTTTCTCCAATACCAGTAACAGTATACGTTATTCCACTATTTTCAACTTGAGTAGAGATAACGAGATCTCCTGTATTGGTGTTGTCTTTTATTATGACATTAGTAGTACCAGAGATCACTTCATATTGTATATTATTAACTACAAAAATTAGAGAAAACCCTTCAGTTACAGATTTAAAATTTATCCATCCTACAGCTGTATATGCAGCTTTTGTACCTTCAGGAATAACTAAGTCAATAGTAGGACGATTTGAAAAAATAGTATCAGCTAGACCTCCTGACATACTCCCATTTGTTATCGCTGGAGTATCTCCTAGTGCTATAACCTTGGTTAGAGGATTACTTGCAAAAGCTTCACCTCCAATATGTGCAACACTATCAGGAATGGTTATACTAGTTAATTGATTAAAATAAAAAGCACCTACTCCAATACTAGTTACACCTTCGGAAATAATTACATTAGTTAATTTATTACCTGAAAAAGCAGCATCTCCAATAGTAACAACACTACTTGGAATAGTTATATCCGTTAGCAAACTACCTTTAAATGCTCCCTCTCCAATACTAGTGACTCCTTCAGAAATAGTTATACTTGTCAATATATTATGTACAAATGCATAACTTCCTATATGGGTAACACTTTCCGGTATTGTTACTGTTTGTAATTTATTATCATCAAAAGCTGCATCACCTATACTTGTGACACTATCCGGAATTATTAAACTAGTTAACTGATTACCTGTAAAAGCATAATTACCTATACTAGTAACACTATTTAAAATACTTATACTAGTTAATTGGTTGTTTAAAAAAGTACTGTTTTCAATAGTAGTAACATTATTTGGAATACTTACACTACTTAATTGATTATTTGCAAAAGCGCTTTCTCCTATACTAGTAACACTATCAGGAATAAGTATACTAGTTAATTTATTACGACTAAAAGCAAAATCTCCGATACTTACAATACTATTTGGGATAGTTATACCAGTAAGCTCATCAAAATAAAAAGCACCATTTCCAATACTTGTTACGGTATACACTACTCCACTATGTTCAACCTGTACTGGTATTATTACGTTCCCTTTATTCGTGTTAGCTGTTATTACGACTTCCTTACTACTACCTGAAATAACTTCATATTCTATATTATTAACTGTAAAGACTTGAGAGAATCCAACAAAAGTTATCAGTAAAGTAAAGATTACAAGTAGTTTTCTTTTCATTTTTTAAAATAGATTTGGAGAACAATTTTACTGAAAGAAACATTTTGCGTCAATAACCCGATTAGGGGGTTTTATGTAGTTTTTTTTATTAAAAATGAAGTTGAAAAATAAAAAGCGAGATAGATTATATTTTCTATCTCGCTTTTTTAGTTAGTTGTATATAGTATTAAAATCCACTTCCTGGTGGTTCTGGACTAGCAGCTTGTGCTTTTTTAGGGTTTAAAATAAGATAGGTTCCCAATGCTGTTAATGCTGTGTACTTTCCATATTTTCCTATTTTTTCTAAAGCTTCTTTTCTATTTATATTTTTCGATGTTTTCATACTTCTATATTAACTACTTAAATATTACTTTTTTTGTTTTTGTTCCTTGTAAGCTCTCTACTTTTACAATGTAAACTCCAGTATCTAAAAGATTCGGTTCTATTGTTAACATTCCTTGAGAAACAGCTACTTTTTTATACACTTCATTTCCTAAGACAGAATATAAACTTACAGTAACTTGTTTATCACTAGCTAAACCTTGAATAGTAATTTCTTGCTTACCAGATTTTAATATTTTCACGTCTTGTCTTAAGGCATTTCTATCTTCAAAATGTAAAACTTTAGAAGTAGTGTGTAGATAAAATCTTCCTATTCCTTCTAATGTACTTGTTGTTGTAAATGTGTATGACTTTTCTTTAGTTAAATTGATAAATTTTCTAGTTGCTGAATCTTCTAAATATACTGTAAGATTAGCAGGAATATTATCTGTTTGTACAGATAAACTAATTTCTTGCCCTGCTTCAGATTGTAATCCGATAGGAATTACCATGGTTTCGTAATCTGAATCTGGTAACGATTGAATGGTGAAATCTGTATTTTCAGTACCTTCAACTAAATGGGTAAATACATCAAAAGAAGCTCCTTTAAAATTTCCAATATCATAACCAGCATCTAAACCTTTTGTAGTGTTACTGATATAATTAATTTTCGTAGTAACCTGAACACCATCTTGAGTTGCCATTACGTG
Organism: Tenacibaculum agarivorans; assembly: GCF_001936575.1. Lineage (GTDB taxonomy): Bacteria > Bacteroidota > Bacteroidia > Flavobacteriales > Flavobacteriaceae > Polaribacter > Polaribacter agarivorans. Next base: position 45,210 of record NZ_MSMP01000029.1, read on the forward strand.
TATATTAGAACGATGGTTACGACTTCTCGAGAAAGTTGTAGATCCTGTAGCATTTGCTAAACGATGACTTTCTTTAAATGTAATTGATGAAACACCTGTGTTTGTTTTAACCATGAAACCTTGACCTACATTTAATGAAGTATCAGTATCTAGCAACGATGTAGTCACATATTTGTTCTGATTTGCATCCCAGGTATAAACACTTTGATAAAGGGGATCTAGTTTACTTAAGTTTTCTTGAATAAAGTTATTGTTTGAATTAGCATTTATTGGTAAATAAGCAGTATACGGACTTCCGATTGCATTCCATTGATCTGCATTTACATTTACGATAACATCATTAGTTTCTAAACTTCCTGAAAAACCAATACTCCCATCAGTAGCTCTAGAAATAATATAACTTCTTCCTTTCTCAAAAGAAATGATGTTGGAAGCTAAATCATCAGTTGTATAATATACCCATTTAGATCCTTCAGCTTTGCTGTCATCATAATAAGCAACAGCATATCTATTAGGTGTAACTGTTGTATTTACTCGAATCTCATTTGCTGTATTTTCTACAAAATCTTTAATGCTTTGTCCAGAAACGGGTACGGTGATTAAATTCCATTCGTTTGCTAATAAACCTGATTTTTCAAAACTAACTGTTCCGTTAGCCGTTCCTTTTACTATAAAAGTTCCACTTGTAGTTGCAGAAGAGTTAATAGTAATTGTTTCCGCACTATTTAAATCGCCATTAACAATAGCTGCTCCGTTATCTTCTATAGAAAATGAAGAGAATTCTTCAATTGACAAATCATTCATTTCTGCAGTAACTCCTGAACTAATAACTGGAAAATTAACAACATTAGGGATAACAACATTTTGTGAAGTTGAGGCGATTAAGTTTTCATTCCAGTTTCCAGTATCTGTCCAACCTGTTCCATTAGAACCAGACCAAATTGTAAATTCAGTTAGAGATTTAAACCCAGTCCAACCAGCAGTTATATATGCAGTTGTTGTTCCTGCAGGAATCTCCAAGTTAATACTGCTACGGTTAGAAAAAACATCTATTAATATGTTGTTTGTTATTACTGGTGGAGTTTTAGCTTTTGTTGTAAAATTGGATATAGGGTTAAAAGAAAAAGCTCCTCTTCCAATACTTGTAATACCTTCAGGGATGGTTACTCTTTCTAATAGATTATTATGAAAAGCACGTTCACCAATAGCAGTAACACTATTTGGAATAGTGACACTAGTTAGTTTATTATTAGCAAAAACATCCTCTTCAATATTGGTAATACTATTCCCGATGGTTACACTAGTTAATTGATTTAACTCAAAAGCACGATTACCAATTGTTGTAATACTATTAGGAATAGTGATATCAGTTAATTTATTATCTCTAAAAGCAGCTATCCCAATAGTTGTAACACTATTAGGAATAGTGATATTAGCTAATTGATTACGTGCAAAAGCAGATACCCCAATAGTTGTAACGCTATTTGGAATAGTTATATCGGTTAACTGATTTAACTCAAAAGCTGCACCCCCAATACTTGTAACACTATTTGGAATAATGACACTAGTTAATTGATTATTATAAAAAACAATATTTCCGATAGTTGTAACACTATTAGGAATAATGATATCAGTTAATCTATTATCTCTAAAAGATTGATTTCCAATAGATATAACACTATTAGGAATACTAACATTAATTAATTGATTTTTAAAAAAAGCAGATTCCCCAATAGTTGTAACACTATTAGGAATAGTTAAAACTTGTAACTGATTATCTGCAAAAGACTCATTTCCAATAGTTTTTATCGTATTTGGAATGGTCACACTAATTAATTGGTTTCGTTTGAAAACACTATCCTCTATATCAGTAACGCCATTTGGAATGATCACATTAGTTAATTCATTTATTTGAAAAGCAGATTTTCCAATAGTTGTAACACCATTACCTATAATTACACTGGTTAATGCATTATTTTCAAAAGCAGATTCTCCAATAGTTGTAACACTATTTGGAATAGTTACATTGATTAATTTATTATCTTTAAATACTCTTTTTCGAATATTAATAACACTATTTGGAATAGTTACACTAGTTAATTTATTATTTCTAAATGCATTATGTCGAATATCAGTGACACCATTTGGAATGATCACGTTAGTTAATTCATTATCTCTAAAGGCAGACTCTCTAATAATTGTAAGACTATTTGAGATGATTACATTGGTTAATTTATTGTTATCAAAAGCACTAACTCCAATATATGTAACACTATTTGGGATGGTTACGTTGGTTAATTCGTTATTGCTAAAAGCACTATTTCCAATACTGATAATACTAGTTGGAATAGTTACACTGGTTAATTGATTATTTTTAAAAGCATCATCTCCAATTATCGTAACTTTATAAGCTCTTCCATTGTTCACAACCTGTGTTGGTATTACTATATCTCCTGTATTAGTATTAGCTGTTATTTTTACTTCATTATTGCTACAGCAAAGAACGTCATATTCTATATTATTAACCGTAAAGGTTTGAGCAAATCCGATAAAACAGATGGTGAGTGTAATAAGAGTTAGTAGATTTCTTTTCATTTTTTTAAAATTAAATTTAGGGTGCAATTTTATTGAAAGAAAACTCTTACGTCAATAACCCGATTAGGGGGTTTTATGTAGCTTTTTTTATTGAATTGAATTAATGTGAACTTTGTTTTAAGTTAAAGCTGTTACTACGAGTGAAGTTATTTGTAATACAATGAAAAATAATTTTGCGCTTCGACTATCGCTTAGTACAATTTTACTTTTGATTTCGATAAACTCAATCTCCTGTAAAATCAATAGAATTTTCAGAAAAGTATACTTGAGATTTACGTTAAATCAATTGGTTTTTAAAAGCGAAAACTGTTAATTCAACTACACTCGACACATTTGATTTTTTAAAAATATTTTTTTTATGACTCTTAACAGTATGATTAGAAATGAATAACTTTTCTCCAATTTGATCTTCTGTTAACCCTTTAGAAATGTAATTGATAACCTCAATTTCTCTTGCTGAAAAAAGATTTTTAGCTTCATTAATATCAGCATTAAGATTTTCTGAATCAATTCCCATTTCTAGTGCTGCAAATAATGATTTTTGATGTATAGGTTTTACTATATATCCATTGGGTTGCACTTCTTGAGCTCTTTTAATTGTCTTTTTATCAGCATAAGCCGTAAGAAAGAAAATATATGGGGTGTAGATTTTACGTATTTCTTTAGCTAAAGCAATACCATCTTTTTCATCATTAAGCATAATATCTAACAATAAAATATCTGGTCTTAAGTGGTTGATTTCTTTAAAGGCTATTTTCCAGCTTTTGGAAGAACCGATAACTTTGTATTCAAGGTCTTCCATAACCTCCTTAATTTCTTCCGATACTATGAGTTGATCTTCAACAATAAATGTAGTCATACTTTGAATCTTATTCATATAAATTAATTTTCATAACTATAGGTTAATTGATACATCACTCCGTTTTCACTTTGTATTTCTAATTTCCCGTTTATTTGTTCTGTTAAAAGTGCTATAATTTTTGAACCTAAACCTTTATAATTCTTTTGTGAATCAATAATACCAACTCCATTATCACGAATTGTAAGTTTTTTTATTTGATATGCATTTGATCGAAAATCAATAAAAATTTTAGGGTCTTTAATTCCTTCAAAAGCATACTTCATTGCATTGGTTATAGCTTCATTAATAATTAAACCAAGATATAACGCTTCATTTGAGCTTAACTGTTTTTCTTCAATAATTAATTCATAATCAATTTCAGTTTCGCTAGTGTATTTAAAGATTAATCCAGAGACAATATCTTCGAGATATTTTTGAAAATTAATAGTTTCATTAGAATTATTTTGGTACAATAATGTATGAATTTTCCCCATGGCCATAATCCTGTCTTTTCCTGTATTCAAAGCATCTATAGCTGTTTGATCTTCTAATCTACTCACTTGTAATCCGATTAAACTTGAAATCAACTGTAAGTTATTTTTTACTCTGTGATTTAATTCTTTTAGAAGAAATTCAATTCGTTCTGTTTTTTCTTCTGATCTTTTTCTTTGGAATTCATATTGATTTACTAACCAACGAATGAGTAGTACAAATAAGCATAATACAATAACAAAACTTAAAGAAACATCTAAAAATCGTATAGAATCACTAGAATAAGGGGTAACCCAGGTTGTAAATCGTTCTAGAAGAAGTAAACTAATTGTATTTATTAAAGCAAAAGCTATAAAAAACCGTAAATACTTTTTTTCAATAAAAATGATAAAGCTAGCTGTACTAACAAGTACATATAATAACATCGCTCCCTTAAGTCCACCAGATTGAAACCAAAGAACATCAATAATCCCTATTGTAAATACAACAATTACAATTGAAACTTGCTCGTATCTGTTTTTAAAACGAGCATGGTAATAACAAATACTGTATACCAATCCAACTAATATGTTTAAAATATGTACTTCAATATCTACATCCGCAATTACGTTTATAATCGCAGATGTTAAACTAGCTAAAACTCCTATAATAAGAACAATATTGATAAGTTGAGAACGAAAATTAATATGATTAGCATTGGTTAAAAACAATGATAGCTTTTTCATATTCATACACTGTTTAGTAATAATTCTTTTTAGATTTCACCTTTTTATATAGTTATAATTTTCGCTGCGTGTTTATATCAAACCACTCACAAGTAGGTTGATTCTAAGAATTAGTTACGCTTTAAAACTTGGTACAAAACTAGAAAGGTAAAATCATAAAAACACCCCTGAAAACAGGGTAAAACATTATGGTAAAAATTTATATGCATATTTTATATTTAAAATAAAATACTGTCAATTTTTAATACGCACAAAATGTTAAACCCACAGGAAGTTAACTCGTTTTTTATTTTCATAAAAAAGTATTAAATTAAGGTAATCATAATCCCTTTGTTATTTATTATCTCTAATAACGTGATTTCGATATAAGAAATTTATAAATCATTACAGTATATAACCCTGATTTATCTTTAAGTAAAACTGTAGTGAATTGATCTTACTAGAACAGTACTTCAAAAAAACTTAACTCGAATTCGTCTTAAACATTTTTTTCAAATGAAAAAACAAGAATTACAACACTCGGATTATAGAATTAGAAAGCTTATTGGTATTTTAGGTTTATTACTCCCAATTCTTTTACCTCTAACTGGAAAAGAGCTTTTATCTTCAATTAGTCATTACTATTATAAACCTCTACCTTCTATTGTATTCATTATTATTCTTTCCTGTTTTGCTTTATTTTTAATTTCTTATAAAGGCTACAAGATTGATAAAGCTACAGAGAAGTTAAGTGATGATCTTATTACTAATATTGGTGGATTAGCTGCATTGCTTGTTGTATTTATACCTACACGATGCGCTGGAAGTGAAAGTGATTTTATAGACAGTTTATGCGGCATTGACAATTTTCCTTTATTAGGACATGATGATCCCACATCAAATACTATTCATTTAGTAAGTGCAGGTATATTTATTGTCAGTATGGGCTGGATGTCTCGATATAAATTTACTAGAGGCAGTGACACTTCGTATCATAAATTGTATCGTACTTCTGGATTGATTACTTTTATTGCAGCAGGGATATTACTGCTATTCTTCAGTATAGAATTTATATTCAATACTACTTTTTCACTCACAAAATATGATGTATTCATCTTCGAAACGATAGCTATAATTCCTTTTGCTGTTTCTTGGTTAGTTAAAGGACAAACTATATCCTACCTCAAAAAACTATTTTGATTATAGATTTAGAATAGTTGTCGATTGAAGACAAGCAATGGAAAATTTCAATATTAAAAATTTTACTTATCTACTCGCCATGGTGGATCTTTTCTATTTTTTCCTCCATAGAATAATATAATTTGGTTTCCATCTAGATCTTTTAATCTTGCTTCTCTCCACAACCAACTTTGATCTACGGGTTCTTGCTCAAACTTAACCCCTGATTTTTTAAGTTGTTCAACTTGTTCATCAAGGTTTTCACATTCAAAATATACATAAACTCCATCTCCTTTAGGTAATTCTTTAGTTTGGTGAATAGAAAAAGTAGCATCACCATCAGGACATTCAAATCTAGCATAATGTGGTAATGCTTCAACTATGAGTCGCAATCCTAATTTTTCATAAAAAGGAATTGACTTTGTTAAATCTAATGAAGGTACTGTGATTTGATTTAAGTTCATACTAGTAGTTTTATAAGTTGATGTAGTGCAATTTTGGCTTCTTTCATAACTGGTAATAATGGCCAAATGTGTGGCATGTTTTCTCCTAAAATTACTTTAGGATGAACACCCGCTTGTATGAATTTTTCAACTGCTAATTTTTGATCAGGATACATAATATCATTTTCTGATAAAAATAAAATCGTTTCTGGAAATTCCTCAAAACTTCCATACAATGGAGAAATGATTTCATTTTGTAATGAGATACTACCAGCACACATTTTTTTAGCACTTAAAATGCCTGTTTTAGATAACATTGGATCTATAATATCTAATGTATCAATTTCTATGTTTGACATTGAAGCATCCATAACTGGTGAAATCAATATTGTTTTTAGAGGTAATGGTTTCTTTTCTACAATTAATCGTTGTATTAGAGATATAGCTAAAGTCCCTCCTACTGAATCACCAATTAAGATCACATTATCAGAGGTGAATTGCTCTAATGCCTTACTATAAACTGCATCTATATTTTTAGATATTTCTTCTATTTTATGTTCTGGAGCTTTTGGATAATTACACATCCAAATAGTGTAATCAGTCTTTTTTGCAATTGTTTTAATCGTATCCCAATGATGTTGCGCTGGTCCAGAAATAAAAGCACCTCCATGGATAAACAGAAGTAGTTTTTTCGGATTACCTTTGCAACTAACTTCAGTAATTAAAGTCTTTGCTATTTGAAATTGCTGAGTTATATGTTTTTTAAAAAACAATCCTTTAGGTTGAAAAACATCTTCTTTTCGAATTGCTATGAAATCTATAGGATCTTGACTAAACTTTTTCTTTATACCCTTAAATTTTATTACCCAAAGTGTCATATAGAACGTTAAACTCTGTTTCATACTATTTCATATTTTTATCTACAGTTTTTCTATCTATTCTTTAAATTCTGCGCCTATATAGATCTTACAAACTTGATTATTAAAATTACTAAAATATGGCTGTCAAGCAAGACTTTTTATTTTAGTATAATTCATTTAATTTTGAAGCATTAAATTATTCCCTCAATACATGCAGAAAATCATCTGTTTTTTACTCTTTTTTTCTTTCTTGGTTACTTTCTCTCAAGATTCAGATTCAACCATTGTTAATTATAAAAACAATATCAAGAATGCTCAGAACGACTCATTAAAAGTAAGTTACCTTTTAAAATTAGGAACTTATCAAAAAAACAGAGACCCGAATCAACTTCCTATTTACCACAAACAAGTTCGAGAGATTTTTAAACATGCGAAGTACAATTACAAATACCAAAAAAAAATATTACTAATTCAATCAGGAGTATATAAAAGAAGAGCTTCAGATTTTTCAGGAGCATTAAAAGACTATTTAGCAGCTCAAAAAATTATCATAGAAACAAATGATTCTTTGAATCTTGGAATAAACTATGGAAATATTGCAATGCTCTATAAATATAAGGGTGAGTGTGAAAAATCCATTGTGAATTTTAAAAAGGCAATTGCAATTAATACATTAAATAAAAATTACAAGTTAGTAGGTAGAAATTACGGTAATATAGCAAGATGTTATTCTAAAATTAATCAAACAGACTCTGCTTATTATTATTTTGATAAAGGTATTTATTACGCTAAGCTTCATGGGGCTGAAGAAATTTTACAAGGCATTTACGGAAAAAAAGCTTATTTGCTTTCTGAACATAAAAGATATGAAGAAGCCCTTCCATTACAATTAAACTATTTAGCATATGCTAAAAGTATTCGCAAAAACTTATCTATCATAGTTACAAATACTAATCTAGCTAGGACATATTTTGGATTAAAAGAACACAAAAAAGCATTATTTCATACCAGAGAAGCAATTGATTTAGCAACTAAAATTAAAATGACTAATCGACTTGATATAGCTTATAAAATTAGAAGTGATATTTATAAGAGCATGGGCAAATATGACCTTGCTTTTGATGATTTACAAAAACATAATGAAATTCAGAACGAGATTAATATTGTAAAAAATGCGAAGAAATTTACAGAGTTAGAAATGGCTTATTCTTTCGAAAAAGAACGAATTAAAGATAGTATAATTCATACTGAAGAGAAAAAAAGAATTGAATTGCAAGCTGAAGGCCAAAAAACAAAAAAGCAACTGTACATTGCTATACTTATAATTATTACTATTGTAAGTATTGGTATTTTATATTACGGGTACCGTTTATATTTAACAACTCAGAAAAAAAATAAAATTAGAGAAGCTCAATTATCTGAAAAAATATCTAATTTAAATACAGAAGTTACCACAAAAAAGGAAGAAGTGAATGATCTCTTAACTGAAACTCTGGTTCATTTACGTACTAAAGAAAAACTAGCAGACAATTTGGCAAAGTTATCTCATAATGAAGAAGGTGTAACACTAAAGGGGATTATAGCAGACTTAAAAGCTGAAAAATTAGGAGACTCTAAAATTATAGTACTGAAAAAAAATATCGAGACTTTAAATTACGAGTTTTTAAAAACATTAAAAACTCAACATCCTACATTAACAAAAACTGATATTGAAATATGTTCCTTTATAAAAATTGGACTTTCTAGAGCTGAAGTTGCTAATTTGAGAAAGACCAGCTTGTATGCTATTAAATCTACTCGATATCGATTAAAAAAGAAACTAAACCTTAATTCTAATGACTCTCTAGATCAATATATTAAATCTCTTTAAATTAAAATTGAAAATTTATTCCTATTTTGATATTATTCTCACTATTTCCTAACTTAAAATTAAAGTTCATCTATTCATTTTTTGACTTTCTCAATAGGTTTTCTATTTTTAAGTTAGGAATCTTATTGTAGTTTACTACAAAAGCAAAATCAAAAACTATTCTAAATTTAGTCATTAATATTATTTACATCATATATAACCCTCAAGATGAATTTTAACAATCTAAAAACGAGCAAACAATTTGTATTATCAATCTTCTTTTTAGTGTTTTTCACTCAAGTTTTCTCGCAAAATTCAATAGAAGACTTATCACAAAAATTACAAAATACTACAGATAAAAAAGCTCGATTTGAAATTCTAGATGAACTGACAAAAAAAACAGTCAATGAAAACTCTGATAGAAAAGTAAAATTTCTAAAAGAATATATTTCCATAGCCAAAGATTTAAAAGAATATGATTTACTAGCTAATAAATCTCGTTTTTTAATTCAATATTATACGAATACATCTCAACTAGATTCCACAAAATACTATACTGATAAAATGTTGGAATATTTACCTCTATTTAAAGATCCAACTACAGAAGCTCATTTATTATTAAAAAGAGCTAGTTATTATTATAATACGGATCAATATGAAAAAGCGATAACAGATTATAAACGCTCTGGAGATATATTTATTGAAGAAAATAAAGGTTTAATTAATGCTGCAGATGCCCGTTTCTTTGCTGCACAAGTTTATAATGATCTAAATGATTTTTTAAATGCTGTTACCAATTATGAAGAAGCTTATAAATTATACGATGAACTAAAAGATGATTTCTATAAAAACTTCACTCTTGCAGAATTAGCTGGTATTTACTCTAAAAATGGTTTTCTTGAAAAAGCTATCGCTGAACGTAAACGAGTTTTAGCTAATGCTAAAGAAATTAAAGATTACGCATCTTTATATTATGCTTATGGAAATTTAGCTAAAATTAGCCAAAAAGTTAAAAACTATGACGATGTAAAAAAATACATAGACTCAACAACAGTTTATGCAGATAGTATACAGAACAAACAGCAAAAAGTATTATCTAAATTGTTTCTCGCTAATTTAAATATTGATTACAATTTAGACTTAGATAATGTAACTCTAGCCGAAAAGTATCTAGAAGAAGCAAAAGGTTGGGTTAAAAAAACAAGTGCACCAGATTTTTTCCAAAGAATGAACTATGAATATCAAGGTAAAGTTTATAGTCAAAAGAAAGATTATGCTAAGGCAGAAAACGCATTTAAAAAAGTACTTACACTTAAAGGACAAGAAGGACAGGAAGAAACCGTAAAAAAAGCAGAAAAAGAAATTGCTAAAGTTTATGGAGCTACAGGCCAATATAAAAAGGCTTTTGAACATTTAAATACCTACTTGCAATTAGAAGAAGCCAATAATAAACTGATAAAAGACAATACCTTTTTATACTATCAATCTAAATTTGAAACCGAACGTAAGGATCAAGAAATTTTCAAAAAGAAAACAGAAATAGAACTGTTAGAAAAAGATAAACAAATTGAAAAATATAAAAGGAGAGTAATCGTAGCTGTTTTACTCATTGTTCTTTTAATTGCATTCATGATTTTTTACGTATTCTGGAAAAAAGCAAAACGAAAGAGAAGAGCCTTAACTAAAGAAATAGTAGATCTAAATACTGAAGTTACGACTAAAAAAGAAGAAGTAAATGAATTGTTAACGGAAACTATAACTCATCTCCGCTCTAAAGAAAAATTAGCTGAAAATTTAGCAAAACTGTCTCATGAAGAGGAAGGTGTTACACTTACAAGTATTATAGCCGATTTAAAAGCAGACAAATTAGAAGATTCAAAAATATTAGTTCTTAAAAAAAATATTGAAACTTTAAACTATGAGTTTTTAAAAACATTAAAAGCTAAACATCCTAAATTAACCAAAACTGATATTGAAATATGTTCTTTTATCAAAATTGGACTTTCTAGAGCTGAAGTTGCTAATATGAGAAAGACAAGTTTATATGCTATTAAATCTACCCGATATCGATTAAAAAAGAAATTAAATCTTAATACTGAAGATTCTTTAGATCAATACATACGTTCTCTATAAACGTCTATTTTACTACATTTTTTTATTCTAAAAATAGAGACAGGGGGCTCAAAAACTAAATTTAAAATATTGATTTTCAATTTTTTATAGTTTTTGCACCCTTTTCTGCATCCTGCAATTTCTTTTTAAAAACTCAAAAATGAAATAGTATTGCATCGTGTTTAATGTAAATCTCTTTAATAAGGATGAAGAAAAAAATACTTTTAGTACTTACCATATTTTCGTTTTTAGCGTATAGTCAAAACTCTTGTACACTAGACGAAACTAAATTAACAGGAACATTTACCACAACCACAGTTGGTGGTACAAAAATTAAAGCAAGTGATGCAACTGCCCAACATGAATTTGGAGAACGTGTGGCTATAGATGGAAATATTGCTGTAGCAAGTTCTAGAAGTAATGAAGCTGCTGAAGGTAAAGTCTATGTTTTTATTAACGATGGATCTGGTAACTGGACACAACAGACAATTTTAAAAGCTAGCGATGGCTTTGCTGGTGATAATTTTGGATCTTCTGTTGCTATTGAAGGTAATTATTTAATTGTTGGAGCTCGTTCTCAAACTAATGTTTCGGCAGTCGATACAGGAGCGGCTTATTTATTTGAATATAACGGTGTTGATACCTGGACAGAAGTTGCTGTTTTTGAACCGAGTGATGGAAGTTCTGGTGATCGATTTGGAGAATCAGTTTCTATAGAAGGGAATTTAATTTTAATTGGTTCTAGAGATGGATGTGTAGGAGGGTGTGCCTATTTATATGAAAATGACGGAACAAATACATTTACGTATTCAGAAACTAAACTAGAACCTCAAGTTCAATCTAATTATTCAGGAGCCCGCTTTGGATATGCTGCCTTGGTTAAAGACGGTCGCGCTTATGTGGGTGGTGCTAGAGATTATTCTTCCGTAGGTAATGCTCATTCAGGTAGTGTACAAATTTGGGATCAAGCCAATGATGGAACTTGGACACGTACTCACCGATTAAGAGGAACAGAATCAACTGAGTTTTTTGGTTGTAGTTTAAGTGTAGAAGGCGATTATTTAGTTATTGGTGCTTTAAACTATGAAAATAGTGTTACTCCTGAAGCTGATCAAGGAAGGGTATTTGTTTACAAAGCTGATAGTAACGGTGACTATTTAGACACCAACAGAGTCATGATTCAAAATTCGGATAAAGATAGCTTTACCGATCAACGTTTTGGTTCAGCAGTCGCTTTAGAGAATGGATATCTGTATGTTGGAGCTCGAGGTGATTCTGGTGAACCAAACTCAGATGCAGTATATATTTTTAAAGATGATGGAACGAATAACTGGACTCAGTTTTCAAAAGTAATCACAGGAGATTCAGTAGGATATTTTTCAAATAATGCCCTTTCGGTTTCATATCCAAATATGATTGTAGGACAACCTAGAGATCATTTCCCTAGTAATTCAGGAGCAATTCACTTTGTTCCTTTAGCAAGTGCAGTAACACCAACAGCTTCTATTACAGGAACTACCGGGGCGTTTATTGGTCAAAACAATGCAACTATAACACTTAATTTTTCTGATGAAGCTACCAGAACAGAAATTCAATTTAGTGTAGATGGCGGAGTAACTTATCCTTATATATTTAATGATGATTTAGGAACAAGTGATATCACCAATTTAGGTATAGGTACTTATGATTTAAAAGCAAGATTTAATAATGGTTCTTGTGAGTTAGATTTAGGAACAGTAACCATAAATCAAGCAACTTATACAGCTATACCAGATGCAAATTTTGAAGCTCGATTAGAAGCTTTAGGATATGACGATATTTCTGATGATGGACAAGTACCAACGGATATGATTGAAATTGTAACTTCATTAGATGTTTCTCATAGTACAATTTCTGATATGACAGGAATTGAAGATTTTACTGCTTTAGAAGTTTTAAATTGTAAAACCAATCCTTTTGAAACATTAGATGTTTCAAACAATACTCAATTAAAATCTCTAACAAGTAGCAGTGGTAGATTGGATGAAATTGATGTTACAAATAATCCTTTATTAGAAGTATTAGATGTATCTGCTAATGATGATATAGCAGTTATAGATCTTAGCAATAATCCACTACTTAGAGAATTAACTTGTAACTTTAATTCGATTACTAGTTTAGATTTTAGCTCAAATCCTAATTTAGAGATAGCCATAGTTTATAACAATAACCTATCATCATTAGATCTTAGTACAACTACGAAACTGGTTCAACTAGATGCAAGAAACAATAATTTGACATCTCTAAATGTGAAAAATGGGAATAATACTAATATGACATTGTTTGATGCAAGATCAAATAGTGGATTATTCTGTATTAATGTAGATGATATTTCTTATAGCACAACAAATTGGACTAACATTAACACAGGAATGGTTTTTAGTAATGATGGTTGTCGATATACTCAAATTCCAGACTCTACTTTCGAAGCTCGATTAGAAGAATTAGGTTATGATGATGTTTCAGGTGACGGACAAGTACCTACTCGATTAATTGAAGTTGTGACCAGTTTAGGACTTACTGAGTTAGGGATCAATGATTTAACAGGAATAGAAGATTTTACTACTTTAAAAACTTTAAATGCTAATGGTAATAATTTTACATCTTTAGATGTAAGTGAAAATACCTTATTAGAAACATTATTTGTCAATAGTAATAATATTTCCTCTATAGACGTATCAAATAATACAGCATTAAAAAATTTAGCGATAGGGAGCAATGGTATTTCAACATTAGACGTATCGAACAATTTAGCTTTAAGAGATCTATATGTACAAGGAAATGGTAAATTAACCAGTTTAGACTTAAGTAACAACGTCGAATTAAGAGAATTATACACTTATTCTTCTGGTATCTCATCCTTAGATTTAAGTATTCATACAGAACTAAGAATATTTTCAGCTTATAAATCATCGCTAACCTCTATTGATCTTTCTAATAATGATGAATTAAGATCATTACGTGTAGATGAAACTAATGTTACAGCATTAGATTTGAGTAATAATACTAAACTTGAAACTTTACGTATAAATGATACGGGTATTACGACTTTAGATTTGAGTAATCAACCTGCACTAATTAATTTATGGGCACACGATACTAATTTAACTTCTTTAAATGTCCAAAATGGAAATAATATAAACGTTAATACATTCAATATTACTAACAATCCGGGATTATCATGTATCAATGTAGATGATGCATCATATAGTACAACCAACTGGACCAATATCGATTCTGGAATGTATTTCACTACTTATGGTTGTAGATACACCCAAATTCCTGATACCAATTTTGAAGCTAGATTAAATGCTTTAGGTTATGATGATATTGCTAATGATGGTCAAGTTCCAACAGACTTAATTGAAGTAGTTACAGAACTACAACTAGCCGGTCAAAATATTACAGATTTAACAGGAATAGAAGATTTTAAAGCTCTTGAAGAATTAAAAGCAAATGGAAATGACCTTACAAATCTAAATCTTTCAAATAATACAGCTTTAAAACTAGTTTGGGTAACTAGCAATGCTAATATTGGCGCTATCAACTTAACTAACAACCCTTTATTAGAAGATCTTAGAATACAATACTCTGGAACTTCTATAGATATTTCTAAGCTTTCAGCTTTAGATCGTTTTGGCTGTACAAATTGTGGATTGACTAGTTTAAATACAAGTGATAATACAAACTTACGTTGGTTAGATTTAGAAAACACACCTGTAACTTCACTTGATTTAACTTCGAACTCAAAGTTAGAAATTTTAGAAATTGATAAAACTAGTTTAGTTGAGTTAAACCTATCCAGCAATACTGCATTAGAATTTATTTATGCTGAAAATATTACCACATTAACAGGTTTAAATATTCAAAATGGTACAAATACTAATATCAAAACTTTTGAAACTGTTGGAACACCTGTTCCTTGCATTAAAGTAGATGATGTTACATATAGTACTACAAACTGGACAGATGTAGATCCTTTGACCACCTTCAATCAATCAGGATATTGTTTGTACACACAAATTCCTGACGCTAATTTTGAAGCAGAATTAAATACTCTTGGTTATGATGATATTGTTAACGATGGCAAAGTACCAACAGCTTTAATTGAAGTTGTAACTAGCTTAGATGTTAGCAATAAAAACATTGTTGACTTAACAGGAATAGAAGATTTTACATCTTTGGTAACTTTGAACTGTGCAGATAACAATTTAACAACTGTTGATGTGTCTAACAACACAGCTTTAGAAACTATTAATGCTTTAGATAATCAAATAACTTCTATTGACATTTCACAAAATACGAGTTTAAAAAGCATCAATTTAGGTAACAATCCGATATCTTCTCTAGATTTTTCTAATAATAATTTAATTACAAGATTAGAATGTAACGGAACTAACATCTCAAGTTTAGATATTACTAACCTAACTCAACTAGATTACTTAGAAGCTTTTAACACAGGTATCACATCAATAGACTTAAGTCAAAATACAGTTTTAAGAGTAGCTCAGTTACAAAACACAAATATTGCCACAATCGATGTTTCTACAAACACTGGATTAACTCACTTATGGCTGAATAATACATTATTAACATCTTTAGATCTTACCACAAACACAATACTACAATCATTACGTACTTGGGAAACAAGCATTACAGAATTAGATTTATCAAATCAAACTTCATTACTATCATTTTATGGTCAAAATGGAGTTTTAGAAAAGTTAAATGTACAGAATGGGAATAATACAAATATTTTAACAGGAGCTTTTAATACTAAAGGGAATCCTAACTTGACTTGTATTCTTGTAGACGATCCTAGTTATAGTAACACCAACTGGACTAATATTGATGTAACTACAAGTTTCAGTAACACGTATTGTGAATATACAACTATCACAGATGCCAATTTTGAAGCTGCTTTAAATAATTTAGGTTATGATGATATTGCTAACGACGGACAAGTACCAACTAGTTTAATTGAATCGGTAACAACATTAGATGTCAGCAACCAAAATATTGCTGATTTAACAGGAATTCAAGATTTCACTGCTCTTACAGATTTAAATGTAGAAACCAATGTATTAACTAGTTTAAATTTGAGTAGTAATGTGAACCTTCAAAATTTAAACTTTGATTATAATACTATTTCGAATTTAAATTTAGGATCAATTTCGAAGTTAATTTCTATAGAAGCTCGATATAATCAACTAACAACTATTGATTTGAGTCAGAGCCCTGATTTAAGTTTCATCAATATCAGAAACAATTTACTTACATCAATAGACATTACTAACAATCCTTTATTAGAAAATATAACACTTAGAGGAAACTCAAATTTGACAACAATCAATACTAGTAATAATCCAAATTTAAAGTATCTATATTTTCAAGATACAGGATTAACAGGTCTAGATGTTTCACAAAATCCATTGTTAGAAATTGTTATTATTGAACGTGTGAATTTTAATGCTATTGATGTTTCTAATTTATCAGCGTTAAGACAATTAAGAATTACTGATAACAATTTCACTTCTTTAGATGTATCAAACAACCCTGCTTTAGAAAGATTAGAATGTGACAATAATAATCTTACATATTTAAATCTTCAAAATGGGAACAACACAAATATGTCTAATGGTAATTTTAAGGCTGCAGGAAATCCTTCATTAACTTGTATTAGAGTTGATGATGCTACTTGGAGTACAACAAATTGGACCAATATTGATAATACAGCTGGTTTTAGTGATACCTATTGTGAATATACTAGTATTCCGGACGCAACATTTGAAGCAGAATTAGAAGCTTTAGGTTATGATGATATTTCTGGAGATGGACAAGTACCTACTAAATTAATCGAAGTAGTTACTAGTTTAAATCTTAATGATATTGGAATTAGCGATTTAACCGGAATTGAAGATTTTACTACATTAGTTACCTTAAATGCTAGAGGTAATAATTTTACTTCATTAGATGTTAGTAACAATATCCTACTAGAAACATTAACCGTTAATACTAATAATTTAACTACAATTGATGTATCAAAAAATGTAGCATTAAGAATTTTAAATCTTGGAACAAATTTATTTACGTCAGTTGATGTATCTAAAAATGTAAATTTGAGAGATTTATTCGTTCAAGGAAATAGCGGATTAACTACGTTAGATATTAGTAATAATACGCAACTACAAAAATTATATACTACTAATACTAGTATTGCAACATTAGATCTTAGTCTTAATTCTGACCTTCGATTATTAGAAGTTTATAAGTCTCCAATTGCTAGTATAGATTTATCAAACAATCCAAATTTAACTTCATTACGAGTTGACGAAACTAATATCACAGAAATTGATTTAACTAACAATATCAATATTGAAACTTTACGTGTTAACGATACAGGTATTCAAACTTTAGATTTGAGTAAATTAACATCTTTAGAAAAATTATGGGCACATGATACTAGTTTAAATTATTTGAATGTAAAAAATGGTAATAACAGCAATGTTCTTACGTTTAGAATAGAAAACAATTCTAGTTTAAGTTGTGCTATTGTTGATGATGCTAGCTATAGTACCACGAATTGGACCGATATTCCTACTGGACTTGTATTTAGTACTACATATTGCGATTACACATCAATTCCAGATGCGAATTTTGAAGCTGCTTTAGAAGCTTTAGGTTACGATGATATTTCTGGTGACGGACAAGTACCAACAGTATTAATAGAAGTTGTTGAAGACTTAACTATAGTATCAAAAGCTATTGCTGATATTACGGGAATTGAAGATTTCAAAGCCTTAAAAACGTTAAACTGTGCTGGAAACACATTTACAAATTTAGATTTATCAAACAATACAAATGTAACTTCAGTAATTACAAAGTTCACTCCTCTTACAGCCTTAAACATAAGTAACAGTCCAAATTTAGATATATTAGTTTGTTCTTTTAATGATTTATCTGCATTAGATGTTTCAAAAAACACAGCATTAACCTATTTAGAGTGTAACAATAATAACCTTAAAAGTTTAGATATTTCTTTAAACACTGCTTTATTGGATTTACGTTGTGGTAGTAACAGTTTAACAGTAATTGATGTTACTAATAACACAGCGCTTACATCTTTCTGGTGTCAAGACAATTCAATTACAGATTTAGATCTTAGTAATCAAACAAAATTAGTTTCAATTACTGTTAACGATAATAACTTAACTTCTTTAAATGTAAAGAATGGAAACAATACGAATGTTACTAATTTCATCGCTACAGGTAATATAAACTTAACATGTATTAACGTTGATGATGCTACTTACAGTACAACGAATTGGCTAGGTATTGATGATACTGCTAATTTTAGCAATACAGGCTGTAGTTATACACAAATTCCTGATGCAAATTTCGAAGCTGAATTAGAAGCTTTAGGTTATGATGATATTTCTGGTGACGGACAAGTTCCAACGTATTTAATTGAAGTCGTAACAAGTTTAGCACTGCCAAATAAAGGAATCAGCGATTTAACTGGAATTGAAGATTTTGTAGCTTTAACTTCTCTAAACTGTAGAGTAAATAACCTTACTGCTTTAGATGTAACTCAAAACACACTGCTAAAAACATTAACTTCAGATGGTAACTCTTTAACTTCAATTGATTTATCTAACAATACTGATTTAGAGATTTTAAATTTAGCTGGAAGTAATTTAACTTCATTAGATCTTACAAATAATACTTTATTACGAAAGTTATTACTGAACGGTAATGGTGGTTTAACTAGTTTAGATATCAGTAATAACACAAAACTAGTCGAATTTAAAGCGTATGCTACCAATATTGCTGCTTTAGATTTTAGTGTTCATCCTGATTTAGAAACTTTAGAATGTTATGGTACACAAATTAGTACTGTTGATTTCTCTAACAATCCTGAGTTACGAGTACTTCGTGTTGATAATACAAATATTACTGAATTGGATTTAAGCAATAATCCAAATATTGAAACATTACGTGTGAATGATACAGGTATAGCCTCTTTAGATTTAAGTAAGCAAATAGTTTTGAAAAATTTATATGCACATGAAACGAATTTAAGTTACCTAAATGTGAAAAACGGAAACAACACAAATGTTACTACGTTTAGAGCTGAAAATAACCCTAACTTAACTTGTATTGTTGTTGACAATGCTACGTATAGTACAACAAATTGGACAGATATTGATGGAACTGCTAGTTTTACAAATAACTATTGTCGTTACACTGCAATCCCAGATGCGAATTTTGAATCGGCTTTAGAAAGTTTAGGTTATGATGATATCTCTGCAGATGGTCAGGTTCCTACAGCATTAATTGAAGGAATTACTACTCTTGATGTAAAGAATTTATCTATTACAGATTTCACAGGAATAGAAAATTTTGTTGGATTAACTAGTTTAGATGTAGGAAATAATAACGCTGGAAGTATTGATATCACAAATCTAGTTTTACTAGAATTTGTTAGACTCGATGCTATGTCGTTAACATCAATAGACCTTTCTAAAAACACAGCACTTGTCGATTTACGTTGTTCTTTTAATTCAGGAATAACAAGTATAGATGTATCAAATAATACGTTACTAGAAACAGCACATGTAGGTAATAATAGTCTTTCGAATATTGATCTAAGTAATAATACTCTTTTGTATGAGTTGAGAATGTCTAATAACAATCTAACAAGTGTAGATTTATCAAACAATACTGCACTAACAGAATTGAATCTATCAAATAATGAATTAAGTTATTTAAATCTTAAGAACGCCAATAACACTAATATTTTAATATTTTATAGTACTGGTAATCCACTTTTAAGTTGTGTTTTGGTTGATGATGCAAATTACAGTACAACAAATTGGACGAATATTGACGATACAACAAGTTTTAGAGACACAGATTATTGTAATTATACTGCTATTCCAGACTCGAACTTTGAAGCTCGATTAGAAGCTTTTGGATATGATGATATTTCAGGTGATGGACAAGTTCCAACTGCTTTAATTGAAACTATTACTTCTTTAACTATAAACAAACAATCGATTACCGATTTTACTGGAATACAAGATTTCAAGAGTTTAACATACTTAGATGCTGGAAACAATAGCGCAGGAAGTATTGATATCTCTAATTTAGTTTTATTAGAATTTGTTAGACTTGATGCAATGTCTTTAAGTTCAATAGACTTATCAAAAAACACAGCACTTACCGATCTACGTTGTTCGTATAATTCAGGTATGACGAGTATAGACATTTCTAAAAATACCTTATTAGAAACAGCTCACATTAGTAACAATAGTCTTTCTAGTGTAGATGTAAGTAATAATCCATTACTTTATGAACTACGAGCTGCTTCAAATGATTTAACTACAATAGATGTATCGGCTAACACTGCCCTACTTGGTTTAAATCTTAGTAATAATCCAAACTTAACAAGTTTAGATTTAGCCAATAATACAGTATTAAAAGAATTAAGTGCAACAAATTGTGGTTTAAATTCGGTAACTTCTATTAACACAACCGACTTAGAAGAAGTAAGATTATCAAACAACAATCTTACAAGTTTAGATGTATCGAATAGTATTGCTAGTATATTTGAATTATATGTTGGTGAAAACAACCTAACAAGTTTAGATGTAACAGGAGCTGTTCGTTTATTCACATTATCAGCATATTCAAACAGTATTACAAATTTAGATTTATCTACTGCAACTAGCATTGAAATTATAAATGTTTCATACAATAACTTATCTTCTCTAAATCTGAAGAATGGTAAAAACAATTTAGTTCTATCTTTTAATGCTGAAAACAACGCTGCTCTAAATTGTATTTTGGTAGATGATGCTGAATATAGTACTACGAGATGGTCAGATATTGATGATACAACAAACTTTAGTGATACGCACTGTGGAAGTGTTCAAGTAGCAATAAAAGCCTACTTACAAGGAGCCTTTATCAATCCTAATTCTGGAGAAGAAAGCTTAATGCGTGACGATTTACGTGTATCTGGTGGTGTTTATGGTTCTACTTCTCCTTATTCGGACAGTGCAACTATTTCAGATGCTATAAAACTAGATAATGTAGGAGCAAACTCTATGGTAGATTGGGTTTGGGTTGAGCTGAGAGATGCTACTAATCCTAATACGATTATAGCTGGAAAATCTGGAATACTACAACGTAATGGTGATATTGTAACAACAGATGACGGAAGTTCTCCTCTTTATTTTGATGTAAGTTCTGATAACTACTATATCGTAATTAAACACAGAAATCACTTGAGTATTATGACTTCGTCAGTTATTAGTTTATCAACAACTACAACAACTGTTGATTTAGCTTCAAGTAGCACTGCTGTTTCAGGAGGCTCAAATGCAATTACTGATATGGGTAATGGAATTTTTGCCATGATTGCTGGAGACTTTGATGAAAACGGACAAGTTCAAAACTCTGATACTAATGCTGTAATCCAACAACTGGGATTATCTGGATATAATAAGGCAGATATAGACATGAATGGTCAGGTTCAAAATTCTGATATCAATAACCTTTTGAGTCCTAACATAGGAAAAGGAGAACAACTTATAAATAGTATCGATTAATCTAAAATTAATACCAATTGAACAGTACAGTATTCTCTTGTATGACAGTTTTCAATTGGTATTAGTTTTTAATTGTAAATAATTTCACTCGATTTAACATCTCTGTTTTAAACAAAATTCATCTTAAATAACAACTTAAAAATAAACTAAGGATGTTTGTTGAAGATGTAATGTGATGTTTACATAAAACAAAAAGTACAGAACTAAATAACCCCAAAACATGAAAAAAATCTCGTTAATTTTAGTCGCTTTTATACTCGTATTATCTTGTAAAGATGATGACGATTTTAGTATAGAAACTAGCAATCAAAATATAACTAACGAAGAGTTTGCACTAATGAATTTTGGAGCTACTAGTAATTCAAATTTCTTTGGACGCATTGTGAATACAAACGGTCAAAATATTAAAGATGTACTAATAACCATCGGTAATGAAAGTACCTATACAGATCATAACGGAATTTTCACCTTCACAAATGCTTCTGTCTACGAAAATTTTGCTTTGATAAAAGCTTCAAAAGACGGATATATTCAAGCTAGTAGAGCTTTAATCCCTAATTCAAATAGTACAAACGATGTACAAATTACCTTACTTGAAAAAAATATAGTGGCTAGTATTTCTTCAGGAAGCGCATCAGAAGTGATTTTATCAAATGGTTCAAGTGTAAGCTTTGGAGGCGATTTTGTAGACTCAAATGGTAATCCATACAACGGAAAAATTGACGTTTCTGTTCATTATGTAGAACCGAATCAAGAATCAACATTTACGGAAATGCCTGGAATGTTATTTGGACAACGTGAAAATGGTTCAGCCTCAGCAATGGAAACGTATGGAATGCTAGCTGTAAATTTATATGCACCCAGTGGAGAGGAATTAAATATTACTGAAACATCACCAGCAACATTAAAATTCCCAGTATCGGTGAGTACACCAAACGCTCCAACTGAAATTCCATTATGGTATTTTGATGAAGAAGTAGGCTACTGGAGAGAAGAAGGAACAGCCACTAAGGTAGGTAATGAATATATAGCTCAAGTTTCTCATTTTACTTGGTGGAACTGTGATGTACCATTAGATGATATCAATATGTGTTTTACCTTACAATATGAAAATACAACGGTAAACGAAACAAACCCTATTGCGAATCACTATTTTGAAATCAATAGAAATAGCACAGGACAATTAATTTACGCGGGTTATACAAATGATGTTGGAGAAGAATGTGGCGTATTTCCAAAAAATGAAGCAGTAACTATTGACGTTTATGGAAATGATGCTTGTGCTACAGAAATCATACACTCACAATCTTTAGGTCCGTATAATTCAGACACATCAATACAAATAACAATTCCTTCATTATCATCAGAGTTGTCAAATGCAACTGTAAAAGCAACCGTAATAGATTGTTCTGGAAATCCTATGACCAATGGTTATGCGGTACTATACAATCAAAATTCAAATGCTTTTGATATTAACAATACAGTGTACATTACTGACGGAACAGTAAACACAAGTTTGCTGTATTGTAATGCTGCTAGTTATGCAATGGTTATTTTTGATTTAAATACCAATAACATAACAGATAAAATACTATTAAATCTAAGCCCAAATACTACAACAGATTTAGGAGTTCTATCCTCATGTGGAAATACTACTGGAGGAACCTATGTAGGAAATGTTACCATTAAAAATCAACAAGAATTAGACTTCTTTGGACTATTTGGGTATTCTGAAATCCAAGGAGATTTAACCATTCATGAAGATAATAGTACAAGAGCAATATTAAGTAGTTTACAACCATTATCAAGTTTACAACAAGTACAAAATTTTAACCTTTTAAGCACAGGGTTATCTTCTTTAACAGGTTTGGAAAACTTATCAGTTTCAGGTAATTTTTATATGAGTGATGATACCATTAGATCACTTCATGGATTACAAGGAATATCAAATGTACAATCCTTAGCCATTTATAATTGTGATGGGTTAACTACATTAAATGGTTTACATAATTTGGTGAATGTTGACTATGATTTTTACTTGCTAAGAAATCCGTTGATTCAAAATTTCACAGGCTTAGATAATGTACAATCGGTAGGTTATTTTAATGTTCAAGATTGTACATCACTTCAAAATATTGAAGGATTAACAAGTTTTAACTCGTCTTTTGATCTTAAAATTGAAAATTGTCAATCGTTTTCATCGTTAAACGGTATCGATACAATTTTATCAAATAGCGCCACAATAGATAGAATACATTTAAAAAATAATGATGTACTGAATACTCTAGGTGGTTTAGAAAATTTACAAAAAGCAAGTTATTTAGTATTAGAAAGTAATAGTAATTTAACAGATTTATCTGCTTTAGTTAATCTAATAACTTTAGATGCATTATTTATAAGAGATAATAATGCACTTACATCTTTAGACGGTTTAGATAATTTAGCTAGTGTAAACTGGTTGGGAATAGGAACCTATGGTTCATGTACAGGACAAGGAAATGGAGGAAATGTTAATTTACAAGACTTTTGTGCACTATCGAATTTGATCGTCAATGGATCAATTGGTACATCTTATCATGTTTGTAATAATGCTAATAATCCGTCAATTTCAGATATACAAGCTGGAAATTGTAATTAAAGCATAGGTAATCTCTATTGTCAAAAATGGTTTAAAATTATCCGATTAAAAACAATTACTGCTTTATATTCTTGTACGGTTTTGGAAACGGTTAATTTTTTAGAAAACTATTTAACGTGAATCTCGTTTAAGAATGTGAGTGTCAGTTCT
>NZ_MSMP01000003.1 GCF_001936575.1 Tenacibaculum agarivorans
ACTTTAAGTACAGGTAATTTTTATTATACAGGAAGTGGAGGAACAGGTAGCTTATTAAATGCAGGGGATGTTATTACAAGTAGTCAGACGATTTACATTTACACTGGTACAGCTAGTTGTAATAATGAGAGTAGTTTTACGATAACGCTTAGTGGCTTACCAAGTGTCGATAGTTTATCTGATGTTTCAGCATGTAGTAGTTATACTTTACCAGCTTTAAGTACAGGTAATTTTTATTATACAGGAAGTCGTGGAACAGGAACTTTATTAAATGCAGGAGATGTTATTACAAGTAGTCAAACGATTCACATTTTTACAGGTACGGTTAGCTGTAATAATGAGAGCAGTTTTATAGTAACAATAAATAATTGTCTCAACTCTTCTTTTACTTTACCAAACGCATTCACACCAAATGGAGACGGTAAAAATGATTTTTTCGAATTAGCAGGTATAGAAAAATCTTACCCTAACTTTAATATTAAAATTTATAATCGAGTAGGTAATATACTATTTAATTACACTCATGATGGAAGTATTATAAATCAACCACAGTGGTGGGATGGTACTTATAATGGGGTAAAATTACCTCAAGGGACGTATTACTACACTTTGTCTTATAACAAAAATGACCTTCTTCCAAAATCATCTTGGATTTATTTGAATTATTAAAAATGTATTACATCATAAAAAGAAAAAGAATGATAAATAGAATTAAGTATCTATCAATACTAGTATGTGTTTTTTTAATTAGAGATTTATTTGCACAACAATTACCACAATATACACAGTACAATTATAATATGAATTTAGTCAATCCTGCCTACACAGGATCTATCAGCGCTTTGAAAGTTAATATGATGGGGAGATCTCAATGGAATGGAGTAGAAGGGGCACCAACAACAGGTACTTTAGTAGTAGATACAGCTTTAAAAAATAATATAGGCTTAGGTTTTTCAGCAATTTATGACCAGTTAGGTCCTGTAAAACAAACCCATATTTATGGTGATGTTTCATATGGAATAAGGGTTTCTGATGAAGGAAGGTTGGCATTTGGTCTAAAAGGAGGGATATCATTCCAAAATGTAAATACTAATTTATTACAATTTTCAATACCAGAGTCTGTAGTTAATGGAATCAACGACAAACCTTCACCAAACTTTGGAATTGGAATGTATTATCATGAAGATGAATTTTATTTAGGGTTATCGATACCAAATTTATTACCGAATAGCTTTTCTCAAATAACTAATGTATCGGTAAATAATATTGAGAATGAAACTAACATTTATTTGTCAGGAGGATATCTTTTTGAAGTTAATGGAAGCAGAGATTTTATTTTTAAGCCTTCTATCCTTGTTAGGTACTCTACGTTATTTCCTGTAATCACAGATATATCAGCTTCAGTATTCTTAAATCAAAAGATAGAATTGGGGATATCTTATAGAACCAATCAAACTATAAGTTTGACATCATTATTTAGACTCGGTGATAACATGAGAGTAGGATATGCTTACGATTATAATTCAGGAGAACTTTCTGCAATTAACAACGGTTCACATGAAATTCTATTACTTTTCAATTTCAGAAACGAACATAGAAGACGAAAAGGAAAATATAATAGATTTATGTGTTTTTAATTTTTTTAATCCCAAGTTTAATGAGATCTGCATTATTGCAGATCTTTTTGTTTGTTAAAATATGTAGATTAAATTTTCAAAGTTCATAAAACAACATATTACTTCGTTAAAAAAAAACTAGATTTAAGTGTACTCTTTTGGTTACTGGTTTTAAGAAATTCAATTACATTTATGATTTAAAATAAAGTTTGTTATAATGATGTCGGTTGAATTACGTTTAGATATTTCTGCCTTTATAATACTAGTTGGAATTGTTCTAGGATTTTTGTTATCGTATTTTTTTATTCAGAAATCATTCAAACACAATAAAGCTAATATTTTTCTAGGTTTGTTGTTACTAACATTCACATTGAATATGTTAGAAGGTTGGTTAAACTATACAGGACTTATATTTAGAGCGTTACATTTAACCAATTTTTCTGAACCCACTAATTTTATTATAGCGCCATTATTATACCTATTTGTTTCAAGGCAATTAGCTGAAAAACCCAGTAAAAATGAATGGATACATTATATTCCTTTCGTTTTATGGTTGTTGTATTGTGTATTCTTTTTTAAACAGTCTGCCGATTTTAAATATAACTCCAACATATATGCATTAGGGTTTGATTTAAATCCTCTGGAAATAGATTACAGCAAAGCAAATGATAATCCTTTTGGTATTAGAAGTTACGTGAACGAACTTACTATTTTGCATATCACCATATATTCATTGTTTCTACTTCGAAAAATAGTTAGAAAGAGTAAGTCTTTGGGAGAATCTATTTTTACAACGTCAAATCATACACTTAAATCGTTAAGAAGTTCTGTTTTCCATTTTATAGCGCTATTGGTATTATTAATTATAGTAAAAGCTACGTTCAAAAATGATTTTGGTGATTATATCTTATATATTTACTTATCTTTTATTTTATTACTAACAATGTTTCAAGTAATGAATAGTTCGTTGTATTTTGAAGAATCATCATCTTTTTTAGAATTTCCAACTTTAAAATATCAAAAGTCATCGTTAACGAAAAAAGATAAAAAAAGTATAGCTGAAAAAGTAAAAATGAAAATGGAAAAAGAATATTACTATAAAAGTAATTTAGCGTCCCTATCCGATTTGGCATTCCATATAAATGAAAGTTCTCATCATGTATCTCAAGTCATTAATGAGGAGTTAAAACTGTCTTTTTTTGAATTGTTAGCAAAATATAGAATTGAAGAAGCAAAAATTATACTGGCTTCTGTAGAAGGGAAAAAACTAACAATAGAAGAAATAGCTGAACGAGTAGGATATAACTCAAAATCAGCATTTAATACTTCATTTAAAAAGCTTACTAATACAACACCATCTTCATATAGGAAAGCAAATTAATGTTCTTCCCGATAAACTCGAACAGCTACTTTATAAGCAAATACATAAAAATGAAATAATCTAAAATAGGTTTGTAACTATAATTTTATAGCTTATGAAATCTAAAATCTCAACAAAAAACAATCGTCAGTTTTATATCGATTGGCTTCGAATTCTATTAATTTTTAGTGTATTTCTTTATCACATAGGAATGTATTTTAACTCATGGACTTGGCATGTTAAAAACAATATAACGGTAACTTGGTTAAATAGGTTGATGTGGTTTTTACATTTATGGAGAATGCCTTTATTGTTTTTGGTATCTGGTGTAGGAACCTATTATGCCTTAGGACATAGAACAGTAAAGAAATATCTTAGAGAACGTTTTGTAAGATTATTTATTCCATTTGTTATAGGAATACTGATATTAGTTCCTGTTCAGGTATATATTGAAAAAATTAATGAATATACCTCTTTAATTGATTTCTACTTTAATATGTTTAAGGGTGTATATCCCGAAGGAAATTTTAGTTGGCATCATCTATGGTTCATTTTATATTTATTTCTAATTTCTGTACTAATTTCTCCGTTTTTAAATCACTTAAGAAGCGAACAATTTATTTCTTTTAAACAAAGAATTATCCCCTTCTTTGAAAAGCCATTAACGTTAAATGTTTTTTTAATCCCCTTAATTATATCTCAAGCAATATTGAGAGAATTTTATCCTGATGAAACACATGCTTTGTATAATGATTGGGCTTACTTTGTTTACTACATTTTATTTTTTGTAGCAGGAATATTTTTTATAACAGATCAAAGTTTGGTAAAAGCTATTGAAAAACAACGTCAATTGTATCTAATAGAAACAATTATAGCTACGATCTTTTTATTTTCTATTTCATCTTTATTTACTAATGAAAATGTAATGGATTGGTTGTATGGAATAACAGAAATAGTAATAGGATGGAGTTGTAGTATTACTGCATTAGGATATTCGAGAAAATATTTTAATAAAGATTCAAAATGGAGAAAGTTATTAAATGAAGGTATTTATCCATTTTATTTATTACACCAACCCGTTATTATTGTGATAGGCTATTTTATTAAAGATTTAACTTTACCCATAATTTTAAAAATGATAATGTTAACTTTAACAAGTGCTTTTGTGAGTGCATCGATTTATTATTTTTTAATTAAACCTTATAATTTTACAAGAGTGATTTTTGGTATGAAAAGAAAAATTAATAAATCAAAACACTAGCTTATGAAACTATAACCAATATAAATCAAACAATGAGAAAACTAATATTATTCTTAATTACTTTAGTGATGATAGGTTGTCAAACTCAAACTACAAAATCAAAAGAAGAAAAGAAGAATACAAATGAAAAAAACTTTGCTCAATTAATAAATTTCGTTGATACCTATGCTAATGAAACGTTACAAAAAGGGAACATAAATGCCATAGGGCTCGCAGTATATAAAAATGGTGAAATCTATCATAATTATTATGGAGCTATTAATGAAGAAAAAGGAAAACCTAACGATAGTACACACTTCGAAATTGCATCTATTTCAAAGGTATTTGCAGGATCTTTGGTGGCAAAGGCAGTATTAGAAAATAAAATAAAATTAGAGGATGATATTAGAAAATATTTAAAAGGAGAGTATCCTAATTTAGAGTTTGAAGGTGTACCTATTACTATTAAAAATTTATTGACGCACACTTTAGGATTTAAAGAGAGAAGACCACCAAAAATGGACAAAATTTGGAACGATGTTTCTAAAGGTGAATACGAAAATAAATCCATAACATATGCTGTGGATGATTTTTTAGAAGAACTCAAAAATGTTGAACTTGATAAAAAACCAGGTACATATTACATGTATAATTCAGTAGGTTCTGAAATACTAGCTTATATTTTAGAGCAAGTTTATCAAGACTCTTTTGAAAATATATTGGACAAGTTTTTAAAAGAAATGGATATACACGATTCATATTTAGAGGGATGTAGACCACGAAGTGAACATATAATTGATGGGTATGATGAAAATGGACAGTTAGCATCAAAAACAAGAAATATATTACTAGGAGCAGGAGGATCAATGATTGCTACACTACCTGACTTAATTAAGTTTATGAAATTTCAATTGGAAAGTAAAAATCCACTAATTAAGGAGTCTACCAAGGAATTATATTTAGATAGAGAAGGTGACAAAACAGGGTATTTATGGGATGTTGGTTATGCTAAAGAAGAAGGTTTTTATTATAAGAAAACTGGTACTTCTGATGGAGTTCAAAGTGTAATACTTATTTGTCCTGATACAAATTATGGACTTATTTTAATTATGAATAATACTTCAGAAAAAGCTTATAGAGATTGGGCAAATTTATATAATAGAGTAGAAGTAGATCTTATTAAATTTCCTCGAAAAAACTTAGTTTCTGTACTTAAAAAAGAACTTTTAGAAAATACTGATGCTTCCATAATAGAATATAAAAAACACATTAAAAATGAATCAGAATATTTTGCAAAGCCTGGAGATTTAAATAGAATTGGGTATCAATTATTAAGAAATTCTAAAGTAGAAGAGGCTATTAAAATATTTAAATTAATGGTAGATCAATTTCCTGAAAATTCAAATGTTTATGATAGTTTAGGAGAAGGGTATTTTACAAATAAAGAATATAATAAAGCTTTAAAGAATTATGAAAAGTCATTTGTTTTAGATTCTACAAATACTAATGCGGAGAAATATATTTTAAAAATTAAAAAATTATTAGAATAAAAAAAAGGCTCACAAATTAACGAATTGTGAGCCTTTTTACTATGAATTAACTAACCTCCAAAACCTTCACCACCACCACCATCATAATCTCTTTGTGGACGTTGTCTTTTTTTCTTTTGATTAAAACGGTACGTAAAATTCAATGAAATTTGGCGTTCTCTCCATTGGAACGTACCATTAGATATAGTATTAGGATTTTCTCTTCCACCAAAAAAAGTAGTACTTTCTCGTTGACGAGAATTTAATACATCACTAACATTTAAAATCAATGAAGCTTTATCTTTAAATAGATCTTTGCTAAAAGCTAAATTAGCTACAAAAATTCCTTCACGATCGCTTTGAGCATTTGATTGCGGACCTCTGTATGACATTCTAGTTTGCCATTCTACTTTTCCTGGTAAAGTAATTCTAGAGTTAAATCGAGCAAACCAAGTACTTTCATTTACTTCACTTAATTGTTCAACTCTAGTTACTATTGTGTTTGTGTCTGGATCTAAAAAAGAATATGAAAAATCGAAAGGATCTGTTTGAAATTTAAAGAAATTAAAAGATCCTGATAACCTAATTTTTTTAGAAACAGCATAATTTGTAGTAAACTCAAAACCATACCTATTCTCATCATTTTGATTAACAGGTTGCCTTACAAAAACATTTGTTCCGCCTCTGATTTCATTTATACCTACTGGACGAATGATGTCTGTTGAAATTTGATAATATAATGAAGCACCTAACGTTAGCTTTTTAATTTTTGTATTATAGCCTAAATCAAAAGAGCTTGTAAATTCTGGAGTAAGTGCTGGGTTACCTCTAAATATATTGGTTGCAGAACTCCTAGTTTCAAACGGGTTTAAAAACCAAAAACGAGGTCTTTGTAGACGTCTACTATAACCTAAAGTTAAATTGTCATTATCATTCAATTCATATCCTAAATTTACAGTAGGAAAAAACTCAGTAAAGTTAATATCAATAAAATTATTGTCAGTTACTACAAATAAATCAATATCAGTAATTTCGGAACGCAATCCTAATAAGTAGGAAAACTTGTTAATTTTGCTCCCAAATTGCGTATAAAAAGCATAAACATTTTGTTTGAAATTGATCTCATTAGAAGGATCAAAATCGTTATTAGGGTCTAAAATTCGAACTCTAAAATCTGAATCTAAATCTTGTAATGTAGTTTTATGTCCGGCTTCAAACTGACTATTTTCTCCAATTGGTAACACATAATCTATTTGTAAAAGTTTATCTACAGAGTTTGTGATTTGAGAATTCAATTCAGATAAAGTACCGTTAACTGTTATAGGAGCATCTTCTACTTCGTTACTACCTCCATATTGAAGGTCTATCGTTAGTTTTTGTCCATTCCCGTCAAAATTATTGGTATAATTTATTGAATATTGTCGATCACTTCCATCTTCATCTTCGGTTTCTACACGATTTTCGTTAAATATAACTTGTGAAGGATCTTCAAACAAAAATCGATCTATGACATTAGTAGCTATATCATCACCTTTATTTTTTCTATAGAAGAAAGTTCCTGTTATTGAGCTTTTTTTGTTGATATAGTATTCTAAACCTAAAGAGGAATTGAAATTGTTGCTTTTTCTATCAAAAACTCTGTCTTCAGTCTGTGTACTTTCAATAGCACCAGTCGTTTCGTCTAAATAAGAAAATTTAGTAAATGAATTCCCTGGACCTTTTCTAAGTCGATATCCTATATTAGAGAAAAGGTTTAATTTTTTTGTTCTATAATTAATGTTTCCTCCAATTTGATATAATTCAGGATATCCAATAGTAGTATTTATAGCGCCGTTTAAGCCTGTGATTTTTCCTTTTCTAAGAATTATGTTTAAGATACCAGCAGTTCCTTCAGCATCATAACGTGCAGAAGGGGAGGTGATAACTTCTACTTTTTCTATGGCATCCGCAGGTAAGTTTCGTAAAGCATCTGTACCATTTAACCCCACTAAAGCAGATGGTTTTCCATCAATTAAAATTCTTACATTTTCATTACCACGCAGACTTACGGCTCCTTCGGCATCAACATTAACAGATGGCACATTATCTAAAACATCAGAAGCATTTCCACCTTTTAAAGTCATGTCTTTTCCTACATTATAAATCTTTTTATCCAATCGGATCTCTACTGTTGATTTTTCAGCAATGACTTCAACTTCATCTAGCGTTTCACTATCCTCGGTAAGCGTTATTGTACCTAAGTCTGTATTTTCAACTAATTTCTTTTGTGGAAGTTGTTTGGTTTTAAACCCAATAAATTCAACTTTCATTTGATACATTCCTTTCGGAATTTCTATAGAAAATTTTCCATTCAAATCTGTTACTCCACCAGTAACTCTTTTGGTTTTTACACTGGTTAAAATTAAAGTAGCATATTCTAAAGGTTGTTTTGAATTAGCTTCAATAATAGTTCCAGTAATAGTAATTTTAGGTCTTTTTTGAAAACTTTTAGCCCCCTGAGGTCTTTGAGCTAATACTGATGTACACAACAGTATTAGTAAGATGGTAATTTTTTTCATTAATGATTCGTTGATGTATAATCAAATTAGACAACGAAGTTCTATAATGGTTTAAAAAGTGTCTGTTAAAAGTGTGTTAAAGAAAAAAACCTCTAAAATATTTAGAGGTTTAGGGGATAGAATTTTTTTGAACGAACTACGTTTTACGTAGGACAACATTCTCTTTTGCAATCTTCCGCACACGACATTACCTTAGTCTTATTTGCACAGCTTTCATTTGCAATCTTCCGCACACGATATTTAAACTTTATCTGTTGTACAGCATTCTTTTTTGTTATCTTTCGTACACGATACTTTATTGTCTTTTTTTGTAGCACAACATTCATCTTTAGCATCTGTACTACATTCCTTTTTATTTGCTTCAGAAGCTTTATAAAGACCTCCAATGCCTTCAATAACAGAGATTAAATCTCCTTTGTTAATTTTATTAGCATCATATTTTACAGTAGCTAAACTATCATTAAAAATAACTTTAGCTTCTAATACGCCTTCCTTTTTAGCTAGCTTAGACTCTATTGTTTTTGCACAGCTCACTTCGCAAGACATTCCTGATATATTCAAAGAAACAGTTTCAGCCTTAGCAGCCATAGTTTCATTTGCTTGCTTGTTTCCTTCTTCTTTAGTCGCTGTTTTACAACTAAAAGTAATTAAACTTAATAGTAATACTAATGCTATATTTGAGATTTTCATATAAGATATCTATTTGTTTCGAATACAAATTTATTAAAAAAAGATTTCTATGTGTCTAAAATAGACGATTTTTACCTTTTAAACGACGAAATGAGTAAAAAACAATACAAGTGGTTCTATTTAATTTTTCTTTCTTTAATTTGGGGAAGTTCTTTTATTTTAATGAAAAAAGCACTAATCGGCTTATCGCCTATACAAGTGGGTGCACTAAGAATTATAATTGCTGCATTATTTTTAATCATCATAGGTTTTAAAAGTGTAAAGAAAATTAAGAAGAGACATTGGAAATATGTTTTTTTAAGTGCGCTTTGTGGTACATTTTTTCCTTCTTTTTTATATGCTTATGCGATTGTTGGTATTGATAGTTCGATAGCTTCGATATTAAATTCATTAACTCCTTTTAATACGTTACTAATTGGAACATTAATATTTCAAGTGGTTTTTAATAAAAAGCAACTTATAGGTATTTTGATAGGACTTTTAGGTACCATTATTTTAATCTTTAAGGGGGCAGATTTGAATCCGAATCAGAATTATTGGTTTGCATTATTCCCCATTGTATCATCTATTGGTTATGCTTGTAATGTTAATATAATAAAGAAGTATTTGCAAGATTTAGAACCACTGGCTATAACCACAGGAAATTTTATTTTAATTCTAATACCTACGCTGATCGTTTTATCTTTTACAGGATTTTTCACTTCATTTGAATTTTCTAAAGAAGCAACTGATGGATTGATTTATATTACAATTTTAGCTGTAATTGGTACTGGTATAGCTAAGGTAATGTTTAATAAATTGATTCATATTTCATCTCCAGTTTTTTCTACTTCGGTAACATATTTGATACCAATTGTAGCTGTTATTTGGGGTGTTGTAGATGGAGAGAAGCTTAGTGTAATACAGTTATTTGCTGGAATTATAATTTTATATGGAGTATATTTAGTAAATAAGAACAAATAAAAAAAAGAGCCAATATAATTGACTCTTTTTGTATAATTTATGATTATGAACTATTGGAAGTCTGCATCTGAAACTCCATCATTCACTTTAATCTCTTTTACAACAAAGTTTAAATCCATTGGCCCCATTTTACTATCGATTTTATGAGGGAATTTTACTCCATTTACTTCTTTGTAATCAGAAAATAATGTAGGAACTTTCATTTCTCCTTGTGGACTTTTAACTGTTCTTACTGATTTTATTTTTAAACCAGTTTTCATATCATAGAAAATTTCATTGTCGTTATGTTTAATTACATAAGCATTGTTACCATTTACAGGTTCTATTCTAACTAATTTTCCAGCTCTATAGGCTTCATCATCAAAAGGAGCTTTATTAGATTTTGCTTCTTCTAATTCTTTACCAGCTAAATCTTTTCTTCTACCTTGTTGTTCAGCATATCCTTTAGTTCCATCAAAAACTTGTTTACTTAACGTTTGTCCCATTCCAGTAACAACTTGAGATGTTTTGTTAGGAGCTGCTGATTTGGAAGTTAAGGTAATATCTAATCCTTGTACTTTAGCACCAGAAACCATTTTTACAGATTTAATTTGTGCTACCTTATCTTTCCCACCAATAGCTTTAAAATAATCATCTACTACTGTATTTGCAGTAACGCCAGCAGGAATAGGTAAATTCATTTTAGGTTTACTAGTAGGATTTCCTTTTTTATCAAAATATTTGATTGCGTATGATGTTTTCTCTAAATTTTTTAAAACATCACTACCTTTTCCAGTAACAAAGATTCTAGCTTTATCACCTTGGAAGTATTTTTTAGCTGCATTTTGAACATCATCTAATGTTACTGCATTAATATTCTCCAGATATTTTTCATAGAAATCAGCAGGTAAATTATAACGAGCGATGTTTAACGCAAAACGAGCTACAGTTCTTGGTTTTTGAACATCCATTACAAAGTTTCCAACATACTCAGCTTTAGAATTTTTAAGTTCTTCTTCGCTTACTTTTTGATAACGTATTTTATTGATTTCTTTTAAGATCTCTACAACAGAACTATCTGTAACCATATTTCTTACACTAGCACTAGCTTTAAATTTACCAGCATGCTTACTTTGTCTAACTCTTGAATAAGAACCATACGTATATCCTTTATCTTCACGTAAATTCATAAATAAGCGAGCAGTTCCACCACCACCTAAAATATTATTCGCAATTAAAGCAGCATAATAATCTTTATCTCCTAAAGTTAAATCGATATTATTTACAACAGCTACTTCAGATTGCACAGCATTTGGCATATTTACAAAATTGATTTCAGCAGTTGATGGATTTACAGGTTTAGGCATTGTATAATTAGGAATATTACCTTTTGTCCACCCACTAAATAATTTAGTTACTAATTTTTTTGTCTTCTTAGGATTGATATCTCCTACAATAACTAAATAAGCATTATTAGGTCTGTAATACGTAGTATAATTCTTTTTTACATCCTCTAATTTGATATTTTGCATTGATTCAGGTGTCACATACTCACCATATGGGTGTTTGCTTCCATATGTTAAATAGTCTTCAACTCTGCTAGCTATGGTTTTTACATCTTTCTCTTGATTTTTTAAACCTTCAAGATTCCTTTCTATCTCTTTATCAAATTCTTCTTGAGTAAAGATAGGGTTTTTAATTCCATCTGCCATTAAGGTTAAAATCTCAGGAAAATATTTTTCCAACGAGGCAGCAAAAGCTCCAGAACTAGAGAAATTTAAGCTTGCACCTAAATAATCCACTTTTTCATTAAACTCATCTTTAGACATAGTATTTGTACCATTACCCAATAAGCTTCCCATAATGCTAGATACTCCAGCTTTATCTCCTTCAAAAACAGGTTTGTTATCAATAGTTAAACTAGCTGAGGCGCGAGGTAACTTATGGTTTTCTACCAAAATAACTTGTAAACCATTTTTTAATTTAAATTTTTCTGGTTTTCCTAGTTTTATTTTGGGTGCAGGCCCAGGTTTTGGTTGGTTGTTTAAATCTCTTTGAGCATTAACAGCAAAAGACATGGTTAAGATTGCTATTAATGATGCTATTTTAATTTTCATAATTATATATTGTCTTTTGTTGTTATTGTTTCTTTTCCTCAGGTAAATATTCCATTACCAATCTTTGATTAGGATTTAAATATTTTTTAGCGACAGCTCTAATATCTTCTCTAGTAATAGATCTGTAAATATCGATTTCTGTATTGATAAGATTAGTATCTCCATATAATACATTATAAGTAGCTAAAGAACCAGCAATACCTTCAACACTAGCGTTAGAATTCACAAATCTATTTTCAAATTGATTTTGAAGTTTTTGATAATCTTTTTCAGAAATCAATTCATTTTGAAGTTTTACAATCTCAGCATCAATTTCTTTGGTAAGATCACTCAAGCTAACTTTTCCTAATGGTAAAGCATAAATGATATAAGTACCATAATCTTCTTGACTTAAATTAATGGCTCCAGCTTGTAAAGACATCTTTTTGGTATCTACTAGTTTTTTATAAAGAACTGAACTTTTACCAGTACTTAAGTATGAAGAAATCATATCTAACACTCTAGATTCTCTAGTTTTCATAGATGGAGTTCTATAAGCTTGCATTATTGCAGGAATCTGGATGTTAGGATCATAAGCTTTAGCATCTATTTGTTGAGTGATAGGATCTTCTTTTGGAAAGTTTCTTGTAATTTCTTTTCCTCTAGGGATTCTTTCAAAATATTCCTTAATCCAAGTTTTAGCTTGTTTTACATCTATATCACCAGCAACAACTAAAGTAGCATTATTAGGAGAATAGAATTTTTTATTAAAAGCCAAAAACTCTTCTAGGGTAGCAGCATCTAAATGTTCCATTTTTCCAATGGTAGTTCCTTTATAAGGGTGCTTTTTAAACATGTGTTTTTTCACATTTTCTAAAAAACGTGAATATGGCTGATTATCTACACGAAGTCTTTTTTCTTCTTTTACTACTTCGTTTTGGGTATCTACACCTTCTTGCTTGATAATAGGCTGTAAAAGTCGTTCAGATTCCATCCATAAACCTAATTCAAGATTATTAGATGGAAAAATCTCATAATAATACGTTCTATCATCTGTAGTATTAGCGTTATTTCTTCCCCCATTAGAAGAAACAATTTTAAACCAATCTCCTTTTTTGATGTTTTTTGTTCCTTCAAATAATAAGTGCTCAAAGAAATGCGCCATACCCGTTCTATTAGGTTGTTCATCTTTAGCACCAACATGATACATTACAGATGTTACTACCACAGGAGCAGAATTGTCTTTGTGCAAAATTACATGCATTCCATTACTTAAATCGTACTCTTCAAATTCTACTTTTTGAGCTTTCACAGCAAAAAAAGAAGTAAAAATGATAAGCGTTAAAATAGTTTTTTTCATTCGTTACATTTATTTTTATCAATGATTTTGGAATTTGACGCAAGTCACACCAAATTGTTACACATTGAAATATAATTTAATTTGTTTGTAAATATACTTAACTCTTAACGAGTGGTTTATTAAATAAAATTAAAACTAGAAAAACAGTGTTAATTTTTGATATAATAACTTGTTTTGCAGTAGAAAAAACGTATATTTGCACCCGCATTTTGTAGAAAATGTGAACAATTAATTATAAATAAACGCAAAACAAGTTAGTATGTATGCAATCGTAGAGATAGCAGGGCAGCAATTTAAAGTAGCAAAAGACCAAAAAGTTTACGTACACCGTTTACCAGAGGCAGAAGGATCTCAAGTGACTTTTGACAAGGTAATGTTAATTGAAGACAAAGGTAATGTAACTATTGGCGCCCCAGCTATAGAAGGAGCAGGAGTAACTGCCAAGATTTTAGGACACTTAAAAGGTGAGAAGGTAATCGTTTTCAAAAAGAAAAGAAGAAAAGGATACAGAAAGAAAAACGGTCACCGTCAGTATTTAAGTGAAATTCAAATCGAAAGCATTGCTGCTTCAGGTGTAAAAGCAACTAAAAAAGCTGAGCCTAAAGCTAAAGCTGAACCTAAAAAGGAAGCAGCTCCAGCTAAAGAAGTAAAAGCAGAGTCAACTGATTTAAGTTCAATGACAGTTGCAGAATTAAAAGCTTTAGCTAAAGAAAGAGGTATTTCAGGATACACTTCTTTAAAGAAAGCTGAATTAATTGAAGTATTAAGTAAGTAATTAACCTTTAAAAAACTATAAAAGATGGCTCATAAGAAAGGTGTCGGTAGTTCGAAGAACGGTCGTGAATCGGAATCGAAACGTTTAGGAGTAAAAATTTTTGGAGGACAAGCTGCAATTGCAGGTAATATCTTAGTTCGTCAAAGAGGAACACAACATTACCCAGGTGAAAACGTATATATGGGTAAAGATCACACTTTACACGCTAAAGTTGATGGTGTTGTTCAATTCCAAAAGAAAAGAGATAACAAATCATATGTTTCTATAGTTCCTTTCGAGGCTTAAGAAAGAAACTAACTGATATAAAATTAGAAAGCTCAAATCTATAGATTTGAGCTTTTTTGTTACATTAGTTTTACTAGCTGCTCATATATTTTAATTATCAATTATATGATATAGTTATATCTTGGTGAATAAAATGAAGAAAGAATTATATAGATGTAAACTGACAAAACAGAAACTAAAAAGTATTTATAATTTAACAGAGATTTTTTGAGAACTTACTATTTTTAAGTTATTATTCACTTCTCACTTCTCACTTCTCACTTCTCACTTCTCACTTCTCACTTCTCACTTCTCACTTCTCACTTCTCACTTCTCACTTCTCACTTCTCACTTCTCACTTCTCACTTCTCACTTCTCACTTCTCACTTCTCACTTCTCACTTCTCACTTCTCACTTCTCACTTCTCACTCATACTGAAGCATTCCATTCTTGGTAAAATTGTTCTAGAAATTGTTCCATGAATTGATGACGCTGCTCAGCTAGCAATTTACCAGTTGCTGTGTTCATTTTATCTTTTAATAACAATAGCTTTTCGTAAAAGTGATTGATAGTAGGTGCTTTAGACTTTTTATACTCTTCTTTAGTCATATTTAGATTTGGTGGAATCTCAGGATTGTATAAAGCTCTATTCTTAAATCCTCCATAATTAAAGCATCTAGCTATACCAATTGCTCCTATAGCGTCTAATCTATCTGCATCTTGAATAATATCTAATTCTAGTGATTTGAATTTTTGCTCAAAGTTACCTCCTTTAAAAGAAATGTTTTCTATGATCTTTATTACGTGAACAATTTGGGGTTCTTCTACATTTTGACATTCTAGAAAAGCCCTAGCTTTTTTAGGTCCTACAGTCTCATCTCCATCATAGAATTTACTATCAGCAATATCATGGAGTAAAGCACCTAATGCAACAATAAATTCATCTGCATTTTTTTCTTGTTTAGCAATTGCTATTGCATTTTTATATACTCTTTCTACATGAAAGAAATCGTGTCCTCCTTCTGCGTTTTTCAATGTTTCCTTAACAAAAGTAATTGTATTACTTATAATTTCAATTGTATTCATTATTCAAAAATAAAAAATCCTGTTAGTTATAACAGGATTTTTATAATGTATAAGTTAAGTATTATAAATTCTAAAAACTTAAATAGCTACAGCACTTTTAATTAAGTTATGAGAAGCTAAATATTCTGCAATTTGTATGGCATTTGTAGCAGCCCCTTTTCTTAAATTATCTGATACTATCCACAAGTTTAAAGAATTAGGCTGTGATAAATCTCTACGAATTCTACCTACAAAAACGTCATCTTTTCCATGTGCATTTAAAGGCATTGGATATTCATTATTTTCAATATCATCTTGAACAACAACACCAGGAGTTTCTGATAAAAGTGTTCTTACATCATTCAATTCAAAATTATTTTCAAACTCAATATTAACAGACTCAGAATGACCGCCTACTACTGGTATTCTTACAGCAGTAGCTGTAATTCCTATTGATGGATCATTTAAAATTTTATGAGTTTCTCGTGTTAATTTC
The DNA here is from genome assembly GCF_001936575.1 of Tenacibaculum agarivorans. GTDB lineage: Bacteria > Bacteroidota > Bacteroidia > Flavobacteriales > Flavobacteriaceae > Polaribacter > Polaribacter agarivorans. The sequence continues at coordinate 15,992 of NZ_MSMP01000003.1, forward strand.
AATTCCTCTTTTGTGTAACCAGCTTCTTCAAATACATCACAATGTGGTAATGCATTTTTATGAATAGGATGTGGGTATGCATTTTCTCCTTCAACACCATTCACCTCATTTTCTAATTGTTGCACAGCTTTTACACCTGTTCCGGTAATCGATTGATAAGTAGAGATTACCAATCTTTTCATGCTATATTTTGAGTGTAATGGAGCTAAAGCCATAACCATCTGTATGGTAGAACAGTTTGGATTTGCTATAATTTTATCACTTTCTGTTAATTCAGAAGCATTAATTTCAGGAACTACTAACTTTTTAGTAGCATCCATTCTCCAAGCTGAAGAATTATCAATTACAGTTGTTCCTACTTCAGCAAATTTTGGAGCCCATTCAAGTGAAGTACTTCCTCCAGCAGAAAATAAAGCAATATCTGGTTTTAAATTTACAGCGTCATTCAGTCCAATAACAGTATAAATTTTTCCTTTAAAACTAATTTCTTTTCCAACCGATCGTTCAGAAGCTACTAAAAATAGTTCTGTAATTGGGAAATTACGTTCTTCTAATACTTGTAACATTACGTTACCTACCATTCCTGTTGCTCCTACAACTGCTACTCTCATAACAAATAGATTATATGATTAATATTTTATGATGTTTATTACAAATTTCGATAAAAAAGTTTTAAGAGAACGTTAAATCTATAAAAATTTCACAAGTTGTTTAATTTTAAACAACTTGGTATTTTGTAAATAAAAACTAAAAAATGTGTACATTTGCAGCCTTAAAATAATGTTTAACTTAAAATAGTATAGCATGCAACTGTACAACAAGTTAAGCGCAGAAGAACGCGCTAAATTAATAGATGAAGCGGGGAAGGACCGTATCACAATTTCTTTCTATCAATACTATAAGATAGAAAATCCTCAAATTTTTAGAGATAAACTATTCATTGAATGGAATGCATTAGATGTATTGGGTAGAACTTATGTTTCTTATGAAGGTATTAATGCACAAATTTCTGTTCCTGCTGAAAATTTTTTAGCGTTAAAAGCACAATTAGATAGTATTTCTTTTTTAAAAGATATCCGTTTAAATGTAGCGGTTGAACATGACAACAAATCGTTTTTAAAACTTAAGGTCAAAGTACGAAAGAAAATCGTTGCAGACGGGTTAAATGACGATACATTTGATGTTACGGATAAAGGAGTTCACTTATCGGCAAAAGAGTTTAATGACATGTTAGCAAATCCTAATACAGTATGTGTGGATATGCGTAATCATTACGAAAGTGAAATAGGACATTTTAAAGGTGCTGTAACCCCAGATGTAGATACGTTTAGAGATTCATTAGATATTATTGAAGAAGATTTAAAAGAACATAAAGAAGATAAGAACCTTTTAATGTATTGTACTGGAGGAATTAGATGTGAAAAGGCTTCAGCATATTATAAACATAAAGGTTTTAAAAACGTATTTCAACTCGAAGGAGGAATTATAGAGTATACAAGACAAGTGAAAGCAGAAGGCTTAGAAAATAAATTTTTAGGTAAAAATTTTGTGTTTGATCACAGAAGAGCAGAGCGTATTTCTGATGATGTAATTTCTCATTGCCATCAATGTGGAAAACCTTGCGATACACATACGAACTGTGCCAATGAAGCTTGTCATTTACTGTTTATTCAATGTGATGAATGTGCTGAGAAGATGGAAAATACATGTTCTACTGAATGTCAGGAGATAATTCACTTACCATATGAAGAGCAAAAAGCATTGCGTAAAGGTAAACATGCTAGTAATAAAATCTTTAAAAAAGGACGTTCTGAAAAATTAAAATATCAGAAACAAAATACGTAGTATTTTAGTCTAAATAAAATACAATTTTTTATTTCAGGCAAAGATAAAGGACTTCAATAATGTGAATCTTGCTTAAAGAAACTCCTGTCACTTCGAGTAAAATTATTTGTAATACAATGGAAAATAATTTTGTATCGAGAAGTATTTCACTAGTTCTCGATAAAATTTTACACCGTTAGCACTTTGTAAAATCACTCGAACTGACAAAAAAGTTTATCCAAGATCTTTCACGTTAAATAAAAATAGCCGCATTAGCTAATGCGGCTATTTTTATTTATATAGTTTGTGTTTTATTTCTTTTTTTTCTGAGTAGCTCTTTTTTGAGCTTCTTGTTGTTCTTGAGCTTGCTTCATAGCAGCATCTAAACGCTCTCTAAATTTACTCTTTTTAACAGGCTTCTTTTTGTTTTCTTCGATTTGTGCATGAATTTTAGTCTCATCAATAACATAATTCTTAATTACAAACATGATAGTGATTGTAAGCAAGTTTGAAATGAAATAGTATAAACTTAATCCACTAGCGTAGTTGTTAAAGAAAAATAACATCATAATAGGAGAGAAGTAGATCATGTATTTCATCATCTTACTCATGTCAGGCATTCCTTCTTGTGGCGGAGCCTGCATAGCCGATTGTTGACTCTGATTCATCTTCATATAAAAGAATATAGCAATAGAAGCTAATATTGGGAATAAACTAATGTGATCTCCATAAAAAGGAATCTTTATAGGTAACTTAGCAATGATATCATAAGAAGATAAATCATTAGCCCATAAAAATGCTTTTTGACGGAAATCTATATTGGTTGGGAAGAACTTAAATAAAGCAAAGAAAACGGGCATTTGTAATAATGCCGGTATACAACCAGACATCATACTTACTCCAGCTTTTCGTTGAACAGCCATTATTTCTTGTTGACGCTTCATTGCATTTTCCTTTCCAGGATATTTTTTATTGATTTCTTCCATTTCAGGACGAATCACTTTCATTTTTGCGCTAGACAAATATGATTTGTATAGCACAGGAGATAAAATGATACGAACTACAATAGTCATTAAAATGATAATGATTCCATAATTTCCTAAGAAACCTTTTAGCATGTTAAATACAGGATAGAAAACAGTTCGATTTAAGAATCCAAAAATTCCCCAACCTAAATCAGAAATTTGTTTTAGGTCAGTTCCTTCATATGTTTTTAATAAATTATAATCTGTAGGACCATAATACCACTCCATATTATAATTTAACTCTCCATTCTGTAAATTCAAAGGAGTGTTTAGAGCAAAAGTCTTAGTAAATAAACTATCCTTTTCTTCACCTAAAAAGTCAATAGATTTTAATTTAGCATCTGTAAAAGGAGTGTCAGTTAATAACGCCGCAGAGAAAAAATGTTGTTTGTAAGCGACCCATTCAACGTCGTTAGCTACTTCATCATCCTTCATTTGTAAGTATTCTACATCTCCATCTTCTTTGTAATAGTAGTATGTATACATATTTTCTGTACGCATACTTTTTTCTTTACGTAAAGCTTTTAAATCCCAGTTTAAATTAATCTGTTGCGAATTGTTAATTACATTACTTAACCCTTGAGACCTAATAGCAAAACCAATTCTATAATCGTTTGGCTTAATTTCGTATCTATATTCTAAGAATTGAGTATCTGATACTTTCAATTTCATAGATAATACTGTATTTTCTCCGTTTTTAGTTTGGGTAGGAGAAAATAATAAATCTTCAGTATTTAAAATACGATTATCTGTAGTACCAAAATTGATATTGAAAGATGCATTTTTATCTTTTATAACATATAATGGTAATGAATCATACGTTTTATAGTTTTTAATTAAGGCTTTTGTTATTTGTCCTCCTTTATTACTAACTGTAAGTTGTACTAATTCATTTTCAATTACAGTTTCACCTTCTTTTCCTTGAATAGCACTAAGAGCAAAGGCACCTAATTTATTTTTTAAAGCTATCTGTTTTAAAGAATCATTTGCAATAGTGTCATTACTAACTATCGCTGGTGTATCAGGCGTAGTTGTAGATGTTTGTTCTGTCTGTGTAGTGTTTTGTTGCTCAGTTTCGGTTTCAGGTTTATTTGTGTTTAACCACCAAAGTAGTATACCACCTAATAATAACATTCCGATAAATGAGTTGAAATCAAATTTTTTTTCTTCCATCAATATGTGTTAAATGTCAACTTGTCATTCTCATAAATAGTTAGCTGAGAAAAACGCGACAAATGTAGCAAAACTACATCTTATTTCAGTTGTTTAGTTATAATTAATTTATTCTCTTTATATAGTTCAATTGGTGTTCCATTTTTTATTTTTGTTACACAATTTTATGAACCAATGAAAAAATATACAATTCAGAAATCTCCTTTTGTGGTTCCTACTACGGATGGAAAACTCATAGAAGAACATTTTGGGAATGCTACTGACGGAAATAAACAAGTAAGTATTGCCCATATGATAGCACCTGCAGGTTGGGCAGAACCTTTTCAAACTCCTGAATTTGATGAATATACGTATATAATTAAAGGGAAAAAGCAATTTATTATAGATGGTGACACTGTTGTTTTAGAAGCTGGACAATCTATTAAAATAGAAAAGAATACAAGAGTACAATATTCTAATCCTTTTACAGAAGAATGCGAGTATTTAGCTGTTTGTTTACCCGCATTTTCTATAGATTTTGTGAATAGGGAGGAGTAAATTTTTAGTACTTTTTTAGATAATCTAGCACATTAAATTTCTTGCGGGAATTTACACTACTCGTTTCTATATTTTTATCAAGATTCATAGGGGCAAGGTTTTTACCTCTATTATTGAAAAGGTTAGAAATCACTTTTAATAAGTTTTTGATAATTACAGGATAAAAGAATCCTATTAGAAAAAGTTTTGTATTAGAATTAATAGTATCAATTTTAATGAAATCAACAATATAATTAGAAGTGATTCCAAAAAATAGAATAGAGATGATTGTAATTCCCCAATATATTTTAGAATTAAAAATTTTGACATCATTTCCTAAAGCCCTACTTAAATTAAACCAATGCAAAATTTCTTGACCTAAAGCTCCTAAGAAACTCGGTATAAATGCTTGTAAACTAATTAAAAACATACGATTTGAATTTTAGTTAATGTTATTTCAAAAGTATGTTGGAAAGTAGCTGGTTTTTATCCCTACAATTAGGTAATTTAAAACTGATATTTCTTATCTATAGCGTATTTAACGAGTTCGTTACCACTGTTTAGGTTTAGTTTACGAATCATGTTTTTTCGGTGTGTATCTACTGTGGTTTTGGCAATAAATAAGGTTTCAGCAATTTCTTTTGAAGTTTTACCGTTTGCAATTAAGTGTAGAATTTCTTTTTCTCTGTTGGATAAAACTACTTTATCTGATTTACCAATAGTAACTTTAGTATCGACGTAGTCATTCATAAAGTTAACGGCAACATTAGGATCAAAAAAAGTTTCTCCATTTGCTACGGTTACTATAGCTTTAGAAAGCATTTTTATTCCAGAGTTTTTTAACAAATATCCAGTAGCCCCAGCATCTAACATTTGTTTAATAGCATCAGGTTGATCAAACATAGTTAATGCCAATACTTTAATATGTGGAAGTTTAGCTTTTATAATTTTAGTGGCTTCAATACCATCCATTTTAGGCATACGGATGTCTGTAATCACTAATTTAGGTTGTTTTAAGGAGACTAGCTTTACTAAATCTTCTCCATTGTTCACTGAACCAATGATATTCACATCTTCATCATACTCAAAAAACGATTTTACACCGTCAATAAGCATTTGATGATCTTCAGCTATCACAATTGTAATCATACTTTTTATTTCAAATATACCAAAGAATGAATAAGATTATTTACTTACAAATAGGTATTTACACAGGAATATTAATAATAATTGTAGTTCCTCTATCAGGCATACTGTCTATTTGAAAAGTACCATCTAAATGATTGACTCTCTTTTTGATGGAACCTAATCCCATACCAGTATTAAACTCAACGTTGTCTTTATCGAATCCTTTTCCATCGTCTTCTACAATAATGTTTAAAGTGTTTTCAAAGTGAGAGATGTTAATGGTAGCTTCTTTGGCTTCAGCGTGTTTAATGATGTTGGTCGTTAGTTCTTGAATAATTCTAAAAATGGTAATCTCTGTATTGGTGTCTAATCGTTTTTCTAAACCAAAATCTATGATTTGTATGTGTAATTGATGTGCTGCAGAAATTTTTTCTGTCATCATTTTTACAGCGACTAATAAACCTTGATTGGCAATAACACCAGCATTTTTAGCATGTGCAATACTACGTACTTTTAAATAGGTTTCATCAATCAATTTTTCGGTCTTATCATATAATTCTTCTTGATTGAAATGTTTCTTTTCTCTATTGAGTTTTAAATTCTCAAAATGTAGTTTTAGTGTGGCCAATACACTACCTATATTATCGTGTAAATCTTCTGCAATACGAATGCGTTCTTTTTCTTGGCCTTCTACCATGGCATTTATAGTATTGATTTCTTGTTCTTTGAGTAAGGTAAGATTCTTTTGTTTCTCAATTTCTTTTTGCTGTTCAGCAAGTAGGCGCTTTTTACGAGAGTTTTTAAGGTTTAAATAGGCTATGATTCCTCCTAAACATAGAAAAGCTAAGGTACCAAGGAATAAGTTTCTGTTTTGTTTTTTCTTTTGTTGCTCAACTAAAATTTGTTTTTCTTTTTCTGCAGTTTTGTATTTTTTATCTAGGTCTGCAATAGCTATATTTTGTGCATTATCATTAATGCTATCTTTTAATTTATTATATTTTCTTAAGTATAGATTTTCATTTTCGTAATCCTTCATTTTACGATAAGTATCCGCTATATTTTCATAAAAAATAAGTTTAGTTTTAGATTTATGCCTATCTAAAGGTAGAGAATCAGCTTTTTTGTAATAGCTTAACGCTTTCTTATAATTGCCTAGTAATTTTAGTTGTTCTGCTCGATTATTAAAATTGTACGCAAGAATATTAAGTTTTTTATACTTTATATAAAAAGGAGTTGCTTTTCTTGTATAGAATCTAGCTGAATCAATGTTTTTAGGAGGGATTGTTTGGAAGGAAGTACCGATATTTTCATAACAATATCCTATTCTTACGCAATCTTTTAGTTTAGATACAATAGGGATTATTTTCCTGTAGTATTTTATAGCTTCTGATTGATTTTGAGTCTTGACAAAATTAGAAGCTATTCTGTGGTATATTCTCCTTAAAGCTATTGAATCATTATTTTCAAGAGCATAATTTTCTATTTTAGTTATAATATTACTAACATCAATATTAATATTTTTTTGATGACTAAGAACTGATAAAATCAAAAGATAGCAATCTATAACATCTTTATTTTTTGATAATTTTTTAAATTGTTCGGACGATATCAGTAAATTTTTATACGATATATCGTGATTATCTAGCTTATAATTTAAATCAGAATAATAATATAACCAGACAGCCTTATCGTATTTTGTAATAGTAGTAGTATCTATTTTTTTTAATTCTTTGTCTACTTGTACTAAGTTATTATGATCAAAAGCTATCAAAAGATCCTTAAATACATCTTTTTCTTGTGAATACAAAAAATCAGTAATTAAAAAAATTACTGATATAAATATGATTTTTTCTATGACTACTTTCATTTAATCTCCACCGACAATAATGTTTCCTTTAGAAGTTTCAGGTATAATTCCATCATAAAAATAGCAGTCAAGACATAATTTTTTCTTATGTAAGCCTTCTAACCTTTCTTTATCAGAAAACTGTAAAATAACTACTTGATTCTTTGAAAAATCACAAGGAGGGTTTATTTTGAATTTTTTCCCAACTGGTGTAGAAATTCCGTGTTTAGCCTTTAATTGAAATTCATTACATTTTTCATTATTATTACATTTCCTCTTTTTTAATGTTTCAATTTCTGTTATTTCAAAGTTAGGGACTGTATTCGTTATTATTTCTATTTCAGTAGCTTTTTTAAGATCACGATCCCAAGAAGTAAATTTTCCATAGATTAGTTCATTTGCGTTTTCAAGATTAATGTAAAGTAGGTAAGGATTTTTCTTATCTCCTAATTTAACTGGTGTAATGATTTTCATTTTAGTCATTGTTATTGTCTTTGAAATTAATAAATTTTTTAAAACTAATTTTAGGCTGGCATTTTTTTAAATTTAATGATGGATTAAAGATTTCGTGGAAATGATTGGCAAAAGTGGCAGTGTTATTTGTTGTTTTTGCGAAAATTAAACCTACTACATGATTTGATTTACTTACTAATAAAGAACCAGAATCCCCACTATCAGCCATACACGTAGTCATTATTTGATTAGTATAAAAAACTTGTTTACCCCTTAATCCATCCATAAATGCAATTGTAGCATTTACTGATTTAATTTCTCCTTCAGAATATTCAGTAGTCTTTCCACACTTTTTTACAGTCATTCCAATACTAGCTTTAATAGGGGTTTTAAGTTCTATTTTTCCACATCTAGTAAATTTTTTTACTTCCATATTAGTATTTAGTCTGATAATACCAGCATCTAACTTACCTTCATCAATCATCCAAAAAATATTACCTATGATTTTTTCTTCTCCTACATCTCCTTTAGCAGGATGTACAATTGCACTATTGTTGTCATTACAATCACCTTTATGAAAAACATGAGCATTAGTAATAGCATAATTATCATTACTATTGTGCATCTTGAATATTCCACCTAGAGTTCCTCCAAATTCAAAACTTTTATAATGAGATATACCAATACCGCCTTCTAAATATTTTTGAGCGTAAACTGAAGGATTATTATTGTTTTTACATAATTTATTGACTTCACCTGCTTCCTTAATATATATGTTTTTATTTATAATTTCGATTGATATTTTTTCTGAAAATCCAATAGATTTTAATGTCATTTGTCCTAATTCATTAATAATTTTACTATCAAAATCATTATAATATTCTTTATCGTTAAAATCTCCCTTTTCAGTATTAAATTGTTTTTCTTCTTTAGAGATACTTTTTATTTCATCTATAATAATTTGATTAGTATTTTCGTTTACCAATAAGTATTTTAGCCTATCTATTAAACTAGTTATAGTACTATTTTTGTATCCTATTTCAATTGCATATTCAAATGGAATTTCTGGATGTAATACAACGGCTGCGTATGAAGGAGTTCCATTTATGTTTTTTGCAAAAATTTCTGTTTGATAATCTTTTAGATAGTTATTAGCTTCAAGTTCCGTCATGGTAATTATATTAAATGGTTAGTTGATGTGATATATTTATAGTCCAAAACTCTAAAAAATACGAGTGAGATCACTACCTACAACTAGGTATTTTAACTACTTAAATATAAGGAAGAAAGTTTTTTAGTGCATGGTAAGCACAGTTAGGATGAATCCTAAAAGAATTGCAGTGAACTTCTGAATGTTAAATTTATGATTTTCAGTAGTTTCAAAAAGAATAATAGTGGAGATGTGTAAAAATACACCAATAATTAGTGCAGAAATTTTATCGTGATGTGTGGAAAACCAAGCTACTTTTTCGCCTAAAAAATAACCTAAAGGACTCATTATACTAAATATAGCTACAAAAAGTAATGTAGTTTTTTTTGAGAATTTAGAACTTAAGAAAAAAGAAGTCAATACCACAGCAATAGGAATTTTATGTACTGCTATGGCAAAAAGAAGGTTAGCATTTGTATTATGTATAGGCAAACCTTCAGAAAAGGCATGGATACATAAACTCACAAATAATAACCAAGGAAATGTTTTTTGTTCGGAAAGATGTACATGACCGTGTTCAGCTCCTTTAGAAAAAGACTCTAATACCGATTGTATAAGAATACCAATTAGGATTAATATACCTATAGTATGAAACTGTGTATGATCTTTAGCGTCAGCATAAACTTCTGGTAATAAATGAAGCACTGTCACAGATAATAGGTAAGAACCACTAAAAGCTAATAATAACTTAGTAAATAGTTTATTTGGTTTTATAAAAAAAACAAAAGTACTACCTAAAAAAACAGCACCTATTAATAAAAGGTAATTCATTCAGCAACTAAAATTAATCTATCTGAGCTTTGCTCCTCAAAAGGATTCAGCTCATAATCTCCAAAAGTATGTGTAATTTTTAAGCCTACTTGCTCAAAGTAAGACTTCATTTTTTCAATACTTAAAAATTTTACTTTTTCAGTATAAGAGTGTTGTGTATCATCAGCAAAAAAGTCGATATGTTTTAAAATAAAACCGTCTTTTATTTCTCTTTTAATATGAAATTCAATTCCGTCTATCGTTTTTACTTCTTGCTGTACTAAATTAGCTTCTGTTTTAATTACATTTAAAAAATCCAAAACTAATACAGCATTTTCTTTGAGTCCGCTTTTCATAGCTTTTAATACTAATAAATCTTCAGTATCATCATCAAAATATCCAAAACTAGTAAACAAGTTAAAAATCGCATCGTATTTATGTTGCAATTGTTTTCTCATATCCCACACTTCAAATTGTAAGGAATCATTTTCAAACTGCTTAGCAAAATCAATACTATTCTTACTTAAATCTCCTCCAGTAACTTTATAGCCTAAAGAATTTAAATAAATTGAATGCCTTCCTTTTCCACAAGGTAAATCGGCTATGTGAGCTGATTTTGGAAGTTGTAAAAAGGAAGTGATATTTTGCATAAAAAGTTGAGCATCTGTGTCATTTCTATGCTTATATAGGGTATGATAATAACTTGTATCGAACCAAGAAGTAAACCAGTCTTTTGTCTCCATAACTAATGTGGACGCAAAAGTAATGAAAACTTACAGTTTGGTGATTTAAAAAATCAAAAGATTCTAATATTTAATCTGTAAATATATGAACAGATGTATTTCAGTAATATGATTTTTAAAGAGTTATAGGGCCTTTTATTCATAGGTTTTTTAAATTAACTTCTAATTTTTTGTCTTGAAACTCTCTTTATTTTTAAATCGAGAAAGCTTTCAATCATTTATTCCTGTAATCATTCCATTATTCGATCTATCTTTGCATTTCAATTTGAGCACATGGATAAAGATTTTAAAATGGTGGCTACTACAATTTCTGGTTTAGAAGGAGTACTAGCAGATGAGTTGAAAAAGTTAGGCGCTAGAGATGTAAAAGAAGCGGTTAGAAGTGTACATTTCAGAGGTGACAAAGGTTTCTTATACAAAGCTAATATAGCATTACGAACAGCTATTCGAATTTTAAAACCTATCAAACGTAGTAAAGTTTTTGATGAAGAAGATTTATATGAGGCTATCCAAAGAGTGAAGTGGGAACGCTTATTAGATGTAGATGGTACATTTGCAATAGATGCCGTTGTATATTCCAGAAATTTTACCTCTAACTCTCATTATATTGCTTTAAAATCTAAAGATGCTATTGCTGATTATTTTACACACAAGTTTAAGAAAAGGCCGAATGTGGATCTAAAATACCCAGATGTAAAAGTTCATGTGCATATTCATAAAGAATGGTTGACTATTTCATTGGACAGTTCAGGAGAATCATTACATAAAAGAGGATATAGAAGCGCTACCAATATTGCACCTATAAATGAGGTGTTGGCTGCAGGTTTGGTGTTACTTTCAGGATATAAAGGAGAGGAAAACTTTATAGATCCAATGTGTGGTTCTGGTACTTTATTAATAGAAGCAGCAATGATTGCTAATAATATTCCGGCCAATATTAATCGTAAACATTTTGCTTTTGAAAACTGGAAAGATTATGATGAAGATTTGTATTTTATTATTCAAGATTCATTATTGAAAAAAATTCGCAATTCTCATTTTAAAATTATGGGATTTGATAAAGCGCCTTCAGCAGTTAAAAAAGCACGACAGAATATTATTAATGCGAATCTAGAAGAATTTATAGGGGTACATCATGTAAACTTTTTTAATTCTAAGAAAGAAGTTTTTGGTAAAACCACTATTTTATTTAATCCTCCATATGGAGAACGACTAAGTATTGATGTTAAAGAATTCTATAGCAAAATAGGAGATACCCTAAAACATGGTTATCCAAATTCAACTGCTTGGTTAATTACATCTGATTTTGATGCATTAAAATTTGTGGGATTAAGAACGTCTAGAAGATTACCAATTAAAAATGGAGATTTAGATTGTAAGTTTGTTAAATACGAATTATACGAAGGCAGTAAAAAAGCAAAAAAAGTTACTGAATAGTAACTTTCTTTTGTTGTGTTGTTAAATGGAATGTCTTTCTATTATCTATTTTTAAATAGGTATTTACTAAAACTTTTTCCGTTTATTCTGGTGTATTTTGAATCTATATCATAGTTTACAACCATATTATTAATATCAAACTCACCAGATACTTTCATATATTTTATGTTTAAATCTTCTTTAAATTGAGTATTGTTAAATGATACACCATCTTTAAATTCAGTGTATTTGAAAACAGCCGTTTCACTGAATTTAGAATTTGCAAAACTTACAAATCTTTTAAATTTCGCATACTTAAATGTTGCAGGTTCGTCAAAATGAGTACCTTCAAAAGAAATATTTCTGTAAAAATTTGCATATTTAAAGGTGCTATCGTCTAAAAATTTGGTTCCACTAAAATCTGCATTCTCTTCAAAATCAGAATATTTAAACATCGATTTTCTTTCGAACGTACAATTTTTAAAAGCTACACTGCTTTCAAAGTTAGCAATAAAGGTATACCCGCTGTCTTCATGAGGAATGTAAGCTAATACATCATCAGTGAATGTGCAATTAAAAAATAAAATCTCGCCTCTGATTTGTTTTTCAACAGTGTTTGATCCTCCATTATTCCACCATTTTCTTCGTTTTGGTAAATTAGGTAATGCTTCGTCCATATATGTAAGGTCTAAGATACCTTCAATAGTTGCATTACTAATACTTACATTTTTTCCATCAGCAATGTCTTTTAAAAGATCACTTGCATATACTTTTTTCTGAGCTGTCAGCGAAACAGATATAATAAGGAGGGCTAATATTAAGATTTTTTTCATGATACTTAAATTTACTCATTTTATCATAAAGACTAAAGCATTTTTAGATTGTTACAATAAAAAAACGCCCAAAATGAATTGGACGTTTCGTATACTGTTCGATTTTTGATTTTTTAGTTCACAGAATCGCTTAAACCAGCACCTGCCTTGAACTTCACAACGTTTTTCGCTGGAATTTGGATTTCTTTACCAGTTTGAGGGTTTCTTCCGTTTCTTGCTTCTCTCTTTGTAACAGACCAAGTACCCCAACCAACTAAAGCAACTTTATCACCTTTCTTTAAAGCGCTAGTTACATTGTTAGTTAAAGAATCTAATGCAGCTTTTGCAGCAGCTTTAGAAATTCCTGCGTCAGCAGCCATTGCGTCGATTAACTCAGACTTGTTCATAATTTATAGATTTTAAAATTAATTAATAAATTTTTTGCATAAATGCTCAACAAATATAGATTTAATGGGGTATTGTGCAAGTGCGTACCTCAAAAAACAAGGCATTTGTTAATAAATAGCATTGATTTGTTAATAACCACACATAAAAAAGCCCAAAAACTCCAAATCCCTCATGAATAAAGGGCTACAGAACCGTTGCTTCAGATTCGAAAGAGAAACCGTTTAATAAACTTACAATATCAAGTTTTTTCTTACCAGAAAGCTTAATCTCTTTAATTACAAGGTATCCATCTTTCACTACAACTTTGAGTTCTTTCTTTGTAGTCAGTATTTTTCCAATTTGATATTCATGAGTTTCAAATTGTTTTTCTACACCGTAAACTTTAGCAGTAATTTCTTCATTTCCACTTTTAATAGTAGTCCAAGCAGCAGGATAAGGATTTAATCCACGGATATGGTTGTAAATCTCATCAAGTGATTTTGTCCAGTCTATTTTACAGTTATGAGGATATAACTTTGGAGCTGATTTTTCTTCTAATTCCGGTTGTTTACTTGTTTTTACTTCCCCTTTACCAATTAAATCTACAGTTTCAACTACTAAATCGGCTCCTAAATACATTAATTTGTCATGTAATTGTCCAACAATTTCATCCTCTTTTATTTGTATTTCTTTTTGAAGTATAATTTCTCCTGTATCAATTTTATCATCAATAAAGAAAGTAGTAACACCAGTTTTTGTTTCTCCATTTATAATAGCCCAATTAATAGGAGCTGCACCTCTATATTCAGGTAGGAGGGAAGCGTGTAGATTAAATGTACCGTATTCAGGCATTTTCCAAACTACAGTAGGTAACATTCTAAAAGCTACTACTATTTGTAAGTTAGCTTGTAAACTCTGTAATTCTTCAATAAAGTCTTCACTTTTTAAGTTTTTAGGTTGTAATACTTTTAAATTTTGAGAAACAGCATATTTTTTTACAGCTGATTCGTTTAATTTTCGCCCTCTACCAGCTGGTTTATCCGGAGCAGTAATTACTCCAACAATATTATAGTTTTTCTCAACTAATGTTTTTAAAATGGTAACTGCAAAATCTGGAGTTCCCATAAATACAATTCGTAAGTCTTTCATCTAGGTTAGTAAATAAGTATTATAATTTGTTACCTGTATTTTTTCTTCAGCTAGTAATTTTCGCAAATGTATCAAAATGTCTCGTTCTTTATAATTTAATTGTAAACAGATATCTCTTGAAGAAACCTCTTGATGTGTTTTTATCAATTCTAAAATATCATTAGAGACATTTTTAATTTTTTCTTCTCGCATGCATACATCACAAATACCACATTTTTTAGCTCCATTTTCATCAAAATATTCTAAAAGCTGAATATTTCTACAAAGGGTATTATTTTGTGCAAACTTAATAATACTTTTAAGTCTTTTGGATTTACGCTTGAGATGTATTTTTATTTCTTTTGCATGCCTATTTACTGTATGATTATCCTCTCTAGGATGTAGAAAATACAACTCACTGTGTTTTGAAGGAGTTTGATACTGTATAATTTCATCGTTATGCAATTCATTAAGGAGTTCAATAATCGTTTTTGAAGTGACTCCTAATTTTTTTGCAACTTTAAACTCGTTTATTGCAATTTCTTTTTCAAATAAACCACCATACATTCTAAGTAACAGATCTATAAATTTTACTTTTTTATAATTTGCTTCTTTATACTTAATAAGTTGGGCATGATGAATTAAAAATTGAATTGTGGATTTTTTCTGACTAAAATTATTGATTTCAATAATCCCAAAATTATGCAATATTTGTAAAGAATTAAATACTTTTTTGGGAGATACTTCGTATGTATTACTGAATTTATAAATGTCAAAATCAAATCCCGTAGGAATTAATTCTCCCTTTGCTATTTGAAAGTATTGATAAAGCTTTTTATGAATGTATTTTATATCTTCAATAGTAGGTTGACTATTTTTAAAAGATTCATAATGGTGTTTTAAACTACTTAAATTTGTTAGGGTTATTGCAAAAGATTTTTCATTGTTTCGACCAGCTCTTCCTGCTTCCTGAACATAATTTTCAATTGAGCTCGGAATATCATAATGTATCACAAGTTTTACATCAGCTCTATCTATACCCATACCAAAAGCATTGGTTGCTATAATAATAGGAGTTGTATTACTCATCCAATTTTTATATGCAGTTTCTTTATCAGTTGCTGATAAGCCTCCATGATAAAATGAAGTTTTAAAACCGTTAGATTTTAAATAGTTTGATATTTCAATAGTTCTTTTTCTGGAGTTTACATATACTATAGCAGGAACATTTTGTTTTAAGAAAATATGTTTTAGTTTGTATAATTTATCTTCAGTAAACAAAACATGATATCCTAAATTTTCTTTATAGAATGATTTTTTAAAAGTGATTACATTTTCTAAAGTTAATACTTCATCAATATCTTTAATCACTTTTTTAGTAGCCGTGGCAGTTAAGGCTATTATTTTAGCATCAGGTTTTAGTGTTTTTAAAATATCTAATTTAGCATAAGAAGGACGAAAATCATGCCCCCATTCAGAAATACAATGCGCTTCATCTACAGTGAAAAAAGAAATGGGGAGTTCTTTTAGTTTTTCTTGAATGAGTTTAGATTGAATTCTTTCTGGAGATAGATATAAGAATTTATAGTCTCCGTACTTTAAGTTGTCAAAAATTCGAACAATTTCATCTATAGAACTCCCAGAAGGAATTTGTAGTGCTTTAATTCCTTTTTTAGAAAGCCCTTGAATTTGATCGTTAATTAAAGCGAGTAAAGGTGAAATTACCACACAAATACCTTCTTTAAGTAGCGCGGGTACTTGAAAGCATATAGATTTACCGCCTCCAGTGGGTAATAAGCCAATGACATCATTATCTTCTAAAACAGCGGTTATAATTTCAAGTTGTTGAGCTCTAAAGGTATCAAAACCCCAATATTTTTTTAATATTTCGCTCGGTTGTTTCATTGTTATAAATGACTCAAAATAAAATTTGCTCTATTCTTTACACTATCAAAAGGTACATTAATAATTTCATATCCTAATTCTGAATATGCATCATATAAAAAAGTACTAATAACTTCTGCTTGTTCAAAAGTTTCGTAACGTTCATTATCGGACCTATATATTTTTTTCCAAGGTAAAAATTGAAATATTTTTGTGTATTTATATTGTATACTTTTTTCTATAAAAACGTCTGGAAATTCGGTATTAAAATATCTCATATAAGCATAAACACTTGGAATTCCTCTATCGAAAAAGATCACACGATCTTTTGTGTTTTCAGCTTCAATATACTGTTTTTCTCTTCCTTCTAATAGTTTGGTACTGAATAAAATAGGGTCTGTAAGAAAAAGCTGATCTATTCCTTCTTTTTGTGCTTGTTTAGTAACCTCTCTGGAAATTTCGGGCATACATGTAAACCCTTGTCTTTTTAAATATCGTAAAACAGAAGACTTACCCGTTCCTGGTCCCCCTATAAAAACAATTTTTTGTTGCATGTAGCAAAAATACTAGTTTAAGTAGTTAAATTTAATAAATAGTGTAATTTTGTGTTCAGTTTTTGTCAAGGTAAATCCAATACACAAAATTTAAAGCAATATAGAAGAATTTTATGTCAGATAGAGAAGCGTTTTATGAAAGTTTAAGAGAGAAATTAACAGATACTACGAATTTTCCAACCAAATATTTATATAAATTTATCGTTCCTTCTAAAGAAACTCAAGTTAAACAAGTTCAAGATTTGTTTACTAAAGGCGGTGCTGTAATTAACACAAGAAAATCAAGATCAGGGAAATACACCAGTGTTTCTATACATATTGATGTTACTGATGTTGATGAAGTAATCTCCTATTACAGAAAAGCCGAAAATATTGAAGGTATTATATCATTGTAAAACTTATGAAAACACTATCAACTTTTATTATCTCTTTCCTGTTTGCAGGAGTTGTTTTTGCACAAAAAAAACAAGTATTATTAACTATTAATAATGAGCCTGTTTATGTTTCTGAATTTAAGAGAGTTTACGAGAAGAATTTAGATCAAATAAAAGAAGAGGATAAGGATATTGATAAAAATTTAGACCTTTTTATCAATTATAAACTAAAATTAATTGATGCATATAAACTTAAACTAGATACTTCTAAATTATATAAGAGTGAACTGAGTTCGTATAAAAACCAGTTAATGACTCCGTATCTTCATGATGATGAATTCAAACAAAAATTATTAAAAGAAGCTTACGAAAGAACAGTTAATGAAGTTAGAGCAAGTCATATATTAATCTCTTTTTCTAAAAAAGGTGAACATAATGATTCTATATCTATCAAACAAAAACTACAAAATGTTAAGGATAGAATTGCCAAAGGAGAATCATTTGAAAAATTAGCAAAAGAAGTATCCGATGATCCTTCCGCTAAAGTAAATGCAGGTGATTTAGGATATTTTTCTGCTTTCAGAATGGTATATCCGTTTGAAGAAGCTGCATACAAAACCAAAGTAGGAGAAGTATCAGAGCCATTTAAAACTAGATTTGGATTTCATATTTTAAAAGTTACAGATAAAAGAAAATCTAAAGGAGAATTTGAAACAGCTCATATTTTAATCAGAAATGATAAGTCTAATGCTAAATCTATCATAGATTCTTTATATAATGAGATTAGAAAAGGGGCTTCGTTTGAAGATTTAGCTAAGAAATTTTCTGATGATAAAGGATCAGCAAGTAATGGAGGTAAACTACCAAAATTTGGTTCAGGAAGAATGGTTTTACCTTTTGAAAAAGCAGTATTAAATTTACAAAAAGAAGGAGAAGTAAGTAAGCCTTTTCAAACAAGATTTGGCTGGCATATAGTGAAATTAATTAAAAATTATCCGGTAAAAACTTTTGAAGAGTTAGAGCCTGAATTACAGCAAAGAATCAGAACAAGTAATAGAGGTAATCTGTCAGTTAAAAAGTTAATTAGTAATTTAAAAACTAAATATAAGCCTCAATTTGATCAAAATTTGATTGATTTAGTTAAAAATAATAAAGAAAATACTACTTTGAGTAGTGAAAAGTTAAGCGCTCCAGTTATAACTATAAAAGAAAAGCAAATACCGCTAAAATCTTTTGTAACTTACATAGAGAATAAAAAATATATTCCTTTTGATGATTTATGGGAAAAATTTCAAAATGAAGAGATACTTTCTTACTACAAAGATGATTTAGAAAATATTTACCCTGAATACAAATATACACTTCAAGAATATAAAGATGGTTTACTATTATTCGATTTAATGAAGCTTAAAATTTGGGATAAGTCACAAAATAACACAAAAGAATTAGAAACGTATTTTGAAACGAATAAAGCCAAATACAAAGGGGAAGAATTAGACAAGGTTAGAGGAGAAGTAATCAATGATTATCAAAAAGATTTAGAAGATAACTGGATTGCTAGTTTAAGAAAAGAAAATACAATCAAAATAAATAAAAGAACACTCAAAAAAATAAAGAAATCGTATAATCAATAATAATAAATCGAGGTTGAAAAAAGTAATTTATATATGTAGTATAATTGCTTGTTTTTCATGTGATAAAATCAATCTATTACGTTCAGAGGGGGCACAAAAACGTAATGAACCTATAGTTGCTTCTGTGGGAGAGGCAAAGCTATATTTATCTGATGTAGATGGTATAGTACCAAAGGGTACAGCTAAAAATGACAGTTTAGTTTTGATTAAAAGTTTTATTACAACTTGGGCAAAACAACAATTATTACTTCAAAAAGCAGAAAATAACATATCTGAAGGTCAAAGTAATCAAATAGATCAGTTGGTAAAAGACTATAAGGAGAGTTTATATATCAATGACTATAAGGAGAGTTTGATCAATCAGCAATTAGATACTATTATTTCTGATGAATCAATTGCTCAATATTATTTAAGAAATAAAGAGAATTTTAGATTAAATGAAGAGCTATTACAAATAAAGTTCATTTATTTTGGAAAAGATTTTTTAGATAAGGAAGAAGCAATTAAAAAATTCAAGTCAAGTGAAATTGAAGATTTAGAGGAGCTGGAGAATTTAACTATTAATTTTAAAGATTATCAGTTAAGAGATTCTACATGGATTACTTATGATAAATTTTTACTTAAAATTCCGCCTTTTAGATATGAAAAGAAAGAAAATTTGTTAAAAAAATCCAAATTCATTCAAAAAGAAGATAGTTTAGGAGTATATTTGGTCGCTGTGAATGGAGTTTTAAAAAGAAATGACATTGCTCCTATAAGTTATATTAAAAACAACATTAAACAACTTATTTTACACAAGCGTAAGATAGAGTTAGTTAGAGAGATAGAAAAAACGTTGATTAATGATGCAATTAAAAACAATGAGTTTAAAGAGTATTAGTAGTGTACTAATTTTAGGGTTACTTCCTTTTTTGAGTAGTGCTCAGGAAAATAAAATTGATGGTGTAGCAGTAGTAATTGGTAAAAACATTGTTTTAGATTCTGATATAGAGAAGTTTAAACAAGAGGTTGAGTTAAGAAGTGAGGGTAAGGTTCAAATCTCAGATTGCGAGATGTTAGAAGAATTAATGCAACAAAAATTACTAGCACATCACGCAGTTGTAGATAGTGTAGTAGTTTCTCAAAGTGAAATTGACTCTAGAGTACAAAGAAGTATAGCTTTTTTTACTCAGGAATATGGTTCTGAAGATAAGGTGGTTGAAGCATATGGTTTTAATGACGTTAAAGATTTAAAGAAAGAACTAGGACGAGTTCAAAAAGAAAACTTACTTATAGAGAAAGAACAACAAAAAGTTACTGAAGATATAGATGTTACTCCAGAAGAAGTTCGTTTGTATTTTAACGGATTAAAAGATAAAGAAGAACTACCTGAATTTCCTGCTGAAGTACAATTAGCTCAGATAGTATTAAGAGCTGAAGCTACAGAAGAAGAGAACAATGAAATCATTGACAAATTAAATAAAATTAAAAAGGAGATTGAAGTAGATGGTGCTAGTTTTAAATTAAAAGCTATTATCAATTCTGATGATCCATCTGTAGGTAGAAATGGAGGTAATATGGGACCGATCACTAAAGATAGTCCTTTTATAAAAGAATTTAAAGAAGTAGCTTTTTCTTTAGATGAAGGTCAAATCTCTGAACCATTTAAAACTATTTTTGGTTATCATATTGTTTTGTTGAATAAAATAAAAGGAAATGCTAGAGATGTATCACACATATTAATGACTCCAGAAATTAGTGATAAAAAACTAGAAGAAACTAAGCAAAAGCTTGATAGTATAAGAATAGATGTAGCTGAAGGAAAGATTAAATTTGATGAAGCCGCAAGAAAATATTCTGAAGATAAAGAAACAAAAAATAGTGGTGGATTAATTGTTAATCCTTATACAGGTGAAACTACTTTTGATTTGACAAGAATGGATCCTGCACTTTATGGTAGAATTAATGATCTACAAAAAGGAGAATTATCTGAAGTTTTTTATGATGAAACTAGAGCAGGAGAGAAGATGTATAAACTCATCTTTATGAAAGAAAGAACCAATACGCATAAAGCAGATCTAGTAGAAGATTATGTAAAGGTTCAACAATTAGCTTTAACGAAGAAAAAAGAAGAAACAATCACAAAATGGTCAAAAGATAAGATATTAGAAACTTATATTAAGCTTGGAAGTAATTATAAAAAGTGTAACTTTAAAGCGAATTGGAAAAAAGATAATCAATAAATGTCAGACGTTACTGCAGTAAATAATTTAGTAACTAAATATACACAGTTACAACAAGAAATAGGTAAAGTAATTATTGGTCAAAAAGAAGCGGTTAATTTCACGTTGTTATCCGTTTTTTGTGGAGGACACTCTCTTCTTATAGGTGTGCCTGGATTAGCAAAAACGCTACTAGTAAATACTATTTCAGATGCGTTAGGATTAGGATTTAATAGAATACAGTTTACTCCTGATTTAATGCCATCTGATATACTTGGAAGTGAAATTTTAGATGAAACTAGAAATTTCAAATTTATAAAAGGACCTATTTTCTCTAACATTATTTTAGCAGACGAAATCAATAGAACACCGCCTAAAACTCAAGCAGCTTTATTAGAAGCTATGCAGGAGCGTTCAGTAACAATAGCCGGTAACCATTATAAACTTGATTTACCTTTTTTTGTATTAGCTACACAAAACCCAATTGAGCAAGAAGGAACATATCCTTTACCAGAAGCTCAGTTAGACCGTTTCATGTTTTCTATTAATTTAGATTATCCTAGTTTTGAAGAAGAAGTACAAGTAGTTAAAAACACTACAGCTGAGCTTAATCAAAAAGTAAACGCTTTATTTAGTGCTTCCGAAATCATTGAAATCCAAAAATTAATTAGAAAAATACCTGTTGCAGATAATGTAGTAGAATATGCTGTTTCTTTAGTAGGAAAAACAAGACCTAAATCTGAAAATGCTACAGATCTAGTTAAAAAATATATTGATTGGGGAGCTGGTCCGCGTGCTTCACAGAATTTAATTTTAGCAGCTAAAGCTAATGCAGCAGTAAATGGAAAATACTCTCCTGATATTGAAGATGTTCAAGCAGTAGCAATCCCTATACTTTCACATAGGGTCGTTAAAAATTATAAAGCAGAAGCAGAGGGAGTTACAGTTAAAGAAGTAATTACTTCTTTATTTTAATCTTTTACCAACTTATCAGTTAAAACTTTGGTAGTTTCATTAAAATTATACTCAAATGTATAATTACCAGATTCCAATGGAGTTTCACCAACAAAATCAATGGGCATCCAACCATACTGTTGTCCTTCAATAGTAATATTCACTGAACCATAACTATAAGATGTTTCAAATGCTTTGTAATCAGATGTTTCATTAGGTTTGAGGTTACCAAAATTTACTTCATTAAACGTAGCGTTTTCGAAGGTAATATTACTATTATTTTTAAGTCGTATTCTTATTTCTCCTTCTATACTTTCAGATGTTGAACAAGACAAAAAAAAGATGATAAATAAAAAACTGTAGATATATCTCATGGTTTATTCTTTTCAATAAGATATCATTTAATCTGTATGGTTGCGTTGAAAATTAATTTTTATATAAAAAAACTCGGAATTTTAAAATCCCGAGTTTATATTCCATACGATTGAAAAGTTTAGTTTTTAATAATCTTTTTAGTAAAAGAGCGTTGTCCATCACTTATTTCAAGTATATAAATCCCTTGAGTAAAGCTACTAACATCAATTGCTTTATCTGTACTTCCAACTTTAATAATTTGTCCAACATAGTTCATGATTTTAAAAGTAGCTTCTCTAGCATCTCTTAAAGATATATTTATAAAGTCTGTAGTTGGATTAGGATAAATGTCAGCTTTAAAAATTGGTTCTTCATTGCTTAATTCTTCATCTATTTGAATAGGAGTTGAAGTATTAGAATTCCTTGAAGAAGTTCCTATGTTTACAGTATAATCTTCAACTTCTCCATATGAAAAAGTTTCACATGCTGTAGGTGCTCCATTCCACTTCATAGATACACGCATTCTTGTAGCGCCAGTTTTTGCTGTGTTTGGAATAGTAAAAGTATATGATAAATTTCCAGCACTAGACGATGAACCAGACACTACTTCTTCACCTGATTCAAAAGTACCATTTTGATTAAAATCTATCCAAACTTTCCAATATTCAGTATAAGGAGAACCAACAAAAGCAGCGCTAACAATAATTGTATTACTACCAAAAGATAAATTACCAGTTAAATTTGTGAAATCTCCATATCCTCCGTTTGCAGCTGTACTATTTGAAATACCACCAATTGTTACGTTGTCAATGTATTCATAATTGGTACTATTTCCTTTAGAACTACAATAGACTGCTGTTGCTGATTGTGTGGTAACAGTAATAGCATTACTAGAATTTGAAACATTTCCTGCAGCATCAATAGCTCTTATAGTAAATGTATACGTAGTATTGGCTGTTAATCCTGTTACATTATAATTAGTGTTGGTTATAGTAGTAATTCTAGTAGATCCTCTGAATACCTCATAACCAGTTACAGCTATATTATCCGTAGAAGCAGACCAACTTAAGTTAACTGAAGTTTGTGTAGTATTAGATGCTCCTAAATTTGAAGGAGGAGATGGGGCTAATGTGTCTGGACCAGGACCACTTCCACCACCATCTACACTATGTGTACCTAATCCATCAGAGGTGTTATTAGCTAAAGAATCCCATTCAGAAGTTGTATAAGATGTATTAGGAGAAGTAATTGAAGATTTACGACGTAAAGTTACGTCTTTACCAAAATTAGAGCTGCTATTAGAAGTACCAACAACATCAATAATAGAACTATTTTTAAATAAAGCTACAGCATCATTTCCATTAAAATTTACTACACCACCACTAATTGTTTGGTTGGCATTACTTGTTATAGCTGATGATGCACTTGAATGTGCTATTACATATACTTCACCGTTAGCTAATTGTCCAGATAAATTCAATGTACTACCCCAAGAATTATTACCATTGGTAGTTTTCTGTAATGAATATCCTGATAAGTTAACCGTACTACCTGTAAAATTAGCAATTTCAATAGCTTTATTAAAAGATGAACCTTCAACATACTCTGAGATAATTAATTCTGTTGTAGTTCCTGTTCCTCCACCAGTACCTCCAGAGGTAGTAGTCACACTTACACTGTTACTATTTCCAGATACATTACCAGTAGCATCAAAAGCTCTCACACTAAAAGAGTATGAAGTACCAGCAGTTAATCCAGTTACATTATAAGATGTTGAAGATGTGGTGTTAATAAGAGTTGTTCCATTGTATATATTATAACCTGTTACAGCTACATTATCTGTAGAAGCATTCCAAGTTAAATCTACTGAGTTTTGAGAAATATTTGAAGCTATTAAACCTGAAGGTATAGAAGGAGCTTGTGTATCAGTAGAGCCACCGCCTGTATTAAATAGGTCTTCAGCTTGTGGACCACCCCAAATTTGAGTAGCAAAAGCAGGATTATCAATAAAAGGATTTCTGTTTCCTTGTTCTTGTGCTAAAATAGGGTTACGCTGCTTTTCTAAATCTGAAACAGGATCTTCGGCATTCCACTGTAAGAATAGACTGATCATGTTTGAATCTGTAGCTACAGTACTTCCTACTCCCACATTAGTTGGTAATGTTTGATTTCCGTAGCGTAAATACATATACATCATCATTCTTGCAACATCACCTTTCCATTCATCACCGGGGTACCAGTGACCTTGAGGAGTAATATAAGAAGCTGCTCCACTACCTGCAGCAAACTTTCTATTACTTCTTGAAGAATTTCTAGAACCATCACAAGGTCGTAAACTATGCGCGTCAGATCCAGGACCAGAACTTCCTAAATTTGGATTTCCTAAAGATCTAGGGTATACATGTTCTCTATTCCAGTCTCCAGAACTACCACCATTTGCATCTCTTCCTCTAGTTCTATCATTAGTTATATTAGAATCTGAATCATCCCAACCATAAATTAATAAAACACGAGAAGAATTATTAGGATCTAAATCAGTTTGCTTTAAAGCATTCCATACACCTGGCGTATAGCTTAAAAAATTATTATGTGTACTGATTATTTTTGTGGCAAGTTCATTTTTAAGTGATTGACCACTAAGATTTAAATTTACATCATTATAATATGATGGAATTTGGCTGAACACTGATAGTGAGGTAATCAGTGTTACAATGAGAAAAAATTTTTTCATTGATTAAAAGTTTGGGTTAAGTTTTTTAGTCGTTAACAAATAACAGTTGAATATGTTAATAAAACATTAACAAACAGTTAATTATCGTTAAGTTATTAACAAAAAGAAATCAAGTGGAAAATCATTAGAAAAAATGTAAATTTGCAGGCTAAATACTAAACTAAAAAATGAAGATATCATATAACTGGCTACAACAGTTTTTACAGTTTGATTGGGCACCAGAAAAGATAGGTGAGTTATTGACCGATTTAGGACTTGAAGTTGAGGGAATTGAATTAAAAGAGAGTATTAAAGGAAGTCTTAAAGGGGTTGTTGTTGGTGAAGTTTTAACTTGTGTAAAACATCCAAATGCAGATAAATTAAAAGTAACTACCGTTAATTTAGGTTTGGAAAACCCAGTTCAAATTGTGTGTGGAGCTCCTAACGTTGCTGCTGGACAGAAAGTTCCTGTAGCTACTATTGGAACTATGTTATATGATGACAAAGGAGAAGGCTTTAAAATTAAGAAAGGGAAAATAAGAGGTGAAGAGAGTCATGGGATGATTTGTGCTGAAGATGAATTAGGATTAGGAAATAGTCATGATGGAATAATGATACTTGATAATGACTTAAAACCAGGAACACTATGTTCTGAAGTTTTCAATATTGAAGTAGATCATGTATTTGAAATTGGTTTAACACCGAACAGAGCAGATGCGATGAGTCATTATGGTGTAGCAAGAGACTTACGTGCCGGTTTATCTCAAAAAGAGGTTGTTTTAGAATTAATCTCTCCTTCAGTTTCTGACTTTCATGTAGATGAAAGAAGATTAAAAATTGATGTTGAAGTTGAAAATAAAGAATTAGTACCAAGATATTGTGGTATTACTATTACTGATGTTGAAGTAAAAGAATCTCCTGAGTGGATTAAAAATAGATTAAAAGCAATAGGAATTGCACCTAAAAATAATGTAGTAGATATTACAAATTATGTATTACATGAATTAGGACAACCGTTACACGCTTTTGATGCTTCAAAAATTAAAGGGAATAAAGTTGTAGTTAAAACTTTAGAAGAAGGAACAAAATTTACAACTTTAGATGAAGTAGAAAGAGAATTATCTGGAGAAGATATTATGATTTGTGATGCTGAAGAAAATCCATTATGTATTGGAGGAGTATTTGGAGGTTTAAAATCAGGAGTTACTGAAAATACAACTACAATTTTCTTAGAAAGTGCTTACTTTAATCCAGTTTCTGTACGTAAAACCGCAAAAAGACATGGACTAAACACAGATGCATCTTTCCGTTTTGAAAGAGGAATTGATATCAATCAAACGAAATATGCATTAAAAAGAGCTGCTTTATTAATAGAAGAATATGCAGGAGGTAAAATGTCTTCAGATATTATGGATTTCTTCCCTGAAAAAGTGAAAGATTTTGAGGTGTTTTTATCTTTTGAAAATGTATATAGATTAATAGGTCAAGAGATACCAAAAGAGACTATTAAAAAGATTTTAGCTTCTTTAGAAATAAAAATTAATAGTGTTACCGAAGCAGGCTTAGGTCTTGTGATACCATCTTATAGGGTTGATGTACAAAGAGAAGCAGATATTATCGAAGAGATTTTAAGAGTTTATGGTTATAATAATATTGAGTTTTCTCATAAATTAAATACGTCTATTTCTTTTGATAGTGATATTCAGGTAAAAGTAGAAAACTTAGCTGCTAATCAGTTAATTTCATTAGGATTCAATGAAACTATGGCTAATTCATTAACTAAAGCAGATTATATAGCACTTTCCGAGGATTTAAATGAAAACTTTAATGTAGAAATGTTAAATCCATTAAGTAATGATTTAAAAGTAATGAGACAATCTTTACTATTTAGTGGTTTAGAGAGCATTGCTTACAATATTAATAGAAAAAACAGTGCTTTAAAGTTTTTTGAATTTGGGAAAACCTACCATAAATATGAAAATGGTTATCAGGAAGATAAACATTTAACACTATTTGTAACTGGTAATAGAAATAAAGAAAGTTGGAAGGTAGCTTCTCAAACTTCAGATTTTTTCTATTTAAAAGGTGTAGTCTCTAGTATTTTAGAAAGATTAGGAGTAACTAAATTAAAATCATCACCAATTAAATCAGATGTTTTTTCTGAAGGAATTACTCTGAGTTTAGGAAAAACTAAGTTAGTTGATTTAGGAGTCGTAAAACGAGCAATAACTAAAGAGTTCTCTATAAAACAAGAGGTCCTTTTTGCAGATTTTAAATGGGATGCTATCTCAGGTTTAATCGGAAAGAAGAATATTAAAGTAGCTGACCTACCTAAATTCCCTGCAGTAAAAAGAGATTTAGCATTATTGTTGGATAATAAAGTAGAGTTTAAAGAAATCTACAACTTAGCTTTTCAAGCAGAAAGAAAGTTATTGAAAGATGTAGATTTATTTGATGTTTATGAAGGTAAAAATTTACCTGAAGGTAAAAAATCGTATGCGGTTAGTTTTGTTCTGCAAGATGAAAACAAAACGCTAAACGATAAACAAATCGATAAAATAATGCAAAAATTGCAACAAACATTCGAAAAGAATGTTGGTGCAGAATTAAGATAATATTAGCTCCTAATGGAGCTTTTTTTATAATTTTATATTACCTCGAGTATTATTGAGTTTAAAAGTTTTAAACGAAAATAAGTAGTGCAGTCAACTAGAGGTGATAATACCTAAAGATAATTTTTAAAAAGGTCTCGACTGCGCTCGACCTGTCCTGTTAAGTACAATGTATAAACTAATTATTCGTCCAATATTTTTCCTTTTCGATCCAGAAAAGATTCATTATTTCACATTTTCTTTAGTGAAATTTATGTCTAAAATCCCTTTTGTTTCTTCAATTTTTAAAAGTTTATATGTAGTAAATAATAAAAAATTAGAAAGAAACTTATTTGGTCTTACTTTTAAAAATCCAGTAGGACTAGCAGCTGGATTTGATAAAAATGCTGTTTTGTATAACGAATTGGCAGATTTTGGTTTTGGTTTTATAGAAATTGGTACAGTTACGCCTAAAGGACAAATTGGAAATCCTAAACAACGATTATTCCGTTTAAAAGAAGATAAAGGGATCATCAATAGAATGGGATTTAATAATGAAGGCTTACAAGCAGCAATTGAGCAATTAAAAAAGAATAAAGGAAAAGTAATAATAGGAGGAAATATTGGTAAAAATACAGCCACTAAACCTGAAGATTATACAGAAGATTATACCACTTGCTTTAATGCATTACATCCTTATGTTGATTATTTTGTATTAAATGTGAGTTGTCCAAATGTTTCTAGTCATGCAAAATTAGAAGACGCAGATTACTTAAAAGAATTGATCACCGAAGTTCAAAAAATTAATAAGACAAAGGAGATACACAAACCAATTTTATTAAAAATTGCTCCAGATTTGAACGATAATCAATTGGATGAAATTATAGATTTAGTCGCTGAAACCAAAATAGCTGGTGTAATTGCCTCTAACACATCTGTAGATAGAAAAGGACTAAAAACATCTGATGAGCGTTTAACAGAAATAGGAAATGGAGGATTAAGTGGGCAACCAATAAAAGATAAAAGTACGAGAGTTATACAGTATTTATCTGAACAATCGAATAAAGCGTTTCCAATTATTGGAGTAGGAGGTATCCATTCAGCAGAAGATGCTGTTGAAAAAATAAATGCAGGTGCAGACTTAGTTCAAATTTATACAGGGTTTATTTATGAAGGACCGTCTTTAATTAGTAAAATTAATAAAGCTATTTTAAAAAATTATAATTAAAAAATGATTATAAGTAAGAGATGAGAGTTTTACTTACTTTTATTTCTTGTATGATTTTTGCAGTTGCCTCTAGTCAAAATTACACTAGAGACTTTTCATTATACAAGTCGACAAATTTACAATTAGGTTATGGATATAGTTTCGCAGAACCTAACACTAAAGACTTTCATCTTTTAGAAGTGGGAATTAATAAAACGGTTTATGGAGGAAGACATGGGGCTGGATTTCAGTATGGTTTTGGAACTGAAATAGGTTTAAATACTGAAAATTTAATTTTTGGGCCCAAGTTATCGGGATTTTTATATTACGGCTTTTTAACTTTTGGCGTTGAATTAGTGACCTATACCGATTTTAATCAAAATACATTACGATTTGTTCCTGCTTTAGGTATCGGTGGAGAACGATTTAAAATCACTATCAATCCACATTTAATTTTGATAAATAAAAGTTTTCAACCTATTGATAGAGGGATGTTAAGTTTTTCTATAAATATACCTTTACAGAGAAAAAAATAGAAAAAAATAAATGACAGAAATTTTAGTGTCTTTTGTATTTGCAACGACAGCATTAGCTATATCACCAGGTCCAGATAATATTTTTGTATTAACACAAAGTATTGTGAATGGAAAAAAATACGGATTAGCTACAGTATTTGGCTTAATGACAGGTTGTATTATTCATACCACTTTAGTAGCATTCGGTGTTTCAGAAATTATAAAAACCAATGACCATTTATTTTTAACTATAAAAATATTAGGAGCATGTTATTTATTTTATTTAGCCTATAAAGTATATAAAAGTGATGCACAAATAGCCTTTTCATTAGAAAATGTACAGCAAAAATCTACTTTAGCACTTTTTAAAACAGGATTTTGGATGAATGTGTTAAATCCTAAAGTAACTATTTTCTTTTTAGCTTTTTTTCCACAGTTTTTATTCTCTGAAAATATGAATTCTGTTTATCAATTTTATATTCTTGGAGGATTATTCATTTTAGTTTCTCTATTTGTTTTTTCTTCTATTGCTATTTTGGCAGGAACAATTTCAAATCAAATTAAGCAAAATAAAAACGTAGGAATATACTTGAAATGGTTACAAATAGTTGTTTTTATAGGTATTGCTTTATTTATCTTTTTTAGTTAATCGAGCTAAAGATCTTTTTGAACTTTCATTTTCTGGATTTACATTTAAAGCATCTTTATATGATTTTATAGCGTTAAGGGTATCTTTATTTTTCAAAAAAGCATCTCCTAGACTATCATGAGTATTAGAACTATTTGGATATAGCGTTTTATTAATTTTGAAAATATGTATCGCTTTAGTTATTTGATTTTTTCTAAGAAAGTTATATCCCATTCGATTTAAATGTCTCTCTTGAATTAAAGGACTTAAGCTATCTTTTTTTCTAATACTTAGATAGCCTTCTAAAGCCATTTCAAAGTTGTTTTCCGCTAAATATTCGCTTGGTGTTTTCTCACCATCCTTCAATTTTAGAAAAATATATTTTTTACCTTCATGTTCCTTTTTTTCAGCAAGTACAATTTTATTTTCTTCACTTACAAAAATTAATTTTTCATTAAATTCTTTAACATAAAAAGTACTATCATTAAGTTTTAAAGGTTTTATAAGAGATTTTCTCCATTCGAGATATAACTTTTTATCTTTAAAAGATATTTCAATTACTTCATCAGCATTAAAAAAGTATCTCCCAGAAGTTTTTGCAATAAAATCATCACTATTGGTTTTAGAAACACAACTCATAATGATTATTGAGAATAAAGATAAAAGTTTTATTTTCATAAGTTTAGTGATTTGTTTAATAACAAGACGTATGATGAATTATTTTGTTACATCAAATATTAATAATATAGATGGCATAACTATTGACATTATAATAGAAAGATGTTATTAAATTTGTTCTTATCTTTTTGAAAAACAATATATTAGTTTTTGTTTGTTACAGAAGCAAATTAAAAGAACAAGAAATATAATGTCATATTGACAGATATTAGAGAAATGAGTAGATCAAAAATAATACACTTAGACAATTTGTCTTTGCAAGATATGTTAAATGAAAATTCAGAGTTAATTCCATTATTAACTCCTGAAGATGAGGAGATTATTAATAAAGAAGATATTCCTGAAGAATTACCAATTTTACCTTTACGTAATACAGTTCTATTTCCTGGAGTAGTTATTCCTATTACAGCTGGAAGAGATAAATCTATCCAATTAATTAAAGATGCTAATAAAGGAAATAAAACCATTGGAGTAGTTGCTCAACGCAATAGTGAAGTGGAAGATCCAGGTCCAAATGATATTTTTCACACCGGTGTTGTAGCTCAAATTTTAAGAGTTTTGAAAATGCCAGATGGTAATACTACAGTTATCATCCAAGGTAAAAAACGATTTGAAATTAATGAAGTAATTCAACAGGATCCTTATTTAAAAGCAAAAGTTTCTGAAGCAATTGAAGAACGTCATATTGATAATAAAAAGGAATTCGATGCAATTATTGATTCTATTAAAGAATTATCTCTAGAAGTTATCAAAGAAAACCCAATGCTTCCTTCTGAGGCTTCATTTGCTATCAAAAATATTCAGTCAAATTCTTTTTTAGTGAATTTCATTTCATCAAATATGGATTTGAGTGTATCGCAGAAACAAGTTTTACTTGAAAAAGATAGTTTAAAAGAAAGAGCGTTATTGACGCTTAAAAATTTAGATAAAGAACTACAAAAATTACAATTACGTAACGACATTCAATCTAAAACAAGATCAGATTTAGATAAACAACAACGTGAGTACTATTTACATCAACAACTAAAAACAATTCAGGAAGAATTAGGTGGAGTATCTCACGATCAAGAGCTTGAAGAGATGAAGGCTCAAGCCAAGAAAAAGAAGTGGACTAAAGAGGTAGGAGAGACTTTTGATAAAGAGTTGAACAGATTAAGACGAATGAATCCACAAATGGCAGAGTATGGGGTACAACGTAATTATTTAGAATTATTATTAGAACTACCTTGGGGAGAATATTCAGAAGATAAATTTGATTTAAAGAAAGCTCAAAAAATATTAGATAGAGATCACTTTGGTTTAGAAAAAGTGAAAGAGCGTATTATTGAGCATTTAGCGGTATTGAAACTTAGAGGAGATATGAAATCTCCAATTATTTGTTTATATGGACCTCCGGGAGTTGGTAAAACTTCTTTAGGAAGATCTGTAGCTGAAGCTTTAGGTAGAAAGTATGTACGTATGTCTTTAGGAGGTTTGCGTGATGAAGCTGAAATTAGGGGGCATAGAAAAACATATATTGGAGCAATGCCTGGTCGTTTAATCCAAAATATTAAAAAAGTAGGAACATCAAATCCAGTATTTGTATTAGATGAAATTGATAAATTGGGTCAAAGTCATCAAGGTGATCCTTCTTCTGCTATGTTAGAAGTATTGGATCCAGAACAAAATACAGAGTTTTATGATAACTATTTAGAAGTAGGTTTTGATCTATCTAAAGTATTATTTATAGCTACGGCTAACAATATTAATCAAATTCCTTGGGCATTACGTGATCGTATGGAGATTATTAATGTAACTGGATATACAATTGAAGAGAAAGTTCAGATTGCTAAAAAATATTTGTTACCTAAACAGTTGAAAGAACATGGTCTAAAAGAAGAACACTTAAAGTTAGGAAAATCTCAAATTGCAAAAGTAGTTGAAGGATATACAAGAGAGTCTGGTGTACGTGGTTTGGAAAAGCAAGTGGCTAAAGTTGTAAGATATGCAGCTAAATCTATTGCTATGGAAGAAGAATATAACATTGAACTAACTAATGATGATATTGAAACTATTCTAGGTCCTGCAAGATTAGAACGTGATAAATATGAAAATAACGATACTGCGGGAGTAGTAACTGGTTTAGCTTGGACTTCTGTAGGAGGGGATATTTTATTTATTGAATCTATATTATCTAAAGGAAAAGGAAATCTATCGATTACAGGTAATTTAGGTACCGTAATGAAAGAGTCTTCTACTATAGCAATGAAATATATAAAATCTAATGCTGAAGATTTTGGAATTAATCCTGAGATTTTAGAAACTTATGATGTTCATATTCACGTTCCTGAAGGAGCAACACCTAAGGATGGACCAAGTGCAGGTATTACCATGTTAACATCATTAGTATCTGTATTCACACAGCGCAAGGTTAAAAATAAGATTGCCATGACTGGAGAAATTACTTTAAGAGGTAAGGTATTACCAGTAGGAGGAATCAAGGAGAAAATTTTAGCAGCTAAAAGGGCTAATATCAAGGAAATCATTTTGTGTGCAGACAATAAAAAAGACATTGAAGAGATTAATCAAAGTTATTTAAAAGGATTAAAGTTTCATTACGTAACTGAAATGAGTGATGTGATAGATATTGCCTTAACGAAACAAAAAGTAAAGAATGCTAAGAAATTAGCATAAAGCGTAAAAAAAACTCCCTTTAAGGGAGTTTTTTATTTTACAAAATAATATATTTCTATTTAGTAGTGGAATATAGTTGTTGGTGATTTTCATTATGGAAATTACTAGCAATTGTTTCCAATTTTTTCTCTGAAAGCTTAGAGGTATTTCTTATAATATCTATAAAAACATCTACATCTTCTTTTGTAGATGGATAACCAATATTTTTATTAGTATTCTCAAAAGAGGTTTTCACATAATTTCCTGTATTATCAATTATACACCAAAAAGGGAATTTAATTTCACTACAGTCTTCCTCTCCAAATGATTTAAATGGATTCGAACAATTTACATATTCTGAGGTCTCTTCTTGAGGAACTTCAATATTTACAATAACATAATTAGATTTGAAGATTTTACTCTCCATTTGTTTCTTTAATTTGTCACTAGTTTTGCATGAAGCAGCTAAATAGTTTACAAAAACATGTTTGTTTTCTTTCTGAGCTTTAGTAATAGCTTTACCTATAGTAGTTGTATCGTTATTTTGAGCGTATGAAAAATTAAATGTAACAAGAAACAATAGTAAATATAAATATTTACACATAACGCATTGGGGATTTAAAGTTATTGAATGTAAATATAAATAATGAGGATAACGAAAACAAGTACATTCATCTATGTAAAACTACATTTTAACGTAGGTTTATACTATTTCGTTATTTTTTAACTTTTGTTTTTAACAGATAAATGATTTTTTTTTGCTTAAAAGCATGGTTTTTTACCCCAAGGATTAGCTTCGTGATCTATAGTAAAACTAAATTTCTTATTATCTTTTCCTCTAAAATAAGTTACATAATCCCAATTACCTACGTGAGCAATTTCGTACTTACCATTAATATTTCCATTAACTATTTCATTATAAACCCCAGTAATGGTACGCTCAAAATATTGTGTTTTAACGTATTCTAGATGTATGATATCTTTTTGACCTTTATATTTTAATTGTATAGCTCTTCCGCCTTCTCCATAGCCTACCCAAATTTTTAATTTTGAGTGATTATCTCCATTGAAACATACATAACTTTCAACTTCAAACTTTTTAAGTGGTGTTTTACTAAACTCTAAATAATTCTTTATATGAAAATCTCCACAACCATTATAAAAATTATTACCATAGTAAAAACTTAGAAAAGTATGATGTTGTTGTTCCGCTAAATCTTTACATATTTCATGTACAATTTCAATAGGTGTTTGATATTTCTCATGAGAAAGTAACAATTTTAAAGTTTTAGAGTTTTCAATGCGAAATAATTCTGCCTTACCCGTAACTCTTGTTTTTTCATTATCTATTGTAAGAGTATAGTTTAATTCATCTTCTTCTTTAAAAATCTCTAAACTCCAACTAGGTTCACTACCATTAGCTTTATAAATCAACGTTTTATTTTGTTTTTCATAATTTGAGTTTCCATTTGAAGAAGTTTCTTTTGTTTCTTGATTAAAGCTAGGTTTATCTTTCTTAGAATTTGCTTTACCACAAGATTGTAGTAAAACGATAGAAAATATAAGTAAAATGTAATTTTTCATGTAAAAACAACGTTTATTTCCATTTGATATTACAACCTATACTAGGTTTTTGAAGCTGTAAAACTGAATTATCTGTTAGTAAGGCATCTAGTGCATTTCTAAAATCCTTACCTGTAACAGTTTTACCATTACCTGGACGAGAATCATCTAATTGACCATGATAAACTGACTTTAATTCTGAATCAAATAAGTATAAATCGGGAGTACAAGCAGCATCATATGCTTTAGCTACTTCTTGAGTTTTATCATATAAATATGGAAAAGGATAATTTAGCTTTTCAGCAACCTTTTTCATGAATTCTGGCCCATCTTGAGGATATTTATCAGCATCATTGCTACTTATGGCTATAAAAGAGATTCCATTACTTTTATAATCATTGGCAACTTTTACTAATTCGTCATTAACATGAATTACAAAAGGGCAGTGGTTACAAATAAAAAAGATAGCTGTACCTTTTTCGCCTTTTATATCAGAAAGTTTTACTAGTTGGTTATCAACTGTATTTATAAGCTCGAAATTTGGAGCTAATGTTCCAATTTGAAAGTTGTTAGATTCAGTAAGTGCCATTTTTAGGGTTTTTAATGAGTTGATTTTAAAGATCTCTAAGATCTAAAGTTACTCCATTTTTTAATTTATTATTGGTATCCAAATCAAAAATACGTTCTGCAACAAAATCAGGAGTATATAATTCTTGATTATTCTTCAAATCAATAAAACGTTGTACATTTTTAAAGTCTGAAATATTTGTTTTTCGTATTTGTGATTGCATATTTGTATCAACAACTCCAGGACGAATTCCAAAAGCTAAAACAGGGTTGTTAAACTGCTCTTGTTCTTGAGCAATAGTAGCAGTCATCATATCAACAGCTGCTTTAGAGCTACAATAAACACTCCATCCATTATAAGCCTTTTGTGCTGCTCCAGAGGAAATAGTAATTATTTGTTTTTTACAATTGACTGAAGATAGCTCTTTAATGAAGATACTAGAAAAAGCAAGTGGTATAGTAGTGTTAACTAAAATAGAAGTATGAATATCTTTTGGTGGAATATTTTCTAAATTCGAAATTTGACCAAGTCTACCAGCATTATGAATTAGAGTAATTGATTGAATAGATTTCTTTTTAAGTTGGTGAATAAGTTTTTCAAAACTTAATGTAGCATTTTCTATATCAGATAAATCAATCGAAATTTCATGTAAATGCTCTTGATTAATAACTGTTCTAGATAAGGAATAAACAATATAACCTTCATTTGAATATTTAGTAGCTATTGCATTACCGATTCCTTTGCTTCCTCCAGTTATAATTAAGATATTACCCATGTAATAGTTTTTTATATAAACTTAAAGTTTCAGTAACTGTCCTCTCAATAGTATATACAGTATCAATTCTCTCTTTTGCTTTTTTTCCCATTTTTAACCTTAGCTGATCATCATTTGTAAGTTTAGAGATAGCTTTACCTATGGCTTTATAATCCTTTAATGGAACTATAATACCTGAATTTTCATCAATAAGTTCTGTACAACCACCAGCATCAGTCATTATTATAGGTTTTCCTAAACTCATAGCTTCACTTATAGCTCTACCGAAACCTTCGCTAAGAGAAGATTGGACATACATATTGGAACCAGCGAGTAATTCAGGTACATCATTTCTTCGTCCTAATACATGAATATTACCAGCTATTTTACTTTGATCTTTAATTTTAGATAAATGTGGTGCATCAGTATTATCACCAATTAAAATATAGTGTACTTCTTTTTGAGTATCTAAGTAATTTGATGATTGTAAAAAGTATTTTGTTCCTTTAATCTTTCTATGATTTCCAATAGAACATACAATAATAGCATCTTTTGGAATCCCTAAAGTTGTATAATCAAAAGGAGTAACATCATTAAACCAATCTGTACTATATCCTTTAAAAATACGAACTGCTTTACGTTTATTTTTTCCAAATAGTTGCTTTTTTACATGGTTATAAACAAAATTGCTATTTCCTATAATAGCATCTATTCTGGGGCTTAGGTACGTAAAATAGGCGCTAGGATCATGCCAATGTAAGCTAACAGAACCAAAGTAAATTACAGCTTTAATTTTAGGGAATTTCTTAAGCACAAGCAAACCTATTCTTGCTGCTTTACCATTTATGAAATGAACAAGATCAATTTTTTTAGATTGTAAAATATCAGTAAATTCTTCTTGATAAATTTTATCAAATTTTTCTCTTGGATAAAGATATTGATATGTTTGAGGATCAACATTTTTTTCTTTTAAAAAGTCAAAAACTTCCTCAGATATATTACCTATTAAGTATATGTTTACTCCTTGCTGTTGTAACCCTAAAAAAAGTGCTATTTGAGCTATTTGAGAACTTAAATTTCCACCGCCAACAACGAAAAGTACATTCATTTTAAAAATTATTTGTAAAATGTTTTTGCTTCATTCCAGAAAACATCCATCTCAGCCAAAGTCATATCAGATAACTCTTTCCCGATCTCTTTAGATTTTTGTTCTAAGTATTGGAATCTATTCATAAATTTTTTATTGGTTTTTTCCAATGCATTTTCTGGATTTACCTTTATAAACCGTGCATAGTTAATCATAGAAAACAATACATCTCCAAATTCTTTTTCAATATTTTCTTGATTACCCTCTTTAATTTCATGATTAAGTTCTGAAAGTTCTTCTTGAACTTTTTCCCAAACTTGACTAGGTTCCTCCCAGTCAAAACCAACACCAGCCACTTTATCTTGAATCCTATTAGCTTTTACTAAAGCGGGTAAGCTTCTAGGAACTCCTTCTAAAACCGATTTTTTACCTTCTTTAAGTTTTAATTTCTCCCAGTTTTGTTTTACTTCTTCTTCATTTTCAACAGAAATATCACCATAAATATGAGGGTGACGATCTATAAGTTTATCAGATATAGCATTAGCAATGTCAGCAATATCAAATGCTTGCTTTTCGCTTCCTATTTTAGCATAAAAGACGATATGCAAAAGCACATCGCCTAATTCTTTTTTTAGTTCTTCTAGATCGTTGTCTAAAATAGCGTCTCCTAACTCGTAAACTTCTTCAATGGTTAAATGGCGTAAACTTTCTAAAGTTTGTTTTTTATCCCAAGGACACTTTTCTCGAAGCTCATCCATAATATCCAGTAGTCTATTAAAAGCTTCTAATTGTTGTTTACGAGAGTTTAACATACTATTCTTCTTCGTCTGTAGTTACTTCTTTATTTAATTTAGAAAAATCAAATCCAGCTTTTACTAAGATGTTATACCACTGTAAAACTTTTTTAATGTTTGAGGTATACACTCTCTCATCATCATAATCAGGTAAAACTTCAGCAAAATAAGCTGTTAATTTATTGGCACTTTCTTTATGAGAAATAGCTTCCTTATTATCCTCTTTTGCAGCAATATTTTTGAAAACATCCCCTAAAGGCACATCTTCTTCGTAGGTAAATATTGCTATATTTTCTAATAAACTTACATTATGAGTTGCTGTAATAGGCATTCTTTTATCATCTAATAATGATCTCACAATAACACCAGTTTTGGTTTGTGATAAAATCTCGAATAATCCTGGCTTACCAGATACAGCTATTATTTTACTAAATTCCATGTATTATATTATCTTTTTAAATTAGGAAAACGCATTCTATATCCTGAATTTATTTTTCCTTTTGAAATATTTTCTAGTTTTTTCTTAATTAATCTTTTCTTTAATGATGACAGTTTGTCTGTAAAAAGAACTCCTTCAATATGATCATATTCATGTTGAAAAACTCTAGCAGCTAAACCATCAAAAGTTTCAGTATGCTTATTAAACTCCTCATCAAAGTACTCGACAGTAACTTTTGGTTGTCTCCATACATCTTCTCTAACATCAGGAATGCTTAAACATCCCTCATTAAAAACCCATTCTTCTCCTTCTTCATCAAGGATTTTTGGATTGATAAATACTTTATTGAAATTTTCTAACACCTTTCTTTCTTTTTCACTTAAATCATCATCTTCAGCAAAAGGAGATGCATCTATGATGAATAAACGAATAGCTTTTCCTATTTGAGGAGCAGCTAAACCAACACCAGATGCATTATACATAGTTTCTTTCATATTAGCGATCAGCTCAGAAAGATTAGGATAATCTTTGTCAATATCCTTTCCTACTTTTCTTAATACTGGATCACCGTAAGCAACTATTGGTAAAATCATACTATTATATTGTTTTTAACGCACGCAAAAGTACAAAGAAGGTTTTTCATTGTAAATTATTTATTATACAAATATGATTGTAGAATTATAGTAGCGCTAATTTCATCTACTAGTGCTTTATTTCTACGTTGTTTCTTTTTTAATCCACTATCTATCATAGTTTGGAAAGCCATTTTAGAAGTGAAACGCTCATCA
Source organism: Tenacibaculum agarivorans (assembly GCF_001936575.1). GTDB lineage: Bacteria > Bacteroidota > Bacteroidia > Flavobacteriales > Flavobacteriaceae > Polaribacter > Polaribacter agarivorans. The sequence continues at coordinate 55,332 of NZ_MSMP01000003.1, forward strand.
ATTCTTTGTATAGGAACTGAAGGAATCTCTTTTATTAGCTGATTTATAAACGGTTGTATTAAGCTTTCACTTTCACTATCCGTGTTATTCATCTGTTTAGGTTTACCTATAACAAAAAGTTCTACATTTTCTTTAGAAATATAATTCTTTAAAAATGTTAATAGTTCACCTGTATCCACAGTTGTTAAACCAGAAGCAATGATTTGTAGTTCATCTGTAACTGCAATTCCTGTTCTTTTTATACCATAATCTATTGCGAGTACTCTTGCCAAATTACTATTTATTTTTGCGCAAAAATAATCATTTTAAACAAGGAATTATTTTCTGTTTAAAAAATGAGTTTTACTATTAATTGTTTTGTCGTAAGGCTATATTTGTAAAAAATATTTTACCAAATGACAGAAATTCGTTCTATTATAGAAAACGCATGGGATAACAGAGAATTGTTGAAACAAGAAGAAACTACATCGGCTATAAGAAAAGTTGTTGATTTATTAGACGCAGGGGAACTTCGCGTAGCTGAACCTACTGCTGATGGATGGCAAGTAAATGAATGGGTGAAAAAAGCTGTAGTGTTGTATTTCCCAATTCAAAAAATGGAAACTTTAGAAGCGGGTATTTTTGAATATCATGATAAAATCCCATTAAAAAGAAATTATGAAGCAAGAGGAATCCGTGTAGTACCAAATGCAGTAGCTCGTCATGGAGCTTATATTTCTCCAGGTACCATATTAATGCCTAGTTATGTAAATATCGGAGCATATGTAGATGAAGGTACAATGGTTGATACTTGGGCAACTGTAGGATCATGCGCGCAAATTGGTAAAAATGTACATTTATCTGGTGGAGTAGGTATAGGTGGTGTTTTAGAACCTTTACAAGCTGCTCCAGTAATTATAGAAGACGGTGCTTTTTTAGGTTCACGTAGTATTGTAGTAGAAGGAGTTAGAGTAGGAAAAGAAGCAGTTTTGGGAGCCAATGTCGTATTAACTATGAGTACTAAAATTATTGATGTGACTGGTGATGAACCAATTGAGATGAAAGGAGAAGTACCACCTCGTTCTGTTGTAATTCCTGGAAGTTACACTAAAAAATTTCCAGCAGGAGAATATCAAGTGCCATGTGCTTTAATCATAGGAAAGCGTAAAGAAAGTACCAATAAAAAAACATCTCTTAATGATGCATTAAGAGAGTACAATGTTGCTGTATAAATTTTAAATCAATTCATACTTCAGTATAAGACCGAATATAATTTTATATTTGGTCTTTTTTATGAATAAGATTGTCATATATACTGGAGCCTTCGGTGAAAATTATGGATTTATCCCTCAAAAGAAGATTGACGGGGTTGACTTTTTTTGTTTTACTGATGATGAAACTAAGATAGTTTCACCTTGGAAACCAATGAAATTGAAGTTTGATAGTAACAATGAAGTTTTAAAAAATAGACATCCCAAATTATTACCACATGAATATTTTAAAGATTACGATATTAGTATTTATATTGACAGTAACTTTTTAATAATAGGTAATATCCATAAATTACTAGATTCTTTGGATGATTTCAAAATGGCTACTTTTGATCATTCACAATCTGATGACGCCAGAAATTGTATTTATAAAGAGTATAATGCAATTTTAGAGTTAGGAAAAAGTAGAGGGGTATTTAAGGATGATCCTGATATAATGAAAAAACAAATAGATAGTTTTAAATCAGAAGGGTATCCTGAGAATAATGGATTAATAAAAGGAGGGCTTCTCATTAGAAAACATAATGATTCTGAGGTTATCAAAGTTATGGAAGATTGGTGGGAAATGGTATCAACCAGAAGTAAAAGAGATCAATTAAGTTTTAATTATGTGGCTTGGAAAAATAACTTTACATCAAAAATTATTGCTGGAGATCTAAGAAGAGGAAATCCTTATTTTTATTTCTTATCTGCCGCACAACAAAATTATTCATTTAAATTATTGAAATACAAGGTTAAACGATTTTTTGGAATAAAGAAACATCCCTAATGGTAAAATTATCAGTAATCATATCTTATTATAAAGCTTTAGAGAATCTAAAGTTAATTTTAGAAGCTTTACAGAATCAGAGTTCAAAAGAATTTGAAGCCATAATTTCTGAAGATGATAACAACCAAGAAACAATAGATTTTTTAAACACTAACAGAGAGCAGTATAATTTTTCAATTTTACATGTCAATCAAGAAAAAGATGATGGTTTTAGAAAAACAATGATGCTAAATAAATCAATACGAGCTTCTACTTCTGAAACATTGGTGTTTATTGATGGAGATTGTATTCCACACAAGCATTTCGTGAAAGCTTACGTTACCCATATTCAAGAAGGAGTAATGTTGAAAGGGAGACGTGTAATGTTAGGAGAAAAAATAACTACAAAAATTACGACTCAAAAAACATTAAAGCCTTTACAAACATTGTCGATTTTATTATCAGATTCAGATAAAAAGAAAGAAGGTATTTATCTGAAAAATAAAAGTTTAGTAATGACAATGAAAGATAAAGGACTTCTTGGGTGTAATTGGGGTATTCAAAAGAAACATCTGATTGAAATTAATGGCTTTGATGAAGATTATGTTCGTGCTGCTGTGGGTGAAGATACTGATATAGAATGGCGATTGAAACGGATGGGTATTGGCAGTAAATCCATGAAAAATAAGGCAATTGTATATCATCTACACCATGAACGTGGTTATTCTACAGAAGGTGTTGATATGAATAGAGCCTTGTTAAAAGAAAAAATGGATAAAGATCTATATAAGTGTTTAAATGGATTAGAAAAACGATCGTAAATGAAGTTAGGTTTTGATGCTAAAAGAGCTTTTCACAATGGCACAGGTTTAGGGAATTATAGTAGAGATTTAATTCGAATCTTAGCAACATACTATCCAGATAATCAATATAATTTATATAATCCGAAGACAAAAAAGTTAGATAGATTACAACTTACAGATAACTTAATTGAAAAATTACCTAATTCATGGTTTTGGAAAAAGTTCTCTTCATTTTGGCGACAAGGACCGATTGTCAATCAACTTAAAAATGACGATATACATTTATATCATGGATTATCAGGAGAGATTCCAAGAGGTGTAGAAAAGTCAAAAATAAAAACAGTAGTCACGATCCATGATTTAATTTTTGTTCATTACCCTCATTTATATTCATTTTTTGATCGTAAAATTCATTTCAATAAGTTTAAATATGCTGCTCAGAAAGCGGATAAAGTTATTGCTATAAGTGAGCAAACTAAAAATGATATTATTGAAATTTTTAATATAGATGCATCAAAAATTGAGGTTGTATACCAAGGGTGTAACAACGTTTTTAAAGAAGTAGCTACTATATCAGAAAAAGAAAATTTAAAAGAAAAATATAACCTTCCTCAAAAATTTATTTTAAACGTTGGAACTATAGAAAAGAGAAAAAATCTATTAACTATAGTTAAATCGATTAAAGATATAGATGTTAATCTTGTTGCTGTAGGAAGAAAAACAGAGTATTATAAAGAGATTCAACATTATATAGGAAAACATAAACTAGAAAATAAGGTGTTTTTTTTAGAAAAATTGACACTAAAAGAATTATCGATACTATATCAATTAGCAGAGATTTTTGTTTATCCTAGTATTTACGAAGGTTTTGGAATCCCAATAATAGAAGCATTATATTCTAAAACGCCAGTTATAACAACTAAAGGTGGAGTTTTTCCTGAAGCAGGAGGACCAGATTCTATCTATGCACCAATACATGATAGTGAAGAATTAAGCAGAGAAATTACTACATTGCTTAATAATCCAGATTTAACAAGAGAAAAAGTTGAAAAAGGATATAAATTTGTACAAAAGTTTAACGATCAAGAAATAGCAGATCAGATTATGCGAGTTTATAAATCAATCTTACATGAACATTAAAAAAACAATTTGCTTTTTTAATTCTACTAAAACATGGGGTGGTGGTGAAAAATGGCATTATGAAATGTCTACTTATTTGTATTCTAAAGGATGTGATGTTTTAGTTATTGTGTCTCCTAATAGTGAACTAAGTAAAAAGTTAGAAAAGATTGGTATTCCACAAGAAAAAATTAAAGTTTCTAATTTTAGTTATATAAACTTTTCTAAAGTTAAACATGTTGCTGAGATTTATATAAAATATAATGTTTCAACCGTAGTGATGAATTCTTCTGAAGATATGAAGTTGGGAGGTTTAGCTGCTAAAAAGGCAAAATTGGATAGGGTTATTTACCGAAGAGGAAGTGCTATTCCAATAAAAAACTCTTTCATCAATCGTTATTTTTTTAAAAATATTCTTACTGAAGTATTAGCAAATTCTGAAGCTACAAAGAAAACGATTAATGAAAAGAATGAAAGTCTGTTTCCAAAAACTAAAATTACAGTCATTCCTAATGCTATAGATATCCAAAAATTTGATAATCTAAAGTATGAGAGTTTATATGAGCGACAAGATAAAGAGATTATTTTAGGAAATCTTGGAAGAATGGTGTACCAAAAAAATCAAGAGTTTTTGATAGGCGTTTCTAAAGAATTAACGAAAAGACAACTCAATTTTACGTTGTTGATTGGTGGAGATGGTAAACTCAAAGAAAAATTACAAAGTAGTATTGAAAAAAATGGTTTAAAACATAAGATTAAACTTTTAGGCTTTATTAATAACCCAAAAAGTTTTATGAATAGTATAGATATTTTTCTATTACCGTCTCGGTGGGAAGGTTTTGGTTATGTTCTTGCAGAAGCTATGCTATGTAATAAACCAACCATTGCTTTTGATATTAGTAGTAATTCTCAACTTATAAATGACAGTGAAAACGGATTCTTAATCCCTTTTGGAGATGTAAAACAATTTTGTGATCAAATAGAATTTTTCACTAAAAATTTAGAAAAACTTACAGAAATGGGAGGTAAAGGGAGAGAAAAGATAGAAAATGAATTTAGAAGTGAGTTAATTCAAGCTAAAGTGATGAATTATTTATTACGCTGATTTTTTCTTTTTCGTATTAATTTCAAATATTTTAATACACTGTATTCAGCAATATACTTACTCCAAATTAAACCTTCATAACCATTAAATATATTCCTTCTAATAATATATTCTTTGAAAAAAGCTAAAGGATATTTTAAAGAAAGTAACACGGCATTAATACGTTTATTCTCTTTTAAATATTCATCAGAAACCAAAGAAGCATATCTGTTTTTTTTCAGGTTAATTTGTGCTATTGAGTTGGCAGTGTAGTGATAAAAGAAATTTTTAAATCGTCCTTTCTTTCCGTCATATTCAACAGTTTCATGTACTTTTTTATTTGAAAATTGAGCAAAATTTCTATTAAAAAGTCTCAAAATAGGAGTGTTTTTTAAATATCCATACTTGAAAACTTTTCCTAAATACACATGTTTTCTATTTAAAAAATAGGCTTTAAAAGGTAGCTCTGGTTTAGAAAATTCAATTTTAATTTCATGAATAAGTTCATCAGTTAATACTTCATCAGCATCAATAGACAAAATCCAATCATGAGTACATTGAGAAACTAAATAATTTTTTTGTTCACCATATCCATTAAACTTTTTTGAATATACTTTAGCTCCAAAAGTTTTGCAAATCTCTACAGTTTTATCGTCACTAATAGAATCTACTATAACAATTTCATCACACCAGTCTAATTTTTTCAATGTTCTAGCAATGTTATCCTCTTCATTAAAAGTAATAAGTGCAGCGCTAATTTTATGTTTAAGCATTTATTATAGTTTTGCAATCACAAACATAACGTAAATTAGCGATTTTAAAGTATTATAATTTCCGGATAGTTAATTATAATTTATAAAAAGGAAACATTTAACAATAAGTGCTATTTAAATTTTATTTTAAATGACTTTATTAGAAGAAACTACAGATAAATTAAAAGAAGGTAAAACAATCTTATACCCTACAGATACCGTATGGGGATTAGGTTGTGATGCTAGTAATTCTTTAGCGGTTAAAGAAATTTATAAGATTAAGCATAGAGAAGAAAGTAAAAGCTTGATTGTTTTAGTAAGTTCTTTACATATGTTAAAAAAATATGTTTCAGTACCTCCTAAAGCTTTAGAATTAATTAAAAAAACAACAAAACCAACAACTATTATTTACAATAATCCTAAAGGAATAGCGTCTAATATTATAAATAAAGACGACAATACGCTTGCAATTCGTATTGTTCAAGACGATTTTTGTAGAAAGTTGATTAAACGTTTTGGTAAACCTATTGTATCTACTTCTGCCAATGTAAGTGGTAACCCAACACCAAAATCTTTTTTTCAGATAGAAAAAGCTGTTTTGGATAGCGTAGATTATATAGTAAATTTGCACCAAGAAAAAGTTGCTGAAAAATCATCAACAATAGTTAAAATAGAAGGAAAAGAAGTTAAAGTAATTAGAGAATAGCATTACATGCAAGAGAAGTATTATAAAGAAGCCATTTCAAATAAGATATTCAATTATATAACTCAAGCAACTGAAGAACTTGAATTGGAAAGTTATGTTATTGGTGGGTTTGTTCGTGATTATATTTTACAAAGAGGGTCTGTAAAAGATATAGATATTGTAACAGTGGGTAGTGGAATTGAACTAGCACAAAAAGTAGCAAGTTTATTACCAAATACTCCAAAAGTTCAAGTATTTAAAACTTACGGCACGGCTATGCTACGTTATCATGATATTGAAGTTGAGTTTGTTGGAGCTAGGAGAGAGTCTTACACAGAAAATAGTAGAAATCCTGAAGTGTCTGAAGGAAGCTTACAAGATGATCAAAATAGAAGAGATTTTACGATCAATGCTTTGGCTTTAAGTTTAAATAAAGCTTCTTATGGTAAATTACTAGATCCTTTTAATGGTGTCGCTGATTTAGAAAATAAAATTATAAAAACACCATTAGATCCAGGTATTACATATTCTGATGATCCGTTAAGAATGATGAGAGCCATCCGTTTTGCTACCCAACTTAATTTTTCAATAGAACAAAATTCGTTAGATGCAATTACTGAAAATGTTGAAAGAATAGCAATTATAACTAAGGAAAGAATAGTAGATGAATTGCATAAAATTATAGCTTCACCTAAACCCTCTTTAGGATTCTTGTTACTCGAAAAAACAGGGTTACTAAAAAAAATATTACCTGAATTAATTGCTTTAAAAGGAGTAGAGGAAGTAGAAGGTCAGTCGCATAAAGATAATTTCTATCATACTTTAGAAGTAGTAGATAATATTGCTAAGCATACAGATGATGTTTGGTTGCGTTGGGCTGCTTTATTACACGATATTGGTAAAGCACCAACTAAAAAGTTTGATAAAAAAGTAGGATGGACTTTTCATTCGCATGAATTTGTGGGCTCAAAAATGGTTTTTAAGCTTTTTAAACGTTTAAAAATGCCATTGAATAACAAAATGAAGTTTGTCCAAAAAATGGTATTATTAAGTTCACGTCCTATTGTTTTAGCTTCAGGAGTAACAGATTCTGCTGTTCGTAGATTAATTTTTGATACTGGAGATGATATTGATAGTTTAATGACCCTGTGTGAGGCAGATATTACTACTAAAAACCCTAAAAAATTCAAACGTTATCATAAGAACTTTGAATTAGTTCGTCAAAAAATCAAAGAAGTAGAAGAGCGTGATAGGGTTCGAAATTTTCAACCTCCAATTACTGGAGAAGAGATTATGGAAACTTTTAATTTAAAACCTTGTAGAGAAATAGGTCAAATCAAAGAAGCAATTAAAGAAGCTATACTTGAAGGAATTATTCCCAATGAATATGAAGCTTCTTATAATTTTATGCTTGAAAAAGCTACATCTTTAGGATTAAAAGCAAATATTAAAAGTTAAAGATGAAAATTGTTCATGTAATTGACCAACTAGGTTTAGGAGGAGCAGAAAGGGTATGTGTGAATCTTGTAAATCTTCTTCATAGAAATGGTAACAAGGTTAAACTAATTGTGTTAAATAATGCAGGTTCTCTTTTTGATTTAATTGATGATGGTGTTGAAGTGATTCGACTAGATAAAAAGGCTGGAAAATTCAGAGCTTATAAACAATTCAAGAAATTCGTACAAAACGATGATATAATTCATATTCATATGAGAGCGAATTATAGATTTGTAAGAAAAGCTTTTCTTTTTTTTGGAGGTAAAAAACCATTGATTTTACATGATCATTTTGGGAAAATAGAAGTAGATACTAGTATTAAAAAGTTCTATACTATTTTTAAACCAAATCTATATATAGGAGTTTCTAACCTTTTAACAAATTGGGCTACTACTAAAATGAAAATGAACAAAAACAAAGTTTTTTTAATGCATAATTTTGTTCATAAATATCTTCATAAAGAAGATGTAGTTATACCTGAAGAAAAAGAAGGGATTGTTTTAGTTGCAAGTTTAAAAGCGGTAAAAAACCACATTTTCGCTGTTCAATTGGCTAAAAGATTGAACTTACCATTAACAATTTACTGTCAAGAAAATAGATCAAGTGAATATTTTAAAAATTTAGAAAAAGATATAAAGAAAGAATATGATACAAATAAAGTAAGATTTATTTATAATCATAATAACGTACAGAGTGAGCTGTATAAGTATAATTTTGCTGTTTGTACTTCTAAATCAGAATCAGGTCCATTAGTACTATTAGAATTTTTAGCACAAGGAATTCCTTTTTTAACTTTTGAAACAGGTGAAGTTACAAGTTTTGTAAAATCGAAATTTCCTGATTTTGTTATCGATAATTTTGATTTGGAGAAATGGGAGCAAAGGAGTAAAACTCTTAATCAATATAACTCGAAAGAACTTTCAGAAGCTTTTAATAGTTATTTAGAAGATCAAAATTTTGTTGAAAAGTATTTAGAATTATACCAACTTATTATTAAGTAAAAACCTTTTCTAATCTTTTACTGAGAAACTTCTAAGAAAAGTTGATCAATTTTTTTAGAACAACTTTCCCATGAATATTCTATTGCTGTAGCTCTTATATCAGTATCTAACTCATCTGCATGTTGTATAAGTGCTATAACTTCATGATGATTAGCATTTGTTTCAAATAGGAAACCATTTTTGCCATGTTGAATAATATCTGGACAAAAACCTGTTTTAGACGTAATAGGTACACAATTTGATAGCATGGCTTCTAAAACAGGAACAGGACCACCTTCTAAGATAGAAGGAGAAATAAACGTGTCTATTTTTGAGTAAAGAGATGGATATTCATCATATTCCCGATTATTATGATAGGTAAAATTTGATAGCTTAGATAATTCTTCAAACTTTTCAAAGTTTTCCCAGTTTTTTCCAATCATATGAAAATGCTTTTCAGGCATGTTTTTGATAATTTGATACGTAAGTTCAGGGTTTTTTCTAGGTCCAAAGTTTGAACAAAAACCTACATCTCCAGAATTTCTAGTATGAGCATAAAAAAAGTTAGGATCGGAAGCAATATGAATCACCTCTAATTTTTCATGTTTAACCCCAATTGCAATTAAATCTTTTTTAACTTCAGAATTTAAACAGATGACTTTGTCAGCTAAATTTAAACACCATACAATATGAGTTTTAGAATATGACGTAGTGTAATGTGCATGAGTAAACATCACAATATTCCTTTTATTTAGTATTTTAGGATTGTGACGCATTGCTCTACAGAAATAATGAGGATAAATAAAGAAATATCCATCAGCATCTGGTAAGTTTCTAAGTTTAGCATGAAAATAAGGAGAAGCTTTTAAAGAAGAATACTTTGAAAGTCTTCTTACCTTTGCTCCAAAAATCCATTTTTTATCAGCTTCTCTGGCTACATAAATCAAATTTTCAATGCCATTATGACTAGCTTTTTTTAGAAACTTTGACTTCAGTATAGCCAACAAATATTTCCATTTGTATACAATATTGAATATCAAGTATTCTTTCATGTATCCATATTTTGCATTGAAACTAATTTATAGTAATCTCCTTTTTTGCTTAGTAATTCTTCGTGCTTTCCTTGTTCTACTATTTTACCTTTATTTAATACTACAATGTTATCTGCATTTTGAATTGTAGATAATCGATGAGCAATAACCATTGATGTTCTATTTTGCATCATATTCTCTAAGGCAGATTGAACTAGTTTTTCTGATTCAGTGTCTAAGGCAGATGTTGCCTCATCTAAAATCATAATTGGAGGATTTTTTAAGACAGCTCTAGCTATAGACAAACGTTGCTTTTGACCTCCAGAAAGCTTATTACCACTATCACCAATATTAGTGTCAAAATTCTGAGGGAGATCTTTTATAAACTCATAAGCATTTGCAATAGTAGATGCTTCTAATATTTGTTCATCACTAGCATTAGGATCTCCGATTTTAATATTTTCTTTTACTGTATCATTAAACAAAATCGAATCTTGAGTAACAATTCCCATGAGTTGTAATAATGACTTTTTTGTAAACTCTTTAATGTTTACTCCATCAATAAGAATTTCTCCTTTAGTGACATCGTAAAATCGTGTGATAAGATTAGCTAATGTAGATTTACCACTACCAGATTGACCAACTAAAGCTACTGATTTTCCTTTAGGAATTACGAGTGAAAAATCTTCTAAAACATAATCCTCTTGATACTTAAACCAAATATTTTTAAACTCTATTTGATGGTCAAAAGAAAGTTTATCCATCGCATTTGGTACGTCTTCCAATTCATCTTCTGTTTCTAAAATTTGTAGGATTCTTTCAGCTGCCGCATTTCCTTTTTTAATGGTATAACTAGCTTTAGAAATAGACTTTGCAGGGGTAATAATATTATATGCAAAACCTAAAAAAGTAAGTAAACCATCTCCACCTATAGTTTTATCAATTAATACAATTTTTCCACCATACCATATTAAAACACAAAAAACAGTTACACCAAGAATTTCACTTACAGGTCCTGCTAATTGCGTTCTAATCATTAATTTATTTAATAATTTTTCAAATCGATTTGTAGATGTTTGAAATTTAGAGTTGAAAATCTTTTCAGCAGTAAATCCTTTAATTACTCTTAATCCACTTAATGTTTCATCTAAAATAGATAGAAAAATGCCCTGTTCTCCTTGAACTTTATCAGAAGTCTTTTTTAAGTTTTTACCTATAACATTAATTATAAAGCCTGCTACAGGAATAAATATAAAAATGAAAATAGTGAGTTTTACACTAAATAATAACATCATTATTACAGAAATAATGATCATAATAGGGTCTCTAAAAATCAGTTCTAGAATGGATAAAAAAGAATAATGAACTTCTAAAACATCATTTCCAATTCTAGCCATGACATCTCCTTTCCTTTTTTCAGAAAAATAGGAGATAGGTAACGAAACAGTTTTTGCATAGAGATCATTACGTAGATCTTTTAAGACCCCATTTTTTAAGAAAGTAATATTATAAAAAGCTAAATAACTAAATATATTTTTAAAGATAAATGTAACAATTATTAGTCCAACTACTAGAAGTAATGCTGTTGATATATCTTCCTTTAAAAGCTGATCTGTATAGTAGCTTAAACTTTGATTAACATATGCATTAATAGAGTCAAATCCTTCGTATACTGGTTTGCTAATTTGTTTTGTTTTATTTTCTTCAAATAATACTTTTAATAAAGGCATTAATACAATGAAAGATAATGCTGAAAAGACAGCATATAAAATATTGAAAAACACATTTAAAAAGGCATACTTTTTATAAGGGTATGCATACTTAATTATTTTTTTGAAGTATTCCATTAAACTCCTAATTGTTTTATAATTCGTTGGATTTTATTATCCAATGACTGTTCTACATTAGTTATATCTTCTATTGAAGTGACAGTATCTTTTACACCAATATAAAATTTGATTTTAGGCTCAGTACCACTAGGACGACAAGCTACTCTGGTTCCTTTTTCAGTTTCATAAATTAAAACATTTGAAGTAGGAAGATCAATTGTAGATTCTTCTCCAGAAATTAGATTTTTTCTGATAGAAGTTTTGTAGTCGCTTACAAAAGCTACTTTTTCTCCATCAATTTCATGTAAAGGATTATTTCTTAAATCAATTAGCATTTGCTTGATTTCTTCAGCTCCTTCCATTCCTTTTTTAACTAGAGAAACTAAGTTCTCCTTATAAAATCCGTGTTTTATATAAATATGTAATAGCTCATTATAAAATGAACTTCCCTTAGCTTTTGCATTTGCCGCAATTTCACAAGCAAGTAGGGTAGAAGTAACAGCATCTTTATCACGAACAAAATCTCCAACCATAAAACCAAAACTTTCTTCTCCACCTCCAATAAAATCTAATTCAGGGTGGTCTTTGATCATTTTAGCAATCCATTTGAAACCAGTTAATACAACTTTTGTTTCAACTCCGTAACTGCTAGCTATTTCATTTACTAAATTTGTAGATACAATAGTAGATCCGATAAATTCTTTTCCATTTAAAAGACCTTTATTTTTCCATTGTTGTATTAAGAAATCTGTCATGACACTCATGGTTTGATTTCCGTTTAAAAGTTTCATTTTTCCTTCAGAATCTCTAACAGCAATACCCAATCGATCACAATCAGGATCAGTACCAATAACAATATCAGCATTTGTTTTATTAGCAATATCTATAGCCATTTGTAGTGCTTCAGGCTCTTCAGGATTTGGTGATTTTACTGTTGGGAAATCACCATTAGGTTCTGCTTGTTCTTCTACTACATGAACTTGTGTATATCCAGCTCTTTTTAATACTTCAGGAATTGACTTAATTGAAGTACCATGAAGTGACGTGAAAACTATTTTTAATTCTTCTCTTCCTTTAATATCAAAAGTTCCATTTTTAATTGATGCATTCCAAAAAGCTTCATCTACTTCGCTACCGATGTAAGAAATTAACTCTTCATTAGCGTTGAAATTAATGTCCTCAAAGTTTAAAGAATTCACACCTGATATAATTTCAGCATCTTGTGGGGGTACTATTTGTCCGCTATCTGTCCAGTATACTTTATAACCATTGTACTCAGGTGGATTGTGAGAAGCTGTTAATACAATACCAGCATGACAATTTAAATGATTCACTGCAAAAGATAATTCAGGTGTTGGGCGTAAGTCTTCAAAAACATAAGCATGTATATTATTAGCTGAAAGTATTTCTGCAACTAGCTTGGCAAATTTTTGACTATTGTGTCTACAATCATAAGCTATAACTACTTTAATACTTTCGTTTGCATATACTTTATTCAAATAGTTACTTAAACCTTGAGTAGCTTTTCCAAGTGTGTATTTATTGATTCTGTTTGTACCTGCACCCATTACACCACGCATACCTCCAGTACCAAATTCAGTATCTTTGTAAAACCTATCAGTTAAGTCTGAAGAGTTATTTTGTATAAGCCCAGAGATTTCATTTCTTGTTTCAATATCAAAAGTTTCTGATAACCAAAGTTTTGCTTTGTTAAGAATATCTTCCATAGTTTAGATTATATTTTAGTAGGTTTTATAGATTAATTTCTTCTTTTACTTTATAATGTTTTTGTTGCGGATTATTCTTGATAATTAATTCACCTAAAAATCCTGCTAAGAAAAGTAATGTACCTAATATCATTGAGGTGAGTGCTATATAAAACCAAGGGTTTTGTGTCACCAAAATTGTTTGAATTTTATGGTAAACTCGGTATAATTTACTAGCACCTATGTAAAATGCAGAGAAAAAACCGAATAAAAACATTAGCGTTCCTAATAACCCAAAGAAATGCATGGGTCTTTTTCCAAATTTAGATAAAAAAGAGATAGTAATTAAATCTAAAAGCCCATTAATAAACCTATCAATTCCAAATTTAGTTACTCCGTATTTTCTTGCTTGATGTTTCACAACTTTTTCACCGATACTAGAAAAGCCTTCATTTAAGGCTAATATTGGAATATATCTATGCATTTCGCCGCTAACTTTTATGGTTTTAATTACTTCATTTTTATATGCTTTTAAACCACAATTGAAATCATGAAGATGAAGACCTGAAGTTTTTCTTGCGGCCCAATTAAATAACTTAGAAGGTATATTTTTGGTTACAACATTATCGTAACGTTTTTTCTTCCATCCAGAAACTAAATCATAACCTTCTTGGGTTATCATATTATAAAGTTCTGGAATTTCGTCAGGATTGTCTTGTAAATCGGCGTCCATAGTTATCACTACTTCTCCTTGAGCTTTTGCAAAACCGGCATCTAATGCTTGGGATTTTCCGTAGTTACGTTGGAAGCGTATAGCTTTAACTTCTTGATGTTGTATTGATAACTTTTGAATTACTTTCCAAGAGTCATCTGTGCTTCCATCATCAACAAAGATAACTTCATATAAAAATTGATTGGATTGCATAACTTTTGCAATCCAATCAAATAACTCTGTAATAGATTCTTGTTCGTTTAACAGTGGTATTACTACCGATATATTCATAATGTATTTGATACCAATTTTAAAATGGTAAAGTTACAATAATATTGGTTTAAAACACATCTTCTTTTTTTTGCATTACCGCCCCAGCAATTGCTGATATTATAAACCCTATAAAGGCAGACATAACTATACCTACAGGAATAGTTATAGCTGGGCCATTAAATTTTTCTACCATCTCAGCGGAAGTTTCTATTTGATCATCGCTCATTCCAGACTCTAACCACTCTTGCTTTTGTAATTCCATTACTTGTTGTTGAAAATCTGGTTCAATCATATTAGTAAAAATCAAAGTGTAAATCACAGAAATGACTGCGCTAACTACAGCTATACCAACACCAACTTTTAATGCTTGACCAAATGATAAGAAACTATTATTAGATGTTTTGAATTTTTTTATACCTATTACTATAATGATTACTGTAGCAATTAGTCCTATAACACCTGTTAGCCAGCTATACTCGAGTAAGTTACCTGTAGCATAAAAAACAAGATGAATAAAAATACCTATTACACCTAATATTAGTCCATAATTAAGAATAATACCTTTACTGTCCGTTTGATTTTCCATTGATAATTAAATTTGATTAGTTAATGACTTATAAAAATACTTAAAACATCTGATTAGTATTCAATGTTTTAAAAATGTTACAAAAAAAGATGTATTTTTTTTGCTAATGATTAAAAAAATGGTTGTAAATTTGCAGCCGGCAAGTCCTACACAACTAGCTCCCTTTGAATCCCCCAGGGCGGGAACGCAGCAAGGGTATTAGGTCGTAGCAGTGTGATGTAGATAGCTTGCCTTTTTTTATTCTTCCTCTTCAGCAGTATCTTTTAAATTTCTAGGGTGAAAATTTTCAATTACTTTTTGTAAATGCGTTTTATCTAAATGCACATAAATCTCTGTTGTAGTAATACTTTCATGACCTAATAATTGTTGTATTGCTCTTAAGTCTGCACCGTTGGTTAACAATTCAGTCGCAAATGAGTGACGTAATGTATGAGGCCCTATCTTTTTATTCAACTTACTTTTTGCTGCCAATTCCTTTAAAATTATAAAAATCATTTGTCGAGTTAATCGTTTTCCTCTTCTATTAAGAAATAACGTATCTACATCTGCATTTTGAGGGGTCATATGATTTCTATAATGAAAAATATAATAATTTATGAATCTTATGGTAGTTGCATGTATAGGTACAAATCGGTACTTATTTCCTTTTCCTAAAACTCGAATATATCCTTCATTAAAAAACAAATCAGAAAGTTGTAAATTAATTAATTCACTTACGCGTAAACCACAACCATATATTGTTTCTATAATAGCTCTATTTCTCTCTCCTTGTGGGTGGCTTAAATCAATATGTGAAATTAATTTTTCAATTTCTTTATCATCTAAAACATCAGGAAGATTTCTAGATGTTTTTGGAGATTCTATTAAGTCTAATGGATTATCTTCTCTGTAATCCTCGAAGATCAGATAATCAAAAAAACTTCGTAAACCAGAAATAATTCTAGCTTGTGTTTTTGGGTTTACAACTTTTGCAATCTCATATATAAAGAGTTGTATCTCTTCTTTATCTATAGTAATAGGGGATTTTGCTATGTTAAATTCAAGAATGAAATAGTATAATTTTTTTACATCTCTAGTGTAGCTCTCTATTGAGTTAGCGGAAAGTCCTCTTTCAATTTTCAAAAAAATACAGTAATCCTCAATTTTTTGTTGCCAGTCCACTAAATGATGTTGTTTTGATTAAAGTTTAATTTTTTTTCTAAGGAAAAAATACATTTGCTGAACAAACATATAAATAATAATTATGAAAAAAATTTTTTTAGTCGTTGCTGTGTTTTTTTTAGGATTAACTGTAAAGGGACAAGAAGGTAGTTTTTCTGCAGGAGCTAATTTAGGTTTACCAATTGGAGATGCTAGTAATGTATATTCTTTTGTTCTTGGAGCTGAAATTAACTACTTATTTGAAATATCAGATGGGTTTAAAGTAGGACCTTCTGTAAGTTTTATTAATTTTTTTAGTAAAAGTGTTGAAGGTATCGAAATACCAAATGCAAATTTCTTACCTATAGCAGCTGCAGGGAGATTTAGTATTTCAGAAGAATTCACTTTAGGAGCTGATTTAGGCTATGGAATCGGCTTAAATACAGGAAATAATGGAGGCTTTTATTACAGACCTTTGATTGGATATAATATTGCAGAAAAAATGATGCTACAAGCTAGTTATTCTGGATTTAGTGCAAACGGAGGATCTATTTCTAATATCGGTTTAGGAGTAATGTTTGCATTATAAAGGAGATTTAATTTTTTAAATAAAACAAAGGAGCG
This sequence comes from Tenacibaculum agarivorans, assembly GCF_001936575.1. Classification (GTDB taxonomy): domain Bacteria; phylum Bacteroidota; class Bacteroidia; order Flavobacteriales; family Flavobacteriaceae; genus Polaribacter; species Polaribacter agarivorans. Next base: position 72,151 of record NZ_MSMP01000003.1, read on the forward strand.
TGTAAGCTCCTTTTTTATTTAATAGCTTTTGAAGATAAGATATTTACCTACTAAAAATAGCTTTGAAACTGGTGTTTTCATAAACTTAGGTATAAGCAATAGTTCAATATTTTCTTTTTTTATTGAGAAATAAGTTTACTTTTGTCAAACAAACATTTAATTTATATTAAAAATTTAAAAATTATGAAAAAATTACTTTTAACTATTGCTGTGATTGCTTTAGGATTTACTGCAAACGCACAGAAAGCTGGTTTTAACGTTGGAGCTAACTTAGGATTACCTATTGGAGATGCTAGTGATTTATCGTCTTTTGTTTTAGGTGTAGAAGCTAATTATTTATTTGAAGCTTCTGAGGAATTTTTAGTAGGACCTTCTTTAAGTTTTGTAAACTACTTTGGTAAAGATGTTGAAATATTAGGAGTATCAGTTAGTTCAGATGCTAATTTCTTACCTATTGCCGCAGCTGCACGTTACATGCTTTCAGAAGAGTTTTCATTAGGTGCTGACTTAGGTTATGCAATTGGTTTAAACACTGGTAATGAAGGAGGTTTTTATTACAGACCAATGGTAGGATATAACATCTCTGAAAAAGTTATGTTACAAGCTACTTACTCTGGTGTTAGTGCTGATGGAGGATCTCTTTCTAACATTGGTTTAGGAGTTATGTTTGGATTATAATTCAAAAAAACATATTTAATTTAAAGGGGAGCATATGCTCCCTTTTTTTATATTCGCATAAAATCAATCAAATGAAAAAAATTATATCTATAATCACATTATTACTCTGTCTTCATAGTTTTTCTCAAGAAAATGAGCTAAATGTTGGCGTAAATGGAGGTGTAACAGTAGGTAACTTGGAAGCTGTGTCTTCAATAGCTTTTGGGGTAGAAGGTAATTATTTATTTGATATTTTTGATGGTATAAGTGTTGGTCCATCTTTAAACTTTTTGTACTTTGTAAGTAAAGAAAATACAGTTGACTCTAATATATATATACCTATTGGAGGAGCTGTTCGTTTTAATTCTTTTGAAGAGCAATTTTATGTAGGATTAGATCTAGGTTATGCAATTGGTATTTCCCCAGAAGGTGATGATGGAGGCGTGTTTTTTAAACCATTGTTAGGATATGAAGTTACAGATGCTTTTAAAATCAATTTATTTTATTCCGCTGTTAAAAAAAATTCACCTACATATAGTTATGTTGGACTAGGTGTTACTTATGATGTATTTAGTAATAGATATAATAATTTTTAATAATGAAGTTAATTATAATCAACGGACCTAATTTAAATCTTTTAGGTAAAAGAGAACCAGAAATTTACGGAAGTGCTTCTTTTGAAGATTTTTATATGTCCTTAAAAAAAGAATATTCTCAAATTGAATTGCTGTATTTTCAATCTAATATAGAAGGAGAAATTATTAATAAGTTACATGAAGTTGGTTTTGACTTTGATGGAATTGTATTAAATGCAGCTGCATATACACATACATCAGTAGGTATTGGAGATGCTGTAAAAGCAATTTCAACACCTGTAGTTGAAGTTCATATTTCAAATGTACATGCTAGAGAAGAGTTTAGACATAAAAGTTATATTGCAAAAAATGCTAAAGGAGTAATTTCGGGGTTTGGTTTAGGTAGCTATAAACTAGCGTTAGAAAGTTTTCTTACTTAACTATATAAAATGAAATTCATGAGAAAATTACAATTAAGTTTTTTGCTGTTAATTGTTGCTGCATTTACTTTAAATGCTCAACGAAAAGGGAATCTTTATTTAGGTTTTAATATTGCTACTACTCTTGAGGATTCTTTTGCTGATTCATCCTATTTATTAGCTGCAGAAGTCAATTATTTATTTAATGTATCTGAAGAGTTTAAAATTGGACCAGGAGTATCTTTAGTTAATTATTTTAGAAGCCCTACTGATTTTGCTCAATTATTTATAGTTCCCAAATTAGATGTGTTTGAAAAAATTGCGGTTGGTTTAGATGTTGGTTACGCCATTGGAATTAGAGAAAATAATAGAAATGGATTTTTTTTAAGACCATCTATTGGTTATAATGTAGATGACAAAACACTATTAAAACTTTACTATTCGAATATTTCTAACGGTGGTTCATCTATTTCCAATATAGGAGTAGCAGGGATTTTTCAACTATGGTAAGTTATATGCACCTATTTAATATACCATTTAATTAAATACAGATATCTTATACTTATTAGTAATAAAATTGGATAGAAAGGATACGTGAATTTTTGTATTCCAATTAAAGAAATTACAGGTATTACTATGAGAAATAGTAACAATACAATCAGGTAATATTTTACCCAATTGTTAAAGCTACTTTTTAGCATAACGAAAGCAATAACTAAATTTGGAGCCAACGCCCATAAAAAATTGAAATTATTTGGAGCTGTGGAATGATTTGTAAAAAACCATAAAAATACAATTAATACACCTAATAGTCCGGAAATAAAAAAGATTGAAAAATCTAAAGCTTTAGTTCTTTTGTTTCGCTTAATATCGAAAAAAGTTATTAAACAAGTTAATACGAGTAATAAAGAGAATATCAAAAACGGACTGAGAACATCACTTTTAGGTAGTTTGGGTTCAAATTTTAATAATTCATTGGTTTTTGAAATCAATGGTAGTTCTTTACCTTCTTTATTTATTTTCGATGAAGAAAAAATGGTGTATAAATACTCTGGTAAATACATATATTCTTCAATACTAGAAATTTTATCCAATCTACTTCCTAAAGCAAGATTAATTCCAAAACTCCCCCAAGTGTTAGGATGTATTTTTTCATTCATTAATGTTCTTAACGATTTAGGAGTTTTTAATATGCTATCATTGAAAATTATTTTATTTTTTAATACTTCTTTTTTGATAATATCTTTTGGTCTTGTAGCACAGTTATCAAAAAAGGGATCGTAGAAATAGCTTGCATTTTTAGGTTGTGCATTAATCTCTAGAAACATGAAAAACGCATTTCTTTCATCTACGGTTAAATTTAAAACTTGTTCCTTAACCCAACGCTCGTCTTGATTTGCGCTCTTTAAAGAATAATGAAAAGGATATCTAGCTAATTTATATTTCATGAATCCTTTTACAAAATTCACATAAAAATTAGGATCATTAAAATCAAAGATTCCATAATTATAGAGTAAGTCTAAGTTTAAAACGGGATCTTTTATTCGTATGGCTGTGTGCCCAAATTTTTCATATAAATTGTCTCCTGGGCCTGAAGTAATAATACTAATTTGAGAAAAATTAGATAGTTTTACATTTTGAGAAAAACCAAAAAATAGAGATGTTATGAAAACTATAAAAGATAACTTTTTAATCATGATTTATCGGTAAAAACTATAATCAAATTTTATTGAAAAAATATTAGAAAATAAGGCATTTCCAACACTTCCTATATTAGTTAATGCATAATCTATTTGAATTCCTTTAAATGTAAACCCTAGTCCGAAGTTTGGTTGTACTGAAAGAGAATTATCTCCATTAAATTCTATTGTATTTTGAAAATTTCCTGCACCTAGTCGTAGAAAAACAAATTGTTTGTAATCTAACTGAAACCCAAAAGCAGGATCTATACTTACAAAAGAAGAGGATATAATATCATTAGTTTCAGCAAATCTCATGTTTAAATCAATTTCAGAGAGTAAGTTAAAGTTACTACCTAATTTAAAGCTTCTAGCGACACCTAATTGCAATTTAGGTTTAGTAATTTCAGTTGTTTCAGGCAATTCTTGATTTTGGCCTGGAACAGCTTTTCTTATTTTCTCAAATTCAGTTTCGTTTATAGCCCAAGTATTAAAAGTAGTAGTAATATCTCTTGCCATGGCACCAAATCTCCAACCATTTTTTTGGTATTGAATACCTAGGTCAAAACCAAAGCCCCAAGAGGTTGCGAAATCACCAATAATCCTACGAATAATTTTAGCATTTCCGCCAATTGAAAGCCCTTCAGCAGGAAGCTTTCTGGCATAACTTACTGTAAAGGCATAATCAGCAGCTGAGAATAAGTTAATTCTATTAAAATCAATATTTCCATCCCCATCAATAAGTTCTGTAGTATTTAATATATCATCTACTCCAAATCTAATAATGGATAAACCTACAGCACTGTCATCATCTATAGGCATGGCAAAACCTCCATAGTTATAGGTAGCTATACCAGCAAAATAAGAAGCATGCATTAAAGTACCTTGATAATCTTTAACAGCTACCAAACCAGCAGGGTTCCAGTATGAAGCATTTACATCATTAGAAGTTGCTACTACAGATTTACTCATTCCAAGAGCAGCAGCATCTACACCAATATTTAAAAATTCATTGGAAAAATTTCTAAACTGAGCTTGTACAAAGACCGTAAAGAAAAGAAACAGGTAAAAGAATTTAGTTTTCAAATTTTTACTTTAATATGAACAAATATCCTAATTCCTTAGTAAATAACACTAGTTTTTTATAGTTATTGTTTGTTAAGAATAGATATTGAGTTTATTTTGAATAAAATCAACTAATTGTTTTTCCATCCAGTACGATTGATCATTAAATGAAGCTACAAAACCTACATGACCTCCATATTTTGGGGTAGCGAGATAAAAATTATCTGAGTTTTCAGCAATTTCGTATGGATAACAAGCTATCGATAAAAAGGAATCATCTTTAGCATTTATGAGTAATGTTTTATGCTTTATTTTAGATAAATAGGGCTTACTACTCGCTTTATTCCAATAATCTTCAGGGCTATCAAAGCCAAATACAGGAGCTGTATAGAGTTCTTCAAAATCTTTAAAACTCGATGCTTTTGCTATTAATTTTTTATCAGGATTATATTCAGGAAACTTTTCAGATTTGGCAATGACTTTAGTTTTTAATGTCCTAAGAAATTCTTGCATATAAATTTTATTCTTCAATTTGTTTAGTTCTTCTTGAGCACTTACCAAATCTATTGGAACGGAAACAGCAATACCTCCTTTGATAACTTCTGGAATTTTATTTTCATATTCTCCTAAATATTTAAGGATCATATTTCCTCCTAAACTAAAACCAGCTAAAATGATATTTTTATAATTATAATTTTCAATTAAATATTTAATTATAAAATCTACATCATCAGTTTTACCTGCATGATAGGTCTGTAAAATATTATTGTCTTCACCACTACAACCTCTTAAGTTTACACAAACAACATCATATCCTAATTTCTGTAAATATTGAGAAGTGGAGCGCATATAACTAGAGTGAGAATTTCCTTCTAAACCATGAATCAACATTACCAAAGAGAATGAATCAGAAGTAAGGAAGTCCAAATCAATAAAATCATGATCCCAAGTATCTATTCTTACCCGATGATAAGAGGGGGTATATTTTGAGCTAAAGAATTTATAGATTGTGTTAATGTGAGGGTTTTTAAACGGAAAAGAAGTTTCAAGTTGGCTTTTAAGTAATGGCATTCTAAAACAATTTATTAAAAATAATTAAAAAATCTATCAATTTCATATTTTCGTAAAAATGTTGAAAAAATTATGAATATCAAAAAACACATCCCAAATATTATCACTTTAGGAAACTTATTGTGCGGTACAATTGCAATTATTCTGGCTGTTAGAGGCCTTTTTTATGCTACAGCCATTTTTGTAGGTATTGGTATTATACTTGATTTTTTAGATGGTTTTGTAGCCAGATTATTAAATGTACAAGGAGAACTAGGAAAACAATTAGATAGTTTAGCAGATTTAGTGACCAGTGGTGTAGTACCTGGAATTGTAATGCTACAATTTATGGTACACAGTTCATACTATAGAGAATTTGGTTTTTCTTCTTGGGATGCCGCTTTAGATATAGGTTTAAGTCTTGATAATTTATTTTCTATTGAATTGATTGGCTTATTACTCACTCTTTTTGCAGGATACAGATTAGCAAAATTTAATATAGACACAAGACAAACGGATAGCTTTATTGGTTTACCAACACCAGCGATGAATCTATTTGTAGTCTCATTGCCTATGATAGCAGGTTATAGTAAAAATCAAGTAGTTTTAAATTGTATTCACAATGAAATATTTTTGGTTACTGTTACTATTGTATTATCAATTTTGATGGTTTCTGAGCTTCCTTTATTTTCATTAAAATTTAAAAACTATTCATTGAAAGATAATGCACTAAAATATTTATTTTTAATAGCATCTATAGTTTTACTTATCCTTCTAAAATTCTTGGCTATACCAATTATAATTATCATTTATATTCTATTTTCAATACTGAATAACATATTTATGAAAAAAGCTTCCTAGTGGAGCTTTTTTTATTATGTTCAACTTAAAAGGTATTAACAATAATGCTAAAATAATTATCAAAGTGTTGGATAGCAAAAGTTAGAGTAAGTGTGAATACACAGGAAATTAAGGTTAGTTGAATAATTTTGGTTTATGAATCAATACTGTAATTATACTAAAGGCAGGGGTAATAATTAGTGTAGCAACTAAAAATGCTAAAGGAATATCAACGGCACTGATAAGATTTATTAAAGCTTTTTCATTTTTAAAAAAAGGACGCGTTAAAAATCCGTTTGCATCATATTTTGTTAACAGAATAAAAAAAGTGACAACAATAAAGAGAAGAGTGACAGAGAATACTTTGAACTTTAGTGCTTTTTTATATAGTTTCCATTCTAAAAGATCTATAGATTGATAAAGTGTTCCATTAAAAACAAGTATAATTGAAAGAAAGCCATAAATATCCGAATATCTAGCTAGTACATGTCTAAAAAGAATTTTTCTATCAATAGTATTTTGTTCGGTAATACCTTGTTCAAAAATATTTCCAGTGGCATTATGAAAAAAGGCTAAACAAGATGATAATATAGCGAGTATAAAGAAAATATGATAAATTTTAAAACGGCTACGTTTGCGTATACGCATTTAGAACTTTTTCTTTTTCAACTCAAAATCTTTTCCTAAATATACTTTTCTAACAGTTTCATCGGCTGCTAATTCCTCGGGAGTTCCTTCTTTTAAAATACTTCCATTATACATTAAGTATGTTCTGTCAGTAATAGCTAAAGTTTCCTGTACGTTATGATCGGTAATTAAGATACCTATATTTTTATTTTTTAAGTGAGCTACAATACTTTGAATATCTTCAACAGCAATAGGATCTACTCCTGCAAAAGGTTCATCTAGTAAAATAAATTTAGGATCTGAAGCTAGACATCTAGCTATTTCTGTTCTTCTTCGTTCTCCACCAGAAAGTAAATCACCTCTATTTTTTCGAACGTGTCCTAAACTGAATTCTTCTATTAGTTCTTCTAACCTGTCTTTTCTTTCTTGCTTTGTTCTATCTGTAAATTCCAAAACAGATAAAATGTTATCTTCTACAGAAAGTTTTCTAAATACAGAGGCTTCCTGAGCTAAATATCCGATACCTTTTTGAGCTCTCTTATACATAGCATCTTCGGTAATTTCTTCAGTATCTAAAAAGATTTGTCCGAGATTAGGTTTAACCATTCCAACAATCATGTAGAATGACGTGGTTTTACCAGCCCCATTAGGACCAAGCAAACCAATAATTTCACCTTGTTCTACTTGTAAAGAAATACCTTTCACCACTTTACGGCTACCATATATCTTTTGTATGTTATCAGCTTTTAATATCATAAATTAGTTACTATTTGTATTGTAAATAGTTTTAAATTAATTGTTAAGATATATATTATTCAGAAGACTCTAATGCTTCCCAAAACTCAACAGCACGACGTAAATGAGGTATCACTATTGTTCCACCTACTAAAGTAGCTATAGACATTGTTTCCATCATTTCTTCTTTAGTAACCCCGTTTTTATATGCTGTTTCTAAATGGTAAGCAATACAATCATCACATCTTAAAACAGCAGAAGCAACTAAACCTAGTAATTCTTTTGTTTTTACAGATAAGTGCCCCTCAGCATATGCATTGGTATCTAAATTAAAAATTCTTTTGATAACCTTATTATCTGCACTTAAAATTTTTTCGTTCATTTTAGAACGATATTCATTAAACTCTTGGACTTTTTTCGACATTTTTTTGTTCTTTTTTAATTACAAATTTTGAAATATGGATACCAATCTCATATAAAAACATAATGGGAACAGCTACAATAACTTGACTAGCTATATCCGGTGGTGTAATAATGGCTGATAGTATTAAAACTAACACTAAGGCATGCTTTCGATATTTCTTTAAAAATTCAGGAGATAGTAAACCAATTTTAGATAAAAAGTAAATTAAAATTGGGAGTTCAAAGAAAAGAGCAACACCAATTAAAGTATTTGTAACAAGACTTATATACGCTTCTAATTTAAAATTATTTTGAATAGTTTCTGCTATAGAAAAGTTATAGAAAAAATAAACAGACATAGGAATGATAACATAATAACTAAATAAAATTCCTAAAAAGAAAAGGAGCGAGGCGATAAAAATAAAACCTCTTGACTTTTTTCGCTCATTTTCTAATAATCCAGGAGCAATAAATCTCCAAATTTCCCATAAAACGTATGGAAAAGCAACAACAAATCCTAAAATTAATGACGACCAAATTGCGGTCATAAGTTGTTGTGTTGGATTTAAAGCTTGTAAGGTTTGTTTAAATTCTACTGTACAGAAATCTGTGTCTATTCCTATAGAAGAAAAGGCTTTACAGAAAAAGCGATATGTTAAAAAGTCAGGTTTTAGATGGGCTAATAACACCTCATTAAAAACCACATTTATGAATATGAAAATAAGTATAGCAACAAAAAAAATTGCTAAAAAACTTCGTATTAGATGCCATCTTAATTCTTCAAGATGCTCTAAAAAAGACATTTCTTTCTCAGCCATTAAAAAATTCCTTCTTTTATTAAATCATGTAAATGTACAACACCTAAATAATCCTTGTTTTCGTTTGAAACTAAAATTTGTGTAATACTGTTTTTCTCTAATTTTTCTAAAGCTTCAATAGCCATAGCGTCAACGTTAATTGTTTTAGGAGAAGGGCTCATTATATCTGTGGCCACTAACTCATCAATCTTCGTTGTTTTACTTAACATCCTTCTTACATCACCATCTGTTATAATCCCTTTAATTGTATTGTCTGAATCAACTACAGCAGTAACTCCAAGTCTTTTTTCAGAAATTTCAACAATTACTTTAGAAACGTTATCTGTAGGTAAAACTTTTGGAAGTTCGTTATTTTTAATTAAGTCAGAGACTCTTAAATATAATCGTTTACCTAATGCTCCACCAGGATGGTATTTTGCAAAATCACGATCTGTAAAACCTCTTAAATCTAATAAGCACACAGCTAAAGCATCACCTAACACTAATTGTGCAGTTGTACTTGTTGTTGGTGCTAAATTATTAGGATCAGCCTCTTTTTCTACGTAAGAATTTAATACAAAATCTGCATTTTTTCCTAAAAAAGAATCAGCATTACCAGTTATAGCTATGATTTTATTTTTAGAGTTTCTAATTAAGGGGACTAAAACCTTAATCTCAGGAGTATTACCACTTTTAGAAATACAAATCACAACATCATTAACTTGAATATTCCCTAAATCACCATGAATAGCATCAGCAGCATGCATAAAAACCGCAGGAGTTCCCGTGGAGTTAAGTGTAGCTACTATTTTTGTAGCTATATTGGCACTTTTACCAATCCCCGTAACAATTACTCGTCCTGTCGAATTTAATATGAAGTTAACGGCCTCAGCGAAAGAATTATCCAAAAAATTGGTTAAATTAGCTATACTATTACTTTGAAGTTCAATAGTTTCTTTTGCTTTTGTCAGTATTGAGTTTAAATTTTTCAAAAAAATAAAATTTAATCTAAGCTACAAAAATAGGAATATTTTGCCGACTTAATCTTCCTTTAAAAGAAAGTTAACTTAACTTTTTAGTATTTATTTTTGTGTATTAGTTTGAATTTTTAAATTTGGCTCACGGGAACATTATGAAAATGAATTTATACGATGCATTAAAAAAGTTTTTTGGATTCAATCAATTCAAAGGACTTCAAGAGGACGTAGTTCAAAGTATTTTAAACGATGAAAATACTTTTGTGATTATGCCTACAGGAGGAGGGAAATCTTTGTGCTACCAATTACCTGCATTGATGAAAGAAGGTACAGCTATAGTTGTATCTCCTTTAATCGCATTAATGAAAAATCAGGTGGATGCCATACGAGGAATTTCTGAAACTCATGGAATAGCTCATGTATTGAATTCTTCACTTAACAAATCTGAGATTAACCAAGTTAAGCAAGATATTGTTAATGGAGTTACTAAACTTTTGTATGTAGCTCCAGAATCACTTATAAAAGAAGAATATGTAGACTTTTTAAAAGCTCAAAAAATATCTTTTGTAGCCATTGATGAAGCACATTGTATTTCTGAATGGGGGCATGATTTTAGACCCGAATATAGAAACTTGAGGGCTATAATTAAACAAATTGACAACGTTCCTGTCATTGGTTTAACGGCAACAGCTACAGAAAAAGTACAAGAAGATATTCTTAAAACTTTAGGAATGACAGATGCTAATATCTTTAAAGCATCTTTTAATAGGCCTAATTTATTTTATGAAGTACGACCAAAAACGAAAGATATAGAAAAAGATATCATTCGTTTTATAAAACAAAAAGAAGGTCAATCAGGTATTATTTATTGTTTAAGTAGGAAAAAAGTAGAAGAAATAGCACAAGTTTTACAAGTTAATGGTATCAATGCTTTGCCATATCATGCTGGTTTTGATGCTAAAACAAGAGCAAAACATCAAGACATGTTCCTAATGGAAGATTGTGATGTTGTTGTAGCTACTATAGCCTTTGGTATGGGAATTGACAAGCCAGATGTACGTTTTGTAATCCACCATGATATTCCTAAGAGTTTGGAAAGCTATTATCAAGAAACAGGTAGAGCAGGAAGAGATGGAGGAGAAGGTCATTGTTTAACGTTCTATGCATACAAAGATATTGAGAAGTTAGAGAAATTCATGGCTAATAAGCCTGTAGCCGAGCAAGAAGTTGGTCATGCACTGTTACAAGAAGTTGTAGGTTATGCTGAAACGTCCATGAATAGACGTAAATATTTATTACATTATTTCGGAGAAGAATTCGATGAAGTACATGGAGAAGGTGCTGATATGGATGACAATATGCGTAATCCTAAAAAGAAACACGAAGCAAAAGAAGAAGTAGTTACCGTTTTAAATGTTATAAAAAACACCAATGAAATGTATAAAGCTAAAGAGCTTGTAAACACGTTAGTTGGTAAAGAAAATGCACTGTTAAAATCACACAAGACTACTGAACAAGCTTTCTTTGGAGTAGGAAAAGATAAACCTTCAGCGTATTGGATGGCTTTAATTCGTCAAATGTTGGTTGCTGATTTCATACGAAAAGAAATAGAACAATATGGTATTGTTAAAAATACGAAACACGGACAAGAGTATTTAGCATCTCCTGAATCTTTTATGATGACTGAAGATCATGAGTATTCTGTTGAAGACGATGGATCAATAATTACAAACACAAAGTCTGCAGCTGTTGGAGTTGATGATAAGTTAGTTTCAATGCTAAAAGATTTAAGAAAAAAAGTTGGTAAAAAATTAGGAGTACCTCCATTTGCTGTTTTTCAAGATCCTTCTGTAAACGATATGGCACTTAAGTATCCAATTACTTTGGATGAATTGTCTAAAGTACACGGAGTAGGTGAAGGAAAAGCAAAAAAATATGGTAAAGATTTTATCAAACTTGTAGCACAGTATGTTGAAGATAATGATATAGTGAGACCAGATGATCTAGTAGTTAAAAGTACTGGTGTTAATTCGGGATTAAAACTATATATTATTCAAAATACAGATCGTAAACTTCCACTAGAAGATATTGCTGGTTCAAAAGGATTGGCAATGAATGAATTAATTAAAGAAATGGAAGCTATAGTGTATTCTGGTACTAAGTTAAATATAGATTATGCTATTGAAGATTTGTTAGATGAAGATCAACAAGAAGAAATTTATGATTACTTCATGGAAGCAGATAATGATAAAATTCAAGAAGCGATGGATGAATTTGATGGAGATTATGATGATGAAGAATTACGTTTAATGCGTATAAAATTCACAAGTGATGTAGCTAATTAAAATAATATCATTTATGAATGATAGAGTTACTGAATATATTTTAAATTTAGAAAAATGGACGCAAGAGTTACAACTTTTGCGTTCATTTTTATTAGAATTAGATGTACAAGAAGATATAAAATGGGGATTACCAGCATATATTTACAAAAAGAAAAATATAATGGGAATGTCAGCTTTTAAAAATTATTTTGGCTTATGGTTTCATCAAGGTGTTTTTTTAAAAGATGAATTTAAAGTTCTTATCAATGCTCAAGAAGGGAAAACTAAGGCGATGCGTCAATGGAGATTTAATTCAATACAAGATTTAGATAAAAATATGATTCAGCAATATGTATTAGAAGCAATGCATAATATAGAACTAGGAAAAGAACTAAAACCAAACAGAGCTCAAAAAAAAATAGAAATTCCTGATGTATTACTTTCTCAATTTGAAAAAAATAGAGAGCTCAATGAAAAATTTAATTCATTATCCCTAACTAAAAAAAGAGAATTTATAGAATATATATCTGAAGCTAAAAGAGAGACCACTAAACAAAATAGACTTGTGAAAATTATTCCAATGATACTTAATGGTATTGGTTTGAATGATAAATACAGAAAATAAAATTATTTATTTTTTATAAAAACTTTATCTATAGTTGCTGTACTATCGCATCTAATTACATATAAATCTAGTTTTTCACCTTCTACATAATACTCAGCACAAGGTCTTAAACGAGGTTTACTCTTTTTAAAAGCAACATCACCAGATTTTAAAATCAAGGAAATTTGGGCAGTATCAACATTATATTGATCAATTACTTGCTGAGCTGATTCAGAAAAAAGTCTTTTTTTAGTTCGAATACTTTTTAATGTTCTTGCATCCATACCATAATCAAAAGTTACTTTTTTATTTTTCCAGAAAAATGATACAGCTAAAGTACCAAAAGTTACTCCTATTAAATAATAACCAAATCTTTTAAGTAATCGCATTATGAAATTTTAGACCTCAAAAATATTAATATCTTAAATAAAAGAAGAATTTTTTTGGCTTAAAAAACATTAAATATTTTTTAGGTTAATTATATGACTTCTAATTTAATATGCTTCACATGGAAGAAAAAAGAGCTTATTTTTATTTTTTTTTAAAATTATTTTGGTAGGGAATTTGTTTCGAGAGTTGTTATTATAATAAAACTAAAAGACAATGAAATTAAAATCAATCAGTTTAAAAGCCCTTAGTTTATTATTGGGAGTTACAGTTATTTTTTCATCTTGTAATGATGACGCATCGGATGTAATTGATAACGGAAATCAAGATCAAGCAGTGTTTAATGAACTAATAGGAACATGGTTAATTCAAGAAAGTAAAATTAATGGAACACAAGTTAGCGCTGAATCATTTGATTGTTTAAAAACATCAGTAGCTAAATTTACAGAGTCAGAATATGATTTAAACTATAGAAAAAAAGGAACAGGAACATTTGCTGCAGGTTGTGCTGTTACACAACAATTTTCTGGAACTTATGAATTCAATAAAGATGGGGTAGTAGGTTTAAATTCCGCCAGAGGTTTAACAGCAGAGTTAAAAGATGGAAAGTTAATAATTACTAGTGTAGATGGAAGTGACAAGCAAGAAGATGTTTTTATAAACGAAAAAGATATAGTAACAGGAGTATTAGATTCTGATGATACTACAACCGGAGGAGGAAATCCAACAACACCAGTTGCTGAAACTGAAGAATTCAAAAAATTAAAAGCGAAATTACAGGGGAAATGGAATTTAAATTCTTTCGAAATTAATGAGAAACCAATCACCTTGAGTTCTTGTAGAGCTGGTTCTTACTTAGAATTCAAAGAGAATGACAATAAAATCTTTATTCTTCAGAAAAAAGCAACCTTTACCAAAGGAGATTTAAATAAGTATGGTTTAGGTGTTGGAGGAACTGGTATTCAATCAGTAAGTGCAACTAAATCTTTTTCAAGTGGAGATAATACAGATAAAGTAACTTTTGACACCAATGCAACTTGTAAATTTGTATTAGAAAGCACTCGTGTTTTTGAGCATGAAACGGGGAATGAATTAAAAGTTAAAAATACTAGAGATGTTATCAAGTTTAAATTGATTGATGACAATACTATTGAGCTTACATTTAAAAATAAAGCTACTAAAACTGAAGGTAAGCAGATCTATAAAAAGATGTAATCTTACAAAAAAAGAAGAAACCTTAATTTTTAAGGTTTCTTCTAAAAACTACTAAAACCTATGTTCTAGTAAGTCCCCCAAAATTTAAATCTTATATTGGAATAAAAGCTTGAATCTTATAGAATTCATCGGCGTTTAAATTATCATTAGATATATTTGGTCCAAAAGCAAATCTAAACCAAACACCATTATTCAATGTGGCTTTAACATAGCCTCCTAAAAATTGATATAATGTTTTTGTATCTCCGGTATCTACTCTTGTTTGTCCTAAATGCTCGTAAAATCCACCTAAAGAAAAAGAGTCACTGACCTTAATACCAGGAATTACCCAGTTTAACATTAAATCTTGTGAGCTTCCTTCACCACGTAAACTCATATAATATGCATGATAGGTTTCAAACTCAAACCTTCCTGAATGATATAAAGCTAAAACACTAGGAATAAAACTTTCTGCTATTTTAGTTCCTGCAGTTTGAGATAATAGTTTTCCGTGTCCAAAACCAAGGCTAGGGTTCACAAAAAGTTTTCCATCTTTAGAAGCAAAACCTAAACCTATACCAGTTTCTAAGAATAAATCTTTTCCTTGATTACCAAATGATGGATTTACCCAAAATACACTATAAAAGGTCAGTTTTTTTCTTGGTTTTAATTCATAAGAACCTAAAAAGACATTATTGAAACCAGCTCCACTATTGTGTATTGGCATAATTGCAAATGTAGTTTTCGATTTTTTTTCCTCATTATTTTGAGCTCTTGATGATACTATTGATATAATTAAAAAAGTGATTAATAAAATTGATTTTTTCATGATTTGTTTCTTATGTGTTAATTAAATTTTGCAGTTCTTTTTTCAATGAAAGCACTCATACCTTCAATTTGATTTTGCGTATGGAATAGAGAATGAAATAATCTTCGTTCGAAAAAAATCCCATCTTTTAAACTACTTTCTAAAGCATAATTAGTAGCTTCTTTGGCTGCTTTTAAAGCGATTTTAGAATAGGAAGCTATTGTTTGAGCTATATGTATTACTTGAGATAGAAAGTCTGTTTTACGTAATATTTGCGTAACTAAACCGATTCTTTCTGCTTCAATTGCATCGATAGTTCTGCCAGTTAAAATCATTTCCATGGCTTTAGGTTTACCGATTAATTTGGTTAATCGTTGTGAGCCACCTATACCGGGAATAACTCCTAATTTTATTTCTGGCTGACCAAATTGTGCATTTTCTGAAGCATAAATGATATCGCACATCATGGCAAGCTCGCAACCGCCTCCAAATGCATATCCATTAACAGCGGCGACTATAGGAGTTTTAATACGTGAGAAGAGCTCCCAATAGCCGAAATAATCTTCATTAAACATTTCAGAAAAATCCTTTTGGATCATTTCTTTAATATCAGCTCCTGCACAAAATGCTCTTTCATTTCCTGTAATAATAAAACAGCCTACTTCAGGGTAATTATCATATTTCTGTAGTCCAGAAATTAATTCAATCATAATCTCTGAATTCAATGCATTTAAAGCTTTAGGACGATTCAATTTGGCAATAACAATCCTACCTATTTGTTCAAATAGTACATTCATAATTAATAAGTTTTTGGTTTTTTAAGAGTCCCAAATAGCTCCATAGGCTGGAATACCAATATATTCCATGCTGTGGACTACTTTTTGGGTTAGACTTTTATTAGATATGCAGATAATAGCTTCAGCATTAAAATCTTTATAAGCTTTGTAAGCCAACTTAACTAAGTCAGGTTTTCCATGTTCATCAGTATTCCAAATAATAGCATTTGGTTGTACATTTTTTATTTCGTTTACAAGTGCTTCACCATAGGTTTTCTCAGGAGAACGCGTAGACCAAATTAATACAGAAGGTGTTTCATTAAGTAATAAATGTGGTAAACAAGGACCAATTCCGCTACCTGTAGCTACCCAAATTACTTTATTGAATAATTTATCTACATTTCCAACCCCAGCCGTTGGAATGCCTTTTACCCATATTTTATTAGGTTTTTCTGAGATAAATTTACCTGTCCAATCACCAGCCCTAGAAATTGTTAAACGAAATCCTGATTTATTAGGTGCTGGAACATTAGCAAAAGAATGCCATTCTAGTAAAGGGTTTCTACTCAAAGCTGTTGAAGAGCCTGCGAATGGAGTAGTACCATAATCAAAAGAAGTTAAAGCAACATGATTAGAAGGACTAACTATATTAATATCTACTTTCTTAAGTCGTAACCAGGGAATAATTACACTTATTGTTAAGGTCATTAAAATCCAAAAATCTAATTTTTCCCATAAAGGAATTGAAGGGGATTCTAACTTTACAAATAGAAACATTTGTATCCAAAATAAAAGTAATACTGACCATCCTCCAATTCTATGTGTAATTTCAAATTGGTTATGATACTTAGCTCTAATTTGAGGTAATGCCATAATGACTATGATTACGAGTAACACTAGAATAAAAGTGGTAATCATCACAATAGGATTACTAATTTGATATACATCATTAGATATGCTATTATAAATTCCCCATACAAAAACAAAGTACCATAGCGTGCCCATTGTAGCACTAGAGCTATGTAAGCCACCAAAATGATATATTTTGGCACATACTCTTCTAATAAATAAAGGCCAGTGTTTAGGTACGCTTGTAGCTACCTTAAATAATAGATTAATTACGTATTGTTGCCTGATTAGAATTGCTAATGAAAAATTGAATAAAATAACACGAGAAATGTTATAGATAGCTACATGTTCAGGATTAAACCAATGCCATGAATATAACCCTTTATAAAATATGTAACAGTTCACTAACGTAATTAATATAAATAATCTTCGATATGGTATAAAGAAAGGATGTTTACCAATTCTATATAACATATTTTTCTTTGGAGGTAAAACAATGTTATTCATAATCTAGGATTGAGTATATAGTTCTCGGATTTTTCTTTTGTCTATTTTACCTCTAGAAGTTTTAGGTAACTCTTCTAAAATCTTAAATTCACTTGGTAAGTAGTAATATGGAAGCTGTTCTTCTATAACCTTTTTAATATCATCAATAATCGTATTTATAGTACTTAAATCCGTTAAACTTATAAATGATATCAGATAGTTTTTGTGTTTTAGCGTTACAGCTCTTTTAACTTCTTTAAAATTTTCAATGATTTTAGTAATTGCATCTAATTCTACCCTAAATCCTTTAATTTTTACCTGATCATCTATTCTACCATAATGGATCAATTCTCCTTGATTATTCCATTTGCCTAAATCTCCAGTATTAAACATTTTACCTCCATTTTTAAGGAAAATATCATC
Source organism: Tenacibaculum agarivorans (assembly GCF_001936575.1). Taxonomy (GTDB): domain Bacteria; phylum Bacteroidota; class Bacteroidia; order Flavobacteriales; family Flavobacteriaceae; genus Polaribacter; species Polaribacter agarivorans. The sequence goes on from NZ_MSMP01000003.1 coordinate 89,825, forward strand.
CGAATATCTAGTGTTGTTTAGATCTTCGTTATTAATATACCCTTTGGTAACACAATCGCCACCGGCCCACATTATACCAACTTCACCAATTTTTACAGGCTTTTTTTTGTCATCTAACACATATACTGTATTGTTTGGTGTAGGTTTGCCAATAGAAAGTTCAAAACTATTAGGTTCACACTTTTTCATTGTATTTACTATTGTTGTTTCTGTAGGACCACAACAATTATAAAAGTCACACATATTTGACCATGTGTTAGCTAATATTACTGGGCATGGTTCACCCGCTACAGCAACTGTCTTTATTTCATTACATTTAGTAGCATCAATGGTCGTTAATATGGTAGGTGTAGAAATAATGACATTAGCTCGTTTTGCAGTTTCTTCTATGTTTTTATTTCGAATCAGTAGAGTACCACCATTTCCAAGACAACCCAAAATTTCCCAAGCAGCCATGTCAAAAGAAACGTTTAATATTTGCGCTACTTTTGTACCTGTTGTAATACCTAAATTTCCAGGTGAATTATATAATATATTACAAAGGTTTTTGTGAGTGACTTCTACACCATTAGGGGTTCCTGTAGTTCCAGAAGTAAATAATACAAAACAAGGTGAATTTTCTTGATCGTTCACATGATTAATTAAACGAATATTGCCATACAGATTTTTGTAGCTCTGTTTCTGTGGTTCAATATCTATTTGAACTGTATTTTTTTTATTGAAAAAATTAAGCTTATCACTGTAATTAGATTGTGTTAGTATTGCTTTTATATTGCTTAAATCAGAAATTTCTTTAAGCATAGATTTTGGTACTATTCTAGGGTCTTGAGGTATATACACAGCCCTTAATTTTAATACAGCTATAATTCCTATTAGCATGTCTAAAGATCTGTGCACATACAATCCTACTTTATCTCCTCTAATGATTCCTTTTTGCTTTAGAATTAATGCTAGAATTGTAGCTTCATCATCAAGTTGCTTATATGTTATGCTTTTATTATTAAATTCTGCAGCAATACTTTCTGGAGTTTTTGTCACCCAATTTTCAAATGCATGTATTACATTTTTATAAGGAGTATCATATACTGAGGCAATTCCATATTCAATAAAAAGATTTTGATCTTCTGAAGATAAACTTTGAATTTGATTTAGATATACAAGTTTTTTGAGGGAATGAAGATCGTCTTTTACATACTCGATATACTCAGTATCATCGTTAATAATTGATTTTTTCATGACTTATTTAGTTAAGGTTAATACTAAAATTGAAGAACTGCAGTTACAATTTTATAGAGGCAAATAAATTTTTAAAGTATCACAGAAGTATCACAGAAGTATAAAATTTGTGTAACATTTTATTTTTATAAATTAGCGCTACCCCGAATAAATCTACTCTTGAATGAAAAGAATTTTAATTATAGATGATGATCAATCGTTATCTAATCTTTTAAAAATTAATGTTTTAAACCATGGTTATGAGTCGGAAATAGCTTTGGATGGAGCTAAAGGATTAGAATTGGCTTTGCTACACGATTATTCTTTAATTTTATTAGATATCACCTTGCCTAGACTGGATGGAATAGAAGTTTGTAAAAGGATACGTTTAAAAAAACAAGTTCCAATTATAATGCTCACCGGAAAGACAGATGAATTAAATAAAGTTCTCAGTTTAGAGTTAGGAGCTGATGATTATGTAACTAAACCTTTTGGAGTTAGGGAATTAATGGCAAGAATTAAAGCAGTGCTTAGAAGGTATGAATATGATACAACTATGAAAAAGAATAAAACCTTAATTTTTGAAGATTTATATATTAATATTGCGAAAAGAATTGTTTCAATAAATAATTCTAAAATTAATCTATCTCCTAAAGAATTTGAATTGTTAACATTATTTGCTAATAATCCAGGAAAAATATACAGTAGAACTAATTTGTTGCAAATAATTTGGGGTTATAATTTTAAAGGTTATAGTCATACTGTAAATTCTCATATAAATCGCTTAAGGAGAAAAGTTGAGTTCGATATGGCTAATCCAAAGTATATTCTAACAGAATGGGGGATTGGCTATAAGTTTAATGAAGCTTTAATACCTCGTTTAAATGAACAGGTTTCAGTCATTATCTAATAAGTTTGTAGTAAAATTAAGTTTTTCATTTCTTGTCATAATCCTAATCATAGGAATAGTATATATTTCAGTTACTTTCTTCTTGTTAGATAAATTCTATAGTCAAACTACACAACGTTTAAATGCGAACATAGCGAATCATTTAATTGATGAAAAGTTTAAGGATAAAGAACCATTTTTAGAAGATGGTTCTGTAAATGTTGAGCTATTCGATGATATTATGCATGATATGATGGCAGTGAATAGAGTTATTGAAATTTATTTATTGAATGATAGAGGAGAGGTACTACATTCTTTGGTGCTAGATCATTCTAAGAAACCAGAAATTGTTAGTAAAGTAAATTTAAAACCGATACACCAATTCATTGAGAATAATCAAGAATTTATTCTAGGAGATGACCCTAAAAATATAAATGAAGAAAAAATTTTTTCAGCAGCTTCGTTTAAAAGTAATGGTAGAGTAGGATATATATATATTCTATTAGCGAGTCACGATTTTGAAAAAATATGCGAGAATCTATTCCGAGGTTATTTTTCTAAACTAACTCTTACCACTTTACTCATAACATCATTGTTGTCATTAAGTATTGGTTTTATCAGTATTATATTAATATCTAAAAGTTTATTGATAATTATACATTATGTAAATAAGTTTAAAGAAGGAGATTTAAAGAGTAGAATTCCTTCAGCTTCAACAACTAATTTATCAATTTTAGCCACAACTTTTAATGAAATGGCAGATACAATTTCTCAAAATATAGAAGAAATTAAATCAATAAACGCATTTAAAAAAGAGTTGATAGCAAATATTTCTCATGACCTTAGAACACCATTAACTTTAATTAGAGGTTATGCAGAAACTCTTAATGAAAAGGAAATTTTAATAACTGAAGAAAATAGATATGAATTTCTTACGATAATAGAGCAAAGTACTTTAACCTTATCTAACTTGGTAAATCAACTTTACGAATATTCAAATTTAGATGCCAAACAGCTAAAACCAAATAAAATAACATTTAATATATGTGAATTGTTGAATGATGTTGTTAATAGATATTACATACTATCTAACAAGAAAAAAATAAAAATTAAATTAGACTGTAAATTAGATATACAACATTTTGTTTATGCTGACAAAGTGTTGATAGATAGGGTGATTCAAAATATATTGGATAACGCTATAAAATTCACACCTAATGGAGGTAATATCACGATTGTTTTAGAAGATAAAAATGATAGAACTATTGTTAAAATTAAAGATTCTGGGCAAGGAATAGATGATTTAGAACGCGATCTTATTTTTGATAGATGGTTTACATCAAAAAAAATGAAAGAAAATAAAGGCCTAGGCCTAGGTTTAGCCATCGTAAAAAAAATAATAGAGCTTCATGGTACTAGTATCATGATACATTCTGAGGGAAAAAATAAAGGTTGTGAGTTTATTTTTTCATTGTATAAATTTGAAAAACTAGAGAATCAACAAGTTAATGTCTCTTGAAGGTAAATCAAACCAATCGGCAACAGTTTTATTGGTTAATATTCCATGATAGAAATACATTCCATTACGTAAGCTTTTATCAAATCTAGCAGCATTTTCAAAACCACCCTCCTCAGCTATATTTAAGAGGTAAGGGGTAAGGATATTACTGATTGATACTGATGCAGTTCTAGAGTATCTTGAAGGGATATTAGGCACACAATAATGAATTACATCATGTTTTCTAAAGGTTGGTTTACTATGGGTAGTAATTTTAGAAGTTTCAAAACATCCACCTCTATCAATACAAACATCCACTATAATAGCGCCAATTTTCATTTGCTCTATCATTGTTTCAGTTACAATAACAGGAGATCTATCAACTCCTCTAATAGCACCTATGGCAACATCGCAGCGCATTAAAGCCTTTAAAAGTGATTTAGGTTGTACTGTAGATGTATAAATAGGCCCTGGAATAGACTCTTGTAAACGTCGAAGTTTTGTAATTGAATTATCAAAGACTTTTATTCGTGCTCCTAAACCTATAGCAGCTTTAGCAGCTGATTTACCAACTGTTCCAGCACCTAAGATAACTACATCTGTAGGAGGTACACCACTTATGTTTCCTAATAATAAACCATTTCCGCCGTTGGCAGAAGACATAAGTTCTGCAGCAATTTGCATAGATGAAATACCAGCAATTTCACTTAATGATTTTAACACTGGATAAACCCCATCTTCATCTTTAATATAGTCATAAGCAATAGCAGTAATTCTTTTCTTCGCTAGTGCTACAAAATACTTTTTATTTTGAGTTTTTAATTGTAGAGCTGAAATTAAAAAAGATTGAGGTTTCATTAATTCAATTTCGTCTAAAGAAGGCGGTTCAACTTTTACTACCAAGTTACATTCAAAAACTTCTTTAGAATCATACACTATTTTTGCTCCTGCTTCAGAGTATTCAATATCCGTATATTTAGCACCTTCACCTGCATTTGTTTCTACAATAACTCTATGGCCATGAGCAACTAAAGCGGCTACAGCATCCGGAGTTAAACTAATTCGTTTTTCCTCTAGGTGTGTTTCTCTTGGTAAACCAATAAATAATTCGCCCTTTTGCTTTTTAATTTCAAGCATTTCAGGTTGCGGTAAAAGTTGCTCTTTGGTAAACGGGGTAATAGAACTCATTAATTTTACTTAAGTTGAATGTTTCTAAAATTATTATCAGTAAGGTTAATTATAACTTCACTAGCATTTAAAGGTAGTAAATTTTTAATATTCTCAGGCCATTCGATTAAACACCAATGACCAGAGCTAAAATATTCTTCAATACCTATATCTAATGCTTCTTCATCATTTTCTATTCTGTAAAAGTCGAAATGATAGATTATTTCACTAGTATTTGTATGATATTCATTTACTAATGAGAATGTAGGTGAGCTTATAATATCATCACTACCTATAGTTTTACAAATCTCTTTTATGAGTGTAGTTTTACCCACTCCCATATCACCATAAAATAAAAGTACCTTATGTTTTGTGTTAGAAATAAGTTCCTTAGCTATAAAAGTAATATCTTCTAATGAATAATTTTTATTCATAAAACTATTTAGAATTATATATAGCGCAAGGTATAATAATTTCTTCTAATGAAATACCTCCATGCTGATATGTATTTCTATAATATTTTACAAAATGATTAAAATTGTTAGGATACGCAAAAAATAAATCTTCTTTAGCAAAAATAAAAGGACTATTAATAGCTATACTTGGTAAAAAGATGTCTTGCGGATTTTTTACTTCATATACATCTTTTTGTTCGTAACTTAAGCTACGACCTGTTTTATACCTTAGATTGGCACTTATATTTTTATCTCCAATAACTTTTGTTGGGTTTTTACAATTTATAGTACCATGATCAGTAGTAATAATTAGTTTCTGTCCTAATTCTTTTGCCTTTTGTATAATGGATAAAAGAGGGGAATTTTTAAACCAACTAGCTGTTAATGATCTATACGCTTTATCATCTCCAACAAGTTCTTTTATTACCTCCATCTCAGTTTTAGCATGAGAAAGCATATCAACAAAATTATAAACAACAACAGTTAAATCGTTATTCTTAGTGCTTTTATAATTATCGGCTAAGTCTTTACCGTTTTTGAGTGAAGTTATTTTAAAATATTCGTGTTTAAGATTTAGGTTTAATCTTTTTATTTGAGCGGTTAAAAATTCATTTTCAAAAAGGTTTTTACCACCTTCGTCAATATCATTTTTCCAATATTCTCTGTGTCTTTTTTCCATCTCAGAAGGCATTAATCCTGAGAAAATAGCATTTCTAGCATATTGTGTTGCAGTAGGTAAAATGCTAAAATAAGAATGCTCTTCTTCCTTTTTATAGAAGTTTTCTATATAAGGCTCTAAAATTCTAAACTGATCATATCTTAAATTATCAATGATAACAACTAATGTACCTTGTTCATTACTTAGATTAGGAACTATTAAATCTTTAAAAAGTGTATGAGATAGAACAGGTTTATCATCAGAAGTAAGCCAATCTTCGTAGTTCTTTTTTATAAACTTAAAAAAATGCGTATTTGCTTCAGATTTCTGACTTTCTAATATTTCTAACAAACTAGAATCATCAATATTTTCTAGTTCTAATTCCCAGTGAACTAGTCTTTTGTAAAATTCAATCCATTCTTCATATGAATTTACCATAGATAAATCCATAGAAATTTTTCTAAATTCTTGTTGGTAATTTAGGGTTGTTTTTTCTGTAACAAGTCTAGAGTGATCTAAATTCTTTTTTAAACTTAGTAAAATTTGATTTGGATTTACTGGTTTAATAAGATAATCAGCTATTTTAGAACCAATAGCTTCTTCCATTATATATTCTTCTTCACTTTTAGTTATCATAACTACAGGAAGATTAGTTTTCTTTTGTTTGATCTGTGTTAACGCTTCCAAACCCGAAATTCCAGGCATGTTTTCATCTAAAAAGATTATATCAAAACTCTCCTTATCAACTAAATCAACTGCATCAGCTCCATTAGTACATGTAGTCACATTATAATTTTTCTTTTCTAAGAAAATAATATGAGGTTTCAATAAATCTATCTCATCATCTACCCAAAGTATATCCATTTTTTTCATAATTGGTTGGTTACAGAATTCAACGCACAAAACAGGTGTTTAGTGTTGAAAAAATTAAATACCCAAGTTATATATTTTTTTTCTTAAAAAAATAACAAAGTTGATTATTGATATTTAACTACATTTGTTTCGTTATCTGAAATTTAATTATATTGAGTAAATCTAAAACTAACAAACTGAAAATTTTTAACGATCCTATTTATGGATTAATTTCAATTCCAAATTCTTTAATTTTTGATATTATTGAACATAAATATTTTCAGAGATTACGTAGGATAACACAAATGGGATTAACTAATTTAGTGTATCCAGGAGCCCATCATACACGTTTTCATCATGCTATAGGTTGTATGCATTTAATGCAAAAAGCAATTCAAGTATTACAATCAAAGAATATTAAAATTTCAGAAGAAGAAGCTACAGCACTTTGTATTGCCATTTTATTGCATGATATAGGTCATGGAGCATTTTCACATGCTTTAGAACATAGTATAGTAGATGAAATTGTTCATGAAGAAATATCGCTATTGTTTATGAAGAAGTTGAATGGAGAATTTAATGGACAATTGGACTTAGCTATAGATATTTTTGAAGGAAAATATGAAAGAGGTTTCTTCAATCAGCTAATATCAAGTCAACTAGATATTGATCGATTAGATTATCTTAAAAGAGATAGTTTTTATACAGGAGTGGCCGAGGGAAATATCTCATCAGATCGACTAATCGCAATGATGAATGTAAAAGATGATCAATTAGTTATAGAAGAAAAAGGAATTTATTCAGTAGAAAATTTTTTAATAGCAAGAAGGTTAATGTATTGGCAAGTCTACTTGCATAAAACATCTCTTGCTTCTGAAATATTATTAGTTAAAATATTACAAAGAGCAAAGGTTTTGGCTAAATCTGGTGTAAAATTGCCAGCGAGTGCTCCGTTACAATATTTTTTATCAAATACTATTTATAGGAATAATTTTACAGACGAAACTTTAGAAATGTTTTCTAGACTGGATGATTATGATGTTTTATCAGCGATTAAAGAATGGTGTTATAACGAAGATTTGGTACTATCAAAGCTTTCAAAGATGTTAATTCAAAGAAAATTATTGAAAATTGAATTACAAAATCAACCTTTTACAGATTCCTACAAAACAAAAATCCACAAAAAAATAAAAAAGAAATTTAACATAGATGATAGTGTATTACCGTGTTTTATTTTTGAAGATTCAGTAGCAAATCAAGCATATAATAAAAAGAAACCTATAAAAATTTTAACAAAAAAAGGTAAATTAAAAGATATAGCTAAAGCTTCTGATCACTTAAACTTACAAACTTTATCTAAGCCTGTAATAAAGTATTATTATTGTTATCCTAAGAATTTTTCTAAGGTTTAATCGTTCGAGATTCATACTAAACAAAAAATAATTACTTTTGCAATTAATGGAGTTTACAGCAAAACAAATCGCAGATATTTTACAAGGAGATGTCGAAGGAAATTTAGATGAACTAGTAAGTAAATTAGCAAAGATAGAAGAAGCTGAAAAAGGGTCTTTAACTTTTTTAGCTAATCCGAAATACAATCAATATATATATACTACTTCGGCATCAATTACTATTGTTAGTAAAGAGTTTGTTCCAGAAAGAGAAATCTCTACTACTTTAATTAAAGTCGACGATCCTTATAAATCATTTTCTACATTATTAGAGTATTATAATCAAGTTAAGCATAATAAATCAGGAAGAGAGAATCCTATATATGTATCTACTACAGCTTCAATAGGAGAAAATGAATACATTGGGGCATTCACTTATATTGGAGAAAATGTTATCATTGGAAATAATGTAAAGATTTACCCCAATAGTTATATAGGAGATAATGTTACCATAGGAAATGACTGTGTTATATTCTCAGGAGTAAAGATTTATTCTGAAACTGTAATTGGAAACGATTGTAAAGTTCATTCAGGTAGTGTTATCGGTTCTGATGGTTTTGGATTTACGCCAGACGAAAACGGTATTTATAAAGCAGTACCGCAAACAGGAAATGTAATTATTGAAGATCATGTAGATATAGGAGCCAATTCTACCATAGATAGAGCTACTTTAGGCTCTACAATTATTAGAAAAGGTGTAAAATTAGATAATCAAATTCAAATAGCGCATAATGTAGAAATAGGACAAAATACCGTAATAGCTTCACAAACAGGCATAGCAGGTTCTACCAAAATAGGTGAGAACTGTATGATTGGTGGTCAAGTTGGTATTGTTGGACATATTTCTATAGGAGATAATGTTAAAATTCAGGCACAGTCTGGAATAGGTAAGAACCTTAAAGATAATGAAGTTGTTCAAGGTTCACCTGCTATAGGTTATTCTGACTTTAATAAATCTTATGTTTATTTTAGAAATTTACCTAAAATCGTATCAACTATTCATAAACTAGAGAAAGAGTACAATACTCAAAACAATAAAAATGAGTAAACAACAACAAACAACTATAGAAAATGAAATTACTTTATCTGGTGTAGGATTACACACCGGAAATCAAGTAACAATGACGTTTAAACCAGCACCTATTAATCATGGATTCGCTTTTAAGAGAGTAGATTTAGAAGGTCAGCCTGTGATTGAAGCTAAAGCTGACTATGTTATCGATACTCAAAGAGGAACTAACATGGAAAAAAATGGTGTACAAATTAATACCTCAGAACATGTATTAGCTGCAGCTGTAGGATTAGATATTGATAATTTATTAATAGAAATTAATGCTTCTGAGCCTCCAATAATGGACGGTTCTTCAAAATTCTTTATAGAAGCATTAGAAAAAGCAGGGGTTGTAGAACAAGATGCACCTGTAGATGAGTACGTAGTTAAAGAGGTTATATCATATAAAGATGAAAATACTGGAAGTGAAATTATTTTAATGCCTTCTGATAAGTATGAAGTAACTGCTATGGTAGACTTTGGAACTAAAGTACTAGGAACTCAGAATGCTACATTAAGTAAAATTTCAGATTTTAAAGAAGAAATTTCATCAGCAAGAACATTTAGTTTTTTACATGAAATTGAAATGCTTCTAGAAAATGATTTAATCAAAGGAGGAGATCTTAATAATGCTATAGTTTATGTAGATAAAGAACTTTCAGAAAGCACAACTGAAAAACTTAAAAAAGCATTCAAAAAAGATGATATAAAAATTAAACCTAATGGAATTTTAGATAATTTAGAGTTACGTTGGGCTAATGAAGCAGCAAGACATAAATTATTAGATGTTATTGGAGATTTAGCTTTAGTAGGTACCAAAATAAAAGGTAAAGTTATAGCTAACAAACCAGGGCATCAGGTAAATACTGCGTTTGCTAAAAAATTATCTAAAATCATAAAAAAGGAAAAGAGAAATAATGTACCTACTTTTGATTTAAATCAACCACCGTTGATGGATATTCATAAAATCATGGATATTCTTCCTCATAGACCACCATTTTTATTAGTAGATCGAATATTAGAACTTACTGATACACATGTTGTTGGAATGAAGAATGTAACAATGAATGAAGGGTTCTTTGTAGGTCATTTTCCAGGAGCACCAGTTATGCCAGGAGTATTGCAAGTAGAAGCAATGGCTCAAGCAGGAGGAGTTCTTGTACTAAGTACAGTACCCGATCCAGAAAATTATTTGACTTATTTTATGAAAATAGATAAAGTTAAGTTTAAACAAAAGGTTTTACCTGGAGATACGTTAATATTTAAAAGTGAATTAATAACGCCGATACGAAGAGGAATTGCACACATGCAAGCCTATGCTTATGCCAACGGAAAATTAGTTGCAGAGGCGGAGTTAATGGCACAAATTTCTAAAGTAAAGTAATATGAATCAACCATTAGCCTACGTTCACCCCCAAGCAAAAATAGCTAGAAACGTAGTAATAGAACCATTTAGCACTATACATGCTAATGTAGAGATTGGTTCAGGTACATGGATTGGATCCAATGTAACCATAATGGAAGGAGCTAGAATTGGAAAAAATTGTAGAATTTTTCCAGGCGCAGTTGTATCTGCAATTCCCCAAGACTTAAAGTTTAATGACGAAGAAACAACAGTAGAAATAGGAGACAATGTTACTATTCGTGAATGTGTTACGATCAATAGAGGTACAGCTGATCGATTAAAAACCGTTATAGGAAATAATTGTTTAATCATGGCGTATTGTCATGTGGCTCATGACTGTGTTGTTGGAGATAATTGTATTTTTTCAAATAATTCAACACTAGCAGGGCATGTGACTATTGGAGACAATGTAGTACTAGCAGGTATGGTAGCTGTACATCAGTTTGCGTCGGTTGGAAATCATGCATTTGTAACAGGTGGTTCACTTGTGCGTAAAGATGTTCCTCCATATGTTAAAGCAGCTAGAGAACCTTTGTCTTATGTTGGAATTAATTCGATTGGGTTAAGAAGGAGAGGTTTTACTACAGAGAAAATCAGAGAAATTCAAGATATTTACAGAATATTATTTCAAAAAAATTATAATAATTCTCAAGCTATAGCAATTATAGAGGCTGAGATGGAAGCTACTTCTGAGAGAGATGAGATTGTACAGTTTATTAAAGATTCTCACAGAGGTATAATGAAAGGATATTACAAAACAAATTAATTAATTATATAATGGCATCAACTTCAGATATTAAAAAAGGATTGTGTATTAAATACAATAGCGATATATTCAAAATCATAGAATTTTTACATGTAAAACCAGGTAAAGGACCTGCTTTTGTAAGAACTAAATTAAAAAGTGTTACCACAGGAAAAGTAATTGATAATACATTTTCAGCGGGACATAAAATTGAAGATGTTCGTGTAGAAACTCACAAGTTTCAGTATTTGTATGCTGAAGGAGATGATTTACACTTCATGAATACTGATGATTATAACCAAATTACTTTACAAAGAAAAGTTGTTGATGGTTCAGAATTCATGAAAGAAGGAGAAGTAGTAACTATTTTAATAAATACTGAAGACAGCTTGCCACTTTCAGTAGAAATGCCTTCTCATGTAATTTTAGAAGTAACACATACAGAGCCAGGAGTAAAAGGAAATACAGCGACAAATGCAACAAAACCTGCTACTGTAGAAACTGGAGCTAGAGTAAATGTTCCTCTTTTTATAAACGAAGGAGATAAAATCAAAATTGATACAGAAAAAGGCTCGTATTCGGAAAGAATTAAAGAATAAAAATAATTTCATCCCGCTTAATTGCGGGATTTTTTTCATATGAAATTCAATACTACCCAAACTTTACAACAGATAGCTAATCTGTTAGAAATACAATTTGTAGGAGATCCTAATTTTAAAATTACAGGCTTAAATGAAATTCATGTTGTCCAAGAAGGAGAAATTGTATTTGTAGATCATCCTAAATATTATGATAAAGCTTTAAATTCTAAGGCTACTACAATACTAATCAATAAAGATGTAGCATGTCCTGAAGGAAAAACGTTATTAATATCTGACGATCCTTTTAGAGATTTTAATAAATTAACAAAACATTTCAATCCTTTTATAGCCTCTAAACAAAGTATAGCTGATTCTGCTGAGATAGGAGAAGGTACAATAGTACAACCAAATGTATTTATAGGTGAAGGTGTTAAAATCGGTAAAAACTGCTTAATTCATGCCAATGTTACCATAAATAACAATTGTATTATAGGTGATAATGTTACAATTTATTCAAATACTGTACTAGGTAGCAATGCGTTTTATTACAAAAAGAGACCTGAAGGTTTTGACCCTTTAGTTTCTGGAGGTAGAGTAGTTATTGAAGATGATGTAGACCTAGGGGCAAGTTGTACTATTGACAGAGGAGTAACTGGAGATACAACCATTGGAGAAGGTACTAAGATTGATAATCAGGTACATGTGGGACATGATACTGTAATTGGTAAAAAGTGTCTGATAGCAGCCCAAACAGGTATAGCAGGTTGTACAGTTATTGAAGATGAAGTTACAATTTGGGGACAAGTAGGAGTTGTTAGTGGTTTACATATTGAAAAAGGAACTGTTTTAATGGCGCAAACAGGAGTAATGAAGTCCTTAAAAAAAGGAGTATATTTTGGTACTCCACAAGAGGAATACAGACAAAAAATGCGTGAAATTATTCATTTAAAAAACGAAGTAAATAAAAACAAAAAGTAACGATAATTTTAATTGGTAATACTCAATTAAAAAACTATTTTTGCTTGACTTAAATAAAAATAAACCAGATGAGCGTTTTAGTAAATAAAGATTCAAAAATTATTGTTCAGGGTTTCACAGGAAGTGAAGGTACTTTTCACGCTGGACAAATGATAGAATATGGAACAAATATTGTTGGTGGTGTTACTCCAGGTAAAGGAGGTCAAGAACACTTAGGTAAGCCTGTTTTTAATACTGTAGATGAAGCAGTAGCTAAGGCTGGAGCTGATACTTCAATTATTTTTGTACCACCAGCTTTTGCAGCTGACGCAATCATGGAATCTGCTGAAGCAGGAATTAAAGTAATTATTTGTATTACTGAAGGTATTCCTACTGCAGACATGGTAAAAGTTAAATCTTATATTGATGCAAAAGAAGATTGTACTTTAGTAGGACCTAACTGTCCAGGTGTAATTACACCAGAAGAAGCTAAAGTTGGTATCATGCCAGGGTTTATTTTCAAAAAAGGAAAAGTAGGTATTGTTTCTAAATCAGGAACATTAACTTATGAAGCAGCTGATCAAGTTGTTAAACAAGGTTATGGTATCACAACTGCTATTGGTATTGGTGGAGATCCAATTATTGGAACTACAACAAAAGAAGCAGTTGAGTTATTAATGAATGATGATGAAACTGAAGCAATTGTAATGATTGGTGAAATAGGTGGGCAATTAGAAGCAGAAGCTGCACGTTGGATTAAAGCTGATGGAAATAGAAAGCCTGTAGTAGGTTTTATTGCAGGACAAACTGCACCTGCTGGTAGAACTATGGGACATGCTGGAGCTATTGTAGGTGGTGCTGATGATACAGCTCAAGCAAAAATGAAAATTTTAGCAGAAAATGGAGTACACGTAGTTGAGTCTCCTGCTAAAATTGGAGAAATAGTAGCAAAAGTTTTAGCATAATTAGTTAAAATTTACTAAAAAACAAATAGATTTGATCCGATCACTATACTTTAGTGGTCGGATTTTTTAATTAATAACAAAAAACAAAAAAATACAATGAAAAAAATCAATCAAATACTAACTATGATTGCTTTTTCTGTAATTTTTATAAGTTGTAAAAAAACTTCAGAAAGTACAGAAGTAGTAGCAGAAAACCATACAGATGATAATGGTTTTAACTATGTTACTTATACTAATGATCCTACAGGTTTACGTTTATATACTTTAAAAAATGGTTTAAAAGTCTATTTAGCGCAAAACTTTGAAGAACCAAAAATTCAAACATTTATACCTGTGAGAGCCGGTTCTGTTTATGATCCAAAAGATAATACTGGATTAGCCCATTATCTAGAACATATGGTTTTTAAAGGTACAGATGAAATTGGAGCAATCGATTTTGAAAAGGAAAAAGTTGAATTGCAAAAAATATCTGATTTATATGAAAAGCATAAGGCTGAAAAGGATTCTCTTAAGAAAATAGAAATCTATAAAGAGATTGATAAAGTTTCTCATGAAGCTTCGAAATTAGCTATCGCTAATGAATATGATAATATGATCAGTAGTTTAGGAGCTGAAGGAACTAATGCTTGGACATGGCATGAAGAAACAGTTTATGTAAATAAAATACCTACCAATGAATTAGATAAATGGTTAACAGTAGAAGGTGAACGCTTTAGTCAATTGGTATTACGATTATTCCATACAGAATTAGAAGCCGTTTACGAAGAATTTAATGGGGGACAAGACAGTGATAGAAGAAGAGAATCATATGCAATGATGGATGCACTTTTTCCGAAACACCCTTACGGACAACAAACTACTATTGGTAAATCTGAGCATTTGAAAAATCCTTCAATGGAAGCTATACATGCTTATTTCAATAGATATTATGTGCCTAACAATATGGCAGTAGTTTTAGTTGGAGATTTAGATTTTGATGCTACAATTAAAAAAGTTGATGCTGCTTTTGGAAAACTTAAATCTAAGGAAGTTAATCACCCAACAAGACCAACAGAAGATCCTTTAACGGAAATCACAGTAAAAGAAGTGGTTGGACCTGAGGCTGCTAGAGCTAGTGTAGCCTATAGAAGTAAGGGGATAGGTACTAAAGAAGAAAAGTACTTAACATTAATTGATATGATTTTAAGTAATAGTGAAGCGGGTTTAATTGATTTAAATTTAAATCAAAAACAATTAGTACAAGGAGCTGGTAGTTACACAACTTTTTTAAATGATTATGGAATGCACCAGTTATATGTAACTCCTAAAAATGGTCAAACCTTAAAAGAAGCTACAGATTTGGTTTTAGGACAAATTGAAAAAGTTAAAAAAGGAGAGTTTGATGATTGGCTTATTGATGCTGTAATCAATGATTTAAAATTAAGCACTATCAAAAAATATCAAAATGCATCTTCAATAGCTTATGATTATGTAAATGCGTTTGTTCATTTTCAAGATTGGGGAAATAGAGTACAGTTATTAAATGAGTTAAGAAAGATTTCAAAAGAAGAATTAGTCGCTTTTGCTAATGAATTTTATAAAGATAATTATGTAATCGTTAATAAAAATCAAGGAAAAACTGAAGGTTTAGTAAAAGTGCCAAAGCCAGAAATTACTCCTAATGAATTAAATAGAGGTAAAGTTTCTGATTTTACAACAGCATTTAACAAAATGACATCTCCAGATCTTAAACCAAAATTTAACGATTATAAGTCTGCAATAAAGAAAACAACTCTGGATAATGGTTTAACAGTAGAATACATTACTAATACTAAGAATGATTTAGCTGAACTTGACATCATTTTTGATATGGGTAAAGATCACAACAAGAAGTTACCAATAGCGGTGAATTACTTGCAATATTTAGGTACTGATACTAAAACTCCTGAAGAAGTAAAAAAAGATTTTTATAAGTTAGGTATTAATTATGGTGTAAGTTCTGGTGCTGATAGATCTTATGTTTATTTATCAGGATTAAGAGAAAATCTTGATAAGGGATTAGCTTTACTGGAAAATTTGTGGGCAAATGCAAAAGCAGATCAAGATATTTATAATAAATATGTTGATAAAATTGCAAAAAGACGTATTGATACCAAAGCAAATAAAGGAAGTATTATGTGGAGAGGTTTAATGAGTTATGGTCAGTATGGAGAAGGATCTAGATTGAGAGATATTTATACAATTCAAGAGTTAAAAGATCAAAATCCAGAAGAATTAGTAGCTTTAGTTAAGGATTTGAAAAACTATAAACACCGAATTTTCTACTATGGTAAAGACATTAATCAAGCTAAATCAGCTTTAAATAAAAATCATATTATAGCAGCTGATTTGAAAGATTATCCACAGAAAAAAGTATATGAGTATGCTAAGACAGGAGATAATGTTTACTTTGTTAATTACGATATGGTACAAGCAGAAATGTTATTTTTAGCAAAGGGAGATGAATTTGATCCTAAAAAACTAGCAATTTCTACATTATTCAATAATTATTTTGGTAGTGGGTTATCTTCAATTGTCTTTCAAGAAATTAGAGAATCTAAATCATTGGCATATTCAGCTTTTTCTGCATATAGTAATGCTTCAGAAAAAGGAAAACCCAATTACACATACGCGTATATAGGAACACAAGCAAATAAAATTCCTGATGCTGTAGATGCAATGTTAGACTTAATGAATAATATGCCTGAAGCTGAAAAACAATTTAATGCCTCAAAAGAGTCTGCTCTTAAAAAAATAGCTGCTGAAAGAATAAATGACACAGGAATGTTTTGGGCATATGAAAGTTTAAAGAAAAGAGGAATTGATAACGATAATCGTGAAGAAATTTATAACGCTATTAAAAACATGACAATGAAAGATATGAAAGAGTTCTTTGATACTAATATCAAAGGTCAAGATTATAATATCATGGTTGTTGCTAATAAGAAAGATATCGATTTAAAAGCACTTTCAAAATTAGGAACATTAAAAGAAATGGATGTAGATTATTTATTCAATTACGAAAAACCTAAGGTTGTAAAACCCTAAATAATAAACTCATAAAAAAATAGAAGCGTTCTTTTTAGAACGCTTTTTTTTGTAGCATTAAATCATTTATATTTGACACTTTAAATCATACAACTAAATGAAACTTTTAGAAAATAAAACCGCTATAATTACAGGAGCTACCAGAGGTATAGGTAGAGGAATCGCTTTAGAGTTCGCAAAGCAAGGAGCTAATGTAGCATTTACATATAACTCATCTGTTGAAGCAGCTAATTCATTAGAAAAAGAGTTACAAGAATTAGGAGTAAAAGCAAAAGGATATCAATCTAATGCAGCAGAGTTTGATGCGGCTCAAGAATTAGCTAAAAATGTTTTAGAAGAGTTTGGAGCGATTGATGTTTTAATTAACAATGCTGGAATTACAAAAGATAACTTATTACTACGTATTTCTGAAGACGACTTTGACAAGGTAATCCAAGTAAATCTTAAATCTGTTTTTAATTTAACTAAGGCAGTGATTAAGCCGATGATGAAGCAAAGAGCTGGTTCTATAATTAACATGAGCTCAGTTGTAGGGTTAAAAGGTAACGCAGGTCAAGCTAATTACGCAGCTTCAAAAGCAGGAATTTTAGGTTTTTCTAAGTCTGTTGCATTAGAATTAGGATCAAGAAATATTCGTAGTAACGTGATTGCACCAGGATTTATTGAAACAGAAATGACTGCACAATTAGATGAAAAGGTAGTAGAAGGATGGAGAAATGAAATTCCTTTAAAAAGAGGAGGAACTGCTGAAGATGTAGCTAATGCATGTGTTTTCTTAGCTTCTGATATGAGTTCTTACATCACAGGTCAGACTTTATCTGTTGACGGAGGAATGTTAACATAATAAATGTATTATAATTATAAAAAAGGCGCCATTTGGCGCCTTTTTTATTTAGTTTATAATAATCTGTTTAGAAAAAGTATCTTCTCCATTTGTATTTAATTTAAGTAGATATATACCTGAACTTAAATTTAATCCTTTTAAAGAAACTCTTGTAGTTTTAGAGTTAATGTTTCTAGTTATAATCTCTTCACCATTTATGGTAAATAGCGTTACAGTGATAGGTGAAGTTCCTAATGTTTCTAAGTTAATGTTAAAGAAATCTTTACTAGGATTTGGCGTAATTGTTAATTTAGAGAATATGCTTTCACTTTCATTACCAATAGTAACTTTATCAATACTTGTATCTGTTTTATTGACAAGATTATTTCCACAAGTACCTTCGTAAATCTTTACATTGGTAAATAAAGAAGTGTTTCCAGATCCACTATCATTATCATTTATAAAGACCAATCTATCCATATTTCCTGTATAAAAATTCCCTACAGGAATTATATATTTTGTAGTTCCATTAGTGTAATTATCGTAATTAGTGACTCCGTAATTTTGAGTTCCATGCAATTTGAAATAATTTGTTGAAGTTAAATTATTATCATTTTCAAAACCAATTCCATGAATTTCTCCCTGAGAAGTACTAGAAAAATCAAATTCTAAAACTGTTTGAGAGGTTACAGTATATGCATAGTTAATAGATTTCCAAGTATTATTCGTTAATGATAATGATTCGCCAGAATTTAATACGGAAAAAGTACCATCAGAATCTTGATTAGAAAAGGAAGAAATAGTAAAGTCATTAAAATTCAAAGATGTACATGTTGGAGGAGTAGTGGTATTCCCATTATCAAGTAGAATATTATCAATAGCAATATCACTCTGCCAGCCTTCATTTCCAGAGCCTGTAGTAACTATAAACCTAATTTGAATATTAGACTTATTTGCATAATTATTCATTGAAATATCTACGGTATTCCAGCTACTTCCTTGACTTCCATTTTTTGAAAAGATTGTAGTCCAAATATTATCTTCTTTTGTCTTAGCTTCAACTTCTAATGTAGCTATCGAATTGCCTAACATATGGTAATCAAAGTTTAATTGAGGAGTATCTAATGTGGTAAAGTCAAAACAAGGAGATTCTAAAATTGCCTTTTTACTTGGAAAACCAGTGCCATTTCCTGATGCTTCTACGTATATATAATAATTTCCAGCTGAAGCATTACTAGGGCCTGTATTATTTGACGGAGTAGTACCAGTATTTCTAGTAAAATTTAAATCATCATCTACAGACTCAATCCATAAATTTGAAGTAGTTTCAAAACTCTCTTGATATGGAAAACTATTTATTGTTTGTGTACATTCTTCACTGGAAGTAGTTTCACCGTTAGAAATTTCAATTAAATATTCTAAAGCTAGTTTTGCAAACTTTGCAGCATGAGTAGCATTTGGAGTAGGAGACTTATCAAAAGTATCACCTGTAGTATGAATATTTGGATTACTTTGATTGAATGAAGCTTCAAAAGGAAAAGCTACATCATAACCTTGTTGAGCCCAACTGTAGTGGTCTGAGCATCCATAGTTACATTGTGAAGTACCGTATGTCAATTGATGTTGACCTGAACCATTATAAAAATTTAGAAGTTCTATTAAAAAGTTATTCAAGGTGTCATCATTATAAGAATCTGTAGAAATGTAAATATCTCTTGGAGATCCTTTATAATTTGTCATGTCTAACTGCATGAAACTTAATACATCTACATTTCTTGTTCTATAATCTTCTGCAATTTCTCTCGATCCTCTTAAACCTACTTCTTCAGCAGCAAAAGCCATAAATTCAATAGTTCTTTTAGGTTTAAAGTTCAGTTCAAAAAGTACTCTAGCTGCTTCTGTAAATGTAGCTATACCAGAAGCATTATCATCAGCACCTGGAGCATTATTATTATTTCCAAATGCAGTGGAATCAATATGGCCTCCAATAATAACATATTCGTCAGGAGCATCTGTTCCGGTTATAGTCATCACCACAGAAGGCATATTTGTACTGGTATGATTTACTATTCTAACTGTAACATCGTTTCTGCCCGAAGCCATATTTTCCCAACGTGTTTTTAAGTCTAAAACAGCTTGTCTGGCAGTATTAGTTGTATGATAACGTGTACCATATGCTTCCAATTCTTGAATATGAGTAGCAATGTTCATATTATCTACTAAATCAAGACTTTGCCTTACTAATTGTTCTTGAGTAATAGAAAATTTATTAAACTTTGTTCCAATATTTTTAGAAACTAAACTTTTTGTTCTTCTAATAGTAGCTAAAGCACTTGCTTTTGAAGGTTCGTACACAAAACCAGGTCCATGCACTAAAACTTTGTGATGTAATTCTTCTGCAGCATTATGAGTTAACATTACAGCACTAAAACCATTAATTGATTCAATAATAGTAATATCATCAGGATGATTTTTTTTAAGTTGATTGGCATCATTTGTTTGAATTGTAGCATAGAAAAATTCAGGGGTTACTTGCGCATTAATGGAATAACTAATGAGTAAATTAAATAAAAGGGATAGGGTAATAAATTGAATTGATTTCATTTTATTAGGGTTTTTGGTTAATATTCGGAGGTTTAACAGCTATAAAGACTCTAAGAAAAAGAGGTTTATAATTGATATTTAAATTAACTAAAAAAACAGTTGATGGTATAATTAATGTTAAAATTTTACAATAAAAATATTAAAGTTGTTATTTAGTTAAAAAAAGAGAAAAATAAACAAGTAAAGATAGGTAGCATTAAAACTTTACTCTAAGACTTAAATTTGGAGTTAGACCAAGCGAAGTATTTTCAGTTTTAACAAAATCAAAGTTTAAAAACTCTCTTGAGTAATAAGTATTTAATATATTTCTTCTATTTAGAATATTCCACACTGAAATTCCGCTAATTAAATTAACATTACCAATTTTAAAATTATAATTTACGGAAGCATCTAATCTATAGTAATCTTTTTGCCTACTATTATTAACGTCTAGAAAACGAAAAACGGGGTCATTATTTTCTGTAAATTCTTTAATTTCTGTATAAGGCTTACCAGAGTACCAATTAAAACCAATAGCAAAATCGAAGTTATTATAAATATATGTACTAGAAACATTAAGTACATTTCTTATATCGAAATTACTAGGAAAAGGATTTCCATTATTTAAATCTTCAAATATATAGTCATTCTTTGTATAGCTATACCCTAACCCTATTCTTAAATTATTTATCTTTTTTTGAATTAGTAGATCTACTCCTTTTACACGGTAACTTCCAACAAAACTAGATTCATTAAGATTATAAACTAGATTTAGTATTCTATTTTGAAAACCTTGGCTTTTACTGTTTATGTTATTTACTAATTTATGATATGCTTCTACATTAATTAGCCAGCCATCTTTTTTATAGTAGCCTCCAACTCCTATTTGTTGATTTGTAATTATAGGAAAATTATCACCAGTCACAGGATTTTGCCCTGCCAATACCCAACGTTCTCTTTCAATACCTAAAAAGTCAGCATCTAAATCAATAATTTGTGAAGTAGCTTGGCTTCGTAAACTACTATTTATTTCAAAACTGATAGTATTACTCAACTTGTAATTGAACGCAAATCTGGGTTCAAGAAACAATCGCCCAAATTTTTCATAGTAATTAGCTCTTAATCCAGCTTTTAAATAGAAATCCTCTTCATTATAATTTAATTGACTATATAGGCTATGTGTATTTAAAACTTGTTTCAAGTTACTTGCAAATAAAATTTCAAAACCATCTGTATTACTTATACCTATTTGAGAAAAATGATATCCAGTAGAAACATTAGTTTTTTTCGAAATTTCAAAATTAGTATCTAATTTAAAGCCATTATCAATAACTTCATTTGCTTGTGCACGCAAATTTATATTAGTTTCATCATAATTATAATATGTAGAAATTAGATTATAACGTGAGGTATATATTTTAGCTTCAGTAGTAAGCCAACTATTCCATGATCCTTCATAAGTAATGCCGAGGCTAAAGTTCTTCTGTTCAATCACACTATTACCTATTATAGTATCATCATTAGTTATATCATCATCTATCTTAAGATTTTCCTCATAATTCAAGTTATTTTCAATATTTAATAAAACTAGTTTAAACAGATTTTTATCGTTTATACGATAAAGAAATTTGGTAAATACATCATAAAAACTAAATTTTTCATTTTTAGCTGACAAAAAACCTCGATCAAATGCTGAATTAATATCTGCTTCCTGAAAGGCTCTATTAAAATATTCATTAAATGTAAAAGTCTTTAAAAAATCAGTGTTTGATCGTCTAGTAGCTATTTGTAGTTCTATTTTTTTAGATAAAGGAAGAATTCCTAGAAAATCAAAACTCAATAAATTTCCTCCTATATTAATTTGAGTTTTATCTGAAATTTTATTTGGAAGTTTCATATCGATCACACTAGAAATATTTTCCCCATATTTACTGGAAATCCCGTTCTTAGAAAGCTTAGTTTTATAGTTTAAATGTGGGTTAAAAGCGGTAATTAGACCAAAAAAATGCCCTGATTGATACATTCTAATTCCATCGAATAGAATTAAATTTTGATCATGTGTACCCCCTCTAATATTTAAATCAGAAATAGATTCACTTGCGCTAACTACACCAGGTAGTGCTTGAATAGCTTGTAAAACATCAGGTTCAATTAAACCAGGTAGGATACCTAGATTTTTTGTTTTTAATTCTAATGATCCATCTTTATTTTTAGAAATACCTGAAGTTAAAAATCCTGTTACAGATACTTCATTTAAATCTTCAAAGAATTCTGAAACAATAACTTCTTCTTGTTTTTTAATACTAATAAACCGGTTACTTAAAATATCAAAGGATAGATTTGTATTTGAATTTAAGAAATCTAGTGCTTCATCTAGAGTAAGATCTTTTTTGGGAAGTCGGGTACTAATATTTTCCACTGTTTTATCTCCAAAAGAAAAACTAACATTGTACCTATCTTCTAATAGTTTTAAAATTTTTTTTACAGGCAATATACTATCTCTCTTTTCTTGAGAGAAAATGAAAGTATTTGAATAAAAAAAAAGAATTAAAATAAGTTTACAGATGGTTTTCAATATTCAAAATTATTTTACTTCCACTTTTAGTGTATTTAATATGTAAAGGTAGAGTTATAGCTTTTAAAGCTAAATCTAAATTATTATGTACAAACTTACCCGTAAATAATTGTTTAGTATTGATAGCATTTGTAATTATTTCAATACTATACTGTCTTTCAAGCTCTTTAAGTACATTAATCAAAGGTTCGCTTATAAAATTACTTTCGTTAGATATCCATGAAGGTTCCGTTTTTTCGGTGTTATTTTTTATAAAATTTCCAGCTATAAAAGAATCTCCAGGAGAAAGTTTAACATTCTTATTTTTATGAAAAACACTAACGAGGCCTTCATAACAAACTACTTCAAAAATTTCACCTCTAACTTTCACATTAAATTCGGTACCTAAAACTTTTACATTTCCTTGATCAGTAATTACATCAAATGTAGCTCCTTTAGCAACTTTAAAAAATGCTTCACCTTTTAAAGTTACTTCTCGTTTAGTTTTCCAAGTTTTTTTATTAAAACTAATTGAACTCACAGCATTTAAATTTACAGTAGAGTTATCAGGTAATTGGGCTAATGTTTTATCAGCATAATTTGTTTGAATTCTAGTAATATCATTTTTAATGAATACCTTATAAATACCTAAACTCACTAATAAAATAGCTGCAACCTTAGCACTAAAATTAATAATTTTTCTAATTGGTTTATCTTTTTGCTTCTTCTGTGAAATAATTGAATCCAGAATTTTTTCTCGATCTATAATTGGTTTAACCTTAAATTTTTTAAGGCTATCATTTATTTTCATTAGTTCGTCATGGTCATTAAGGTTTTTGAACGCTTCATGTTCTTGAGCATTCAGATCATGATTCAACCATTTTTTTATTAAATCTGATTTTTCCATGTTATTTATTTCAATGCTATAACAACTTAGTTTACTTATTTCCTACTTTAAATAATATAATCTTCTCTTAACTTTTTGAGAGCTCTATATATTGTTCTTTTTAGGAATGGAAGCATATTTTAGTTTTACTTTTTCATGTTTAACCTGATACATTAAATTATTAGCTTAAGTATTATTTAGCTTAAAAAGAGAAAAATAAAGAAGTAAAGGTGTTGAGTATTAAAATTTTACTCTAAAACTTAAATTTGGAGTTAGACCAAGCGAAGTATTTTCATTTCTAACCAACTCAAAATTGTTATTTAATGTATAATATGCTCCTAAAACATTTTTCCTATCTAAAATATTCCAAATAGAAATACCACTAGTAGCATCTAAATTACCTATTTTAAAATTGTAATTTACGGAAGTATCTAATCTCAAGTAATCTTTTAAACGACCACTGTTAATAGGCTCATAATTAATCCTATTGTTATTATTTACACCAATAGCAGGCGTGAATGGTTTCCCTGAATGCCAGTTAAAACCTAAGGCAAAGTCAAAATTATTGTAGGTATAAGTTCCGGCTAGATTAATAACATTTCTTATATCTATATTATTAGGAAAACGTTCTCCTTTATTCAAATTATCAAAGAAATAATCATTTGTGGTATAACTATAACTTAACCAGGTTTTTATATTTTTTATTTTCTTATGGATTAAAATATCTATTCCTTTGGCTCTATAGCTACCAATATCACTAAGTTTTTCAAAGTTTAAGAGATTATTACTTGTATCTTGAAGTAAATTTGTTTGAAATGCCTGACTTTTACTATTAATACCATTAACTACTTTATAATAGGCTTCAGCACTTATTAACCAGTTGTTTTTCTTAAAATAAGAGCCAATACCTATTTGTTGACTTGTTATAATAGGAAAATCATCTTTAGTTATAGGATTATTTCCAGCTAAAACCCAACGTTCTTTTTCAATACCTAAAAAATCATCATCAAGATCAACAATTTGTGAAGTAGCTTGACTTTTTAAGCTACTATTGATTTCAAAACTAAAACTATCATTAAATTTATAATTTAATGATAGTCTGGGTTCTATATATAATCTGCTTAGTTTTTCATAGTAATTAGCTCTGACACCTGCCTTAAAGTAAAAATCACTATGGGAATAATTTACTTGGCTATATAGCGTATGAGTGTTAAGTACTTGTTTTACCAACCCTAAAAATAAAAGATCGGAGTTAACTAAATTAGTTTGATCAGAATTACTTATACCTGTTTGAGAATACTGATAACCAGTGGATAAATTAGTTTTAGGAGAAATTTTTACACTGGTATCCAATTTGAATCCAATATCAATAACTTCGTTTTCTTGAGTAAGGTTTTCAGAGTTCACAAAATTCTCATTCACAGAAAATAAATCGTACCGTGTAAAATATACTTGAGTATTAATTTTAAACTCATCACTCCAATTTCCCTCATAAGTAATACCACTTGTAATATTACTTTGATTGAGTTTATCCATTTGTTGTAAACTAATTTCTGTGGTTGATACAGAAGTTTCTTCGTAATTTAAATTATTCTCGATATTTAAAAATACAAAGCGTAATTGATTTTGATCATTAATATTCCAGATCAGTTTACTGTAAATGTCGTAAAAACTAAATTTTTCATCTTTTATCAAAATTTTACCTTGATTAGACGTAGAGTTGAAATCAGCATCTTGGAAGGCTCTGTTAAAATATTGATTATAGGTAGGGGTATCTAAAAAATCTGTAGTAGATCTTCTAGCAGCCAGTTGTAATTCTATCTTTTTATTGATAGGGAAAGTACCTAAAAGATCAAAGCTTAATAAGTTAAATCCCGCATCAACTTCAACTTCATCAGAAATTTTGTTAGGTAATTGCATATCAATTACTCCAGAAGTATTTTCTCCAAATTTAACATCACTAGCACTTTTAGAAATATTAATATTATAGTTTAGATGTGGATTAAAAGCAGTTATTAAACCAAAAAAATGTCCAGATTTGAACATTCTAATACCATCAAAAAGGATTAAATTTTGATCATGAGTTCCACCTCTTATATTTAAATTTGAAATAGATTCACTAGCACTTACTATTCCAGGTAATGCTTGTACAGATTGTAAGATATCAGGTTCTATTAACCCAGGTAAGATTCCTAAATCTTTAGTCTTTAATTGCAGTGATCCATCTTTATTTTTTGATATTCCTGTAGTTAAGTACCCCATTATGGATACTTCATTAAGTTCTTGAAAGTAAACTTTAGGTAAAGGAAGACGCTGTTCTTTTTTTACAGCAATAAATCGATCATTTAAAATTTCAAATATTAACGTGGAATTATACTCTATGATACTTAATACTTCTTCTAATGTGTTTTCCTTTTTAGGAATGTCTGTAAAAATATTTTCAATAGTCTCATCTACAAAAGAAAAACTGACATTGTATCTTTTTTCTAAAATTTTTAAAACTTTGTAAATAGGTAATTTACTCTTACTTTTCTGTTGTGGGAAAAGTAAAATATGTGAGAAAAGAATGCATAGAATTAAAAAAGACTTACTGAAGGGGGGTGTCATTAAATACTATTTTGTTACCACTTTTACTATAATTTACGTTTAATGGTAAAGTTATAGATTTTAAAGCTAAATCTAAATCATTATGAACAAACTTGCCTGTAAATAATTGTTTAGTATCAATAGTATTTGTGATTATTTCAATATTATATTGTCTTTCAAACTCTTTTAGTACATTAATTAAAGGTTCACTTATAAACTCACTTTCGTTAGATGTCCATGATGGTTCCGTTTTTTTTGTACTATTTTTTACAAGATTTCCAGCTCTAAAAGAATCTCCAGGGGAAAGCTTTACAGTCTTATTTTTATGAGAAACACTAACTAATCCTTCATAACAAACTACCTCAAAAACTTCATCCCTAACTTTCACATTAAATTCAGTTCCTAATACTCTTACATTTCCTTGATTAGTAATTACATCAAATGTAGATCCTTTAGCAACTTTAAAAAATGCTTCACCTTTTAAATTTACTTCTCGTTTAGTGTCCCAATTTTTTTTATCAAAACTTATGGTACTAACAGCATTTAAATTAATAGTAGAATTATCTGGTAATTGAGCTAATGTTTTATCTGCATAATCGGATTGAATAGTAGTAATATCATTTTTAATGAATACCTTATAAATACCTAAACTCACTAATAAAACAGCAGCAATTTTTACGCTAAAATTAATAATCTTTCTAATTGGATTTTGTTTTTGTTTCTTCTGTGAAAGAATTGAATCCAATATTTTTCCTTGATCTATAGTTTGTTCAGCCTTAAACTTTTTAAGACTGTTATTTATTTTTATTAGTTTATCATGGTCATCAAGGTCTTTAAAAGCTTCAAGCTCTTGATCATTGAGATCATAATTCAACCATTTTTTTATTAAATCAGATTTTTCCATGTTCTTTATTTCAATACTATAACAACTAAGCGTATTATTTTCCTACCTTAAAATTATATTTTTTTATAATCCCTCTATATCTTCTCTTAATTTTTTAAGAGCTCCATATATTCTTTTTTCTACAGCTTTTACAGAAATATTGAGAATTTCAGCTATTTCTTTAAATCGTTTTCCTTCAACTCGATTTAATAAAAAAGCAACTCTTTGTGCTTCAGTTAAATTAGCTAGAGCATTTTGGATTTTTTCCATGTACTCATCTTCTTCCATTAAAAATTGTGGAGACTCATTTGTGTGCTCTTTTTGAGGAGCAGAAGCATATTTCAATTTTACCTTTTCATGTTTAACCTGGTTCAGCATTAAGTTATTAGCAGTAGTATATAAAAAGCTTTTAGCTTTGTCTAAAGTGATTTTATGACAATTTTGCCAAATCTTTAAAAAAGCTTCTTGCATTTTATCTTCAGGATTCAATTTGTCTCCAAATTTATAATACAAAAAATTGTATAAATCTTTTGAATGTTTATTAAAAAACGAAGAAAAAAGAGTCTCGTTACAAATATCTTTATGTATGTTTTTACTCATTAAATAAATGGCATAATTTTTATAAAATTAATAAAATTTAAATTCAAAGGTAGGATTTTTTGTAAATCAGTTGTTACATATATAGTAATCAATTGTTTGAATATTTGTTATTATTCTTTCACTAAAAGAAACGTTTTATTAGTAAAATTAAGTATAATAGAAATATTTTAACAATTTTGAATTAACAGATGAGTTATTTATAAGTTTAGTATTTTTTAAAAACTTAAATTACTACCTTGTGGTGGTATTTAGATTATGAAAACAAAAGGAATTCAGAATTTCACTAGTAGTGCATTGATCGCAATTATGATGTTGATCAGTCTTTCTTCATGTCAAGAAGAAAAAATTGAAATTAAAGAATCACAAGATACTCTAAAGGCAGATTCTACTATTGTAAATTTAATGGTAAGAACTGTTACTAATGATGGATCTATTGATAATATAATAGACAAAGCAAATTGTTTAGAAATAAAGTTGCCAGTAACTGTTATCGTTAATAACGTAGAATTAATAGTTGAAAATGTAGATGGATATGCTACAATTGAAGGAGTTTTTGATCAGTTCTCTACTGATCAGGATAAATTAGAAGTTCAATTTCCAATTACTGTAATACAAAATGATTATTCTGAATTAAGGGTAAATAATGAATTGGAATTGGAAGAACTTAAGAAATCGTGTAATGGTGAGAATGAAGAAGATGATGATATAGAATGTATTGATTTTGAATATCCGTTAACTGTATCGGTTTTTAATATTTCTAACTCAGTAACAAATACTCAATCTATAGAAGATGACAAACAATTTTATCAATTATTAACTGATATAGATGATCTTACTTCTGCCGCAATAAACTTTCCAATAAATTTAAAATTACATAACGGTGAAAAAATAACTGTAAATAGTAATAAAGAATTAGAAGAAGCCATAGAAGGTGCAATGAATGGGTGTGATGAAGATGATGATTTTGATTTTGATGATGATGATGAGATTTCTGATTATGAAGTTTATTGTAATGCAGCAGCTTTAACAGAAAAATTAAAGCAGGAGTGTGGTTGGTCTGTTTATGAAACCACAGAAAGTTCAATTACAAATTTTGGATTTAAATTTGATTCAAATTTCACATTTAAGATAGTTGATCCTGTTGGTGGTCAAGTAGGTATAGGAACTTGGGAAATCGAAGATTTAGGATTAAATAAAGCTAAAGTCTTAAAATTAAGAACTAATCCTACAAATCAATTTGAAGATTATATTCAAGGAGATTGGGTAGTAGAAGGGTGTTCTCCAAATTCTATGTATCTATATAGAGGAAATGATTTAATCATCATAACAGGAAATTGTGCACCAGATATAAATGCTGTTGCTATTTTACTAATTAATTGTACTTGGGATTTACCATTATTGAAAAAACAAGGTGTAGATTTATCAATACAATTTTCAGATTTCCATTTTGAATTTTTGTCTTCAGGATTATTTATTTTTACTAACGGAGTTGATAGTTACCAAGGAGCTTGGGGAATTGATGATGTAGGAGGAGGAAATATTGTTGTAGCTATTTCGTCAGCTGAGTTACCTCAAATAAGTGATTATTATTTAGTCACTAGTATTAAAGATGATAAAATTGATCTATTAGGAACATTAGATAGTCAAATAATTCTGAGTAAAAGGGAATGCAAGTAAATTTTTACTGAGTTCTGAGAATCGCGTATATCATAATTTTTTTTTATAAAAGCAAATAAGTCTGTATTAGTATACAGACTTATTTTTTAGGGGATTATCAAAATAACAGTAATTCATAGGGAATTACCTGTCAAATTCATCAAAGGTACCATCATTATAAAGTAAAATAACTTTCACTAATAACTTTTTATTTTCTATCAGTGAGTTATCATTCTTTTTTTCGGGCTTTTCAACGTCTTTTGTAAGTATAGATTCTTCTTTACTAGAAGACTTTACAATTCGTTGACTAAATAGAGATGGGGGACTGTCTTTAGTATCGGAATTTTTTGGAAATGATCCTTCTCCATATAATAACCAGTCTAAATCTACTTCTTCAAATGTTTTATCCACTTTTATTATAAAATCCAGACTAGGTTTATTTCTTCCCGATAAAAGGTGTGATATACTAGATCTTGGTACATCTATTTTTTCCGCAAAATTAGATGATGTTAAATTATAATGATCTAATATGATTTTTAATCGGTCTATCATTTCACAAATGTAAACTAATATTTAATGTTTACAGTTGTAAATATATAAAATTATATAGAATGAGCAAGTAAAGTGGAATATTTTAACATTATAAACTAAGATTACTAGGTATTAATACTTTAATTAAATGTATTTAATATATTGATTACAAGTCGATTAACATTGAATAATAAAATTTATTTATACTGCTCAAATTCGGTTAAATTCGAGCTTTATAAGATTGTAAACCTTAAATGACTAGCATAATTATACAAAATTAGGGTTATATATTGTTATTAAATCTTATAGGAGACCATTTTTAAGTTGATAGAAGACTTATAAAGACATTATACATCTGTAACTTTCATGTAAGTTATGTGATTACAAATGTAAATTAGCTAAAACAAATAAGGTTTACATTTGTAACCATTTATCCTGTTCACATTTGTAAATAAAAAAGACACCTAAAAGGTGCCTTCATAATAATATATGTAAAAATTAGATTAGTTATTATTCTTCTGATCAATCCACTTTTTTGCATTTACAAAAGCTTCCAACCAAGGAGAAACTTCATCTTTCCTATTCTCTGGATAATAAGGCCAATTCCATTGGAATGTTGATCTTTCAATATGTGGCATAGTAACTAAATGTCTTCCAGTTTTATCACAAAGCATAGCTACGTTAAAATCTGAACCATTAGGATTATGAGGATACCCTTCATATGCATATTTAGCAATAATATTATAATCACTTTCTTCTTTAGGTAAATTGAATTTCCCTTCTCCGTGTGAAATCCAAACTCCTAAAGTATTTCCTGCTAAACTAGATAACATAACAGAATTATTTTCACCAATTTTTACAGAAGTAAAAGAACTTTCATGCTTTTTTGAATCATTATGAACCATTTTCCCATGAATATCATGTTCTGGATTGATTAATTCTAATTCCATCCATAATTGACAACCATTACAAATTCCAACTGATAATGTATCTTCTCGTTCAAAAAACTTCTTAAGTGCTTTATTAGCTTTTTCATTATATAAGAAAGCTCCAGCCCAACCTTTAGCAGACCCTAAAACATCAGAATTAGAAAAACCTCCTACAGCTCCAATAAATTGAATATCTTCTAAAGTTTCTCTACCTGATATTAAATCAGTCATATGCACATCCTTAACATCAAAACCAGCCAAATACATAGCATTAGCCATTTCACGTTCAGAATTTGAGCCTTTTTCTCTAATTATTGCTGCTTTAGGTTTTGGTTGTGAACTATCAATTTTAGGTAGTTTCCCTGTAAAGCTTTGAGGGAAAATATATTCTAAAGGTTGATTCTTATAATTATTAAATCTGTCTTCTGCTAAATTATTAGCTGTTTGTTTCTGATCTAATAAATAAGAAGTTTTATACCAGGTATCTCTTAATTCACTTACAGACAATGAATATAAATCATCGTTATTCTTGATGTTCAATCTATCAGCTTCTACAACTGAACCAATTTTAAAGAATTCAATTGTATTTTCATTTAAGATAGATTCTATAGAATCATCTTTAGATTGAATGATAATTCCGTTATTCTCAGAGAATAATAATTTAATAGAATCTTCTTCATTTAATCCAGATAAATCAATGTTCGCACCAGTATTCGTATTAGCGAAACATAATTCAAGTAATGTAGTAATGAAACCACCAGAAGCGATATCATGTCCAGCAACAATTTTGTCATCTTTTATTAATTGCTGAATTACATTGAATGTTTTCTTAAAGAATGAAGCGTCTTTGATTGTAGGAGCTTCATTTCCTATTTTATTAATTACTTGCCCGAACGAACTTCCACCTAATTTGAACGTATCTTGAGATAAGTTGATGTAGTAGATACTTCCTGCATTTTGTTGGAAAACGGGTTCTACTACTTTTGTAATATCATTACAATTTGCAGCAGCAGAAATAACAACAGTACCTGGAGAAATTACATCTTCATTTGGATACTTTTGTTTCATTGATAAAGAGTCTTTTCCAGTAGGGACATTAATTCCTAAATCAATAGAAAACTCAGAAACTGCTTTTACTGCTTTATATAATCTAGCATCTTCACCTTCATTTTTACAAGGCCACATCCAGTTAGCAGATAATGAAACTGATTGTAAACCATCTTTCAATGGAGCCCAAACAATATTAGTTAATGCTTCTCCGATTGAGTTTAAACTTCCTGCTGTAGAATCAATTAAACCAGAAATAGGGGAGTGGCCAATAGAAGTAGCGATCCCTTCTTTTCCTTTAAAATCTAAAGCCATAACACCAAGATTGTTTAAAGGAATTTGTAATTGACCAACACATTGTTGTTTAGCAACTTTACCACCAACACAACGGTCTACCTTATTTGTTAACCAATCTTTACAAGCAACCGCTTCTAATTGTAGTACTTGGTTTAAATAATCGTAGAAATTTTCTTTAGAATAATTTACTTCGCTATAGTTTCTAGAAACTGTTACGTCGTTCATTATGGTTTTTGGTGAGCTTCCGAACATATCGTTCAGTGCTAAGTCCATTGGTTTATTACCTTTCGTTTGAGATTCGAATGTAAATCTATGATCATTAGTAACATCACCAACTGTATACATAGGAGATCTTTCTCTTTCAGCAATTCTCTCTAATGTATTAATATTTTCTTCAGAAATAACTAATCCCATTCTTTCTTGAGATTCATTTCCGATAATTTCTTTATCAGATAAAGTTGGATCACCAACAGGTAACTGGTCTAAATCAATTTTACCACCAGTGTCTTCAACCAATTCAGATAAACAGTTTAAATGCCCACCAGCTCCATGATCATGAATAGAAACGATTAAGTTTTCCTCACTTTCTACCATTCCACGCACTGCATTTGCTGCACGTTTTTGCATTTCAGGATTAGAACGTTGAACTGCATTTAATTCAATCCCAGTAGAGAATTCACCAGTATCAGCAGAAGAAACCGCTGCTCCTCCCATACCAATTCTATAATTTTCTCCACCAAGAATTATAATTTTATCGCCATCTTTTGGAGTATCTTTTAATGCTTGTTCAGCTTTACCATATCCGATTCCTCCAGCTTGCATTATTACTTTATCGAAACCTAATTTACGTGCATCTTCTTCATGTTCAAAAGTTAGAACAGATCCACAAATTAAAGGTTGCCCAAATTTATTTCCAAAATCAGAAGCTCCATTTGAAGCTTTAATTAAAATATCTATTGGGGTTTGATATAACCATTTACGTTCATCCATTCCTTTTTCCCAAGGACGATTTTCTTCTAAACGAGAATAAGATGTCATGTAAACAGCAGTCCCTGCTAAAGGAATAGAGCCTTTACCACCTGCCAATCGATCTCTAATTTCTCCTCCAGATCCTGTAGCAGCACCATTAAAAGGTTCAACTGTAGTAGGGAAGTTATGTGTTTCTGCTTTTAAAGAAATTACAGATTCAAATTCTTTTGTTTCGTAAAAATCTGGTTTATCAGCACTTTTAGGAGCAAACTGTTCAACTTTAGGTCCTTTAATAAAAGCTACATTATCTTTGTATGCAGATACGATATCATTAGGGTTTTGTTTTGAAGTTTCTTTGATCATTTTGAATAGGGAAGTAGGTTGTTCTTCACCATCAATGACAAAAGTCCCATTGAAAATTTTATGTCTACAGTGTTCTGAATTCACCTGAGAAAATCCAAAAACTTCTGAATCTGTTAGTTTTCTTCCAATTCTATCAGAAACTTCATTTAAGTATTCTATTTCTTCATTACTCAAAGCCAATCCTTCTTGTTCGTTATATTGAGCGATATTTTCAATTTCTAAAATTGGCTCTGGTGTAATGTCTATGGTATAAATGTCTTGGTTTAAACCATTATATTTTTGAGAAATCATAGGGTCGAAACCTGTAAAGTTTTTCTCTACTGTTTCAAATTCTTCTATCCTAATAATTCCTTCAACCCCCATGTTTTGAGTAATTTCCACAGCATTGGTACTCCAAGGAGTAATCATTGCTGCTCTAGGACCAACAAAAAAGGCGTCAATTGACGCCGCATCTATTTTAGGTTGATTTCCAAATAACCAAGTTAATTTAGATATATCTTCTGAAGAGAATTCTTTTGATGTTTGAACAGCAAATACTTTACTGTTTGTGTTTCCAAAGAAATGAATCATTCTATATAATTTGTGTTGTTATAAACCGCAAATTTACCTTTTTGATCACAAATAGAAATAAAAAAACTCGTAAAAAATTACGAGTTTTAAATGATTTATTAACATTCTATCTTACTTTACTAGCTCGATAAAATTATGATCTATATACATATCTTGAGAAAATTTAGGTTGTCTAGTTTGTATCAACTCAGCTGAGTTATCTACATTTATTAAAGAACTTCTAGCTGTAATTCCCTTAATATCATCTAAAGCAGCTTTTAATAATACTTCATTTTCATCTCCAAAAGGAAGTATATTTCTCCATGATCTAAATTCTTCTACTTTAATATTGGGTTCAAAACCGTCAGCATAATCGCTTTGCCCTAAACTATTATATATCTGAAAAACAATAGGCTGCATTGCATTTTTATGATTTGGATTAGCAGAGTTTACATCTGTGAAATCTGATGTTGGCGAATCGTATAATGTTATAGAACCTTCATTTTTTCCTGTAGTTTTTACTCCTACTACTTTAACATCTATGAAAGGTCTTAAACCGTTTATAATCATTTCACTCGCAGAAGCCGTACTTCCAGAAGCTAAAACATATAATCTAGTTAAACCACTTACTCTATTGATAGTTTCTGTTCCTAAATTATTTCCATCAGCATCGAATTTAGTTAATGTATTAAAGAAAGGTGCTCTAGCATTTCTATCCGTATGTTTACTGTTATATCTAAGTTCTCCAAAAGTAGTGCCTTCAGTAACTTCAGCTGTGATCATACTGGCTAAATATGCAGATGTTAAAACAGATCCACCTCCGTTAATTCTTAAATCTAATACTAATTCTTGAATACCAGCACTTTTTAACTGTGCAAAAGCAGCATTCAATTCATCATTAAAAGAACTTCTAAATCCATTATAAACTAGATAGCCTACTTTTTTACCGTTTATGTTATCAAAAACTTTGGTTAAATGTACAGGGTTATCAGCAACAGTGGTTCCAGTTATAGTTTTATCTTCTTTAGAAGTAACACCGTCAGTCTCTACAAAGTTAAATGTTGCTGTTTCGGCAGCACTATAAGGTTCTAATACAGTTCTGAAATTAGCGGTAGTCATTTTATTACCATTTATTCCGTTGAATATATCTCCTCTTTTAAAACCAGCTAAGTCAGCAGGTGATCCTGTAGAAACAAATTGAATATAAGCTACTACATCATCAGTACTATCTACTCTTACTAATGCTATTCTAAATCCAAAAGATTTGGTAATTCCCTGAAAAGCTTGTTGTTGCGCAACATAATCTTCTATAAACCAAGAAAAATCGTCAGATGGATGCTTTAAGCTATTGAATAAATCTTCTGGTTTAGAAAAACCATTTAAATACGTATAATATTGATCAGTATTATCATCTTTTGTATCAGCTAAATCAGTAACCTGAGCTTGCCAATTATACCAGCTATTTAAACCTTTCCATACAAAATCGTTAACTTCGTTATTTAAAGTAACAGTTGTACCTCCATCATTTCCATTATCTCCTGACACAACTTCATCCTTACTACAAGAAACTAAAGCTATTAATGCTATTAATACTAATTTCCTCATTTATTAAATATTAAATTATTACTATTTACCTATAAAAATATTAAAAAGAAATCTTATTATTTGTTAATATTATTGAATTACTGTTAATTTTTCTTGACAGGAATTCGATCTCTTTCTATTTTTCCTTTTTGAATAGCCTTATAGTTTTCATAACAATTTAATACAGCTTCAATCAATTGTAAGTCGCTAGCTTTTTTAATAAAATATTCAGAATAATTACAATCTGTAAGTAATTTTGTTAATTGCTGTTTATCCATTTCTAGATATTCCATCATTACTTCTCGATCAAATTTTCCAGCTAACATTTTTCGAAGATCATCTTCTTTTTTAAGTTTTTGTAACTTTTTTAACTGTTTGGGTTTTTTACCAAAAAGATTGTAAACCAAATCAACAGGATTTAAAAGCTTAGCAATAGGAGAGGAGACCTTTTGAGGTCGACCAACTTCGTATGTTTGTGGTAATCCATTCAATTGAATTCTGGTGAATCTATCTTTAGGTACCTGTTTTACATCTACTTCTAATACACCTATTAATTTTGTAGATTTAATAACCACTTCTTTTACTTCTTCTGGCTTTTCATTTAAAGCAATTACTAATTCATTTCCTTTTAATAAATCATTGGTAACTTTTAGTTTTATAGATTCAAAACCTAAATAAGACACTAATACAGTATCATTACTTTTTGCAGTCAATTCAAACAATCCTTTTTCATTGGTGATAGTACCAACTACAGAATTTAAATTAAGTACATGGGCAGCACTTAATGGTTTTTTGGTATCTGAATGAACAATTTGACCTTTTAATTTTTTGTTTTGAGAAAAACTAAATGAAGCAATTAGAATAAAAACTAATAAATGTAAACGTTTAAGCATATGCAATAATACGGATATTTGTTATGATATTTGTCGGTTAAGTGTTAAACAAATTTCAAAAAGTATACCATATTTAAGAACACTTATAGGTTTTGTGCACATAGCGGGAGTCGAACCCGCACGTTCTTACGAACACAGGCCCCTCAAGCCTGCGCGTCTACCAATTCCGCCATACGTGCTAAAACTAAAAAAGTTAAGCATAAGCTTAACTTTGTGACCGGGCTGGGGCTCGAACCCAGGACCCTCTCCTTAAAAGGGAGATGCTCTACCAACTGAGCTACCCGGTCAATTGCTTTCGTGAAAGCGAGTGCAAATATACAGTTACTATTTGAATCTAAAAATATTTTTTTATGTTTTTTTAACTATTTATTATTTTCATATTTGTTGGTATGAAAATAATAGTACTCGGATACATGGGAAGCGGTAAATCTACCGTTGGAAAAAAGTTATCAAATACATTAGATATACCTTTTGTTGATTTAGATAATTATATAGAAGAAAAATTACAAAAGTCTATCAGTGAGATATTTAAAACTGATGGGGAAATTTTCTTCAGATTAAAGGAACATGAATTCTTAAAAGAGTTACTAAATAATGAAAAAGATTTTGTGTTATCATTAGGAGGAGGAACACCTTGTTATGCTGGTAATATGGACATCATTAATAACGCAGAAGATAGTCTATCTATCTATTTAAGAACTTCTGTGAGTGAAATAGCAAGTAGACTACAAAAGGAGAAAGAATCTAGACCGTTAATAGCAAAATTATCTGATAATGAATTACATGAATTCACTGCTAAACATTTGTTTGAACGTAGCTTTTTTTATGAGCAAGCAGAGATTAAGGTAACTACTCATGACAAAACTCAAGAAAAATTAATTACTGAATTGGTTGCTATTCTAAGTAAGCAATAATT
The DNA here is from genome assembly GCF_001936575.1 of Tenacibaculum agarivorans. Classification (GTDB taxonomy): domain Bacteria; phylum Bacteroidota; class Bacteroidia; order Flavobacteriales; family Flavobacteriaceae; genus Polaribacter; species Polaribacter agarivorans. The sequence goes on from NZ_MSMP01000003.1 coordinate 127,429, forward strand.
TCATCTTCTTTAAAATCAACCACCACATGTTCTTTAATAGATGTAGATAAAGAAATACCTTTAAAATCAGCTTTAACCGGATACTTTTTATGGTTTCTATTAACTAAAACTGCTGTTTTAAACTTCTTTAAAGGCACTTCTAAAAAGTGTTTTATGGCATAAATTAGAGTGGTGCCTGAGTGTAATACATCATCTACAAGTACAAGTGATTTATTCATATAGCTTTTAACATCCATATCAACAGTTACGGCTTCTAAAGGATTCTTCTTATTAATTTTAACTTTACAAAGAACGATAGTAATATCAGAAATCTTTTTAAGTTCTTCCACAATCTTCTCAGCAAAGTAAAATCCATTATTTGCAATACCAGCTACAACAATTTCTTTTTCTTGATAGTTTACCTCATATATTTGGTAAGCTATTCTCTTTATTTTTTGTTGTATTTGTAAATTATCAAGTATAATATTTTCAACTCCTGTCATGCTACAAATTTAATCATCTTATTCATTAGTATCATAATAATCTTCTATATCTCTTCGATCTTTTTTTGTTGGTCTACCAGTACCTTTCTTTCTGTAGTAATCTTTCGCAAATTTTAATAATTCTGTTTTTTCAAATTCTTCTTTTGGTGTTAGATCTTTTCGATATAAATCTACAAGTTTAGCACCAACTCTGCTTTCAGGAATATCCAATACCTTAATTTGATAGTTGATTTGGTTTTTTCTTATGAAAATAGTTTCACTACCGTAGATTTCTCTTGAAGGTTTGCAGTTTATATTTTCAATTTTAACCATTCCTTTTTTGCATGCATTTGTAGCTATACTTCTAGTTTTAAACAATCTGATACACCATAAATACTTATCTATTCTCATACAAAAAGTTAATTTTTTATTGTCTTCTTTCCACAAAGGTATAAAAATGGTAAATTGCAAGCCTAAATTAAATCGAATGAAGAAAATAAAGTATATACTAATTTTAAGTATTATTACAATTTTAGTGTATTCCTGTGGTGATGACGGAGTACCAAGTCTTATTGATCCAAACTTTGATCATGCAGCTCAAGCTGTTAAGGATAATGACTCCTTAGTTTTGTTTTTAAAAAATCATTATTACGATTCTACTGAAGGAATTGTAAAATTAAAGGAAGAAGGTTCAACTGAGACTGCTCTTTTTGATGATAGTAATTTAATTACTCAAGAGGTAAAAGAAATTATTAATGATGAAGAAATTGATTATAAATTATATGTATATAAAAGTAAAGAAGGAGTAATAACTAATCCTAATCCTACATATGTAGATTCTGTTTTAGTTGATTATTCTGGACAATTTATTTTAAATACGACTTCAATTTCAGAAAATAACTTTGATAGTAATACCAATACTTGGTTTGAATTAGGTTCTTCGGTAATTAGAGGTTGGAGTTATGGATTTATAAACTTTAAAACAGGAACAAATAATGGAGCTTCTAATCCAGATGAACCTTTATCGTTTTCTAATCCAGGTGAAGGAATATTATTTATCCCATCAGGATTAGCTTACGGAAACGTAGGTTTTGGGGGAGGAATAATTCCACCGAATCAAATTTTAATGTTTTATATCAAATTAAACGATATGGAGCCAATTATTGATTCAGATGAAGATTCTGTACTTAATAAGGATGAATTTGAAGAAGGTCAAATTCCATGGTTTAATGATACTGATGGAGACGGTATACCAAATTATTTAGATACTGATGACGATAATGATCGTGTACTTACCATTAATGAAGATACGAAAATAGAGGATGGTGATCCAACTAATGATTTTAGTGATCCAAATAACCCAGACCTACCAGACTATTTAAATATAGACATTCGAAAGTCGAAAAACTAAACAATAAAAAAGGACAACTAATTTAGTTGTCCTTTTTTATTTATATAAAGTAGATTATTTAAAATCTGTATGATAATCCAACTATGATTTGATTTACACGAGTATCAAATTTTTGAGCATCTGTTCCAAACGAACTTGAAATTAAATCAGATTCTATATCTGAAAAACCTCTTTCCCAACGTAAATCTAATCCAATCTTACCTAGTTCAATACCACCACCTAACTGTAAACCAACGGTAAATCCATCTGCATTTAAATTACTAACAGTATCAAAACCTAAATCACCATCTAACACATATTGAAAAGAAGGACCAATGTGTGCGTATGCAACTTTTAAAAACTTTTTTCCAATTAAAACAGGAATGTCTATTTTTTGGAAATCATAAGATGCTTTTACATCAGTAGTTGCTGAATTTCTAAAATTTACTTCACTTTTTAATGAAGTATAGACTAATTCAGGTCTAATATACCATCCTATAACAGGTAATTTAAAGCGTAACCAAACTCCACCATGAAATCCAGTTCTACTTGACGCACTACCATTAATAATATCATCAGATACTTCTTTAAAAGAATCTGAATTGTAGTTAATACCCCCTTTAATTCCAAAATGAATTTGCGCATCAGCAAACTGTGAAGCTGCAAAAAATAAGCATAAGGCTAAGATTAGTTTTTTCATATTATTGAATTTTAATGTATTTATAAAACGTAATCGAAATAGTATTATTTTCTTTTTAATACGTCTTTAACAGCTTTAACAACTGCATCTTGATCAATGTTATATTTTTTCATTAATTGAGCAGGAGTTGCTGATTCACCAAAACTATCATTTACTGCTACAAACTCTTGTGGAGTAGGAGAGTGCTGTGCTAAACAACGAGCAACACTTTCACCTAAACCTCCATATTTATTATGCTCCTCAGCAGTAACTATACATTTGGTTTTAGCTACAGACTCAAGAATAGCCTTTTCATCTAATGGCTTTATAGTATGAATATTAATTACTTCAGCAGAAATTCCTTCACTTTCTAATTGTTCAGCAGCTTGTAAAGATTCCCAAACTAAATGTCCAGTAGCCACAATAGTAACATCAGTACCTTCAGTTAATTTAACAGCTTTACCAATTTCGAACTTTTCATCAGTAGGCATAAATACGGGTACTTTTGGTCTACCAAATCTTAAGTAAACAGGACCATCATGCTCAGCTATTGCAATTGTTGCAGCTTTTGTTTGGTTGTAATCACAAGTATTAATTACTGTCATACCTGGTAACATTTTCATTAACCCGATATCCTCTAAAATTTGATGCGTTGCTCCATCTTCTCCTAAGGTTAAACCTGCATGAGAAGCACATATTTTAACATTCTTATGTGAATAAGCAATAGACTGGCGAATTTGATCATAAACTCTACCTGTAGAAAAGTTTGCAAATGTACCTGTAAAAGGAATTTTACCCCCAATTGTTAAACCAGCAGCCATTCCCATCATATTTGCTTCTGCAATACCAACTTGAAAAAAACGTTCTGGATGATTTTTAGCAAATTCATTCATTTTTAATGAACCTGTTAAGTCAGCGCATAAAGCAACTACATCAGGATTGTTCTTACCTAACTCTGTTAAACCATCACCAAAACCTGAACGTGTGTCTTTTTTTTCTGTGTATGTATATTTTTTCATTATTGTGTTGTAATTTCAGTTCAAAAATAGTGTTTTAGGGATTAAGAAGTCTCTAAAAGGAGTAATTCTTTATATAATTTATGAACAGGCAATCCCATTACATTAAAATAACTGCCTTCAATTTTATCAATCCCAATTTTTCCAATCCATTCTTGTATACCATAAGCTCCAGCTTTATCAAAAGGCTGGTAGGTTTTTATGTAATAATCAATTTCTTCGGAAGATATTTCTTTAAAATAGACTTTAGTGATATCATTAATGATATGTTGGAAATCTTTACTTTTAATACTTACTGATGTGATCACATCATGTGTTGTATTAGATAAACTCTTCAACATGTTAAAAGCTTGGTCATAATTTTTTGGTTTTCCTAAAGCTGTATTGTTTAACCAAACAATAGTATCAGAAGTAATTAATAAGTCATTTTTCTTGAGTTCTTGATCAAATGGTTTAGATTTTAAATCAGCCAAAAAATCGGTGATTTCTTCTGCTTTCAAGTGATCTGGAAAAATTTCTTCTACTTCTTTTAATCGAATCTCAAAATCCAAGTCCAAATCTTTAAAAAACTGTTGTCTTCTGGGAGAACCTGAAGCTAGAATAACATTGAAATGTGAAAGTTTTTCTCTTAGCATAAATTTAGAAACTCTTTTTTAAGCGCGCTAAATCTCGCTTATTATCTCTGTCTTTTATGGTTTGACGCTTATCGTGTGTTTTCTTTCCTTTTGCTAAGGCTATATCTAGTTTTGCCCATCCATTTTCATTAATGAATAAGCGTAAAGGAACTATAGTATTACCTTTAGCTTCAACTTCACGTCCTAATTTTTTTAATTCTTGCTTATTGAGTAAAAGTCTTCTTTCACTTTTAGGATTATGATTATAATGGTTACCAAAAGCATATTCTTCTATATACATATTGATAACAAATAGCTCACCTCGTTCATTAAATTCACAAAAACTCTCTGTAATTCTTGCTTTACTTTGACGAATAGATTTTATTTCTGTTCCTGTTAATTGAATTCCAGCGGTATATTTATCTAAAATTTCAAATTCGAAACGAGCTTTTTTATTCTGTATGTTTATTTTTTTCTGCATAAGATTTTAACCAATACAAAACTACATAAAATAAGACTATTTAGCGTTTAAGATGGAAATATTATAATTAATACCGAAGTTGGCAAAAACACTACTTAATTGTCCACCTCTAGCTTTTACATAACCAATCCCGCCTCTTAAGTTTAAGTTATTACTTACTTTAAGGTTAAGACCGACACTTGGTTTAACAATTAAACCTTCACCTGTACTAATTCCACCACCACCTGCGGCACCACCTAATAACTGACCATATATACTTAATGAATTGTTGAAGAATGAATTTGATTGTACTCCTAAACCTACAATTCCTTCAGCATATGCTCCTGCATCTCCGAAGTTAGCAAATGAAGTTTGTCCTGCTGCATATATATATTTGTTTAAAAAGACATTAATTTGCAATGAAATTTGATGCATATCTTGTTCAAAATTTCCATTTCTACTCGCATTTACATACCAATCTTGTTTTATAATAGTTTGCAACCCTTTGAATTTAGCTTTAGAAAACTCTTTAGTATCAGATAGAATTCCATCTTTATCTACATAATATTTTAAACCGATGCCAAAAGTAGAGGAGATAAAATGTGCATCAGGGCTCATTAAGAATCCTTTGTTTATTGAAGCATAGAAGTTGTCGAATAGTTTTTGTTCTAAAGATATATCAGGATAAATTAAAAAACCTCCTTTAGTATCAACACCACCACCGCCTCCAGCACCTATACCGAATTTAGCTTGAATATTAGTTCTGTTTTTATTCATTGATAAATGATATCCTCCACCTAGGAAAATATCCATATAACCTGCGGGAATACCTTTAAAAGCACCATCTGCTCTTACAAAATAGAACCAATCTTCTGAAAGAAATGATATAAATTCAAAACCTGCTAGTCTTATGGTTCTTCCATCTATAGATTCGCCTGTAGAAAATTGAGAGTCACCTTGAACAGATAAATTATTCAGATGTACCATTAAAGAAACTCGATTTGAATTTCTTTTCCAGTCTGAATCCTTAAGATTAAGATCGTCAAATACGAATTTCTTTTCTTTAGCATTAAAGTCTGAATAATCAAAATTTAGAGGAACATGTATAGCTCCATAAAATTGATTACTATTAATAGTACCACCATCAAAGAAATTTACATAACTCCAACCAGTAGTGATAGAAAAATGCTTAAAGTCGTATCCTAAACTAAGGTGAGGTAAAATAAAAGCTCCCCCTCCGTCAGGAGCTGAAGCACCACCGCCACCGCCAAAATGTAAACCTGCATCTACAAAAAAGTGATCGGTAAAATTATGCTGTATACCTGCATTAATACCTAAAGTAAAAAATCCTCCTCGTATTCCTCCTACAGCACCATAAAAACCTAAACCAGTATAAGCCCAGTCATTTAATTTGAAATTATAATGTAAACCTGTAAAATCCATATTAGGTTCATCAGAAGGCATTTTAATACTTAAAAAGTCTAATTGTGCAAAACCAAATTGTGTTTTTTTAGTAGGAATACTATTATTTTCTTGTGCATAAAAAAAATGAACGCTCAGTGCCATTAGGAACACAAGCGTTCTTTTTAAAGATATTTTAATCATAAAATATGTTAGTATGGTTTATGAATTTCTTGTCGTTTTCCGTTTATGTAAGAAGCTACAAATGCATCACTAAATCCGTATTTAATTAATTGACGTCTAAAGTCTTGAGCTTCTTTTAACGTTAAAAATAGACCTATAGAGTAGCGTAAATAATCTTCATCAGATAGAGTACCAGCAATAGTTTTAGATAATAAAGGGTATCTTTTTTCTGTAAAAGCACCAATTTGTACAGAATATACAGTTTCATCTTTTATTCCATCTTTGATAGATTCTATTTTTTCACTTGCAGAAATGGTGTCATCTGAATTGTCTTCACTTTCATTCTCATATTCATTATCATTTTCATCGTCGTAGTCATCAGTATTGTTAGTTATACTTGCTGTTTGACTATTTGAAGTGTCAGAGCCTATTGCAGAAGGATTTTTTTGGAAAGCATAAATTGCAAAAGCTAAACAAATACCAGCTAAAGCACTGAGTAATATGTTTCTATTTCTGGCTACACTTTTTACATCACCTATTTCTTCAATCTTTTCATTGAGTTCATTTTCTAACTCTTCATTTTTAGAATTTAGATTTTTGATTTGATCTTGTAAATCTTCAAATTCTTGATCATTTAAGAATGGCATTGAATACGATTTAATTAATTACTTGTAGCTAAAATACAAATCTTTATTAAATAACTAGAAAAATTATGAAATTGAGGTTATAAAGTAAGGGGACGTAGCCTCACCTAAGAGGCTACGATAGTGTTTCCCCCTTAAAACACTTCTTAGTAGCTACCTTCTACAATAAGTAACTTCTTCAAAGATAAGAAAATCTAATTAACTTTATTGTTGACTATCAAAACTTTAGAATCATCTAATAGTTTTGTGAAGAATATATAACTAGAGCCTCCATCACTTATTTTAGTTTCTTTTCTTATTTGAGCTACTGTTTTAGGAAAATTTCTAGTGGTAATATTAGCTTTTTTAGGAACTTCTTTGGCAATACGTTTTTTATTGTAAGGCAAAACTTTTTCTATTTCAAAAGTTCTACCTGGGAATTCTATTAATTCATCAGAAGTATATAAATGGGTGTGCTGATGTAATTTACTTATGTTTAATTGACGACTAATTTCATTGAATCCACCAGATTTTAAGATAGCTGCATTGGGCTCATATAGATACTTTTTAGGCATGCTGTAATTGACCTCGTTTTTTTCTTCAAAAAGAATAAAATCAAATTTTTGAACAGTGTCCTTTTTAAAGTTTACAGTCTTAACATTTACTGATGCGATATGATTTTTTTCTAGTAAAAACAAAAGCTCCTTTACCTCATTATTTATAGCTACTATATGTACTTCTTTTACATTTTGTAACTCTTTTAAAGCAAGGGAAATATCTAATAGTGGAGATGTTTTGATCAATACTGTTTCAGTCTTTTCAAAAAGAGTTTCTAAATGTTTAGGTATATTTGGAGTACAGTCACTTAATAAAAAAACTTTATTTTTATTTTGGTCTCTTCTTGCAGGATCAGTGTAAATACAATCAAAAGTTGAAGTCTGATTCTTAATGTAATCAATTCCATTTTGATCAATAGTCTTCATATTTTTAACATGAAGTTTGTTTAGATTGTAGGCTACAATTTGAGATAATTCTATGTTTATTTCACAATGTGTAACTTCTTCAAACAGTTTTGAAAAAAAATAAGCATCTACACCAAAGCCTCCGGAAATATCAATAAGATTTTTACCCTTAACTAATTTGGATTTATATAATGCTGTAATTTCAGAGGAAGTCTGTTCAATCGATATTTTTTCAGGATAATAGATATTTTCTGTAGCAAACCATGTAGGTAATTTTTTGCTACATTTTTGCTTTGCTTGTATTTGATTTGCGAGTTCTTGAATACTAATTCCTTGAAAAGGACTTCCTTTCAATATCAATTTGGAAACTTCTTCATTCAAATTGTCATTTATAAATTGTTGTACATCAGTTTGTAAAATATCCGGATTCAAAAAAAAGTAAATTAATGTAATTAAATGACCAAAGTACTGATATTTTTTGGCACTTTTGCAGCCATTTTTTTAACAAGTATTTAAACATTATGAAAAGAATATTATTGATATTAACTATGATTTTTACTGCTAATGCTGGTGCGCAATATTACGTGTCTTTTAGTGGTGGTTACTCATTTGAAGCACATGAGAAAGTTTTAGGGCGAAATATTTCACCTGAAGGTATTACTGATTTAGAAGGCAGTTATGGAGCAGGAGCCAACACTCAAATTAGAGGAGGCTATTATTTTAATGATAAAATTGCTATTGAATTAAGCGTTGGTCATTTATTTGGCCAAGATCAACAAGTAAGGAAAGTAGAAAATGTACCTACATTACCTGAAGTTGATTTAGTAGCAAGAGGAAGAGTTTTTGGAGCCTCTATATCAGGTGTATATAATATTACCAATAACTTTTATGCAAGAGCTGGTTTATTAACGAAGTTAAGAGGAAAAACGGAAGCAAATGGAAGTGTAAATATTGCTATACCAGTTCTTGATCAAACAGGCACAGTAGTTAAAGCTCCTGCACCGACTAGTATTGATTTTACTACAAATTTTAGAGGTGAATTCCCTTTAGGTTTTGTTGGAGCAATAGGGTATAAGTTTAAGATTTCTGAACATTTATCTTTATTTACAGAATTAGAATACATTAATATTAATGTTACTAGAAACAAATCTCAATTAGCTAAATTCAATGCAGTAAGAATAGATGGAGATGTGGTTACAAGAGATGAAATATTAACTACTTTTAATTTATTGGCATCACCTAGTTCTACACTTGCTGATGCTTCAAAAGAAAGCTTAAAACAACTTTCATTTTTATTCAGAGACGAATTTATATGGGGGACAGAAGGCACAGAAAAGCCTGATTCTCCAAACTCATCTATAGGATTTAATTTTGGACTTATGTATAAGTTCTAAAAAAAAGTAAATTATAAAACTAAAAAAGAGGCTAGAAAGCCTCTTTTTTTAGTTTAATCCTTTAGTATTTTTTGTGTCAGATAAATTAAAGTTAGCATTGCTAGTCTTTGCATCAGTAAAATCTGCACCAGCTAAGCTTTTTGCCTTGGTTATTTTTGCATTATCTAAATTTGAATCTCTAAAAACTGTATTTTTTGCACTACCGTTTGAGAATTGAATATTTTTTAGGTTTGATTTAGATAAATCAGCATTATTTAAATTAGCACTATTCAATTCGCAATTCTCTAAATTTGAATGCGATAAATTAATACCGGCTAAATGCTTTCCAGATAAATTAGTATTTCTTAAATCGCAATACGAAAAATCAGCATTATCAAAAATAGCAGTTAACTCAGTTTTTGTAAAATTTGAACCTAAGATAAATAATAATAACTGTGTACGTTCTGGGCTTAACAAAACTGTTTTTTCGCCATCTTCATCTAAATATTCATATGGTTTTAAAACACTAGCTAAGCTTACTATTCTATTTCTTGTTTTTTTATTAAACCCAGTTCCAGGACTTTTATCAATCAAATCAAAAAGACTAGCTAATTGAAAACTATAAGAAGCTCTTCTCGATCCTTCTACAAGTCTATTTTGCGTATGAATTAAAGCATTTTGTTTTACTAATATGTATAATGAAATTAAAGAAGGTACTATTGAAAATAATAATAAAACAAGACTTAATAAACGAACGCGAACAAAACGTTTTACTAAGGCTGTAAGTAAACTAGCTGAAGTATCTGGAGATACATTCTTTTGTGAATGAAATTCAGTAAACCAATTATTAAAACTCTTATTAAGGTTAGCACCTGTAAATAGTTTCCATGTCCAACTTAACGTTTTTTTTCTACGTTCTTCTTTTCTTTTTGTTTTTGAAGCTGCGTCTTCAATTTTAGATCGCAACGCTTCATTTTCTTTTTTTAGTTGTTCTAACTCATTCTCAAAATTATCTTCCATAATTATTTACAAATTAGCTTTTATCATTCTATCGTTACCAAAAAGGTCTTTCTTTAATATACTATTTTTATACCCTTTTTCCATCAATATTTGCTTGGTTTCCTGACCTAAATATTGATTGATTTCAAAAAATAACAATCCGTTTTTATTCAAATGTTTAATACCAAAATCTGCAATTCTTTCATAAAACACCAAAGGATTATCATCTTCAACAAATAACGCTAAATGTGGCTCATTATTTAAAACATTAGCTTTCATTTCTTTTTTTTCCAACTCTCTAACATAAGGAGGGTTAGAAACAATAATATCAAAAGTACAGTCTAATCGCTTGTCTGATAGAATATCATGCTGAATAAATTTAACATCTGCCTGATTAAAATTTGCATTATTTTTAGCTGTCTCTAATGCCTTTTCAGAGATGTCAATCGCATTAACTTCTAAATAAGACAATTCTTTTTTTAATGTAATTGCAATACAACCAGATCCAGTACCTATATCTAAAACCTTAAGTTCTTCTTCTGTGTTTTTAACTTCTTCAAGTACCCAACTTACCAATTCTTCGGTTTCTGGTCTTGGGATCAAGACGTTAGAATTTACGTTGAATTGATATCCATAAAATTCTGTTGCACCTAATATATATTGAATGGGTTCTTCTTTTTGTAAACGACTTACAATTGTTTTTAAAGTTTGAAGATCTTTTTCTTTAATTATTTCATTTTCGTTAGTAAAAAAGTCCATTAATTTTAGTTGTAACAACGCTTCGATTGTTCTGAAGAAAAATGCATCAACCTCTTTTTTAGGGTACAAATTAATGAGTTGGTTATTAAAAAAAGCTCTAAAGTCTTTTAAGGTCATATTTTAATGTAAAAATGGTACTTTTGATGTATCAAATGTATAGAAAACAAATGAAGAAAGTAATTTATTTTATAGCTATATGCTTCTTTTTAATGAATTGTTCTGTTAAAAAGAAACCAACCTTTATAAAAGTTGACGATATTAAGTTTGTTTCCTTGAAGTCAGATACTGTTAGATTACAAGCTAAAGCTTATTTTAAAAATGAAAATGATATCGGTGGTAAATTATCGACTGATGAAATTAAAGTCATTGTTAATGGGGCAGAAGTAGCACAAGTTTCTTCAGATGAATTTAAAGTACCTGCCAATAAAGAATTTCAAATCCCATTGAATGTTGTTATACCAGCAAATAAGGTGTTCGACAATAATAAAGGTGGTATTCTAGGTGGACTTTTAAACTCTATTTTAAATAATAATTTAAAAGTTCAGTTTAAAGGAGATATTAAATATAAAGTTTTTGGAATTTCTAACATCTATACTGTAGATAAAACCGAAGAAATTAAAATTAAGTTATAGTTGTGATTTTTGAGGAAAAATACATGCGTCGATGTCTTGAATTGGCAGAAAAGGGTATAGGTACTGCACGACCTAATCCGTCAGTAGGGGCGGTTATTGTGAATGAAGGTGTTATTATTGGAGAAGGGTTTACCGATGCTTACGGTGGACCACATGCTGAAGTGAATGCTGTTCGTTCGGTAAAAGATGAATCATTATTCAAAACATCTACAATGTATGTCACTTTAGAACCGTGTTCTCATTATGGAAAAACCCCTCCTTGTTCAGATTTAATAATCCAAAAAAAGATTCCAAATGTGGTGATTGGAACTATTGATACGCACAGTATTGTAGCGGGTAGAGGCATAAAAAGATTAAAAGATAATGGGGTAAATGTTGTTGTTGGAGTTTTGGAGGAGGAATGCAAAGAACAACATAAACGTTTTTTTACAGTACAAAACAAAAAAAGACCCTATATAGTTTTAAAATGGGCAGAAACTAAAAATGGTTATATAGCTCCGTTAGAAAAAGAGAAACAAGCTCCTATTTGGATTTCTAATGAATATTCAAAGCAATTAGTTCATAAATGGAGAGCTCAAGAACAAGCTATTTTAGTGGGAACAAATACTGTAATTAGTGATAATCCTAAATTGAATATCCGTAGTTGGACTGGTAATGATCCCGTAAGAGTTATTTTAGATAGAAACTTACGCATTTCTAAAAAAATGAATGTGTTAGACGGTAGTCAAAAAACTATTGTAATTACAGATATTAAAACTTCTACAGAAAAAGTAGCATTATATCGTACAGCCGATTCTAATTATGAACAAGAACTCATTATAGAAGAAATAGATTTTACAACAAACGTTGCATCACAAATTTGTGAAGTATTACTACAACATAAAATTCAATCTGTTTTTATAGAGGGTGGTAAACAAACCTTACAAACTTTCATAGAGGCTAATCTTTGGGATGAAGCTAAAGTTTTTGTAGGAGATTCATATTTTAAATCAGGAGTAGATGCTCCTATATTAGATCATCCTGTAAAAAGAGAAGAACATATAGAAAACAATATTTTAAAATATTATTATAATGATTAAGAATATCATTTTTGATTTTGGTGATGTATTCATCAATTTAGATAAAGAAGCTACATTAAAGGAGTTGGCAAAATTAGGTGTAGAAAATGTTACTGAGGACATGATGAAAGTTTATTATGATTATGAAATGGGGCTGATGACTACACAAGAGTTTGTAGATTTTTTTCATAATGAATTTAAGATTGAAAAAGAGCAATTAATATATGCTTGGAATGCCATACTTTTAGACTTTCCGTTATATAGACTTAGTTTTTTAAAAGAGTTAGTAGCATCAAACCAATACAGACTATTTTTATTGAGTAATACTAATGATTTACATATTTCATGGATTCAAGACTATTGGGGAAGTGAATTATATAATGAGTTTAAAGATTGTTATGAACAATTTTACTTATCTCATGAAATCAATTTAAGAAAGCCTAATACTAATATTTATGAATTTGTTCTGCAAAATAATGATTTAGTAGCAGAAGAAACTTTCTTTATAGATGATACAAAGGAAAATACTGATTCCGCTAGTAGCCTAGGCATAAAAGTTTGGAATATAGACCCTAAGAGTGAAGATGTAGTTAATCTATTGAGTAGAGAAGAATTTAATTTATGATATACTTAGTACTCAGTATTTTAATTTCTAGTGGTTTATATGTGATTTTCAAGCTTTTTGAAAAGTTTAAAATCAATACATTTCAAGCCATAGTGGTAAATTATATTGTAGCTTTCACAATTGGCTATTTATATTCTCCTATAAAAATTCCTGTTACTGAAATCTCAAAACAACCTTGGTTTTTTGGGGCAGTAGCATTAGGCTTATTATTTATTTCTATTTTTAACTTAATGGGATTAACAGCTCAAAAAAATGGACTTTCAGTTGCTTCAGTTTCAGGAAGAATGGCAGTAGTCATACCCATTATTTTTGGAGTGATTTTATACAATGAAAAAATTACTTTCATTAAAGTTACGGGTATCATTTTAGCGCTGTTGGCTGTTTATCTTACCTCAGTAAAAAAAGAAAAACTCAATATAAATAAAAGCTCGTTATTATTTCCTGCAATTCTTTTTTTAGGTTCTGGAGCTATTGATACTCTATTAAAATATGCCGAAGTAAATTTTGTTCCTTCTTCACAAGTATCTATATTTTCTGCTTCAATTTTTGGTATAGCCTTCATACTTGGTTTGATCACAGTAATCATTCAGGGAATTCGAGGTAGAATAACACTCAATTTCAGAAATATAGTAGGAGGAATTGTATTAGGAATACCTAATTACTTTTCTATCGAGTTTTTAATTAGAGCTTTAAAAATAGAAGGTTTTGATAGTGCTATTTTGTTTACCATAAATAATGTTTGTATTGTCTTATTAACAACCATTTCTGGATTAATTCTCTTTAATGAAAAATTAGAAAAAAGAAATTGGATAGGAATTGCAATAGCGGTTTTGAGTATTGTTCTAATTACGATTAAATAATGGAGAAAGACATTTATAAAACAATTACAGAACCATCAGAAGAAACACTCTTTAAAGATAGAAACAGTAAGTTTTTTGGTTATGCTTTTCCTGTAATATCAGAGGATGATATTAAAATAAAACTAGAAGAAATTAGAAAAAAACACCACACAGCTGGTCACCATTGCTATGCTTGGAAACTAGGAACCGATACTATTCGATTCAGAGCAAACGATGATGGAGAGCCAAATAATTCTGCTGGCCAACCTATTTATGGGCAAATTCAAGCCTTTGATTTGACAAATGTTCTAGTAATTTCTGTTCGGTATTTTGGTGGTACAAAATTAGGAGTAGGAGGTTTAATTAATGCGTATAGAACTTCTGCTCAATTAGCTTTAGAAGCTTCAAAAATTATAGAAAAAACAATTGATATTCAATATCAACTGACATTTGACTATGATATGATGAATAAAGTACAACGTATTATAAAAGAACGAAATATTACTATTGTTACTCAAAAATTAGAACTGAATTGTCAGTACATCATCTCAGTGCGTAAAAAAGAATCAACAGCAGTATTTGAAGCTTTTACAACTTTGTTTAAAGTCAAAATTGAGGAAGTTAAAAGTTAAAAAATTTTAGATTGAAAATAGTATACAACATCTGATATTTATTAATTAAATTAGTTTCCAGTTAAACCAAATAATAAAATGGAAGATTTTTTCACGTTTTTATCAACGCACTCCAATGGTATACTAATGCTTATTTTATTAGTTTTCTCTGCAATATATGCACTAAACTGGTTAGCTAAAATTTTCAAATGGGGGAGATATAACATTAGTAAATTAGATAATGACGAAGCAACTCAGGCGGCCTATGGAGATATGAGTTATGTTTTTACACAATTTTTGGTAAAAATAATAAGCGATTTTAAACATTTACTTGCATTGGTAATTGTATTGATTTTTACTGGACTCATCATTTTTTCTATGGCAACAACCCCTGAATTTGATGAAAAAATGGAAGCATTACAATTAGTTATTGCATCGTTAGGGGGGCTTTTAGGAACTGTAATTGGTTATTATTTTGGAGAATCTGCATCTAATAAACAAGAATCAATATCTACAACGGAAGAAGAAACTCAAGATAATGTAAGAAATGAAATCTTTGAAGAGGAAATGCAAGTTGCTCCAAATCCAGATATTAACTTTGATGAAGAAGAGCAACCATGAGTTTAAAAAGAAGAACATACGACATAAGAGTTAAGGATTCAATTTTTAATCCTCATACCAATGAAAGAAAAGAAGGTATTGCTTTTTTTAGAAAAAAAGGGAAAACCATGTTTTATAAGGTTAATCTCTATTTAGAAGGTAATGATTTACCATTCATAAAAAAAGTGACATATCATTTACATAAAACATTTAAGAATAGGGAACGCGTAATAGAGAGAACTCCTGGTAATTTTAATTGTAAATTAGTATTATGGACATGGGGGTTGTTTACTGTAAAAATTGAAATAGAAGATATTACAGGACGAAAATTTCATTTAACTCACTACTTAACTTATGGCAATGAGATCACAAAAGGTCAAGTAAAATGGAAAAAAGAGTAGTTTTAAATAACTTAAGTTACTCTTAATCAAAACTTTTTTAGGAAATCTTAATATTTAAACGTAAATTTGCACTCCTTTTTACGAGAGCAGATTTAAAAAAGGTGTTACAAAATTTTTTTTACGTTTAATTTCTCTTGGCGTTAGTATCGTTAAAAATCTGGCTAACAAAAAGATACAAAATTATTCTCAGACATGTCTGAAGAAACAAAAACAACTGCAGAAGCAGTTAACCCACAAGAATTTTTAGCAAACTTTAACTGGCATAAATACGAAGAAGGTATTGATGAAGTTGATGAGTCTAAATTAAAGGAATTCGAAAAAGCGTTAGAAGGAACTGTAGGTTTCGTTAATGAGCGTGACGTAATTGAAGGTGAAGTAGTTCGAGTAACTGATCGTGATGCCATTATTGATATCAACTCTAAATCTGAAGGAGTTATTTCATTAAACGAATTCCGTTATAACCCAAATTTAGCTGTGGGTGATAAAGTAGAAGTATTAGTTGACAAAAGAGAAGATTCTTCAGGTCAATTAGTATTATCTCACAAAAAAGCACGTGTAATTAAAGCTTGGGATAGAGTTAACAACGCACATGAAACTGGAGAAATCGTTAACGGTTTTGTAAAGTGTAGAACTAGAGGTGGTATGATTGTAGATGTTTTCGGAATCGAAGCATTCTTACCAGGTTCTCAAATTGATGTTAAGCCTATCCGTGATTACGATCAATACGTTGAAAAAACTATGGAATTCAAGGTTGTTAAAATTAACCACGAATTTAAGAACGTAGTTGTATCTCATAAAGCATTAATCGAAGCTGATTTAGAAGAGCAAAAACGTGAAATCATCGGTCAATTAGAAAAAGGACAAGTATTAGAAGGAGTTGTTAAAAACGTAACTTCTTATGGTGTATTTGTTGACTTAGGAGGTGTTGACGGATTAATTCACATTACAGATTTATCTTGGTCTCGTATCAACCACCCAAGTGAAGTTGTTGAATTAGATCAAAAATTAAATGTTGTAATCTTAGACTTTGATGATAACAAGTCTAGAATTCAATTAGGATTAAAGCAATTATCTGCTCATCCTTGGGAAGCTTTAGATTCTAACTTAAAAGTAGGAGATAAAGTAAAAGGTAAAGTAGTTGTATTAGCAGACTATGGTGCGTTTGTAGAAGTAGAAGATGGAGTAGAAGGATTAATCCACGTATCTGAAATGTCATGGTCTACTCACTTACGTTCAGCTCAAGATTTCGTACAAGTAGGTGACGAAGTTGAAGCTCAAATCTTAACTTTAGATAGAGAAGAGCGTAAGATGTCTTTAGGTATGAAGCAATTACACCCAGATCCATGGACAGATATTACTTCTAAGTTCCCTGTTGGTTCTCAACACGAAGGAACTGTTCGTAACTATACTAACTTTGGTGTATTTGTTGAATTAGAGGAAGGTATTGATGGATTAGTTTACATCTCTGATTTATCTTGGACTAAGAAAGTTAAGCACCCATCAGAGTTTGTTACTGTAGGTGATAAATTAGCTGTACAAGTATTAGAATTAGATGTTGAAAACCGTAAGTTAAACTTAGGACACAAGCAAACTCAAGATAATCCTTGGGATGCTCATGAAGCTAAATATGCTATCGGAAACAAATTTGAAGGTACTATTACTGCTAAGAATGATAAAGGAGCTACAGTTACTTTTGAAGATGGAGTTGAAGCATTTGCACCTTCTCGTTTCTTAGAAAAAGAAGACGGTGGTAAATTAGCAAAAGGAGATACTGTAGAATTTGTTGTTACTGAATTCAGCAAAGAATACCGTAAGATTGTTGTTTCTCATACTTCTATCTTCAGAGAAGAAGAGCAAAGAAATGTGAAAGCAGCAGCTAAGAAAGCTCAAGAATCTGAAAAAACTACTTTAGGTGATATCGGAGGATTAGCTGAATTAAAGAAGAAAATGGAACAAGGTAAATAATCACCTTTTTCATTATAAATTTATAAAAACCATTACTTTTTTAGTAATGGTTTTTTTTATTGATAAAAAGTTATACTTTGGTACCAAATTTGTCGTTTTACTAAACGAATCTAAAATTAAAAACAAATGAAAAAAATTTTATGTTTAGTAGCTTTTTTAGCTATGGCGTCTAGTGCTTTTGCACAAGATGGAAAATTAAGAATTGGAGCAAATATAGGTTTTACTACAGGAAGTGGTGATTCATCTTTTGTTATAGGAGGTGATGTAGACTATTTATTCAATGTAGATAGCAGATTTGATGTTGGTGCTGCAACTGGTTTAGCTGTGGTTACAACAGGAAATTCAATTATTCTTCCGTTAGCTGGAGCAGGAAGATTTAAAGCTACTGATAAAATTGATTTAGGTTTAGATATGGGATATGCAATAGGAATTAACAATGCTGGAAATGGTTTTTATTTCAGACCTATATTTGAATATAAATTACAAAGTAATATTGCTTTAAGAGCTTCGTATAGTGGAGTAGATTCAGGAGGATTCTTAAATGCAGGAGTGATGTTTAGTTTATAAAAACAATCACCTTGAAAAATTAGTAAACACTGCTTTTGCAGTGTTTTTTTATACTTAAAAATAAGAAGTTTTATATTTGCTAAAAATAGAAGGAAGACATGACATTAATTAAATCTATATCTGGAATTAGAGGAACAATAGGTGGAAACACCGGTGATAATTTAACTCCAGTAGATGCAGTGAAATTTGCTGCTGCATATGGAACATTTATAAAAAATAAAAACTCAGAAAAAGAAACTATAAAGATTGTGATTGGTAGAGATGCTAGAATCTCCGGAAAAATGATAAGTGGACTAGTATCTGATACTTTAATAGGTCTAGGAATAGATGTCATTGACTTAGGTTTATCTACAACTCCTACTGTTGAAATAACAGTACCAATAGAAAATGCTGATGGAGGAATTATTTTAACAGCTTCACATAATCCTAAGCAATGGAATGCATTAAAGCTATTAAATGAAAAAGGAGAGTTTTTAAGTGGACAAGATGGTGAAAAAATTCTTGAAATAGCAGAAAAAGAAGATTTTAACTTTGCTGAAGTAGATGATTTAGGAGTATATAGAAAAAAGAAAAATTATATAAAAAAACATATAAAAGAAGTTTTAAAACTTCCTTTAGTTGATAAAAAAGCAATTAAAAAAGCAAAATTTAAAGTTGTTGTAGATGGTGTAAACTCTACTGGAGGAATTGCTATTCCTGCTTTATTGAAAGCATTAAATGTAAAGTGTATAGAATTATATTGTGAGCCTAATGGAGAGTTTCCACATAATCCTGAACCCTTAAAAGAACATTTAACTGATATTTCAAAATTAGTTGTCAAAAAGAAAGCTGATTTAGGTATTGTTGTTGATCCTGATGTTGATCGTTTAGCATTAATCTGTGAAGATGGTTCTATGTTTGGTGAAGAATACACACTTGTAGCTTGTGCAGATTATGTATTAAGTAAAAATAAAGGAGGAAATACAGTCTCTAATTTATCGTCTTCAAGAGCTTTAAGAGACATTACTGAGATTCATGGAGGTACTTATACCGCAAGTGCTGTTGGTGAAGTGAATGTAGTACAAATGATGAAAGACACCAACACGGTAATAGGAGGAGAAGGTAATGGAGGTATTATCTATCCAGAGTCGCATTATGGTAGAGATTCTTTAGTAGGTGTAGCCTTGTTTTTATCACATTTAGCAAATAAAAAAATATCTTGTAAAAAACTTAGAGAAAGTTACCCAAGTTATTTTATGAGTAAGAATAAAATTCAATTAACACCTCAAATAGATGTTGACAAAATTTTAGCGACAATGGCAGATAAATATAAAAACGAGGATGTGAACACTATAGATGGAGTTAAAATTGATTTTGCTCAAGAATGGATACATTTACGTAAATCTAATACAGAACCTATTATCCGAATATATACCGAAGCAAAGTCACAAGAAAAAGCTGATGATTTAGCTAAACGATTTATTAAGGAAATAAAAGAAATTATATAAGTTAAAAAATCCCGCAATTGCGGGGTTTTTAATTTCCATACTATTTTACTAGGATTGTTAAATCTAGTATAGATTATATGTCAATCCATTTTTTTTACAGAAATTCGTTTATATAAGTAGAAAAATTATGAATTTAGAGCACTATTTTCAACAGTTTAGAAAACATATTATAGGAATAGATCAAGAATTTACTTCTCCGTACGGTGTTCAAAAATTATTATACACCGATTGGACAGCTAGTGGAAGATTATATAGACCAATAGAAGAAAAATTAATTAATAAATTTGGTCCTTTTGTAGCCAATACACATACTGAAACATCTACAACAGGTGCAGCTATGACATTGGCATATCATCAAGCTAGAAAGATTATAAAAGAACATGTAAATGCTTCTAAAGATGATGTGCTAATCACAGAAGGTTCTGGAATGACTGGAGTTGTAAATAAATTTCAACGAATTTTAGGGCTAAAAGTCTCTGAAAACTTAAAGGATCATACAGAAATTCCTGTAGACAAAAGACCAATTGTTTTTATTAGTCATATGGAGCACCACTCTAATCAAACTTCGTGGTTAGAAACTATAGCAGATGTTGAAGTCGTAGAATGTAATAATGAAGGATTAATATGTTTAGATATATTTGAAAAAACAATTCAAAAATATCAAGATCGCCCTATAAAAATAGCTTCAATTATTGCTGGATCTAATGTAACAGGTATAAAAACAGATTATCATAAAGTTGCAGCGTTAATTCATAAGTATAATGGACTATGTTTTGTGGACTTTGCTTGTTCTGCACCATATGTAGATATTAATATGTATCCTGATAATGAGGATGAATATTTAGATGCTATTTTCTTTTCTCCTCATAAATTTTTAGGAGGACCAGGTAGTTCTGGAGTACTTATTTTTAATAAAAAACTATATAAAAATATGGTACCTGATAATCCTGGTGGAGGAACTGTTACTTATACAAATCCTTGGGGACAGAATGATTACATAGATGATGTTGAAACTAGGGAAGACGGAGGTACCCCAGCATTTTTACAAACCATACGAATTGCTTTGGCTATGCAGCTAAAAGATCAAATGGGTACTGAGAATATCAAAAAAAGGGAAGATGAAATTAATAAAGTAATATTCAATTGTCTAGAAAATTTAGAAGGAGTACACATACTAGCTCCAAAGCATAAAGAACGGCTAAGTATATTTTCCTTTTATTTTGAAAAATATCATTACAATTTAATAGTAAAAGTATTAAATGATCGTTTTGGTATACAAACTAGGGGCGGATGTTCTTGTGCAGGTACTTACGGGCATTTTTTATTAAATGTTACTGAAAGTAAATCGAAATCAATAAAAGAATTACTTTTAGATGGTTGTTCTTTTGAAAAACCTGGCTGGGTTCGCCTATCAATACATCCCACAATTGCATCTGAAGAACTGACTTACATATGCGAATCACTTAAAAGTGTATCTGAACATATAAAAGAATGGTCAAAAGACTATCAATATGATCCCATCAAAAATGACTACATCCATAAATCAGTAAAACCTATTGAGCAAGAATTAGTTAAAAACTGGTTTTCAATTTAAGTATGACAAAAAATATCAATATCAATTTTCTTGAGGAAATATATTCACAAATAAAAGAAGATTCTTTATTTGGAAAATGGATTACTTTACCTCATATCAAGCCTTTAATCGAGAATTTAAATACAACTATATTCCAGATAGAACCATTAGGTAAATCTGAAGAAAATAGAGATATATACAAGTTAAAAATAGGAAAAGGAGAGAAGCGAATATTAATATGGAGTCAAATGCATGGTAACGAAAGTACAGGAACCAAGGCATTATTTGACTTTTTCAATTTTTTAGATCAATTTAAAGAACATCAAATAACTAAAACTATTCTTGATAATTGTTCTATAGTAATCATTCCTATGCTAAATCCAGATGGTGCATTAGCATATACAAGAGTGAATGCTAAAAAAATAGATTTGAATCGTGATGCTGTAGATATTCAAGCATGTGAAAGTAAACTTTTGAGAACTACTTTAGATAATTTTAATCCTCATTTTTGTTTTAACCTTCATGATCAGCGTACTATTTTTGGAGTAGAAGGTACCAAAAATCCAGCCACTATATCATTTTTAGCACCATCAGAAGAAATTACAAGAGAAATTACTACAGGTAGAAAAGAGACTATGAATGTAATTGTAGCAATGAATAATTTACTACAAGAGATTATTCCTAACCATGTAGGACGATATAGTGATGAATTTTATCCAACAGCAACTGGAGATAATTTTCAAAAACTAGGGCATAACACTATTTTAATAGAAGCAGGTCATTTTACAAACGATTATGTTCGGGAAGAGGCTAGGAAATTTAATTTCTATGCATTAATTCAAGGAATATTGCATATAGCTTGTACAAATGATTTTTCTGATCACACTGAATATTTTTCTATACCTAATAACAACAAAATATTTTTTGATGTTATCCATAGAAATAAAAATAAAAATGATGTTGCTTTTCAGTATGAAGATAAAATTATTGATAATCAATTTACTTCCATGTTAAATAAACATAAAGAAGGTGATCTTGATGGGTATATTGGACACCACGAAATCGATTGCGATCATTAAATTTTTATTAAATATTAAATTTTGTCTATATTTAATCACTATTGATTGAAAATAATTTATACTTTTGTTGAATACTATGAATTATATTAAAAAATGAAGAAATTTGTATTAGACGAAATCGATCATCAAATATTAGATATTTTAATCGAGAATGCGCGTACACCATTTACTGACATAGCGAAAAAATTATTAGTATCAGCAGGTACTATACACGTTCGTGTTAAGAAAATGGAAGATGAAGGTATTATCCAAGGTTCTACATTAACCTTAGATTACGAAAAAATGGGATATGCATTTATTGCACATGTTGGAATTTTCCTAGAGAAAACTTCTATGACACAACATGTTATTGATAATTTGCGTTTAATTCCTAATGTAACAGTTGCTTATGTAACTGCTGGAAAGTATAATATTTTCTGTAAGGTTAGAGCCAAAGATACTAATGATGCTAAAGATATTATTTACAAAATAGATGAAATTCACGGCGTAAATAGAACAGAAACTATGATTTCTTTAGAAGAAAGCATCAATGATAAAAAGAGAATGATGCATGCAATCTTCCAAGATTTCTAAATCATAATTTAAAAATTTTATAACCGTCTTAATACTACTTTTGTATTATAGACGGTTTTTTTATAGGTATTAATTTAAATGAGAAATTTAACTCTAGAAGTTATTTACGAGGATGACTTTTGTATTTGTGTAACCAAACCAAATGACATGGTTGTACATCATGCATTTCATTCAAGAAATGTAAGAGAAGAAACATCTTTACTACAATTATTAGATATACAATTCCAAGAGAAATTTTACCCCGTACATCGACTAGATAGACGTACTTCAGGAATAATTTTATTAAGTAAAGAAACACAGCATGTAGCTAAGTTTCAAAAGTTGTTTACAGAAAACGAAATACAAAAAAAGTATTTAGGAGTTGTTAGAGGGTTTTCTCCTGATACAAGAGTTATAGACTCTCCTGTAAAAGGAAAAGATAGTAAGGTTTATAAAGAAGCAGAAACACATTTAAAAACATTACAAAATATAACCTTAAACGTACCTGTTAAACCATATGACACTTCTAGGTATAGCTTAGTAGAACTAACTCCAAAAACAGGAAGATTACACCAGCTACGCATTCATATGAATAAAATTAGCCATCCACTAATTGGTGATGGTAAATATGGAGATAAAAATCATAATGCCATGTTTGAAGATAATTTTGGTTGGTTTAATTTATTTTTACATGCAAACGAACTTAATTTTGTACATCCTTTTTTAAATGAAGAATTAAATTTAAAGGCGAAACTTCCAGAAAATTGGTTAGAACTATTTCAAAAGTTCAACTGGAATTATCTATAACCAAATTAATTTGCTAAATAAACTCTTACTTATATCTTTATACTATGGAAAAAAAGCTTCCAAGAATAAATTTTGACACAAAAAGAGTTTTTGATATAGAAGTAATGACTCTCAAGGAAACGTTCAGTAAACTTGAGAAGATAAATAACCATGATCCTTATAAATCACATAAAATAAAATTTTACCTTATTTTATATGTCACAAAAGATGCATATGAACATTATGTGGATTTTAAATACTACAATTTAACAGCAGGAAGTATTTTATTTATAGCCAAAAATCAAGTACACCACTTCACCAAGAAATTAGAATTAGCAGAAGGTTATTGTATTGTTTTAAACAGTAATTTTTTAGAAAAAAGATTTTTTTTATCTGAAAACATTAAATTGAATAGGTTATATAATTACCATTTAGAAAATCCAGCTATCAATGGTAATGAAATTGAAGAAGATGACTTTAGTAATTTAATTAAACAACTATATAAAGAATATACGAATTCAGAATTATTTGCTAAAAAAGAAATACTTAGTACTTTACTTCATTTATTTCTTCTTAAAGCTGAAAGGGTACAACAAAAACGTTCTTTCACACAAATTAAAACGAATAGAATAGTTATTTTTAATAGATTTATAGAGTTTATTGAAAATGAGTATTCTACTACTAGAAGTTCAAGGTATTATGCATCTAAATTAAACATTTCATACAAGCTTTTAAATGAAATAGTTAAGGAGTTAACAAAAAAAACAGTTAAAGAGTTTATTGACGATTTTGTTACCGTTGAAATCAAAAGATATCTTGTATCTACATCATTATCGATAAAAGAAATTAGTTATAAAACTGGCTTTGATGAGCCTTCAAATATGGTTAAATTCTTCAAACGTAATACACTTCAGACTCCAATTCAATTCAGAAATAAAATATAAAAAGTTACACTTTTACCATTTTTATCATTAGTTTGATAACTAACATGCTCTATAAAAATTTCAATTTTGTAGTATAATTAAAATACCGTTAAAATGAAATTTTTAAACTTTAAATAACTTGATTTAATATTTTGAAAATCAATACTATTTAAAAGGTTTGTCAAATTGGTTATTAGGGTTCACTTTTACTATTATTAGCGCAACTTTCACCATTAATTGTTAAAACTTTTTCTTGAATTTTAAAGTTTAAATCAATCCAAACATTAAAATGAAAAATTTTTCAAAGATTCTTATTATGTCGATAGTTTTAGGACTAAGTAGTTGTGAAACTCCAAAAAAAGAAGTAATAGTAGAAGTTACTACATTTAAAACTAAATCTACTACTAATAATCAAACTTTTAATACGCTAGATAGTGAAGTTGAAAATAATTTTACTAGTAAGCAAAAAGGGTTTATTAAACGAGAAAGTACTACAAACGGAAATGGTGAATATACTGTTATAGTATATTGGGAAACACTACCGGATGCGGATGCATCTATGCAAAAATTTATGGGAGATACTTCTGTAGCTGGTTATGCAGCTATGATTGATCCTTCTACAATGAAAATGAATAGATATGTTACTACCGATGAGTTTAAAGCAGATGGTAGTGAATTTGTAGAAATTATGTCGTTTAATACGAATTCTGATGTAGACATTGAAAAGTTCAATGCAACCAACAAAGAAGTAGAAACAGCTTTTACAAGTAAACAAAAAGGTTTTTTACAAAGAGCTGTTGGGAAAAATGATAAAGGAGAGCAAATTGTTTTAGTGTATTGGGATACCAAAGAAAACTCAGATAATGTATTACAATCTTTTATGTCTCAACCCATTGCTAAAGAATTTATGGGAATGATGGATCAGTCATCTATCCGAATGAATCGTTTTTCAACAATTAAATCTATAAAAAACAACAACATGGAATTATCAAACAAAGACAAAGTAGTAGCCTTATTAAATAGCTTTAATACAGGGGCTAAAGAACCAATCTCTTATATTAATCCTGAAAAATACATTCAACATAACTTAGCCGTAGCAGATGGTTTACAAGGGTTTGGAGAAGTAATGCAACATGCCCCACCACAAGGATTCAAAGCTAATGTAGTTAGAGCATTTGAAGATGGAGATTATGTATTTACACATACAGAATATGATTTTTTTGGTCCTAAAGCAGGTTTTGACGTCTTTCGTTTTGAAAATGGGAAAATAGTAGAACACTGGGATAATTTATTAGAAACTCAAAAACCTAATCCTAGTGGAAGAACTCAATTTGATGGAGCTACTGAAATTACTGATTTAGACAAAACTGAAGCTAATAAAAATACAGTAAAAGAATTTATAGAGAAAGTATTATTAGGACATGAAATGGATAAACTAACCACATACATAAATCCTAAAAAATACATTCAACATAATCCAGCTGTAGCAGATGGTTTAGAAGGCTTTGGAGCAGCAATGAAATACTTTGCTGAAAATGGATTAATAATGGAGTATACTAAACTACACAAAGTATTAGGCCAAGGTAATTTTGTATTAACAATGAGCGAAGGAAAATTCGGAAAAGGAGAGCTTACTTCTTTTTACGATTTGTTTAGATTGGAAAATGGTCAGATTGTTGAACATTGGGATGTGATTGCTCCAATTCCACCAAAATCAGAGTGGAAGAACGAAAATGGAAAGTTTTAAGTTTAGATTGTAGTATAACTATAAAAAGGGGCATCTAAATGAAGATGCTCCTTTTTTAATCAAAAAAGTATGGCTGAATTAAATGCAATAGAAAATACAATAGAAGAATTATATAATGATTCTAAAAATGATTACATAAAAATGGTTAAAAGTGTCGCTAAAAGAGTTTTTAGACCGCTTAAACCTGAAGATTTTAAAGAGGTATATTTATCCATTTCTAGAGAACAAGGAAAAGATTTAGTTACACTTATTAAAAAGGAGCAATGCAAAAATATTGTAGAATTTGGTACTTCTTTCGGAATATCAACATTATTTCTAGCACAAGGAATTATCGAAACCAAGGGTAATATAGTTACCACTGAATTAATAGAAGGCAAAGCTCTAAAAGCCATAGAAAACTTTAAAAAGGCAGGTGTAAATGATTATATAGAAGTTCGAATAGGAGATGCATTACAAACATTAAAAAATTATGCTTCTTCAATTGATCTGCTGGTTTTAGATGGTTGGAAAGATCTATACCTACCAGTTTTTAAATTATTAGAGCCTAATTTTCATAAAAAGACCATTATTTATGTTGATAATGCTGATATGTTAGAAAGTAAAGTATTTCTTGAAATAGTGGCTAAAGATGATACATATCAATTAGAATCAATGTATGGAGGAAAAGTATATTTAATTACTATAAAAAATGAGGAATAACTAGTTTTAATGTATTGAGGTATTCAGTACGCTTGTATAGTATTTATTAGGCCTTCCATGAAAATTTAATTGTAGTGCCTATACCTTTTTTAGATTCCACAGATATAGTTCCCTGATTTTCTGAAACTAGTTTTTTAACGATTGAAAGTCCAATACCTGTACTTTCAATTTCGTCATTATCGTTTAATTTATTAAACATTTCAAAGATCTTTGTATGATATTGAGGATCGATACCTGGACCATTATCTTTTACTGAAAATACATATTGTTTAGGAAACTCTTCTACATCTATAGTAACAATAGCTTTCTCTTTATCATTGTACTTAATAGCATTACTAATTAAATTTTGAAATACATGTTCTAGTTCAATTCTATTGGTATAAATCTCGATATTACTTTTAGGGAAAATAATAGTATTTTCATTTTTATGATTTACAACATCATTAAGTTCTTGTAATAAATCATTTAGTTTAAAAATTTCTTTTCCTTTATTGCCTTTGGCAGCTTTAGAATATGCTAATAAACCGTTAATTAAAGCATTCATTTTGCTAATTCTATCTTTTAATAACACAAAATGCTGTTCAGTCTCTTCATTTATTTTAGTATCTAAATCTTCTTCAATAAAAGTTACCAAAGTATGCATGGCTATAAGCGGTGCTTTTAGATCATGTGATACAATATGATTAAAACTATCTAATTCTGCATTAGAGCTTTCTAATTGACGCAAATTTTCTTTAAGTTCTATATTCATTTTAGAAAGTTCTTGAGATTTTACGGAAAGTTGCTTTTTTTGATCAACTTCAACTTCTTTAGCGATTTCCAATTCTTTAAAAGAATCAGAAAATCTAGCCATAAGTAACATAGACAATAACAAGAAAATGGCTACATAACCAAAATTTACATATATGATAGCATGACCTCTTTCTCCAATGAAGAAAAAAATATGGAATGAAAATACAATTGAACCTAATAATGTACTTGCTAACATTAAAATAGAATCATGACGATTACCCGTGATTGCTTTCATAATAGTAAAAACAACATAAATGATATTTACAATCATATATATCAAAAAAGGTAATATTAATTGAGTAAAATAGGGTGGTGGTAATACAATTACAAGAGCACTTAATAGCAAAAAGCCATATTTTAAAATTTTTATATACCATTGATGTACATAGTCGGAAAAAATTACAGAGAAAAATAAACTAGCACTAGTACCTGCCAAAAATAAAGACACGTATTCTATTTTAGTTAATAAACACCAACTTGCAGTTTTAAAAATAGTGGCAAAAGGTGCGTATCGATCACTTAAACCCATGTAAGCTAAAAAAACACAGGCAATACCAAAATATAGTATGGCTTTATCTTTATTCCAATACATCGAAAAGAAAATAAGAAAGAAAATCCCAATAAAACTCAGACAACCTATAAAAAGTACATCAGCTATAATTCTAACTGATTTTTTATAATTAAGATAATTACTAGGTCCAACAATTAAAGCTTCATTAATTCCTCCTTTATTATGATAAAAATTTGCTACTTGAATTACAATTTCAAAATTTGTTTCGTTGGTATGTAAAGGAATCATTTGAGAAAACCTTCTATGCAAAGTTGTTGATTCTGAAACGCCAGCATGACCGATTTCTGATATTAGTTTTCCATTAATCCATAATTTAGACGAGGAATATAATTTAGGTATGTATAAAGAAAGAGGTGGTGTGTTTTTAAGAATGGTAAACTGTAATCTGTAGGTAGCATAACCAAAAGAAGGAAATTTTTTACCTTGAGGAGATGTATATTTTGTCCAGCTGTCAGTACCAACTTTTATAAACGTTTTATTTTTAAATTGACCTGGTTCTATGAATTCACTCCAATAAAATTCCCAATCAGATTCTAATTTAATCTGAGTATCATTATTAAAAACAGTATTTTCTAAGTTCAATACATTAATATCATCTGATTGAAAGTCAAGACTGAACACTTGATTCACAGACAACAATAATGTCACAAAAAAACATACCAATTTTAATTTTTTATGGTTTAGCAACCAATACGTCATTGGGAACACTTGTTAATTCAAATTCAAACAACCAAAATACTTAATATAAATGACTTTAAAAATAGTAAACTTAGACATTATGCTAATTTTTTTAACTTTATTTTGAGTACTTCAATATTTCATAGACTTTTAAAATGTGATTGTTTATTTTTAGTATTTCCGTTTATTATTACTGATAATTGAAAGTATTTAGTAGGCAACTGGAATAGTAAGGGATTATTATAATCATATTCATAACAAGCTGAAAAAACTTTTGATAAATTAAACTTTATAGAATAGCATTTCGCTATTCTATAAAATCTAAAGGATCTAAATGTTTACCATTTTGCTTTACTTCATAATGTAAATGAGGACCAGTAGATCTTCCTGTATTTCCTACATAGCCAATAACCTCTCCCTTTTTAACTTTAGTATTCTGAGTTACTTTAAAACTATCCAAATGCGCATACCAGGTTTCATAGCCATTATCATGAATTATAATAATTAAATTCCCCCAAACACCTTCAGAGCTTGCTTTAGCAATAACCCCGTTTTCAGTAGCTATTACAGGAGTTCCTATTTTAGCTTTAATATCTATACCTGTGTGAATAACACCTTTATTTACTTTCGGATGTCTACCTTTCTGACCAAAGTAAGCCGTTATATTTTCTGCAGAAGTATTTTGTAATGGAAATAAAGAAGGAGGCGTATTATAAGTACGTTTCATTCCAATAGGAATATTAAATGGAATTTCTTCTATTGGTGTTGTGAATGCAGAAACTAAAATCAGACACAGAGGTAATAATAAAAAGTACTTTATTTTATGTAATTGATTTGATTTTTGTTTAGTAATCATGACAATTCGTTGTTTTAAAATTGGGTTATTAAAATAATTATAAGCGTTATTTGTTTTTTGATTATCAATGGTATCCATTAACAATTTCAAATACATTGAAGGCTTAACGTTAGAAGTTAGGACAGCTTTATCTGCTTGAAACTCATGAATGGATTTAATTGATTTTCTGTAGAAATATGACAATGGATTAAACCAAAAAAACGAAAAATAGATTTCATAAAAAAGGATATCATAAGAGTGTTTGAGTCTTATATGAGCTTTTTCATGAGCAACAATTAGATCGTTATGCTTCATTTTTTTGGGGATAAAAATCCAATTGATAAAGGAGAATATTTCTTTAGTATCTATAAAGACTAAATGATAGCCATTACCTTGTTTTTTTGCAGTATTTTTCTGTAAACGAATTAACTCTAAAACGCTAAAAAAAAATTTTGAAATACTTATGATTACCCCTAAAACATAAATTACTAGTAAAAACTGATGGTAATTAATATCAGTAAACTTTTGTTTGACTTGTTGAACAGTAGTATTTTGCTCAAAGCTGTATGAGTTTACCTCTTCTAAGATAGGAACCTCTACAATAACTTGACTTAATTGAGGAAGTAAAGTATTTGATAAAGGTAGACAAATAGATAAAGGAATGATTGTTAATAAAATTGCTCTATTGATACCATAAAAGGTATGTGATTTTAAAAACAAAACATAAAAAAGATATAGTAAACCAAAAACTACAGTTACCTGTATAAGATATAAAAGCATACTATTTATTTTTATCCTTTAATGTATCAATTTTATCCTCTAACATTTTTTTCATTTGTTCCAATTCAGTTAAGCTTAAATCTTCATCTGATGTAAAAAAAGAGGCAAACTTACTTGTAGAACCATTGAAAAAGTTTCCAATTACATTTTTCATATGATTTCTAAAATATACTTCCTTTGAAATAGCAGGATAATATTGACGAACTTTACCATAAGTTTCGAATTTTAAAAAATTCTTTTTAACCAAAACTCTCACTACAGTTGAAATTGTTGTATAAGCAGGTTTAGGTTCAGGAAATTCATTTACAATGTCTTTTAAGAAAACTTTGTCTAATTTCCATACATATTTCATGATTTGCTCTTCAGCTTTAGTTAGTTCATTCATAGTACAAATATATAAATATTTTTTGTATAACTATAAAAATAGTAATAAAACTATTTTTATAGTTGTTTGATTGCATTTCAACTAAGTTTAACGACAATTCAAAATTTTATATCTCAAATATTTCAAAATAGTCTGATATTTAACCATCTATTAATCAAAAAAATATATTTATGACACCAACAGAAGTTTTTTCAATCGCAGGTATGCTTACTATGCCTATGTGGATTTTAATGATCTTTTTACCTAAATGGTCAGTAACCAGGTTCTTAATTGATTTTAAAATTATTCCTCTGTTATTATCAGTAATCTATGCTATTTATATATTCATAGCCATACGAGAGGGAGGAATGATGGATTTTGGGAGTCTTGGATCCGTAATGGAATTATTTACTGTAGAAAATGCAGTATTAGCTGGATCGGTACATTACTTGGCTTTTGATTTATTGATAGGGATGTGGATGCTGGATTTGAATAAAAAATTGAATATTCACCAAGTACTTATGGCACCTTGTTTATTTGGTACTTTCATGTTTGGGCCTATTGGTTTTTTATTGTTTATGATTATTAAAACTACTAAAAGCATTCAAGAAAAGTAATATGAAGTATATTAAACAAGTATTTACTACCGTAAAAAAAGAGAGTCCAATACTGTATGGAATTGTAATGATTCATTTCTTATTCGCTATAGTAGCATTAATTGAACTTTTTGTAGACACAAGAACTTTAATGGGGATAAGTGTTTGGATTAAACCCTTAAAATTTTTGATATCAGATGGAATATTTCTTTTAACTATAGGTTTTCTCATCACGTTATATCCGTTTTCTAAAAGAAAAAAGAATATCATTAATAATTTGTCTTCTTTTACTATTTTTTTTGAAACAGCAATTATTGTAATGCAAGGAGCCCGTGGTGTTAAATCACATTATAACCAATCTTCAGTTTTAGATGGTGTTCTTTTCGGTATTATGGGGTTGTTAATTGCAGTAAATGTAATTATTATGGTTTTGCTTGTGATCGAGACTATACGATTAAAATTAAACACGAAAAAATCAATACAATGGGCCATATTATTAGGGTTTATAATTATGATTTTTGGTAGTTGGGTAGGAGGACAAATGATTGGTCAATTGTCTCATAGTATTGGAGTGGCAGATGGTGGTGCAGGCTTACCTTTAGTAAATTGGAGTACTATTGCAGGAGATTTAAGAGTAGCACATTTCTTTGGTTTACACGGTATACAGCTTATTCCAATATTTGCATTTATACTGTCAAAAAAATGGAAAACGAATGCTAAAAATCAAATTATTGCTGTTACTATATTTGGATTATTATACGCATCTTGGATTGGTTTTGTATTTTACCAAGCCAAACAGGGTATTCCATTAATTAGAGTATAACCAATGAAAGTATTCAATATAAAAAGACGCATAGAATATTTAGGATTTAATGATTTTTGGTTTAGTGTTATTGGAATTTTTCTCATTAGCTTTATTACGGCTTTTCTTTTTAATGACATGTCGTTAAAAAACCCACCGATAATCTTACTGATCAGATGGGTTTCTTGTTTATTTTTTACTGCATTAGACTGGCTTATCATTAGAGCTGTTTTAATTTTTTTGAGAATAAGATTTCTTGATTTTAAAGATGATTTTAAACGTATTATTTTTCTATTCTTTGCCATCATCGCGATAATCTTGACAGTTGATTATTTAGGAGGAAGTTTTTTAACGCTATTTTTTAGACTTTTTGATATAAATTCTACCTATTCCATGAAGTTTAAGGTACTTTTACCTGTAATAATTATAGTGGTAATGGATATGGCTATATATGAAGCTATTTATTACCATATCCGCCTTAAAAACTCAATACGAGAAGAAGAACAAACAAAACAAGTGATAATCCAAGCACAATTAGATACACTTAGAAATCAAGCTCGTCCTCATTTTTTGTTTAATAGTTTAAATACATTGCGTGATATTATTGATCAAGATCCTAAGGAAAATGCAAAAGCTTTTGTAGATAATTTGTCAGATGTATATCGATTTATACTAGAGTCGAGTAATGCTAATTTAATTTCATTACAAGAAGAACTCAAATTTGTGAATGCTTATATCCATATTCAAAAGGAACGATTTGGCGATAATCTACAAGTTCAATTTGAAATAGAGGAACCTAAGTTATATAAAATGATCGTTCCGATGAGCTTACAACTTTTAGTAGAAAATGCGATTAAACATAATGTAGTTTCTAGAAATAAGCCTTTAAAAATAATAGTTGAAACTAAAGAGAATAGGTTAATTATTCGAAATAAAATTCAGCAAAAATCAACACAATTACCATCTACAGGAATAGGATTAAAAAATATTGAAAAACGATACACCTTACTTAGCAATAAACCGGTTATAATTGATAATGATAATGAATACTTCACTGTTTCATTACCTTTACTACAAATATCAGATCAAAAATAAAGACTATGAAAATATTAATAATTGAAGATGAACCTCGTGCTGCTAGGCAGTTAGAGAACTTATTACAAAAAAGTAATTTTGATTTTGAATTGTTAGACATTATTGATACAGTAGAAGATGCTATACTTTGGTTTAAGAATAATAATTTACCAGATTTAGTATTTATGGATATCCAATTGGCTGATGGATTAAGTTTTGAAATTTTTCAGAATACCCATGTGGAAGCACCTATTATATTCACTACCGCTTTCGATCAATATGCTATTCAAGCTTTCAAAGTAAATAGTGTAGACTATTTATTAAAACCAATACAACAAAATGATTTACAAGCTGCATTAACTAAATTTAAAAAGTCAAATTCAAATAAGGTTATTGAGCCTTTAATTTTAAAAGAACTTCTAAATAGTGTCCAAGCGCCTCAAAAAAGATCCGGTATTTTAGTGAAAGAGGGAAGTGGTTTTGTACAGATTAGAATTTCAGAATTGGTATACATATATTCTCAAGATAGTATTACGTTTGGCGTAACACTGCAGAATAAAAGGTATATTATTGATGAAACTATGGATCAACTATTCAATTCTTTAGATGAAACTAAGTTCTATAGGATTAACCGTGGTCAAATTATCGCAAAACTAGCTATAGAAAAAATAGATCCTTATTTTAACCATCGTGTGAAGTTATCTATTGCAAATCCAAGAGATCAAGAGTTTATTGTAAGTAGACAAAAAACTAGTGATTTTAAGCAATGGATGAACCAATAATGATTTTTATAACGTTTCAAGTGGTAAAAACTACGTTTCAATAGAAACGACTATTCTTAAGTATTAAATAAAACAATATTTGTGGTATAATAAACTTAAAAGGAAATGAATACCATGAAAAAAACAACAACTTTACTGCTATTATTATTGTTTTCACAATTACCTGCTCAACAACCTATTTCTAAATCACAATGGCAAGAAGATCTTCGTTTTTTACAGCAAAAAATACATAAAGACCATTCTTTTTTATTTAAAAAAATAACGCCAGTACAATGGGATGCTGAAGTAGAAGAATTGTATCAACAAATCCCTAATTTACAAGAACATGAAATTAAAGTAGGCTTATCACGTATTATTTCTTTGTTTCAATATGGACATACTCAAATTCCATTTAGTACTGTGGTAGAAAATGGAGTGCTACCTGTTCATTTATATCATTTTAAAGATGGAATTTATATTGAAGGAGTTGAGAAAACTCATCGAAAAACATTAGGAGCAAAGGTTTTAAAAGTAGCTGGGATAGAAATTAAAGAAGCACTTGCCAAAATTCGTCCGGTAGTTCCGGTTGAAAATGATCAGTATTTTAAGGCTTACGGTTTACGGTTTTTAACTGTTCCATCAGTACTTCATGCTCAAAAAGTAACATCAAAACTTGAAAATGAAATAATACTAACCTTGGAAAAGAATGGAGAAACTTTTGAATATACTTTCCCTACAGTTCCATTAAAAAAAATGTCTAGAGGTTTTGATTTTACTATACCTAATGAAACGTGGTTAAGTGTTAGGAATACTAATAAAACACCTCTATATCTTAAATATTTAAATGAAAAATTCTATTTTTTTGAGTATTTATCTGATACTAAAACTTTATATGTTCGTCAAAGTTCCGTTTTTAATCATGATTCAGAAACACTTAAGGATTTTTACAAACGACTTTTTAAATTTATAGATGCTAATGATGTTGAAAAGCTTATTTATGATGTACGTTTAAATGGAGGTGGAAATAATTACAACAATAAACCTTTAATAAAAGGATTATTAGCTAGACCAAAAATCAATAAAAAAGGGCATTTTTTCTACATTACAGGTCGTTTTACGTATTCAGCATGTCAAAATTTAACGAATGAAATCGAAAACTATACAGAAGCCGTTATAATTGGTGAAGCAACAGCTGAAAACAAGAATTTTTATGGTGATGCTACTAAAGTGACTTTACCGAATTCAAAGATAAATACTTACTTGTCATTTGCATGGTGGCAAGATATGTCTCCGTGGGAAAATGCAGATGCTACATCACCGCATTTTTATAAAGAAATGACTTTTGATGAATACAGAACAAATCAAGATCCAGTATTAGATCTAGCTATGAATCTGGATGTAAAAGATGTTATTGTTGATCCTATAGACCATTTTACGCAACTTTTTTTATCAGGTAAAATGCAACAGTTAGAAAAAGATGTAGCACGTCTTATAAAAGATCCATTATACCAACATATTCCATTTGAAAAAGAATTTGATCGTGTAGGAAAGTTGCTATTAAAACAAGGTCAATTAGATGGAGCATTATACATTTATTCCATGACTACAAAGTTTTATCCTAATGTTCCTGAAATTTGGAAAGGTTTAGGAAGAGCCCTTGAAGCATCTGGCAAAACTAAAGAAGCGAAGGGAGCATTTGTAAAAGCAGAACAATTAAGTAAATAAAAGTGAAAGAAATTAAAAAACGTCATTCTTAACTGCATTGGGAATGACGTTTTTAGTTTTTTAATAGTGTACAAACTTAACCACTGGTTTGTTTTAGGGGGTAGGTAATAGATTTTGCACCCCATTTTCCAGTTCATATAAAGTTTTTATTTCTTTATCAGTAAGATTTCTATTGAAAATAGATAATTCATCCATTAATCCTATATATCCAAGTCCTAAGTAAATATTAGATTTTGACAATTCCCAAGTAAAAGGAGTGTTAATATTCGTACGAGTACCTTTTAACTCTCCATTCATGTACAATGATGCTTGTCCATTTTCTGTATTTAAGTCTGAAAAATTAATTAAAACATGTGTCCATTGTCCACTACCAAAAGGAGGATTTTTTACACCTGTAAGACGTTCATTAAAAATTGGATTTTCGTTGTCTGGGCCTTCTGGGGTTGGATTCCAAACCTTACGATCCCCAATCACTCCTAATCTAAAGTCACGAGGATTCTCTTTTGTAAAATCTACCCAAATAGCTGCATCATTGTAACTTACATCAGTAATTTGAATAGGATCACAATATCCTGGTTCTAAATCAGTAGCTGGATCCAAGCTTAACCAAAAAGAAATAGCGCCACTCCATTTTATAGTATCATAAGCTATATTCTTTGTACTTGGATAATAAATATAGCCTTTACTACGCTCAGTAAAAACTAGACCAGCTCCATATTTTCCTTTGCCGTCTTGCCTAAGAACATCTGGTTTATGTAAACCTACTTTAGCAGAATCTACCGCTTTTCTATTAGGTACTGTGTACAGATTGGCATCTCCTAAAGAAAAATCTGCTTTTACATCTTTGTCAAATGAAGCATAAAAAGTTAATGCTTTTTTTAAATCAGTAGTTGTGGTATCTACCGGTGGCACTTCTTTTTTTGCTTTCTGTTCTGGTTTACACGAAACTAAAAAAGAGATTCCTATAATTACAACCAATCTAGTAATTGCTGATATGTTATACATAATGTGTTTGATTTATTATGGTGATTCTTCAAATTTAAGAAAATGTAACATATAACATTTTAACGGGTCCTGTTAAATTTACTCACACTTTCTGACAATGCTTAGATTCTTTAGTATCTTAGAAAACTTAACTAAATAATGATACTCAAAACAATGAAAAAAATAGTTCTATATCTATCTTTTATTATAATTTCTGTTCAACAGATAAATGCGCAAGATCGAATTACAGGAGAAACATTTGCTACTCGATCTGAAGTATTAGGACAGAATGGAATGGTAGCTACTAGCCATCCTTTAGCTACACAAATTGGACTTGATATTTTAAAACAAGGAGGAAATGCTATTGATGCTGCTATTGCAGCCAATGCTGCACTTGGACTAATGGAACCTACCGGTTGTGGTATTGGTGGTGATTTATTTGCTATTGTATGGGACGGTAAAACAAAAAAGATCTACGGATTAAATGCCAGCGGACGTTCACCTAAGAAACTTACTTTAGAATATTTTGAAAAACAGAATATGAGTAAAATACCATCACATGGACCTATTCCTATAAGTGTACCAGGTGCCGTAGATGGATGGTTTGAATTACACAAAAAATTTGGATCAAAGCCTATGTCTGAAATTTTAGCACCAGCTATTGATTATGCAGACAAAGGCTTTCCTTTAACTGAACTTATTGCTTGGTATTTGCAACGTAGTATTCGTTTTTATAATTTTAAAAAGTTTCCTAACATAACAGATACTTACATTACACAAAACGGAGGACAATTACCAAATGAAGGTGAAATATATAAAAATCCATATTTGGCAAATACATATAGGAAAATAGCAAAAGGTGGGAGAGATGCCTTCTATAAAGGAGATATTGCTAAAACCATAGGGAAATTCATCAAACAACAAGGAGGTTTTTTATCAGCTGATGACTTAAAAAATCATAGATCTGAATGGGTAGAACCAGTTTCTGTAAATTATAGAGGATATGATGTTTGGGAATTACCACCGAATGGACAAGGTATAGCTGCGTTACAAATGCTTCAAATATTAAAAGGATATGATTTTTCTACTATCGAATTTGGTAGTGCAGAACACTTACATTTATTTACTGAAGCGAAAAAATTAGCTTTTGAAGATCGTGCAAAATACTATGCGGATATGGACTTTTTTAAAGTTCCTGTGGAAGAGTTATTATCTGATGCATATGCGGAAAAAAGAAGAGCTCAGATTGGTAAAAGAGCAGGTACATATAATGCAGGTAAAATTTCTGCAGGTGAAACTATTTATATGACTGTAGCTGACAAAGAAGGAACTATGATTTCATTAATTCAGAGTAATTATAGAGGAATGGGCTCAGGAATGGTACCTCCTAAATTAGGTTTTATGTTACAAGATAGAGGAGAGTTATTCAGTCTTAAAAAAGGACAAGCAAATACCTACGAACCTGAAAAGCGTCCATTTCATACTATTATTCCTGCTTTTATTACCAAAGATGGTAAACCTTTTGTAAGTTTTGGTGTTATGGGTGGTGATTTCCAACCTATGGGACATACACAAATAGTTATGAATCTGGTTGATTTTGGTATGAATTTACAAGAAGCAGGAGATGCTCCAAGATGGGATCATACAGGTGGTGCAAGCCCGATGGGAGAAACTACTACCAATACAGGAACAATTCGTACAGAATCTGGAATTCCTTATACTACCATACGTGGATTAATGGATAAAGGACATAGAATGGGGACTGCTAGAGGAATTTATGGTGGTTACCAAGGTATTTTATGGGATGATAAAAACAAAGTATATCATGGAGCTTCTGAAAGTCGAAAAGATGGACAAGCTGCAGGGTACTAAACAATAAACAATTATCAGTGATCAATTATCAATGTATTTAATTGATCACTGATAAATTAAGTTAATTATCTTCTTCTTCTAGATTTGTATCTCAAATCTTGAGCTTTAATCTTCTTGGTCCATAATTCTTTTCCATCCTTATCAAAGATATTTATCGTTAATACACGATCTTTACGAGGACCACTTACATTTAACATTCCAAAGTTATGTTCACCTACTAGTGTTTCTTCTAATTTATACACATTTAATGCTTCTTTATTATAATGTGCACCTGCTGTTAATGAAGAACATGTTAAATCATATAACGGATAAACGCTATCACTTTCTTGCATTTTACTAAGTCCTGTATGATGTCTATCTCCATCTAAGAAAACAACTCCTTCAATTTTAGCTTCACGTATTTTCTTAATCAAGTAATTTCTTTCATTCTGAAAAGTAGCATGATTTTCATACATAGCTTCAGAGCTTATAAATTGTCCACCTACTGCAATAAACTTAAAAGGAGCTCTACTTGATGCTAAAGCATTAATTAACCAATCAATTTGGTCTTTACCTAACATTTCTCTTTTCTCTGTATAATTGTTATTAGAAGTTCTGTAATAGCGGTTGTCTAATAAGAAAAATTCTAAATCTGCCCATTGGAAAAAACCAGTAATTCCTCCTTTATCAATAACATCGTAATTTGGATTTCCCCAGAACAACTTAAACATTTCTGATGCTGTTTTTTTCATCCAGAAACTTCCATCAGAATTATTTGGTCCAAAATCATGGTCATCCCAAATCGCATAATGATGTGTAGAAGCCAATAACGGTTGCATTTCTGGTAAAGAACGAGTATGTGTATATCTATGTAAAAAACCAGTACGTGTATTCCAATCAGGTTCTCTTAAATAAGTATTATCTCCAAGCCATAACATAAATTCTGGTCTTTTTTTGTGAATAGATTCAAAGATTTCATATTCACTACCGTATCCTTTTCCAGGTCTATCAAAACGTTCTTCATTCACATAATTACAACTCCCTACTGCAAAATTAACTTCTGGAGGATCAGTTCTCCATTGCCAAAGCGCTTGTGATTGAAATTCCATTGGGTAATTTCTTTTCACTTTTTTTCCATTTACATATACCTCATAAGTATATTTTTTACCCGGTAAAATTTCATCAGCAATTAATTTTGCTACAAAACCATATTGCTTTTCAGTAGTATATTTTTCTGTTTTATACTTTTTTTTAGGGTTTGCAGTATCAAAATACACAAAATGTACTTCAGCTGCTTTAGTAGTTTGTACCCATAATAAAGCTTCTCTCATTGTAGAATATCCAATCATAGGACCAGATTGAACTAAATCTTGTGCTATTCCCATATAACTATTGATAAGTAATATGGCCACAAAGAATATTTTCTTCATCATCTAAATAGAATTAAATAGTTAGTAATTCTAGCAAAGATAATAGTACTCCAGTAACTAACGTTTTTAAATCCTAAAGAAATTATTATTTCCCTATTAAAATGAATTTGTAACTATCCAAGATTTAAACCGACAATTACTATCTTTATAACAAATAAATCTTACCGTAATGAAAGTACTAAAAACTACTATTATATTCGTTTTTGCATTACTATTACTACTAGCGTGTAAAACAGAAAATAGTTCAAAATCTAAAGAGAAAACAGTTTCAAAAGATCAACCAATAAAAGTAAAGGGTGAAGAAATTACATATGCTTCTGATTCTACTAACTTAAAAGGATATATAGCTTTTGATGAAAATAAAAAAGGAAAACGTCCGGGTGTATTAATTGTACACGAATGGTGGGGACATAATGATTATGTAAGAAAACGTGCAGATATGTTAGCTAGTCTTGGATATACAGCAATTGCTATAGATATGTATGGAGATGGAAAACAAGCTAACCATCCTAGTGATGCGGGTAAATTTGCACAAAGTGTGATGTCTAATTTACCCGAGGCTAAAGCTCGTTTCAATGCTGCTGTAGATGTATTAAAAAAACATGAATCCGTAGATAATGATAAAATTGCAGCTATCGGATATTGCTTTGGAGGAAGTGTTGCATTAACCATGGCAAATAGTGGACAAGACTTAGATGCTGTTGCTGCTTTTCATAGTGGAGTACAACTTCCAGTAATGCCTAATAAAGATTTAAAAGCACGTGTATTAGTTTGTAATGGTGCGGAAGATCCATTCATTAGTCCTGAATCTGTAAAAGCATTTACATCAGCTTTAGATTCTCTGGGTAAAAAGTATGAATATATAGCGTATCCCGGAGCAAAGCATAGTTTCACTTCTAAAGAAGCAGATGCTAACGGAGAAAAATTCAAGTTACCTTTGGCATATAATGCTGAAGCAGATCAAAAATCTTGGGAAAGTTTACAACAATTATTAAACGATGCTTTTACAAGCAACTAAAAATTAATCAATAATTCTTTATAATCTAAATTTCATGAAAAAAGTACTCATCATATTTTTGAGTATTTTTTTGGGCGCCAATCAGTTTAGTAGTGCTCAAAAAAAACAAAGTAAAAAATCAACGTTAAGTAAAATTAATATTTCAGGACTTAAATGGCGTAATGTTGGACCGGCGTTAACTTCAGGTCGTATTTCTGATTTTGTATTTAATCCTAAAAACCCATTTGAATACTATGTAGCTACTGCGGCAGGTGGGGTTTGGAAAACAGTAAACTCAGGAGTTACTTATGAGCCAATTTTCGATGCTCAAGGATCATATTCTATTGGTTGTGTAACTGTAGATCCTAATAATCCGAATGCTATTTGGGTAGGTACTGGTGAAAATAACAATCAACGTTCAGTATCTTATGGAGATGGTATTTATAAATCGTTAGATGGAGGAAAGTCTTGGCAACATATGGGACTTAAAAACTCTGAACATATCGGAAAAATTATAGTACATCCAGAAAATTCTAATATTGTTTATGTAGCTGCTATCGGACCTTTATGGAGTAAAGGCGGAGATAGAGGTTTGTATAAAACAGAAGACGGTGGGAAAACTTGGAAATCTGTCATTAAAGTAGACGAACACACTGGTGTAAATGATGTGGTTATGGATCCAAGAGATCCTAATGTACTTTACGCATCTACATTACAAAGAAGACGTCATGTATATACGTATGTTGGTGGAGGGCCAGGTTCAGCAATGCATAAAAGTGAAGATGGTGGTAAAACTTGGACTAAGATTAACAAGGGATTACCAAATGTAGAATTAGGTCGTATTGGTTTAGCTATCTCTCCAGCAAATCCAGAAATTATTTATGCAATTGTAGAAGCTGCGAATAAAAAAGGAGGATTCTTTGCTTCAACCAATAGAGGGGCTAGTTGGGAAAAGCGTAGTTCTCATGTAACAAGCGGGAACTATTATCAGGAAATTATTGCGGATCCTATAGATGAAAATACGGTATATTCTATGGATACATGGATGTCTGTAACACATAATGGAGGAAAAAGCTTCCAATTAGTGGGAGAGGATACTAAACATGTTGATAATCATTGTATGTGGATTGATCCCAATAATAACAAACACTGGTTAGTTGGATGTGATGGTGGAATATATGAAACATTTGATGCGGCTAAAACTTGGGATTTTAAAAAGAATCTTCCGGTAACACAGTTTTACAAAGTAGCTGTAGATAATGATGCTCCTTTTTATAATATTTATGGAGGTACTCAAGATAACTTTAGTTTAGGAGGACCATCACGTGTGTTAACTGAACACGGAATTCGTAATTCAGAATGGTTTATTACCAATGGAGGTGATGGATTTGAATCTCAAATAGATCCCAATAACCCAAATATTGTGTATGCGCAGTCTCAATATGGTGGACTGGTACGTTTTGACAAAAAGAGTGGTGAAAAAGTAGGAATTAAACCTAAAGCTAGAAAAGGAGAAAATGCCTATAGATTTAACTGGGATGCTCCTTTAGTAGTAAGTAGACATGTTCCTGGAAGATTATATTTTTCAGCAAATAAGGTATTTAAATCTGATGATTATGGAAATAGTTGGGAAGTAATTAGTGATGATTTATCACAACAAATAGATCGAAATGCATTAAAAGTATATGGACGTGTAGTGAGTATAGATGCAGTAATGAAAAATGGTTCTACTTCGTTATTCGGTAGTATAGTTGCTTTTTCTGAATCTCCATTAAACAAAAATCTATTAGCTGCTGGTACAGATGACGGAGTAATTCACATCTCTGAAGATGGTGGGCAAAACTGGAGAAAAATCAGTAAAATTCCTGGAGTTCCAAGTCAATCTTATGTCAATAGTGTTTACTTATCTAGACATAATGAAAATGTAATATATGCAGCCTTTAATCATCATAAATATGGTGATTTTAAACCGTATATATTCAAATCTATCAATAAAGGAAAGAGCTGGACAGCTATTCAATCGAATCTTCCTGAAAGAGGAAGTATATATGCAATAGAAGAAGATCACATTGATAAAAATCTACTATTTGTTGGTACAGAATTTGGAGCGTTCTTTTCGCCAGATCAAGGATTACATTGGAAACAGTTAAAAAATGGACTACCTACTATTGCCGTAAGAGATATTGCTATCCAAGAACGCGAAAATGATTTAATTCTGGGAACATTTGGACGTGGTTTTTATGTTATGGATGATTATTCAGTATTAAGAAATGTTGAAAATGCTGAGCCTATAGAAAAGGCAAAAATTTATCCAATACGTACTGCATTAATGTGGGAAGAAAGTAGTCCACTTGGTTTACCGGGAAAGTCTTTTCAAGGAGATAACTTTTTTACTGCTCCAAATTTAGGTCCAGAAGCATTAATTACATATTATTATAACTCAAGTTATACATCTTTAAAAAGTAAACGTCAAAAAAAGGATAAAGAACTTGTTAAATCTGATTCAGATACCCCTTATCCAAGTTATAATGCGTTAAAGGCAGAGTCAGAAGATCGTAAAGAAGAATTAGTATTTACGATTAAAGATGCTGCTGGTACTGTTATTAAA
This sequence comes from Tenacibaculum agarivorans, assembly GCF_001936575.1. Lineage (GTDB taxonomy): Bacteria > Bacteroidota > Bacteroidia > Flavobacteriales > Flavobacteriaceae > Polaribacter > Polaribacter agarivorans. The sequence continues at coordinate 171,341 of NZ_MSMP01000003.1, forward strand.
AAACAATTTCAACCAGCTAAAAAAGGAATTCAAAGATTCCATTGGGATTTAAGGTATACTCCACAAAATCCAATTAATTTAAAGAAACCTGCTTTTTACAATCCGTTTAGAGGAAAAGATGAAGGTACGTTAGTATCTCCAGGTAAATACACTGTGGAAATGGCTTTACTAAAAGATGGAAAGTTAAGTATACTAACTGAACCTGTAAACTTTGAAGTAAAAGAACTAAATAATGTAGAAATGCCTGCTAAAAATCGTGCTGAAAAAGTTGCTTTTCAAAAGGAATTGGCAAAACTTCAGGCAGATATGGGTATTGTAAGAAATTTAATGTCTGAATCTAATAATAAATTGCGTTACATTAAAGTAGGTTTAAAACGATCTGAGCAACCTTATGGTGAATTAATGTCAAATGTATTATCAATTGAAAAACAATTGAAAGAAGTACAGTTAGCATTATATGGGGACCCTATTAAACGTAGGTTAGATATAGATCAACCATTACCTACAGCTAGTCGTTTAGGAGCTATTGGATATGAACAAAAATATTCTACAGCAACACCTACAAAAACTCATAGAGATAACTATGCTATAGCTAAAGAGGAAATCACAACACTTAAGAAAAAAGTTGAGCAGATATATAATATCGATATTAAAACATTAGAACAAAAACTTATTAAAGCTGGTGTTCCTTACACGCCTGGAAGAGGGTATGAAAATGAACACTAAGGAAACTCAATAATTTTTAATTAAATACGATTATCTATCCTGATAATCGTATTTTTTTTGTCAAAACCTTATTTTCGTAAAAATGATTTTATAACAAACATGTCTAAACTACCCAATACTTCTGCTAGTATATTTTCAGTAATGTCTCAATTAGCAAACCAACACAATGCAATTAATTTATCACAAGGGTTTCCTAATTTTCCTGTAGATACAAGATTATTACAGATTTCAGAGCGTTTGTTAACTGAAAATGTTCATCAATATACGCCAATGGCTGGTTTACCTTCTTTGTTAGAAAAAATAGCTCTATTAACTAAAAAACATTATCAAAGAACAATTAATACAACCAACGAGTTATTAATTACTACAGGAGCTACGCAAGGAATTTTTACTGCGATTAATACACTTGTTAGTAGTGGAGATGAAGTACTTATTTTAGATCCAAGTTATGATAGTTATGAACCTTCTGTATTGGTAGCGGGAGGGAGGCCTGTTCGAATTTCTTTGAATGATGATTATTCTCCAAATTTTAATAGAATAGAAGCTGCTATTACAGCAAAAACAAGGTTGATTGTTGTAAATAATCCACACAATCCAACTGGAAAAATTTGGTCAGAAAATGATTTTGAAGCGTTAGAAACTATAGTAGAAAAACATCCTCAAATACTAATATTAAGTGATGAAGTTTATGAATATATTTCATTTAAACATTCACATATTTCTGTGAATACACGACCAAAATTAAGAGAAAGAGCAGTTATAACTTCCTCTTTTGGAAAATCACTGCATGTAACCGGATGGAAAGTTGGTTATTTAATAGCTCCAGAACATTTGATGAAAGAGATTAAAAAGATCCATCAATTTCTAGTATTTAGTGTCAATAGCATTTCACAATATGTAATTGCTGAATATTTAGATATAGTTGATTTTGATGAAATAGCTAAAATGTACGCTCAAAAAAGAACTTTATTTCAGGAAGCTTTGGCAAATAGTCGCTTTGAAGTATTACCTTCAGAAGGTACGTATTTTCAAATTGTAAATTATAAAGAAATTAGTGATAAAAATGATTTAGATTTTGCTAAAGAACTCATTACTAAACACGGTGTAGCAGCAATTCCTATTTCTGTATTTTATAATGATGGCACTGATAGAAGAATGCTTAGGTTTTGCTTTGCTAAAACTGATGAAACTTTATTAAAAGCTTGTGAAAAATTAGCAGTAATATAAATTAAAACTTTAGGCATTTAATCTCCTTAGTGAATTGTATATACCATTTTCATTTCTAAAAAGTTATTGATTTATATAAATCTATAATGTATATTTACAATTGACCGCACACCTAAAAAAGCATTACTCTAAAATACAACCGATTGATAATCAAAAAAATAAACTTCAAATACTTTGTTATAATTATATGTAATCTTCTGTTTTTTCTTTCTAATAAAACAATATATAGTCAACAAAATATTGCAAATCAGATATCTATAATAACTAATGAAGAACGTAATTTTATTTTAAATACCGATACTAATAAAGTAGAAGATGTACTTTTTGATGTATGGTTAAAAGAACCAAACAAAGTAGTTACCTACAATACACTGTATTTAAAGAGAGGAAAAAATACAAATAACGAAAACATAAAATATGTTAGTTATTACTATTTAAGTCTTTATTATAAAAATCGGTTATCAAAATTTGAAACTGCTATTTCTTATGCAGATTCTGCATTTACTGCAGCAAAAAAAGTTGGAATTCCAAGTAAACTGATAAAAGTACTTAACCTAAAAGGAAATTCTGAGTTTCAACGAGGAAGCTACCAAAATGCATTGGAAGTATATTTACAAGCTCAAAAAATGGCTAAGGAATTTAACCTTTATGAGGAAGAAATTTATTCGATAGGACATATTGGACATATTAAAAAAGAATTAAAAGAATATAAGGAAGGAATTGAATTATATAATGAAATATTGCAGCTATTAACTTTAGAGAAGTATAAAAGTATTAACTCATATAATGGAGCTTACACTAATGCAATTAACGTGTTATCAATTTGTCATAGAGAATTAGGAAATACTCAAAAAGCAATTGAATTATGTAAAGAGGGACTATCATTTATTAACAAATTAGATATTACTACAACAACTAAAATGGATAAAGCGATGTTATTATCTAATATGGGAAGGGCATACACTTTTCAAGGAGATTATAAGACAGCTTTGAATAATTTATATTTGGCACAAACAATCTTTTCAAGTGAAAATATAACAAAAAATCATATTTACTTTCATAATCAATTGTTTATTGCTGAAGTGCTTAACAACCAACATCAGTATAAAGAAGCACTTGTTACACTTGAAGAGACGATTGCACAAGCTAAAGGTGAAATCTATTCGGATATTTTTTTAGACATATGCGACTTGGCTGTTGAATTGAGTAATAAAATTAAAAACAATGAAAAAGAACTGAATTACAGCAGATTAAGAAATAAGATTAGCGACTCTATACATACTGAAAACATACGTACTAGAAAACTTTTTAATAAAGAACTTAAAAAAAAGAATCATGAACTATCTTCTGACAATAGTTTACAATCAAAAAGGTTAGGAAGAACAAAAATTATAATCATTGTATTATTAATAAGTCTACTGGGGATAGTAATTGTTTATGTATACAACCATTTAAAAAATAAAAAGAAATTTACAGAATTGCTAGATAAAATAGAGCATATAGAGCAAAACAAATCATCCGCTCAACTTTCCATTTCTGATGAAAAGGCAGCCAAAATATTATTAAAATTAGAAAGTTTAGAGCAGAAAGGATTCTTTCTTCAGAAAGATTGTAGCTTACATAAAACGGCCACAAAATTGAAGACTAATACCACTTATTTATCTAAAATTATCAACTCCTATAAGCACAAAACATTCAAGGAATACATTAATGAAATAAGAATAGCATTTATTTTACATCAAATAAAAGAAAATCCACGCTTCCGCCATTATACTATCAAAGCTATAGCAGAGGAAACGGGATATAAAAGTATTAATACATTAAATCAAGCTTTTAAAAAACAAACACAATTAAGTCTCTCATATTATATCAAACAATTTAATGTAAAGTCCTAATTATTTACGGATTAATTTTCCCTCTTTAATAGTATTCTTAGCTATAAGTTTGTAATAATAAATCCCAGGATTTAATTGATTATTATAATAAGACAACTGTTTTATATTTTCGTTTTTAAAGGTTCGAATGTCTTGTAATTCTCCTTTATCATTATAAAGTTCTAAAGAAATAGGAAAACTAAGCTCTTGTTTACTTATGTCAAATAATACGTTGTCATTAAATGGATTAGGATAAGTATATACATCTTCTAAATTATTAGTTGTTTTTGATACATACTCACAGCCATATCTATCTTTTTCTTTTGAAAAAATTACGTTTAAATTCATTTCTTTTTGAGTTCTCAACTTACCCAGACTATTATCTGAATTAAGCTGGTAAACCTTTAAATTATATAAATGTTTACCCGGAGATATAAGGCTTAATCGACCATCAGCATTAGGTGTTATAGTTTCGCTATAATAATCTGTATCTCCAGGATCTAAAGGTCTGATGACAACTCCTCCAACTCCTCCTTTAATTTGTTCACAAGTAGTAGGATTAACATAATATCCATTGATGTGTTCAATACAAAAGATAAATATGTCTTTTCCCTTTGATATAGTATGACTACTTTCATTAGATACAAAAAACTCTAATTCAATAGTGCTTAATTGAGAAACAGTATTTGGATCATCTTTGATGTAAAAGGAAAAATTAGGAGTGTTGTTTTCTAGATGACTATCAGTAATTACAAGTTTAATTTGCTTACGGAAATTTACGCCTGTATGTGCATGTTTAGTTTGAGCATTCACAAAAAAAGTGATTAGTAATAGCAATAAAAAGCTTTTAATTTTTTTCATAATTATAGGTTTATTTGATTGAATTACTAAATGTAAAAAACCTAAAGAAATATTACTAAAACTATACTATCAATTTTATAAAATTGAAACTTGTAAAACACACACAAACAACTGTTTTAAAGTTATTTAAGTTCTGTTTTTTGTTTCTGAATCTAACTATTGTTTTTCACTTTTAATTTTATAAAAATGACTTTCCTTCTTTTTTATAATAGCCGATTTACATATAATTTTAATAACGTATTCTAGTCGACCAGAATCTAAAATCATTTTTTAACTATGAATTTAAAAATCATGAAAAATATATTTATAAAAGCTGTATTTACATTACTACTATTAACTATTATTAGTTGTCAAAATAACGAAGACGAAATCATTCCTGCTGAGAATACCACTACAGAAGAAACACTTATAGATACTGAAAAGCTTATCGAAGAGAATGAATTAAAAAAGGAGAATCTTTCACCAGAGTTAAAGAACGATATTCTACAAGAAAGAAGTAGTATCAGACGCTTTTGTTCTATTTTTAATCCTATTATTCCTATTGGCTATAGAGTACTTTATTACGAAAACAGTGTTCCTTGTGATTTTACTACTTTTCCTGCTAATTTGTATTTAGGACTTTATAATACGGCTGTCTGTATACATGATCCTATTATTATTCCTCCATCAACTACGCCATTAATTAAAAGAGCAGGATCTGGCTGTGATGATCACTATTGTATCTGGATCTTAGGAAAGAATTTTGATGATAATTCTTATGTAGATGTTCGAACTAAAAATGGTTCTGAAATTATTGCAAGCTATAGAGGAGCTGATCGTGTTTTAACCACAAGTGGTGCTGATCAACTAATTACAGTACGATTTAAAACTGAGTTTGAAAGAAGGGAGTTTGCCACTAGAGGACTACGTATTTGGGTAGTGAATCCTGATCCTAGAAAATGGGCAGATGGTAGACTGATTAAAAGATTTCAATAACCTTTTAACTTAAACTTATTTTCATCAATGCACACAAACAAAGAATTCGACATCGAGGTCTTAGAAACTAGACTAGAAATGGCATCATGGTTACAAACGAAATGTAATCTAGGAGACCAAGAAGCATGTGAAATGTTAGAAAGGTAATAATAGTTATTTAGATCTAAATCAAACAATAATAACATAAACATTTAAAAAAATATACATGAATAATCATAAAGAGTTTAACATGGAAATATTAGAAGCCAGACTAGAAATGGTTTCATGGTTACAAGCACAATGTAACATAGGAATCGGAGATGCTTGTGCAGCTTTAAGAGTAGAAAAATAATAACATATTATGAATACCAATAGAGAATTTAATATTGAGGAATTAGAAACTAGGCTGGAACTATGTACATGGGTTTTCCAAGGACAACAACTGGATTGTGACACTGAGCCTAAATAATAATTCAAACCAAAAGGCGGAAACTGAAAAGCCTATAATAGAGTAAGTATATACTAAAATAAAGTAAAAATGAAAAACAACGAATTTAAAATTGAAGAACTAGAAACTCGATTAGAAATGGCTTGTCATTGGCAAAATGGAAGACCAGCAGATGGTTTTTATTGTGAAAGAGAATAATGTATAACCATATAACAACGAAAAATAAGTATAACCTTAAATTTTATAATGATGAAAAACAACGAATTTAAAATTGAAGAACTAGAATCTAGATTAGAAATGCTAACATGTAGTGGTACTTGGAATAGAATTGATTGTCCACCACAACAACAAGAATAGGCATAGTGTAAAACCCAAAAGGTTGTCTAATAAGTGTTAACTACAGTAAGGAACTACACTTTTAGACAGCCTTTTATTATAAATGAGTTATGAATAACATACTTAAGACAAAAATTTACGAAAATAATTCTTCGGATTTAAAGAGGAAGTTCATTATGCTATTAAACAAGTATCTTGAAAATCAAAAATTTCCTAAAAAGATCATATATGCGTTAGTTGACGAGAATTTTATTAATAGTAACCCTTCGTACTACACGTATTATCCTTTTTTATTCCATAAGGCTTTCAGAGTTAATGATAAAGATATTCTAGAAACACTAACATTAGCAGGTTTTTTCTATTATAAAGGGATTATAAGTATTGATGATATCTTTGATCAAAAAGCACCTGAAAATGTATTTAATAAGTATGTTATTGCTAATGTTTGTCAAGAAGAGACTATTAAATTATTATCAAGCCTTTTTCCTAAGACTCATCCATTTTGGGAACTATGGAATTTGAGAAAAATTGAATATATAAAGGCTTATGATATGGATAGAAATCCTGAAAAAATTATAAATCATGAGCAATTTGAAACCTTAGCAGATTACAAGTGTGCTTTTGGAAAAATAGCAATTGATAGTCTTTTTCACTTATCTACATCTAAAAATGAAAATTTATATAAAAAAATCTTAGCATCACATAAATTTTTCTATGTAGGCTTTCAACTTATTGATGATATCACAGATTTTATCGAAGATATGGAGAATGAACAATTCAACATATTACATTTTGAGTTGAAAAAGCTAAAAAATAAAGCTGTTATAGAAAAAGAGGGATTAAAAGATTTAAAAACAGAAATGTACTTAAATGGAACCATAAATAAAGTACAAGAAATGGCCATAAAAAACCTTGAAAAGTCGCTTTCTTTTGTTAATGATATAGCATTAGATCAATGGAAACAAGAGGTTCAAGGTTTATATAATACAGCTATTAGTCAATATTTAAATACTAGCGCATATGTATCTGTTTTTGAAACAAAGCAAATATTAGCTACTGAAGTAATTAAGCATAATAATCTAAAAATTGCAATAACAAAATCCATTGATTTCATAAATAAATCACAACAAAAGGACGGAAGTTGGAATGACTATTTTAATGAAGCCGGTGTTAGTAATTCTTGGACTACAGCATTTATGCTTACTTATTATTCAAAAGATATAACTATCGATCAAACTAATATTCTCAATCATGCTATAGAGTTTCTTAAGAAAACAAGAGGTAGTAACAAGCTTTGGGGATATAATAGTTCCTGGATACCTGATGCAGATTCTACTAGTTTTGTAATGCTAAGCTCTCTTAACCATAAAAATGCTATAGATCCACAAACAATAGCTAATTGGTTAACATATCAAAATGAAGATGGTGGTTTTTCAACATATAACAATCCAAAAGAGGTACTCATTTCATTAAATTCTACTGCAATTCAAAATGTGGAAGGCTGGACACAATCTCACTTTTGTGTTAGTGCTACGGCATATTACGTATTATCTAAACTAGCTATAAAAAATGATGCATTACATAAATTAAGAACGTATTTAATTCAAAAAATAAAGCAAGAAAAATCAATCCATTCTTACTGGTGGACCGATGCTATCTATGCCATAACTTTCTTAGTGAAAGGAGCTGAAATATATAAAGACACTGAATTACTAACAATCTGTAATCAATTTATTGATAATTATTTACAAGAAAAAAAAGAGTTAAATTACTTCTATCAAGGTTTATTATTAGACTGTATATGTAGTTCTGAACATCTATTTAAAATATATGAAAATGAAGCTCATAAAATAGTTATAGCACTGTTACAAAATCAATTTTCAGATGGATCTTGGAAGGAAAGTTATGCACTTAGAATACCTGAACCTAGCGTGAAATCTCCAGAAAATCAAAATATACTTTGGACTAAAGCTGATCAAGGAACAAATATTTTAGTAAATGATTATCACCGTTTATTCACCACAGTGGTTTGTCTATCAGGATTAAGCAAGTATATAAAAGTTAAAAATGAAACTGAAAAACAAATTGTTTTACATGGATAAAAATATACCTAGAATATCAAATGAAGTTGAAATTATGCCATTTGATAATGGTGGTTATTTAGTTCACCATAAGAAGTTAGGATATCGAATCAACATTAATACCATAACCTATCAATTATTAAGTTTAATAGATGGTAAACTCACTATTGAAGAAATAATTAGAGCTTTTAAGCAACGCTATGAAATCAATTTAAAAAAAGAGAATGTTCTTGATATTTTGTATCAAAAGTTAGCTAAATATCATATCATAGAAAACGAACATTTTGAATTTAAGCCTAAAGAAAAACCATCTTACTTAAAATTAAGCTTTACAGTGGTCAAAAAAGATTGGATTGATGGAATAGTTTCTAAAATGGGATTCCTGTTTTCAAAGAAAATATTTTATCCTACATTATTTGCCATGGTCATTTTTATGGCATTTGTTATACTCTTAAATATAAATACCGTAAAATCAGATTTAGCAACAATAAACACAGCCGATGGGAGCCTTTATTTTTTAATTTTTGGAATTGTTGTTGTATTACACGAACTCGGGCATGCCGCTGCTTGTAATAAGTTTGGCGCAAAGCATGGAGATATTGGATTCGGGTTTTATTTACTATCTCCAGTGATGTATGCAGATGTTTCTGATGCTTGGAAACTAAAGAAAAGTGAACGAATTATTGTAAATCTAGGAGGAATCTACATACAGCTGATCATTGCAAGTATTTTTGCATGTATTTATTTAATTACCAACAATAATTTTTTATTAATCCCAGCATTTAGTATAGGTGGACTGAGTATTCTATATAATCTAAACCCCTTCTTTAGAACAGATGGATATTGGGTATTATCAGATTATGTAGGAATAGCAAATCTTAGGGAGAATTCTAATATTGCATTAAGTAGCTTTTTTAAAAGAAAAAAGAATACAGTAACTAACCTTTTTTCTTTAAAAAACATTTTATTGGCCTTATATGCATTGATTAGTATAGGCTTTATTTTTGTATTTCTTTTTGTCATTCTCATACAAAACCCAAATTCAATTTTTAATTATCCTTACAATTTTATTCAGTACATAAAATTAGTGTTTACAACACAAGAAATACATTTAAATGAACTGAAAACATTAATATTACCTACTTTGTTTTTTATTATTTTGTTTAGGTTTTTAGTACGGTTTTATAAAACTAAAATCAGTTCATTATCTAAAGTAGAGAAAAAAAAGAGTATTATACTCGGTGTTAAAATCATTTTAGCAACTGTATTTTTTCTTTCAGCAGTTGGTAAAACACTTAGTTTTAATTCTTTTTCAAGAAATATTAATGAATTTGTATTTATTCCATATCAAATAATTCCATACGGAATATTACTAATAGAATATAGTTTAGCTATCGGTTTCATGACATTTATTTTTTCTAGACAAATAGCTAAAATCTCTTTTGTGTTTTTAATCTTAATGACAATATCCTATAGTTACGGTCATTTTACTCTAGACATAAAAAAGTGTGGTTGTTTTGGATACTTCAAATTTTTAACCCCAAGTAATTATTTTATTTATATAGTTAAAAATGTCTCATTAATTATAGCTTGTCTATATATTTTAAAATATACTAAGAATATAACTATCAACAAGCGATTACTAAAGACAACTATTTCAATATTCACTGTATTTGTATTGAGTTTTTTCGCTTATAAAACAGAAGTTAAATTTATTCGTGATTTTGCTAAAACAAACATAGGTAAAGTACTAAGTAATATTTTACCCGAAAAGGACCATGTAGTAAAAGAATATCAATATGTATTTTTGTTTTCTCCAAAATGTCAACATTGCTTAGATGTAATTCCGAAAATTGAAAAAATTAAGCATACAGTTGATTTAATTGGAATAACTTCAGTTAAAAATGAAAAAGAATTGAAAAATTTATCTACTGATTTTCAAGTAAGAATGATCAGTTCTGAAGGCATATCAAAATTGTCTAAAACTGTTCCTAAAATATTCGAAATAAAAAACGATACCATTCAAAATGTATTAAGCGTACAACAGTTTCTAAAAAACGTTAAACTAAAATAGTTTTAAGATTCGGATTACTGTATAATCTCATTTTAAATACTATTTAAATGTTGTACTTTTATACTATGAAAAGTACAATTATCATACAGAACTTAAAATGTTCAGGATGTTCAAATACAATTACTAAAAAAGTATCTCAACTTCATAATATATCTAATGTAGAAGTTAATGTGGAAGATTCAATGGTTAGTTTTGATCATACTACTGATAATGATTTAGATGTAGTAAAAGCAACTTTATTTAATCTTGGATATCCTGAAGAAAATGACAAGAATTCTATCTCTAGGAAAGTAAAATCCTTTATTAGCTGTGCTAATGGTAGAATATAACTGATTTTAATATTATAAAAATAAATGCAGGAGAGTTATAATTAACTTCTTCCTGCATTTTTAAAAAGATAATCCCCATTATCTATTATTTATTTTGCAATTTCTTGAGTTATAAATTCACGAAAACATACTCATCACTATTACGTATCTTGTTGTAATAATATTCATTTACAATTACGGGTACATTCAAATACGGAAATTTAATTTTGTAGTTTGATTTATCTCTCCCTAAGAACTTTAGTTTTGTCTTTTTTTTCATAATTCAATAATCTATTTTAAATTGTTAAACCATAAAAAACTTCTATAAAGTAATCAGCGAATTTTGTACCAAACCTAACCATGATTTATGAAAATACTAAATGGATATAATCACTCTTTTTAATAATTTAATATTCTTTTTAACCCCAACGTTACATTTCTTTCGAGTATAGAAAACTCATCATCAGAGTCAAAAACTGTTTTCATTTCAGTAAATAAATCTTGGATTTGTACTTTGTTATAATTTAAATCCTCTACAGTGTTACGAATCTTCTGAATACTTTCATAATCATTATCATTTTCAAATTCCTTAGACATTTTGTCATATATTTCTTGTCCTACAGATTCAATTATGATTTTTATTTCCTGCTCAGCTTCCTTCATATCAGCATTCATACAGTAAATTAAAGTATATGCCTTTAACTCTGTCTGATTCCAGTTCGTTTTTGTTCTTGTTAGCGTTGCCATAGTATTAGATTTTTAAATTAATTCAAAATAAAATTAACTAGTTAAAAGTTAGAATACTATGACAAAAGTCATGTTCGGAAAATATGTGGATTTATACAGATCTACTTATTAAGAGGTAATACTATTAAGTTCTAATTCCAATTTTTCAAGAATTAACTGTTCAGTTGTATTTGTTCCTCTAAATGCATTTGCAATACGTTTAGAAGTCTCCGTGATTAAATTTTTAATTTGATCTGTAAAGAAGTAATGATGGTTATGGTAATATTCAACAAAGTCTAAAAAGCAATCCTCAGAAGTTGCATTTTTACTGTATAACCAATCAAAAACAATTTCTATCTGATAAGCTGTATCTGTACCAAAAACATCAAAAGTTTCATCAATCATCAACCATTTGTCTTTAACTACTTTTTTTAAGGCCTTTATTTCATTAATATTAATGACATTATCAGATTTAGCAACTGCATAAAAAATCTTGGCAATATTCTGATAAAACTTTATGTTTAGCTTTTTTGTTTTCATTATAAATACTATTCAATTACAAAAATAAGATAGACCTCTGGGGTAAGAAATGATAAATATCAGCTGCAGTTTTTTTAATAAAATATATCTTTATCTCAAATTTCTAATTGAATGTTCGATAAAGAAGAGAGAATAATTTTTGACACCCTTTTTGAAGCTGTTTCTGAAGGCATAATTGTAGTGGATGATCATCAAAAAATTATGGTTGTCAACTCATCTGCTGAAGTAATGTTTGGATATAATAAAGGTGAATTGTTACACCAACAATTAAAGACTTTAATTCCTCAAAAATATAAAGGAACTCACGATGCACATTTTAATTCGTTTTTAAAAGTACAACAGAAAAGACAAATGGGGCATGGTAGAGACTTATATGCAGCACATAAGAATGGAAGTGTATTTCCTATAGAAGTGGGCTTAAATCCTTTCGAAATGCAAGGAAAAATGTATACAATGGCTCTAGTTGTAGACATTTCTTTACGAAAGCATCAAGAACTAGAAATTTTAGAGCTGAATACCAAACTAGAAAATAAAGTAAAAGAAAGGACTAAAAGTTTAAGTGAAACCGTTGATGAGTTAGAAAAAATGAATCAGCAACTAGATGAAGAAAACAAAAAAAGAATTGTAGCTGAAAATAAAGCTAATATTGCTTTAAAAAAAGAACGAGAACTAAATGAATTAAAAACCAAGTTTTTATCACTAGTCTCACATGAGTTTAAAACACCGTTAAGTGGAATTTTAACATCCACTATGTTGCTAACCAAATACAAACTCACAGAACAACAAGAAAAAAGAGAAAAACACTTGTCTATTATAAAGAACAAAGTTCATTATTTAAATAATATCCTAAACGACTTCCTATCTGTCGAAAAACTTGAAAAAGGAGAAATTAAATATAACCTGACATCTTTTCAGATTAAGAAAACAATAAAGGAAGCTATAAGCGGAGCAAATTTACTGTTGAAAAAAGGGCAGGAGATCATTTGTAATTCTGATATGGAAGATATTACGATTTATCAGGATGAAAAAATTATGGAGCTGACTTTTCTAAACCTTATGAGTAACGCAGTAAAATATTCTCCTGAAAACACAACAATAACTATTTCTGTCCGCCAAAATCACTCAGAAACTACAGTTCAAGTAGAAGATCAAGGGTTTGGAATTCCTGAGAAGGATCAAAAAAATATATTCCAACGTTATTTTAGAGCTGAAAATGTATTATTAAATGAAGGAACAGGAATCGGTTTAAACATTGTAAAAAGTCATTTAGAAAATTTAGGAGGAACAATAACTTTTACGAGTAAAGAAAATATAGGCTCAACATTTATAGTCACTATACCAAACAAAGCTGAATTATGAGAAAAATTCTATTAATTGAAGACGATATCACCTTAAGAGAAAACACAGCAGAATTACTAGAGTTAACAGATTACTACGAGGTAATTATGGCTGAAAATGGTAAAGTTGGTATAGAAAAAGCGTTGAGTGAATTACCTGATTTGATTGTTTGTGATATCATGATGCCAGAAATAGATGGTTATGGCGTGTTAGAAATCTTATCTAAAAACCCGAAAACACAATTTATACCTTTTATATTTTTATCAGCAAAAACGGAGCGTAGTGATGTACGAAAAGGAATGAATCTAGGTGCTGACGACTATATTACTAAACCTTTTACAGAAGAAGAATTAATTAGTGCAATTGAAAGTAGATTAGCAAAATCTTCGATATTAAAAGAACAAAAAACTGTTGTAATTGAAGAGCCTAATGAAAATGAAGTTAGAGATTTAAACGATCTAAAGAATTTCTTTGATGACAATGGAACTATTTTTTCATTTCAAGGAGAAGAGAAAGTGTATGAGGAAGGAGATAATTCCAATTACATTTATTTGGTAACTAAAGGCGGAGTAAAATGTTCCAAACTTAATGAACAAGGCAAAGTATTAACGACTTCATTATATAAAGAAGACGATTTATTCGGATACACTTCTTTCTCTCAAAATATTCCTTATCAAGAAACAGCTGTGGCCATGGAAGCAACAGAACTTGTCGGAATTCACAAATCGGAGTTGATTTCAGTTTTACATAAAAATCATAAGGTTGTATTAGATTTAGTTGATCTTTTAGCAGATAATTTAAAAGATGTAAAAGAACAATTATTGGATATGGCCTATAATTCTGTACATAAAAAAACGGCGGCAACACTACTAAAGTTTGCTGAACGCATGAATAGAAATCCAGATGATAGTATTAGAATAGCACGACATGATTTAGCTAGTGTAGCGGGTATTGCTACCGAAACTTTAATTCGAAGCATCTCTAAACTAAAAAAGAACGGAATTATAGAAATTGAAGGGAGAAATATTAAAATTGTTGATATGGAAGCTTTAAAATTAGTAGAATGATTTTTATCATTTTTTAGGAGTACTACGATACATACTTTTATCATAATTAAACATGTCGATTATGAGAATTGTATCTTTTTTAATAGTGGTATTGGTAATTACTAGTTGCAAGTTAGACAAAGAACCAATTCATACTACTACTGAAATTAGGAGTAAAGATTCATTAATTATTAATGATACTGTTATCATTCAACTTAATACGGAAGAATTACAACAAAATGTAAAAATTAACCCTATAAAATCAGATGAAGATGATAGTAACTTTATCAAAGATTATGTGGTGCATAAACAGCTGTATAAAGAAACAGATAATTATATAATTGATTTCTGTTATCCTCAGTTAGATGAAAATTACAATCCCAAATTTGAACTTTTCAATGATTTTATTGAAAATGAATTAATACAACTTTCTAGAGTAGAGCAAGATCTTTTAGAAAGTCAAGAACTATTGTGTGATACATTACATTATAAACCAATACGAGAACATAGAATAGCGGAATATAAAATTTATCAGCAAAAAGAAACCCACATAAGCATACTGTTTTATTTAGAAAATCACTATGCGCAAACCAAAGCAGCTTACTACACTTTTAAAACAGTAAATTTTGATAAGATAAAAGGAAAATTACTTCACTTCGAAGATTACTTTTTACCTGGAAGTTTATCAGAAGTTCATAACATTTTAAATTCAGAAATTAGAACACAGATAGCTGAAGGAGATTTATTTTACGAATGTTTCGAAGTAAGTTTAGATGATTTTAAAATAGCTAAAAATGACTTTGTAATCAATGATGATCATGTCATATTTTATTTTAATGATTGTATAATGTGTCCTTCATTTGTGGGAGCATACAGTATTGAAATTCCTTTAGAAAAATTAACACCAGTATTACAACAAAATTGGTCAGATCGCTTCATTTTATAATATCAAAACTGATTAATATCATAGTTTACTTTTCTTTTCATATGGAAATTTGCTTTACGTAAATCGTGTATATGAAAACAACATGTTATCACTGTGGAGATGAATGTAACGAACATCAAAAAATAGAATTTGATGATAAATCATTTTGTTGCAATGGTTGTAAAACAGTATATGAGATTTTTTCGCTAAACAATTTAACATGTTATTACGATCTGCAAGAAAGTCCGGGAGCTACACCATTAGACATTCAAGGAAAATACGATTATTTAGATGACGAAAGTATTATTGAAAAATTACTTTCGTTTAACGATGAAAATGTTCAGATTGTAGATTTATATATTCCACATATTCATTGTAGCTCATGTATTTGGGTGTTAGAAAATCTTCAGAAACTTCAAAAAGGAATCGTAACTACACAAGTCAATTTTCCTAAAAAAAGCATACGTATTACATACAAAGTTGATCAAATTAGTCTAAAGGAAATAGTAGTACTGTTGAGTTCCATAGGTTACGAACCTTATATTTCTTTAGAAGATTATGAATCAGGAAGTAAAAATGTCGATCGTAGTTTAATTTATAAGTTAGGTTTGGCTGGTTTTGCTTTTGGAAATGTAATGTTACTTTCTTTTCCAGAATACTTTGAAGTGAATGAATTTTGGTTAGAGAAGTATAAGCACACATTTCGTTGGTTAATGTTTGCTTTTTCCATTCCTGTAGTTGTGTATGCTGCACAGGATTATTTAATTTCTGCATATAAAGGTTTACGATCTAAATTATTGAATATAGATGTTCCTATAGCATTGGGGATTTTAGTGCTTTTTATTAGAAGTGCTGTAGAAGTACTCTTTGATTTAGGAAGTGGTTTTTTCGACAGCTTAACAGGTTTGATTTTCTTTTTATTATTAGGCAAATTCTTTCAGCAAAAAACATACAATTATCTATCCTTTGAACGTGATTATAAATCCTATTTTCCTATTGCTGTCACAAAAGTGAGTAAAAACGGAAATGAAGAAACGATTCAGATTTATAAGATTGAAAAAGGAGATCGCATTTTAATTCGAAATCAAGAATTAATTCCTGTAGATGGAATTCTAATCAATGGAAATGCTCAAATCGATTACAGTTTTGTTACTGGTGAAGCAAATCCGGTTCAGAAAAAATCAGGAGATAAATTATTTGCTGGAGGAAAACAATTGTCAGGAGCCATAGAAATTGAAGCAATCAATTCTGTAGAACAAAGTTATTTAACGCAATTGTGGAGTAACGCCGTTTTTGAGAAAGATAAAACCAGCAGATTTACAACCATTACCAATAAAATAAGCAAAAATTTTACTATTGCTATTCTTTCCATCGCTGCTCTAGCAAGTATGTTTTGGTTTTTTACAGATGCAACTAAAGTTTTAAATGTTTTTACAGCTGTGCTTATTATCGCTTGTCCGTGTGCAATTGCGTTAGCAGCTCCATTTACTTTAGGTAATATGTTACGAATTTTTGGTAAGCAAAAGTTCTATTTAAAAAACGCTACAGTTATAGAGCAGTTAGCAAAAGTAGATGCGTTGGTTTTCGATAAAACAGGAACCTTAACAACTAGAACAAATAGTGAAGTAAAATACACAGGTTCAGTCTTAAGTTTTAATGAAGAAAAAGCTTTAAAAGCAACATTACGGGCTTCTAATCATCCTTTAAGTAGAACAATTTATGAAACTATGACGAATATTCCTTTGGAAAAAGAAAGTCAGGTTTATGAGTATACTGGAAAAGGTTTACAAGCTACAGTGGCAGCTCTTGATGTCAAAGTTGGATCTGCTTCATTTGTAAAAAATGAAAAAGAACAATTCAGTTCTGACACTTCTGTTCATTTGAGTATTCAAAACGATTATAAAGGAAAATTCACGTTAAAAAATACCTATCGTAGACATGTAGATGAAGTATTTCAAACTTTTTCAGATTATGATCTTTCTGTTGTTTCAGGAGACAATGAAGGAGAAAAAACGTATTTGAAAAAAAGATTACCCGAAAACACGACATTATTATTTAATCAAAAACCAGAAGACAAATTAGCTTATGTTTCTCAACTTCAAAAGAAGCATAAAAATGTCGCTATGATTGGAGACGGATTAAATGATGCTGGGGCTTTAATGCAAAGTGAAGTTGGTATTGCAGTATCTGAAGATATCAACGTGTTTTCACCAGCTTGTGATGCAATTTTAGATGCAAATCAGTTTGAAAAACTACCAAAATTCATAAAAGCTACAAAACAAACCATGCGTATTATCGAATACTGTTTTGTCATTTCTCTGATATATAATAGTGTTGGATTGTATTTCGCTGTAACCGGACAATTATCACCTGTAATTGCTGCGATTTTAATGCCTTTAAGCTCAATAAGTATCGTCGTGTTTACCACGATAGCAACTACTATTTTAGGAAAAAAACTATAATATGAAATCACTAATTCAAAAATATAATATTCCAGGTCCAAGATATACGAGTTATCCCACTGTTCCATACTGGGATGCCGCTACTTTTTCAAAAGAAAAATGGCTTAAGAGTTTTAAAAAATCATTTGAAGAAAGTAATCAAACCGAAGGAATAAGTTTGTATATACATCTACCTTTTTGCGAAAGCTTATGCACATTTTGTGCTTGTCATAAACACATTACAAAACGTCATGAAGTTGAGATTCCATATATCAAAACTCTAATTAAAGAATGGGAGTTATATAGAGAAAAAATGACTCAAACTCCTATTATTAAAGAAATTCATTTAGGAGGAGGAACACCAACTTTTTTTGCTTCAGAACAATTAAAAGAATTGATCAATTCAATTTTAACAAGAAGTCAAAAACATCCTGATTTTGAATTTAGTTTTGAAGGACATCCAAACAATACAACAAAAGAACAATTAAAAGCCTTATATAATCTAGGATTTACACGTGTAAGTTTTGGTATTCAAGATTATGATACAACAGTTCAGAAAGCAATTCATAGAATTCAATCTTTCGAAAACGTAAAACAAGTCACAGAATGGGCTCGTGAAATTGGATATACATCTGTGAGTCACGATTTAATTTTCGGATTACCGTTTCAAACTAAAGAAAGTATTACTGACACAATTTTAAAGACAAAAGAATTACTTCCTGATCGAATTTCATTTTACAGTTATGCGCATGTGCCTTGGGTAAAAGGAGTTGGTCAGCGTGGTTTTAGTGAAGAACATTTACCTAAGTCAGATGAGAAAAGAACTTTATATGAATTAGGAAAAGAAATGCTAACCAATATCGGATACCATGAAATAGGAATGGATCATTTTGCATTGCCTTCTGATAGTCTATATAAAGCCACGGAATCACAAAAACTCCACAGAAATTTTATGGGTTATACATCGAACAAAACCAAACTTATGATCGGTTTAGGAATGTCGGCAATTAGTGATTCTTGGTATGGATTTGCACAAAATGTAAAAACCGTAAAAGAATATCAAGAACTAGTCAATAATGGTGAAATCCCTGTATTTAGAGGCCATATTTTAACTGAGGAAGATTTGGTGATCAGAAAACACATTCTAAATATTATGTGTCATTTTTCTACCAATTGGAAAACGAAAGAAATGTATTTTGAAGCATTACCTAAATCATTGGCATTACTTCAAGAAATAGCTTCTGATAATTTAATCAAAATTAACAGAAACTCTTTAAGTGTTACTCAAGAAGCTCGACCATTTATTCGAAATATTTGTATGGCTTTTGATGTTCGATTGCAACGTAAAAAGCCAGAGACAAAGTTGTTCTCAATGACAATATAATTTAACAAACATTCGATATTAGAATTTAAAATTATCAAAATTGTCAAATTCGATACTCCCAACAAAAATTTTGTGAAACGGCTGTAATATGATATTACTAAAAAAATGACCTATTGATAAGAATTTTTAAAAATCAAGGTAGCAGCGTTAGCTGTAAGATGAAAAGTTGTTTGAGCGTCAGCGAGTTCTTTTCATCTGTGGCTGGAGATACCGTAGTATTTTTTAAATTCTTATCATTTCAGTCTTGATTTTTGCTCCTTTGTATCAAGGCAAAGGAGAGGAAACATAAGTTATTACATATTTATAAACATTTGTTTTTCAGTGTTTAAAAAAGATGCTAATGATAGTGATTTTCTTTAGAAAATTGTACTTCGACTTCGCTATTAGTAGAGCTATCTAGAAAGGCAATTTTGATAACTAAAAGCTAGTTCTCGATACAATCCCGATTAGCATCGGGATCACTCGAACTGACATCTTTTTAGTCATTGCGAAGAAGTGTAACGAATGAAGCAATCTTTGTCTTAAAAAAACAAGATTTTTATTCTTAAATGAACAGATTACTTCATTACTTCACTATGTTTTGTTCATCGTAATGACCGTTTAAATTTGATGTCATCAAAATCCGTTTCACAAAATTTTTGTTGGGGATCTCGAACTGACATCTTTTTAGTCATGTATAACTCATATTACATAAAGAATAAAAACTTCAAACATGACCAATGTCATAGTATAAAAATCTTCTCAAAACTACTTTTGACTTATAATTAAAAAACAACAAGATGGGGGTAATTTATTTGTTGCTTACGGTAAGTGTGTTAGTAGCTATAGTCTTCTTTATTGCATTTATAATTTCAGTAAAAAAAGGGCAGTATGATGATACCTATACACCATCAATTCGAATGTTGTTTGATGACGAATTAGTAACCAAGAATACAAATAAAAAATAGATTTTAATTCAATTTAAATTATGGAAATGCAACAATTTTATTACGATAATAAAATCGTGAAAAAATTTATTTACGCTACCTTATTATGGGGAATCGTAGGTTTTTCAGTAGGGCTTCTCTTAGCTTTCATGTTTTTATTCCCAAATATAACCGATGGGATTTCATGGCTTAGTTTTGGACGTTTGAGACCGTTACATACTAATGCTGTAATTTTTGCTTTTGTTGGAAATGCAATATACGCAGGTGTATATTATTCGCTTCAGCGCTTGTTAAAAACAAGAATGGCTAGTGATCTTTTAAGTAATATAAATTTTTGGGGATGGCAGTTAATCATTGTAGCAGCTGCAATTACACTCCCTTTAGGGTATACAACATCTAAAGAATATGCCGAGTTAGAATGGCCTATTGATATTGCTATCGCTTTAGTATGGGTGGTGTTTGGAGTGAATATGATTTGGACAATCTTAAAACGTCGTCAACGTCATTTGTATGTTGCTGTTTGGTTTTACTTAGCAACCTTTGTTACTGTTGCTGTTTTACACATTTTTAATAGCTTAGAACTACCTGTAAGTGGATTAAAGAGTTATTCTGTATATGCTGGTGTTCAAGATGCTTTGGTGCAATGGTGGTACGGACATAATGCTGTGGCATTTTTCTTAACGACTCCTTTTTTAGGATTAATGTATTATTTCATTCCTAAAGCCGCAAACAGACCTGTATATTCTTATCGTTTATCGATCATTCACTTTTGGTCTTTAATCTTTATTTATATCTGGGCAGGACCACATCACTTATTATATTCAGCGTTACCTAATTGGGCTCAGAACTTAGGGGTAGTTTTTTCGATCATGTTAATTGCTCCGTCTTGGGGAGGAATGATCAACGGATTATTAACCTTAAGAGGAAACTGGGATAAAGTGCGCCAAGATCCTGTTTTAAAATTCATGGTAGTTGCAATTACAGGATATGGTATGGCAACTTTTGAAGGACCAATGTTATCGCTAAAAAATGTAAATGCAATAGCACACTTTACCGATTGGATTATTGCTCACGTTCACGTAGGAGCTTTAGCTTGGAATGGATTTATGACTTTCGGTATGATTTATTGGTTGGTCCCAAAATTATTTAAAACAAAATTATACTCTAGAACTTTAGCTAATTTCCATTTCTGGATAGGAACTTTAGGAATCATCATCTACACATTACCTATGTATGTTGCAGGTTTTGTTCAAGCTTTTATGTGGAAACAATTCAACCCAGATGGAACATTAACTTATGCAAACTTTTTAGAAACTGTTCAAGAAATTTTACCAATGTATTGGTTACGTGCTATTGGAGGTAGTTTATATATCGTAGGTGCTCTTGTAATGGTTTACATAATTGTACAAACAATCAGACAGGGTGAAAAAGTAACTGATGATTTGGCAGAAGCAGCTCCTTTAGCTAAAGTATCAAAATATAGAACAAAAGGAGAAACATGGCATACTTGGCTAGAGCGTAAACCAGTGAAATTAACCTTATATGCTACCATAGCAATTTTAATTGGTGGAGTAGTACAGATTGTACCAACGTTAATGGTTGAATCTAATATTCCATATATCGAAGCTGTAAAACCGTATACACCATTAGAGTTAGAAGGTAGAGATATTTATATCTCAAATGGTTGTGTATCGTGTCACTCACAAATGATTCGTCCATTTAGAAGCGAAGTAGAACGTTATGGAGAATACTCTAAAGCAGGAGAATTTGTGTACGATCATCCTTTCTTATGGGGAAGTAAACGTACAGGACCAGATTTACATCGCGTCGGAGGTAAATATAATGATAGTTGGCATTTTAATCATATGTACGATCCACAAAGTACTTCACCAGGTTCAATTATGCCTGCTTATCAATGGATCATTAAAAATAAGCTGGATAAATCTCAAACAGAGAAGAAAATGCGTGCTATGATCACTTTAGGAGTTCCTTATACTGAAGAAGATGTAAAGAATGCTCAAAAGAGTATGAATGAACAAGGAATGCAGATTCAACAAAACTTATATGAAGACCCTGATTTTGCGAGCAATTATGATGAAAGTAAAAAATATGCTTTAGCAAATGATATTCCTTTTATAGAAATGAAAGATAGAGAAATTGTAGCTCTTATAGCGTATTTACAACGTTTAGGAGTGGATATTAAAGTAAACGATGTAAAAGACAAGTTATCAAAAAAGTAAAGTCATGTTAAAGTTTGTAAAAAATCATTTAGAGAGTATCACAGGAATAGAAATCTATCCATTGATTTCGTTAAGTATATTTTTCACCTTTTTTCTATTACTTTTTTGGTGGGTCTTTACGGCAAAGAAATCATACATAAAAAAAGTAAGTAACATACCATTAGATAATTAAACTGAACATCATGAAAAGAATTTTTCAATCAATCATATACCTTCTGTTTGTTTTTGTAAGTTTTTGGATTTTAATCAAAGCTATTACTTCATATGAAAATCCATTTAGTTTGTACGAAAACCCATTAGTGTGGATACTTCTAATCTTTTTAATTCTAGTGATTATAGCTAAAGAATATTTTAGTTACACAGTGTATAAAATGACAGAAGAATTGCAGCTAGAAAAAAAAGGTATTGTTCCTAGTGAGGTAGAAGACGAATGGGAGTTATGGATTAAAAACGTATTCAAAAAATTTACGCGATCTAAAACCATCGAAGAGGAAGAAGAAATCATTTTAGATCATAATTATGATGGTATAAAAGAGCTAGACAATGTACTTCCGCCTTGGTGGGTATATTTATTCTATGCCACTATAGTTTTCGGAGTTATCTATTTAATTAGATTCCATATTGCAGGAGGTGATACGCAAGAAATGGAGTTCGAAAAAGCCATGACAAAAGCTAGGTATGAAATAGAACAATATAAAGCAGCAACACCTAATACTTTTGATATTGAAAATGTAGCTTTATTAACAGAAGATGATGCTATAGCCAGAGGAAAAGCAGTGTTTAACTTAAACTGTGCTTCTTGTCATGCTCCAGATGGAGGGGGAGGTATTGGTCCTAATCTTACTGATGAATATTGGATTTTAGGTGGCGGATTTGATAATGTATTCAACACCGTATACAATGGAGGTAGAGCAGGTAAAGGAATGGTACCTTGGAAAGGTGTACTAAAACCACAAGATATACAAAAGGTAGCGAGCTTTATTATTTCTTTAGAAGGAACTACTCCTGCGAAACCTAAAAAGTCACAAGGAGAAATCTGGGTTAAAGAATAATAATTAATGTTAGTTCGAAACCCTCAACAAAAATTTTGAGAAACGACTGTAATGACATGTTGCTAAAAAAAAGGACCTATTGATAAGAATTTTTAAAAATCAAGGCAGCAGGGTTGGCTGAAAGATGAAAAGCTGTTTGAGCGATAGCGAGTTCTTTTCATCTGTGGCTGTAGATGCCGTAGTATTTTTAAATTCTTATCATTCCAGTCTTGATTTTTGCTCCTTTGCATCAAGGCAAAGGAGAGGAAATATAGACTATTTTACAATTTTAGTGAATGTTTGTTTTTCAGTTTTTAACAAAAAGATGTCAATGATAGTGAATTTTATGAATGTAATAAGTAAAATTTTTATCAAGAATATTGAATAAGTTACATCTCGATACACTCTTAAACTTTATCTAATAAAGCTTAAAAGCACTCGAAGTGACAACAAATAAAAGAAAAGTTAGTAATTAGTTTTTAATAGTTGATCATGGAAACACCCAAAAACGAAAAATTTAGGGATAGTATTGGAACCATAAATGCTGATGGAAAACGTGCTTGGGTGTTTCCTAAAAAACCAAAGGGTAAACTTTATAAATACAGAAGCTATGTAAGTTATGGACTACTACTTTTCTTATTTTCAGCGCCATTTATAAAGATTAAAGGAAATCAGTTTTTACTATTTAATGTTTTAGAGCGTAAATTCAATATTTTCGGATTTCCATTTTGGCCTCAAGATTTCCACTTAGTAGTCATTTCTATGATCATAGGAGTGGTGTTTGTAACACTTTTTACCGTCGTCTTTGGTCGTGTTTTTTGTGGATGGATATGTCCTCAGACTATTTTCCTTGAAATGGTTTTCAGAAAGATAGAATATTGGATTGAAGGAGATCGAGGAAAACAAATTCGTTTGGCTAAACAACCATGGAATGCTGAAAAGATTAGAAAAAAAGTTTTGAAATGGTTTGTATTCTTCTTGATTTCATTTGGTATCGCAAATGTTTTTTTAGCATACATCATCGGAAGTGATGAGTTGTTGCTATATATAAGTAATGGGCCAGCAAATCATATATCAACGTTTATAGCTTTATTAATTTTTACAGGTGTATTTTATTTTGTTTTTACTTGGTTTAGAGAGCAGGTATGTATCATCGCCTGTCCCTATGGCCGATTACAAGGTGTTTTATTAGACAATCAATCAGTAGTAGTTGCATACGATTATAAACGGGGAGAGAAAGAAAAGGGGAGAGCTAAATTTAATAAAAGGGAAGATAGAATTGCATCTGGAAAAGGAGATTGCATCGATTGTAAGCAATGTGTACATGTTTGCCCTACTGGAATTGATATTAGAAATGGAACGCAATTAGAATGTGTGAATTGTACAGCTTGCATTGATGAATGTGATACTATAATGGAAAATATTGGGTATCCTAAAGGGTTAATTCGTTTTGCAAGTATCGAAAATATAGAAAAAAAGAGTCCATTTAAACTTACAGCCAGAATGAAAGGGTACGCTGCTGTGCTTACTATTTTATTCGGAGTATTAACTGGAATGTTATTCTTAAGAAATGATGTTGAAGCTAAAGTATTTCGATTACCAGGTCAGCTGTATGAACGAAAAGCTGAAGGAATTATCAGTAATGTGTATTCTTTTAAAATAGTCAATAAAACTACTGAAGAAATTAACGATATACATTACGAACTATTATCTCATAAAGGAAAAATAGAAACTGTTACACACCAAGATTTTAAGATACCAAAACAAGGTATGGCGGAAGGTTCTCTTTTTATTGAATTACATCAAAGTCAGTTAAAAAAAGACAGAGTTAAACTCAAAATAGGAGTGTACAGTAAAGACAAATTAATAGAAACTACCACAACAAATTTTTTAGGACCTAGAAAATTTTGGTAACACTTAAAATACAAGTAATATGAAAATAAATTGGGGTACAGGAATAGTAATATCTATCATAGCTTTTATCGGTTTTATTATGTTTATGGTAACTACAATGATTACAGATCACAAATACAATCATGATTTGGTAACCGATCGATATTATCAAAAAGAATTAAAATATCAAGATAATATCAATGCGGAACGAAATATAAAAGAAATCAAAAATGCAGTAGTAGTTGAATCAACACAAAAAGGTTTAGAAATCATATTCTCAAAAGAATTTCAAACCGAACTTATCAAAGGAAAACTATTCTTATACAGACCGTCAGATAAAACTTTAGATAGTGAATTTCCTTTAGTACTAAAAGATCATAAATTACATATCTCTGAAAACTATTTAGTTGAAGGTCGTTGGAATATTACTATTGATTTTACGTATAAAAACATTCCATATTTATATCATAAAGAACTAATTTATTAAATGTTATATACCGCTTTTATATTAGGTTTTTTAGGGAGTTTACATTGCTTAGGTATGTGTGGACCTATAGCATTTATGTTACCTTTAAATAGACAAAATCAAGTAACTCAATTTTTTCAATTGATGAGTTATCATTTAGGCCGCCTAACTACTTATACATTAATAGGAGTCTTTTTTGGTCTTTTAGGAAGGGGATTTGAATTATTTACATTTCAACAACACTTATCTATTTTTACAGGCGTTTTAATGATTAGTATTATCATTTTTCCAAAGCTATTTGCTAAACTCCCTTTTTCAAAAGCGATACATCAATTTTTAATTAAAATTAAATCAGAGTTAGGAAAGGAATTACAACAAAAAAAGAAAAATACATTTTTTCTTATTGGTTTTTTAAATGGTTTTTTACCCTGTGGGCTTTTATATATGGCCATATTAGGCGCCATAGCTACTCATAATATATTTTACGGAAGTTTATACATGTTGCTATTTGGTTTAGGTACAATTCCATTAATGAGTTCTATTGTATACTTAGGAAAGTTTACACATTTTACATTTTACAATTATTTCAGAAAAATAGTCCCTATTGCGGTAATTATTATTGGCGTATTATTTATTCTTCGAGGTTTAGCTCTAGATATTCCATACATTTCTCCTGCGAATTCTATAAGTAACTTGGCAGAACATCAAACAGTTTGCAAGTAGTTTTAACACATGATTTTAGTCATGTTTTTAATAAGTATAACTGATTCATATCATAGTTTTTACTTGAGAGTTACGGTAGTTTTACAGTATTAATTTTTAAGTCTCTCAATTATGAAAAAAATTATGGTCCCAGTAGATTTCTCATTACATTCTGAGAATGCACTAAGAACAGCTGCTTTTTTTGCTAAAGAAAACCAATCAGAAATTATTGTAGTTCATATGTTAGAATTATCGAATGCTGTAATGTCTGTTTCTCAAGCCTATTTGAATGAACAAACAGTATTTGAATTAAAACTAGCTGAAAAAAAATTCAAAGAATTTTTAGACAAATCATACCTTTCAGATATCAAAATTACTTCTATAATTCAGCATTATAAGAGCTTTAGTGATCTTCATAAGATTGCTATCGATGAAAAGATTGATTTGATTATTATGTCTTCTCAAGGAGTTTCAGGAATTAAAGAGATTTTCTTTGGTTCTAATACTGAAGTAGTGGTTAGAAATTCTACAATACCAGTATTGGTAATTAAAGGGCTTCCTATAGCTAATACATTTAAAAAAGCAGTATTTGCTTGTGATTTTTCGAATGATTTTATTGAACCTTATAAAAAAGCAAAGGAAATTTTAGATTTTTTCCAATGTGATCTGCAATTATTGTACGTAAATACACCTGGAGCAAAGTTTAAAACAACTAAGGAAAAACAAGAACGAATAGAGAGATTTTTAGCACAAATAGATACTAATGATGGTAATTTACCAAATACTGTAGAGGTATCTGATTATAGAATTGAAGATGGTATATTAGAATATGCCCAATCAAATGAAAGTGATTTGATAGTGATGCCAACTCACGGAAAACATGGTATTGAACATTTTTTTGAAGGTAGTATTGCTGAAGACGTAGCAAACCACTCT
Organism: Tenacibaculum agarivorans; assembly: GCF_001936575.1. Classification (GTDB taxonomy): domain Bacteria; phylum Bacteroidota; class Bacteroidia; order Flavobacteriales; family Flavobacteriaceae; genus Polaribacter; species Polaribacter agarivorans. The sequence continues at coordinate 198,824 of NZ_MSMP01000003.1, forward strand.
AAACTTCCTGTACTTACAGTTAGAATATAAAAAGAGATGTCTAAAAAGTAATTGTAAGATGTTATTCTGATTTTTTTAGTGTTGAAGGAATCTTAATTATTAAGAAATTAATTTTAAAGATTCCTTCATTTCTTTTGTCTTAAACACCAATCTAAAACGACTCTGAATGATAATTTTTAGACAGTTTTTTTCTGCTAACAATTTTTTTTAAATGTTTTAAGATATAAAGAATTGTATCAAATCTGTAGTAGTTAAAATTCCTACTAAAACTTTAGCTTCAACTACAGGTAGTGCATGAAATTCTTTAGTACTTAAAATTTTTGCAGCATCTCTAATTGAGGTTTTAGAATCTACAACCACTACATTTTTTGTCATTAACTCTTTGACTGTAAGTGTACTTTCTAATTTAATATCCGCATTAATAAAATCCCTGAAATTTTCATCATACTGATCCTCCAATACATCAATTTTACTTAAAATTCCCACAATATTTTGTCCACTAATTACAGGTAAATGTCGGATTTTATGGAGTTCAAATAAATTTTTAATAGATGATACTCTATCCGTAGGTTTAACAGTAACTAAGTTAGTACTCATAATTGATGATACGAATTCATTTCCCTTCATTTTAATGCTATTTGAATACTTTCAAATTTCTAAAACTTATGATTTTTTCACTATGACTTTTGTCATGTTTAATTGCACAAAAAAGTGCTGTTTTACTGATAAGTATCATAGTAAAACAGCTGTATTAACCCTAGTTTTATCCTATAAAATTTCAATAGTGATGAGAAACATATTAATACCTACAGATTTTTCTAAAAATGCACATGAAGCTTTATTTTATACTATAAAACTATTTAAAAATGAACCTTGTACATTTCATATTCTACATACGTTTGAAGTAAATACTCCAATTTTTACAAGTAGGCTGAATACTGTAAAAGGAAAGTTGTTGTACAATGAAAAACTAACTGCTGCTCAAAACCAAATGAATGAGATTTTAGTTAGTGTATCAATTATTTCTGAGGAGGAGGCACATTCGTTTGAGACATTGATTTTTTCTAAACCTTTAATAGAAACTATTCATAAAACAATTCAAAATAAGAAAATAGACCTTGTAGTTATGGGAACTAAAGGAACTTCAGGATTAAAGGAAAAGCTTTTTGGAAGCAATACTGTAAAAGTGCTTAAATCAATTCAAAATACTCCTTTATTAATCGTACCATTAGCCATTGATAAATTTACATTAGACCGAATTGCTTTTGCCACCGATTTTAAAAATGGATATACAAAACGATCACTAGCTACTTTAAAAGAATTCTGTGAATTACATGATGGAGAAGTTGAAACTATTCATGTTGACAATTTAGAACCCTACACTATAACAGAACGTAATAATATTCAAGTACTTGAAAAAGGATTACAAAATACAGAATACAATGTTAGCTTTATTAGCAAAACTAAATCTACTGAAAAACATATCCTAGAATATATTGATGAAGTACAAGATTTTGATTTGTTAGCCATGATAAAGTATCAACATGATGATTTCTATAACTGGATGAATGAACCTGTAATCAATAAACTTGGGTATCATACTAAAATTCCTTTTCTAGTAATACCTGAATAGAAGAACAAATTTCACATAAAAAACAATAAATAAATTAATATATCATGAAAAAAAGAGAACCTGTATCAAAAATAATGAGTGAAAACTTAGTTACATTAAATTCAAAAGACGATTTAACTACTGCGGAAGAACTTTTTAAAACACATCAAATTCGACACATCCCAATTGTACAAGGACAAGAAATTATAGGTATGCTAAGTCATACAGATTTATTAAGAGTGAGTTATGCAGAAACTATCCAAGAATATGAAACCGAATTTGATATTGTATTGAATAGTATTTTTACAATAGAGCAAGTAATGACACAAAATGTAGTTACAGTACAAGCAAACAGTACAATCAGAGAAGTAGCTGAAATTTTAGCTGAAAGAGAATTCCATGCCTTACCTGTTGTAGAGAATAATGATCTAGTTGGTATAGTTACAACTACTGATTTAATTACATATTTGTTAGAGCAATATTAATTTTGTAATCGTTTTTTAAGTTAGTTTTCATGCTATAAATCATGGTGAAGTTTGCAACTGATTTTTAGACTTATAAAATTATGTTAAATGAATTCATAACTATTTTAAAAAACATTTTGTTTATATATTTTTATTATAACTTAAACAAAACAGGTTATTATGGATATTATAAACGAAGCATTAGCATTTGAGCAAGCAAAAATGAAAAACATGTCCACTAGTGACAGGGTGGTAGCATCTAGAGAAGCTAAGAGATTAGTATTGGCTATAAATGAAATCTACAAAAAAACTAAAGATTCTAAATTAATGGATATCATGAAAAGAATCACAGTTAAAAAAAGAAAAATAGAATCAAGATTAAAAGGGAAACCTTTAACAATTTAGCATTACGCTAGTTAATTTAGTTGTATTCTAAGTAGATCGGATGATCTACTTTTAAAACTAAAAATTACAATTAGTTACTACACATTAAAACTTCTGATTTTCAGAAGTTTTTTTATTTAGTATATGAAAAAAAGGCCTAGTTAATAAACTAGACCTTCAGAGAGAAATATAGAAAAGAATAACAATGAAAAAAGTTATATTTTCATTTAAAAAGTATGTTGAACCACATACATATAAATAGGCATTCCGAAAGTAATATTAAAAGGAAACGTTATTGCCAAGGCCATAGGGAGGTACAAACCTGGGTTAGCTTTCGGTGCAGCTATTCGCATTGCAGCTGGAACAGCTATATAAGAAGCACTAGCAGCAAGAATAGCTATCAAAAATCTATTTCCTAATTCTTCTAACCATATTCCTGAAACGTAAGCAACTAATAGTCCATTTAAACACGGTATGACAATAGAAAATAAAAAGGCAAACTTTCCTTTTTTTAATAAAGGCTTTATTTTTCTTCCACTAGTAATTCCCATATCTAATAAAAACACTGCTAAAAAGCCTTTAAAAATATCAGTTGTAAAAGGTTTTATACCAGCAGCTTGTACATCACTAGTGAAATATCCAATGAAAAGACTACCTATGATTAGTAAAACACTACCATTAGTTACAGCATGTTTTACTAATCCAACTAACTCTTTAGTAGATTTTTTGCCATTTGAAAATATTTGCATTAATAATACCCCTATGATTATTGATGGTGCTTCCATAAGAGCCATAACAGCTACCATATGTCCACCATAGTTTATATTTTCCATCTCTAAAAAGCTGACGGAGGTAATAAAAGTTACAGCACTAACAGACCCATAGGCTGCTGCTATTGCACCTGCGTTTTCTGTAGAGAATTTTTTCCTAAGAATAAAAAATGTATAAAAAGGCACAAAAATAGCCAATAGAAACCCCATAAAAATACCTCCATAAATCTCAGAAGTAAAAGTACTATGTGCTAATTCTTGCCCCCCTTTAAATCCAATAGACAGCAACAAATACAAGGAAATAAACTTAGATGAATTTTTAGGTATTTCTAAATCACTTTTTACTTGAGATGCTAAAATTCCTAAAAAGAAAAATAAAAGTGCTGGATTTGTTAAATTATCTATTAATAAGTGAATATCCATTTGATAAATTTATTGATCAGTGTATTCTACAGTTATAGTTCCGTTGAGCTTTAACTTTTTATTATTTTCTAAAGCGTATTGAATCATTTTTGATAAATTATTTTTTTCTGCTTCTAATTCTTTAATCCTGCTACTATCAAAAATGGTTTCATCATTATGGTTTCCTTCTAAAACAATTAATCGGTGTAGTTTATGATAATTCATTTTTGTATTAATAAGGTTTTTAATCACTTCAGCTGCTTGTGATGGAGTAAAGCTTCCTTCAACTAGCTTCAAGTTCTGAGTTAACTTTTGTGTTTTTGTAGCTTCCATAAATTTTAATTTTAGATACTATATTTTTAATCGATGGGGTAAAATTCATACTTTTATTTCATTTATTATTATATATATATTATTTAATAATCATAAACATATTTTATAAAAAGTAGTTGACACTAGAAAAATGGCGGTTTAATAAATAAAATCTTAATAATAAGATTTTATTTATGCATGAAATTTTAATCATAAATAATAATAAATGATTAAATTTGAGATGTCAATCAGGTTAGATTATGAATTATACATTACATCAATTACGTGTTTTTATAGAAATAGTTGAAAAAAAGAGTATTACCAGAGCTTCTGAGGCACTCCATTTAACGCAGCCTGCGGTGTCTATACAATTAAAAAATTTTCAAGATCAATTTCCAATACCGTTGACAGAAGTAGTAGGGAAGAAGTTGTATGTAACAGATTTTGGCCTAGAAATAGCTGAAACTGCCAAGAGAATTTTAATAGAAGTAGATACTATAAATCATAAAACACATGCATTCCAAGGTAAATTAGCAGGAGTCTTAAAACTATCTATAGTATCCACAGGGAAATATGTAATGCCTTATTATCTAGCTCAATTTCTAGATGAACATCCTGCGATTGACTTTTCAATGGATGTTACTAATAAACAAAAAGTAATTAGTCATTTAGAGAATAATGAAGTAGATTTTGCTTTAGTTTCTGTATTGCCAACACATATCGACTTAAAAGCGATTCCTTTACTTAAAAATAGTTTATACCTAGTAGGAGGAAAAGAAAGAGTTGAGCAGCGAAAGGGGAAAAAATCATTAATTTTTACTGACGAGCCTTTGCTATTTAGAGAAAAGGGATCTGCCACAAGAAATGCTATGGAAAACTTTATGGATAAGAAGAAATATCCTACTTCAAAAAAAATAGAGCTAACTTCTAATGAAGCATTAAAACAAGCTGTAATTGCAGGTATGGGATATTCAATAATGCCTTTAATTGGAATTAAAAATGCATTAAAACATCAAGAAATTTCAATTATACCTTATCCTGGCTTGCCTATAGAAACAGAATGGAATATTATATGGAGAAAAGATAAGAAGCTAACACCTGTGGCCAAAGCTTTTATAGATTATATTGCTTTAAACAAAAAAGCAATTCAAGAAAAATATTTCTCATGGATTGATAAATTTTAATCAAAAATAAGGTATTGATTTTTTCAATACCTTATTCTCAAATCAATAGCTAATTAAATGTTGTATTAATTCTAATAAAAACTCTAATCACACAAAGCTTTACAATCATCTATAAGAAAATCATTGCCATGTAATTTAGCAGTTTGTATACATTTTCTTCTATAATATCCACAGCCTCTTAAGCCTCCATTTATTCTTTTCAAAGAAGATTTTTCTAATTCATACCTTTTAAGCATTTCTAGTGTACTCATAATTAATAGTATTTTGGTTAAAAAATTATTTATCCAAATATGATAAAAACAAGAAGTTAATTCGTGTAAATACAACTTAAAGATGTTCGTCTGGATACAAACGGACTTAGTTTTTTAAAACAAATATTTTGATTCGGTTTTTTTCAACAAAACCTATCAAAACACCAGTTAAATCCTATTACATATGTTAAAAAATTACTAAAAAAAAGGATTACTTATCAGTTATATACAATAGTGGTATATTTAGTTTTTTATTAAAGTTAACTATAAATAGTGCTATTTATAGTATTTTCTGTCATCCTCGAATCAACAAATGAGTCATACATCAAAAACTAGATCATCCTTTTTTAGTCATATTCCACATGCAATTACCATGTTATTTGGTATTATCATTTTTGTTTCGCTGTTAACTTATATATTACCTGCTGGAATGTATGAACGCGTATTAGTGAATGGGAGAAAGACAGTTATTCCAAATTCTTATCGAACCATTATATCAACTCCTATTGGAATATTAGACATGTTTAAAGCTATTCCTTTAGGTTTTAAAGCTGCTGTAGAAATCATTTTTATTGTACTGGCAGGAGGAATTATGTTCGGCTTTATGGATAAAACTAAAGCTGTTGAAAATGCTGTAGGTACACTCGTTAAAAAATTAGGGTTAAGAAATAAATATCTCATCATTGTTATTATGACTTTCATCTATGGGATTCTTGGTATTGCTGTAGGATATGAAAATAATATAGCTATGGTACCAATAGCTGCAGTATTAAGCCTTGCTTTAGGAGGCGATTTAATTTTAGCCACAGGTATATCTGTTGGAGCAATGACCGTTGGTTTTGGACTATCACCAATCAATCCTTATACGGTAGGTACTGGACATAAACTGGCAGAATTGCCAATGTTTTCAGGTGCTTTACTCCGTAGTTTACTTTGCTTTGCAGCTTTATCTATTATGGCATTCTATAATGTGCGTTACTTTAAGAAAATTACTTTAGATCCCACCAAGAGTCTGGGAAAAGATCTTGACGTTAGTGAATTATCGTTATCCCAACCTATAGAAACATATCGCTTAACAATCAGAAATTGGATAGTCATTTCTATTTTTTTCCTAGGACTTGCGATAATTTTATATGGTGTTTTTAATCTAAATTGGTACATCAATGAGTTGTCAGCCATATTTTTAATGATTGCATTACTTTCTGGTTTAGTGTCCAATATGAGTGCCACTAAAATGAGTGAAACAGTATTAAAATCAGTAAGTTTAGCAGCACCAGGTGCATTTATGGTTGGTTTTGCTACTTCTATTAAAGTATTAATGGAAATGGGAAATATTGGAGATACTATTTCACATCAACTGTCAACCATATTACAAGGTTTACCATTACATGCATCAGCTATTTGTATGTCAATTTCACAATCTGTAATTAACTTTTTTATACCATCTGGAAGCGGACAAGCCTTAGCCACACTACCTGTAATGCTTCCTTTAGGGGAATCACTTGGTTTAACAAGGCAAATTACTATTCTGGCCTTTCAAATAGGTGATGGTGTTTCAAACCTTATTAATCCTACTTTAGGAGGATTAATAGCAATGTTAAGTATGTGTCGTGTACCTATAGATAGATGGTTAAGATTCATATTCCCAGTTTTATTAAGTATTGTAGCTATATCTTTTTTAACATTGATTATAGCAGTAACTATAAATTACAATTAAAATGACCGTAGAAAATATTCTTGAAAAACTTGTCGCATTCCCAGTGTTAGGTGGTGAAAGTAACTTAACTATCATCCATTGGATAAAAGAATATATTGAATCGTATGGAATACAAACAAATTTGGTTCCTAATGCAGAAGGAAACAAAGCTTCTTTACATTGTAGAATCGGACCAGAAATTGATGGTGGTGTAATTCTTTCAGGTCATACAGATGTGGTACCTGTTGCTGGACAAAAATGGGATACAGATCCTTTTATATTGACCGATAAAAACGACGGAAAATTATATGGAAGAGGTTCTTGTGATATGAAAGGTTTTGTAGCGTGTTGTTTAGCTGTATTACCTGAAATGATAAAAGCTGACTTAAAAAAGCCTATTTATTTTGCGTTTTCTTATGATGAAGAAATAGGTTGTTTAGCAGGAACTGAATTAGCGCAAACTATCAAAAGCTTTTATACAGAAACACCAAAATATGCCATAATTGGGGAGCCTTCTTTAATGGAACCTATTGTTGGACAAAAAGGAATCCACATTTTAGAAACTTATGTAAATGGTTCTGAAGGACATAGTAGTCGAATAAAACAAGAGGTTAGTGCTATTCATGAATCTATGCGTTTGATTCTTTGGTTGGAAAATAAAATGAATCAATTAATTGCTGATAAGCAATTTGATGATCGTTTTCATCCACCACATTCTACTATACACATTGGGCAAGTAAGTGGCGGAATTGCTCCTAATATCATTGCAGACAAAGCCCATTTTTATTGGGATTTACGTACTATACCTATGGACGATGTAACGGCTATAGTTGCTGAGTTTGAAAACTATTGTAGTGAACGAGAGGATCAATTAAGAAAAACATTCCCAGGTTTTAGTATTAAGTCCATTGAAAATCATCCAGCTGTTCCACATTTAGATACTAAAGATAATGCAGATGTGGTTGACTTTATCAAAAGAATTTGTGGTAAATCAAAATTAAATACAGTTGCTTATGCTTCGGAAGCTGGTCAGTTCGCTAATGAAGGTTTTCAATCTGTTATCTGCGGACCAGGATCTATTGCTCAAGCACATAGAGCTAATGAATTTATTACTAAAGAACAATTAGAAAAGGGAAAACAAATGATTCAGAAACTCATTCAAGAATTATCTTCTGATAATTTCATGTAGCTAATGAAAGTTTATAATTAAAAAGCGTACTAAGGAGAATAAAATGCTTTGTATTATATGATAATGATAAAATGTAAGAGAGAAAGAAATCATTTATTGTGAATTAGAAATTTGAAAACCAATAACAGGAAATTATTCAACTTAACTAAATACATATAAATCTTAAAACATGAATTCATTTTCAAAATTATTATTTGCATTGGGATTAATGCTCTTAATAATTCCACTACAAGCTCAAAAAACGGATAGTAAAACCTTTGCAGGTTTAAAACTTAGAAACATCGGACCCGCTTTTACTTCAGGAAGAATTGCAGACATTGCGATTCATCCTACCAATGAAAACATTTGGTATGTTGCTGTAGGATCTGGTGGGGTATGGAAAACAACCAATTCAGGAACTACATGGAAGCCTATTTTTGATAAAAAAACAACATTTTCTATAGGTTGTGTAGCTATAGATCCTAATAATCCACATACGATTTGGGTAGGTACAGGAGAAAATGTAGGAGGGCGTCACGTAGCTTTTGGTGATGGTATCTACGTAAGCCATGATGATGGTGCGAGTTGGAAAAATATGGGTTTAAAAAAATCAGAGCATCTTTCTAAAATTATAGTTCATCCGGAAGATTCTAATATTATTTGGGCAGTTTCACAAGGCCCATTATGGACTTCTGGAGGAGAAAGAGGTGTATATAAATCTACAGATGGAGGAAAGTCTTGGAAAAGAACTCTAGGAGATAACAAATGGATAGGAGCTACTGATTTAGTTATGGATCCTAGAAATGCAGATGTTTTATATGCAGCTACTTGGCAACGTCATCGTACTGTTGCAGGATACTTAGGTGGAGGACCGGGTTCAGGAATTCATAAAAGTACTGACGGTGGTGAAACATGGACATCCTTAAAAAAAGGAATTCCTAGCTCGAACTTAGGTAAAATAGGTTTAGCAATTTCACCATTCAATCCAGATGTAATTTATGCTGCTATTGAGTTGGATAGAAGAAAAGGAGGCGTATTTATGTCTACAAATAGGGGAGCATCTTGGAAAAAACAATCTAATGCTGTTTCTGGAGGTACTGGACCACATTACTATCAAGAATTATATGCATCTCCTCATCATGAAGGTAAATTGTTTTTAATGAACAATTATGTACAGATTTCAGACGATCATGGTAAGACATTCTATACCATGAACGAGAAAAATAAGCATGTTGATAGTCATGCAATGGCATTTAAAGCTTCAGATCCAAATTATGTATTATTTGGAACAGACGGGGGTTTATATGAAAGTTTCGATTTAACTAAGAGTTGGAAGTTTATTAGGAACTTACCCATTACACAGTATTTTAAATTAGCTGTAGATGATTCTAAACCATTTTATAAAATTTATGGAGGAACGCAAGATAATGGATCGCACGGTGGACCTTCTCAAACTATGTATTCTGATGGAATTACTAATTCTGATTGGTGGAAAACATTAGGTGCAGATGGACATCAATCTGCTATAGAACCTGGTAATCCAAATATTACATATGGAGAGTTCCAACAAGGAGCACTATGGCGAATTGACCAAACTACTAAGGAAATTGTGTTTATTCAGCCACAAGCTATGGAAGGAGATCCTTTTGAGCGTTTCAACTGGGATGCGCCTATTTTAGTGAGTCCTCACAATCCAAAGCGTTTATATTTTGCATCACAACGTGTGTGGAAATCAGAAAATAGAGGAGATGATTGGACTCCTATTTCTAAGGATTTAACACTAAATCAAGATCGTATTACATTGCCTTTCTATGGAAAACAACAAAGTTGGGACAATGCATGGGATGTATATGCCATGTCTAATTACAATACGATTACATCATTAGCAGAATCACCTAAACAAGAAGGTTTAGTGTATGCAGGTACAGATGATGGAATTATCCAAACTACTGAGGATGGTGGTACAACATGGAGAAAATCTTCATTAAACACTGTTAAGGGACTTGGTTTTGTTCCTTTTGTAAATGATGTTCGTACAGATTTATTTGATGCTAATACTGTTTATGCAGCAGTTGATAATCATAAATATGGCGATTATAAACCTTATATACTTAAAAGTACAGACAAAGGAAGAAGTTGGTCTATAATTAGTGGCGATTTACCTGATCGTCTTTTAATTTGGAGATTAGTTCAAGATCATGTCAATAAAAACTTATTATTTGCTGCCACAGAATATGGTATATATTTCACAAATAATGGTGGTAAAAACTGGATACAATTAAAAGGAGGAGTTCCTACTATACCATTTAGAGACATTACCATACAAAGAAGAGAAAATGATTTAGTTGGCGCTTCTTTTGGAAGAGGTTTCTTTGTATTAGATGACATTACACCATTACGTAACTTTACTACATCAATGTTATCTAAAGAAGCTACGTTATTCCCTATCAAAGATGCATATTGGTATAGAGAATGGAGTAGAGTTGGGAGTCAAGGAGATGCTGAATATAAAGCACCAAATGCACCATTTGGAGCACGATTTACGTACTTTATGGCCGATAAAGTGAAATCATTAAAAGATGTACGTAAAGAAAAAGAAAAAACAAATACAGATTTTCCAGGTTGGGAAGCTATTGAAAAGGAGAAAAACCAAGAGTCTCCTGCTATTTTGTTGATTATAAAAGATACTAAAGGAAATATAGTAAATACTGTTAAAGGAACCAATAAAAAAGGGTTCAATAGGGTAAATTGGAAATTAGATTATCCAGACAAAAGAGGAGAAAGGTTAACGCCTAGAAAACGCAGTGGTTTCGGCGGAGGTGGAGGTATGTTGGTCACTCCTGGAACATATACAGCTACTTTAGTTAAACGTGTAGATGGAGTTACTACAGTACTCCAAGGACCTGAAGAATTTAAAGTAGTTCCTATGTATGATGGTGCTTTACCAAGAAAGTCTTTTGATGAAATGAATCAGTTTAGAGAGAGTTTTGTTGCTTTTCAACAAGATTTGACAGCTACAAATATGATGATGGACCAGCAACTTAAAAAAGTTGGAGCAATGAAAAGAGCTGCTGATAAAACAATAGCACCTAATGATGCACTGATAAAAGATATTAATACAGCTAGATTACGACTATTAGCTATTCAAAAAGAGTTAAGAGGTGATGCTGTTAAAAATGAAGTTGGAGAAAAATCAAATCCAACTGCTAATGATGGTGGACGTCTTGGATGGGCTGGATTTACTAGTACTTATGGACCAACTGGCACACATAAAGCGCTATTACAACGTGTAAAAAATCAGTTGAAATCGGTTAAAAGTAAACTAAACACTATTACTATTAACGAATTACCTGCTATTGAAAGACGTTTAAAAGAAGCTGGAGCTCCTTGGATAGAAGGGCAAGGATTAATCAAAAATTAGTACTAGTATTGGTATAAAAAATTAAAGTGATTGTATGTCTACAATCACTTTTTTTGTGTTTAATAGATACTAAAATGATTTAGAGCATTTATTTAATGAGTATTACATCGAATTAAATAGGTTTGTTCAGTTTTTATCATGTTAACAATTCATGTTTTTTAGGTTAAATCTTGTTTATTTATGAAATACATAAAATTTACAATGTAAAATCATCAATAATGAAAAAAAACATACTGCTTTTAATCAATTTACTTATAATTAACTTTCTGTATTCACAATCTATAGAAGTAACTCTTGATTTTAGTCATAAACATGTAGTAGGTACAGTAGATACATTTGAAAGATCTAAATTTATCACCATTCATTCTGCTAATCACGAAGAATTAACAGCTGGTCAACAAAAATTAATGGAATATCTAATCAATGACTTAGAAGTTTATTACGGTAGAGAAGCTGGAACATTAACTAATTTTGGTCCTTTATATCCTGAAAAACATATCAAGGGGTTACAAGATTATAATACCTACTATAAACAAAATCACTTTGCTCATCAACTTGAAAAAGCTCAAGAATTGGTATTAGCAGGACAATACAGCTTATATGATGTATTTGTATCAGCAGCAAAAGACAATCATGCTTTAGCAGGTAAAAATTATGGGGCATATGTATGTGATTATTTACGTAATGTAAATGGAACGGGAGGAATAAACGGACTACCTAGAGCTAAATATATTGAACTACTTAACGAACCTTTATGGGAACAAATTGATCAGTATATAGTTTGGAAAGGTGGAGGTCCAAATAAGGAAGAAGAAAAAGTAATTTTAAGTGAAATTTTCACTTTCCATAAAGAAGCTGCTAAAGAAATTCATAGACAATTACCAGGTACTAAAGTTGGAGGATTTGCAGAAGCATGGCCAGATCCAGAATCTAGAGATTTTTTCAATTGGGAAACACGTTGGAAAACCTTTATTGATGACAATGGAGCAGATATGGATTATTTTTCATTTCATTTATATGATAAACACTGTTTAGGAACTAAAAAGACCTATCGTATGGGAGGGAATTTAGAGGCTTTCATGGATTTACTTTCACATTACAGTCATTTGACTTTAGGAAAAGAAAAACCTTTCTTAATAACAGAATATGGAGGTAGATCTCATTGTTATGAAAATAGTGGTACAAGAAGTGACATTCATGATTGGCTATTCACAAGTTCTATGAATGCTATGATGATGCAATTTATGGACCGAACAGATATGATAGAAAAAGCTATTCCATATATCATGGCTATTTGGACACCTGAATGGAATATTTTTAGATTAGATCTTCCTATTAATAAACAAGATGTATTTTCAGAATATATAAAGTTCTATGAATTATGGAAAGGTGTAAATGGGACTAGAAAAGTAACAACATCTACTGATCTAGATTTACAAGTAGATGCTTATAGTGATGGAAATAAAACCTATCTAATTCTAAACAATATTGATAATAAAGCTGTAACCGTAAATGTAAAAGAATTAGGTCTTTTAAAAAATGAGATTTCAAATATAACATCGAGACATTTTCATTATAAAAACTCAGATTTTAAATTAGATACCAATACCTATAAAAACTTACCCAAAAAACTAAAAATAGGAGGATTTGGTACTAGAATTTTAGTTTATGAGACTAAGAATACTCCAGATATTGAATTTACATCAACAGAAACAAGAAATTATGCTACTGAATACAAAAAAAAGATAACAAAGAATACCGCTATTCATTTTGACATTAATAGCATAAATAAAGGAATGAATGGCGCTGCATTGTTGAAATTAGGATTGGGAAGAGATCATGGTTTATCTTTACAACCGAAGGTTAAAATCAACGAGGAATTATTAAGCGTACCTAGAGATCTTCGTGGAGATGCACAAACTGATAAAGCTTCCTTTTTTGGAATGTTAGAAATTAAAGTTCCTCATAATTTAATAAAAGAAAATAATATTGTTACAGTTGAATTCCCTGACACAGGAGGATATATAACAAGTGTAGTACTGCGTTCATTCAATATGAACAAAGGAAATGTAAAAGTAACGAAGAAAAGTCTTTAAATTATTTAAAACTATCTCAAAAAAGAAAATCGAAGATCTGTTTTAATCAACAAATCTTCGATTTTTTTATTTCTAAATAATAAGTAAATTTCCTCGGGGCAAGCCTAAGAGGTATTTATAATTGACTAACCATTTTTATTTCGAGACAAGTCTCGGGGTATTATACCCTTTGGCGGTGCCAATAAAAGAATTATTTATCTATTTTGTCTTAATAGCTCCAATTCCAGCATTCCATAGTTGTTTATTGTAATTAGGAATCTTAATGTTGATCAAATTTTCTGCTGTTGCTTTTAAGCTTATCCACTGTTTATCCAATTCAGCTTTTCTATCTATTGACGCTTGTGTAACTTTGGGTAAACTACTATTCGTTTGGTTCATTAGGAACAAATACTCCGCGGTAAATTTATTCTCAAAATTTTCTACATCATCATAAGCTTGTGATCTGCGTTGTACCATTTGCTCATCCCATACTTTTATCTCTTTTAAAAGTGCTTTCCCTTTTTCAATTAATGCAGTTTCTTTATTTTGTTTTTTCAATTGTTTTAGAGCTTCTTTGATATCTTTAGACATGGCACTCAATAAATTAACTTTAGTATGCATTTCTGTCGCACTAGCTTCAAGTTGGCTCATAATCAAATCATAAGCATTATAGTCCTCTTTAGTGATTGTATACTTAGGATTTTCTTTAATTATCGCTTTAGTAGTATATGTTTTTCCATCGTATTTTAAATTCATAGTATATGTACCTGGAACAACTTTATGTCCTCTGAAATTTGCTTCAATATAAACCTTAGGAACACCTGGAACAATTTTATGTTGCATATTCCATACAAAACGATTCAATCCTTTTTTCTTAGGTAACCTAGGTGCTCTCGGTGCGCCACCTCCATTATGAGGCACATAATTTTCATCCTTTTTAGACGTATATGAATTGATAAGTTTACCAGAACTATCTGTGATTGTTAATTCAACAGGTTTTGATTTGTCAATCTTAGGAAGTTCATAATATAATTCAATTCCATTCGTAGGATTTACTCCTACAAAGTTTTGCATTCCCTTGAATTTATCTACATTACCATTCATTCTACTTCCCCAAAAACCATAATAAATTGGCTCTGGATTGTAAACCTTTACTTTTTCACTCTTAGAACCATCATATTGAGATAATAACGATAAATTATCTAAAATCCAGAAAGACCTTCCAGAAGTAGCCACAATTAAATCATTACGATGCACCTTTAAATCTAAAATAGGTGTGGTAGGTAAGTTTCTTTGAAAAGGTTCCCAGGTTTTCCCATCATTAAAAGAAATATAAATTCCTAACTCTGTACCTGCATATAATAATCCTTTTTTAGTCTTATCTTCACGAATAACTCGTGTATGAGCTCCGTTAGGAATTCCAGTATTAATTGATTTCCATGTTTTTCCATAGTTATCACTTTTGAAAAGGGCAGGAGTGTAGTCACCTAATTTATACTTGGTAGTAGCAATATATACTACTGCAGGATTATGAGGCGACACTTCAATTGCATTAACTAATGTTTCTCCTAAATTTTTAGGTGTAATATCTTTCCAGTTTTTTCCATTATCCTTAGTAACATGCACTAAACCATCATCACTTCCAGAATAAAAAACGCCTTTTTCGTGAGGAGATTCTATTAAATAACTAATCGTTCCATAATTTTCTGCACCAACAGCTTCATTGGTATATGGTCCTCCACCTTTACCTTGTTTTTCATCTATATCTCTCGTTAGGTCAGGAGAGAAATGTGTCCAGTTTTTACCCAAATCTGTTGATTTTAACACCAATTGAGCAGCATGATAAATTGTATTCGGTTCGTGCTGAGACCAAATAATTGGAGCGTTCCAATTGTATAGATACTTCATATCTCTAGCAGCTTTACCTAAATATTGAATAGGCGCACTCATTATTTTTGTGCTAATCTTACTATTCATATCCAATGCGTTGATAGTTCCTAAGTAACTACCACCTACAGTAATGTTAGGATTGTTTTTATCAAACGCTAAAAATGCACTTTCACCACCAGCAGCTGGAGTCCAATTACGTTCAGAAATACTACTTCCAGTCATATTCATACTGGCAATTTTTAAAGATGTATTGTCTTGTTGACCCGCATAAATATTATATGGAAATAAGTTATCTACATTAATTCTGTAAAATTGTGCGGTTGGCATGATACTTTGAGTAGACCAGGTTTTCCCAAAATTGTAAGAAATAGCTGCTCCACCGTCATTCGCAATTACCATATTCTTTGGATTATTAGGATTGATCCATAAATCATGGAAATCACCATGTGTTCCAGTAATTCTTGACCATTTCTTCCCTCCATTTAAAGAGCGTAAAGCAGGAGCACTTAATACATACACAATTTGATCATTTTTTGGATCAGTGAAAACTTCTGCATAATACCATGCACGTTGAGTTAATCGATTATCTCCACTTACTTGTGACCAGCTTTTACCAGCATTATTCGATACATATAAGCCACTTTTATCTGTTTGCGTATCACTTTCTATTAAAGCATATACTTTATTACTATTACTTCTACATACTGAAACTGCTAGTTTTCCTAATTTTTTAGGTAATCCTTTTTCTAATTTTGTCCATGTTTCTCCAGCATCTACAGATTTATACAAGCCACTACCAGAACCACCACTAATCATTTTCCATGGTGTTCTTTGATGATGCCATAAAGCCGCATATAATACTTGTGGATTGTTCATATCTATAGACAATTCTGAAGCACCTGAATACTCATTACCATATAATGTCTTTTTCCATGTTTTTCCCCCATCAATAGATTTATAAACCCCTCTTTCCTTTGTTGGCAAACTATATTTACCTTGAGCAGCAACATATACAATATCTGGATTTGTAGGATGAACTACAATCCTTGAAATTTGTTCTGTTTTAGTTAAACCAATATGTTTCCATGTTTTACCAGCATCAGTAGATTTATATACACCATCTCCGTAAGAAGTCATTACACCACGAATAGCGTGCTCTCCCATTCCTACATAAACAACATTAGGATTACTCTCTGAAACAGCTACAGCTCCTACAGAGCCTGTTTTAAAAAAACCATCACTTATATTATTCCAGCGTTGACCAGCATCTTCTGTTTTCCACAATCCTCCACCTGTAGTTCCCATATAATAGGTGAGTGGATTATTTACAGTTCCTGAAGCCCCCACAGAACGTCCACCTCGAAATGGTCCAATATTTCTATACTTCATGGAAGAAAAATATTGATCTGCTTTTTGAGCTAGCATCAATATTGGTAATAACAATACAATCAAAGTAACCTTAGATCTCATAAGTTCAGTATTTATTCGGTATTTATTAAGTGTCCTAAATTAAAAAGAATTATTGGGTTTGTAGCGTGTATCATAAAGGAAATAAAGACGATAAAATCGTAAAAGTGTTATTTATTTAACAAAATAATGCAAAAGCACAATTAAAATTAGTGCACTTATACCTTATTTAAGGTCTTTTATGTATTGATTTCATGATGTTTATGTTATTAAATAAGAGTTTAAACTTCTTTCTGTGTATCTTAAAAGTAGTTAAATCTGTCTATTAATACTTAAAAATAAAAAACATGAGTAATCAAACACAAAAAGCCGTATTAGTACCTGTTGCAGTGAATTCAGAACAAGAGTTAAACTCTGCAATTCAACAAATTAATTCAGGCATAGGAGCCACTACTATAGATGTGCAAACTAGTTTTACCCTAACAAAAAATGTAGAAACTATTACTGAAAGTTTACAATTGACAAGTTCTAATAATAGTAAAATTAATGATGGAGGTTTTGCTTTTATTACTATAGAGGATAATAGTGTAGAAGGCATTAAAGTATTTCTTTCTATGGATGCAGGAGGCACAGGTACATCTAAAAACCTTACTTCTGGTAATGGAACTACTTTAATTGGTTTAACTGGAGGAGTATTAGCAAACCTTTCTAATAGTGGTAGTTTTTTTATACCAGAAGGGCACGTGTTTAAGGTAGGAGAAGTTATAGGAAGTGCTAATGTATGTGGAACATTAGATAACAGCAAACCTATAACATGTCCGCAACCTTATACAGGTATTATGAATGTTACAAGTGATGGTACTACTGCTAATGGGAAAATGAATGATGTTATACTTCCTCCTGTAAGTGAAGGAATGGTAATAGTAACAGAAGAAACCAATCTATCTATCAAATCAATTAAATTAGGAGAATTGTGTTCTGTAAATTCATCAGGAAATAATTGTGGTACTATTACTACTTCTGATGGAATTATAGCTCATGGTAATAACAGTATACAAACGCCAGGCTCTGTTAATGGGGTTAATATAAATGGTACTTTGACGCTAAAAGATGGAGGCATTTATCAGTATCAA
Source organism: Tenacibaculum agarivorans (assembly GCF_001936575.1). GTDB lineage: Bacteria > Bacteroidota > Bacteroidia > Flavobacteriales > Flavobacteriaceae > Polaribacter > Polaribacter agarivorans. The sequence goes on from NZ_MSMP01000003.1 coordinate 216,993, forward strand.
TCTAATGAAACATTGACTAAAGAAATAGGTTGTAAAGCTACAGAGGTTTTAAATGAAAGTGGTTTAGTTGAGCTTGGTAGTTCTGGAAACTGGAATTTTGATACTTATATTCAAACTACTGGTACATTACGATTTACCATACCTAATTATAAAGGAGGTGCTGCATTTTTAAGTTTAAATACAGGGACTTTTAATGGAGGAGATATAGAGATAAATGCAGGTAAATATTATGATCCCAAAGGATTTAATGGAGAGAAAATAAAGTTAATGCAAGCTTCAAAAGAGTTCAAAGGAGATGTAACAAGCTTAGTAAAATTTAATTATTTTCCTGAAGGAATATCCCCTTCTGTTGAAGTAAAAGATAATACTCTTTTTCTTATTTTAAGTGTTAATTCATAACAGAGATAATTTAATATAACCCAGAATGTAAAAATCTAAAGAACATAGTTTTTTATATAAATTCAAAAAATATTATTTCCTGAACTTTGTTCGGAATAAGACAGTAATTACTATAAAAACAATTCATAGATATAGATAATAACAGGTAAAGAAAATAATATTTGTTTTTCAAGTATTTTATTGTTTCAATAAACTATTCAAGTTATTCTTATACATTTTGCCAATTGGGATAATAAAATCTTGGATTAAAATTCTATTTCCTTCGATTTCATTGATATGTTTTTTAGCAATAATAAATGATTTATGAACCTGAAAAAACTGATCATTAGGTAATACGTATAACATATCTGATATTTTTTCTCGTACTTGTATCTCGTTGTCAACCGTTATAACTTTAATATAATTACCAATAGCTTCTACAAATAAAATATCATCTGTTTTAACTTGAATATGTTTTGTACTTGATTTTAAAAACAAACTTTTAGGTTCACTTTTAATAGTAATAGCTTCTTTAGTGAATGTTTTATCATCAATTTTATTAATTGCTTTTACAAAGCGTTCAAAACTAAATGGTTTTAATAAGTAATCAACAATATTAAGTTCATAGCCTTCTAAAGCATATTCCTGATACGCTGTTGTAACAATTACTTTTGGTGCATTTTGTAGTGTTTTTAAAAAATCGAAACCTTTGAGTTTAGGCATATTTAAATCTAAAAATATAAGATCTACTGTATTGTTTTGTATGCATTGCATGGCTTCAATAGCATCATAACAATTCTCTACAAACGAGAGGTTAGGTAATAAATCACAATATCCCTTTATAATATCATGAGCAATATGTTCGTCATCAACAATTATATACTTAATCATAGCTGTAAAGTTAATTTAGAGGTGTAAATATTCATGTGTATAGAAGTTGTAAACTCGTGTTTTTTAGGATACGCTAAGGCTAAGCGTCTTTCTAAATTTTTCAAACCGATACCATTTTCTCCTTGTATTTCCTCATCAAAATTATTTTCAATTATTAACGTAATTCTATTTTCTTTAGCTGTTAGTATAATTGAAATAAAAGCATTCTTTCTTAATACTTCAATACCATGTTTAAAAGCATTTTCCACCAAAATAATAAACAGTAAAGGCATTATTTTTAAATCTTTATTAGCTACATTAATATCAAATTTCACATTAATATCTTTATGATAACGCATTTTATGTAATTCAATATAGTTACTGATAAAATCAATTTCTTGTTGTAATGAAACATATTCTTTTTGTCCTTCATAAATACTATAACGCATCATATCAGACAGTTTTAAAATCAGTTTTTTAGCCTTTTCACTGTCTTTATCTACCAATCCATATAGGTTATTCAACATATTAAAGAAAAAATGTGGATTTACCTGAGATTGTAAATGCATTAACTCTGTTTTTGTTTTTTCATTTTTCAGATTGATAATGAACTTAATATTTATAAACACCCAATGAAAAACAGCAATGCATACAGTAATGAAGTACATAAAAATGAACTCGATAAAACCCTCTAATTTTCCAAAAGTATCATTAAATAAGACAATGATTAAACCAATAATGACAAGTGCTATACGAAGGTTACGCATTGAAAATACAGCTCTACGATTCAAAAATTTCAAATTCATAGGTCAATATTACTCAAATAAAATTCAGAGTACAAATTAGTTGATAAACGACTTAAAATGTAACATAAACATTCTAATATATGTGATAAACATCTTTGATCCCTTTTACCAATAAGAATATCACTACTTAATAGCTATACATCCCAATTTCTTTTTATTGAAACGCTTGATAATTAGGTTTGTCCATATCAAAATAAAAAAGAATCGTATGCAGCTAACTATTAATAATTTGAGTAAAACTTATGATAATGGTGTGAAAGCACTCCAAAATATATCGTTAGAAATGTCAAACGGAATGTTTGGGTTGTTAGGACCAAATGGTGCAGGAAAATCAACATTAATGAGAACCATTGCAACACTACAAGATGCTGATCAAGGAAACATAATGTTAAATGACCTAGAAGTACAAACCAATAAAAACGCTGTTAGAAGATTGCTAGGGTATTTACCACAACAGTTTGGAGTATATCCTAAAATGTCGGCAGAAGTATTGTTACATCATCTAGCTGTATTAAAAGGGATTACAAATAAAAAAGAGCGAACTAATATTGTAAATGCCTTATTGCATAAAACAAACTTATACGATGTTAAAAAACAAAGTTTGGATGGTTTTTCTGGCGGAATGAAACAACGTTTTGGAATAGCTCAAGCACTTTTAAATAATCCTAAATTACTAATTGTAGATGAGCCTACAGCAGGGTTAGATCCTAAAGAACGTAATCGTTTTTATAATCTTTTAAGTGAAATTGCTGAAAACACCATTGTTATTTTTTCTACACATATAGTAGATGATATTAAAGAATTGTGCACCAATATGGCAATTATTAATAAAGGAAAAGTAGTGTTAAAAGGAAATCCATTAGAATTGATCCATCAATTAGAAGGCAAAGTATATCAAAAAGTAATTCATAGAAATGATTTAAATAGATATAAGGATTCCTATAAAGTGATTAATGAAAAATTATTTTTAGGTAAACCTGTCATTCATATTGTAAGTGATACGAATCCCGATAATGGATTTACTCCTGTGAAAGCTAGTTTAGAAGATGTGTATTTCTCTCAAATTAATAACTAAAATAGTATAATTATGTGGTACGAAATATTCAAATTTGAGTTAAAATATAGAGTTAAAAGACCTGAAACTTACGTGTTTTTTGTGTTTTTATTATTGTTTTCAATTGTTGGTGTTGATTTTGTTTTTCAGGGTGTTGAAATTGGTATTGTAAAGAAAAATGCTCCGTTGATTGTAGCGAAAACAATGGGAGCCATAACAGGAATTTTTATGATTATGGTATCTATGATTATGGGAATTCCAATTTTACGAGACTTTCAGTATGATACTGAAGCTTTGTTATTTATCAATCCATTAACCAAGCGAGATTATCTATTAGGTCGATTTTTAGGTTCTTTTGTAGTATTACTATTCATTTTTAGTGGTCTATTATTTGGTATGATGCTAGGTTCACAAATGCCCTGGCATAAAGAAGAAGAAATGCTTGTTTTTAATGTGTTTTCTTATATTCAAACATTTAGTGTGGTGGTGGTGCCGACCTTGTTTTTTGGTGCATGTACTTTTTTTGTTACAGGAATGCTAAGTAAAAAACTATTGGTAGTCTATACACAGGGAATTGTATTGTTTGTGTTGTTTTTATTGACTAAAGCCATTACAAATGAATACTTACAAGGTCTTTTTGATCCGTTTTCTTTAACTACACTAACACAGTTTTCTAAAAACTGGAGTGTTGAAGAACGTAATTTATTAAGCATTTCATTAAGCAATATTCTTTTACATAATAAGCTTTTATGGATTGGATTAGGATTGTTTGTATTGTATTTAGGGTATCATAAGTTTTCATTTACTGTACTTACTAAACAGCATAAAAAAAAGAAAAAAATCAGACAAGAACTCCCAAAAACAATAAATGAAAGTATAAATGTACAAATCCCAAAAGTACTGGTTAAAAGCGATTTAAAATCTAAATGTATTCAATTGTTAGAGCTTACAAAATTTTATACATTTTCTCTTTTAAAAGAAACTTCTTTTTGGGCAATTATTATTTGCGGTATTATTATTATAGCTATTAATTCTGTGAGTTTAGGAACCGTTTATGGGGTTGATAGCTATCCTGCAACGCATTTTATAATAGCTGAATTGCAAGAAATGTCAATGTATTTTTTCATTATTTTATTACTTTTTTATTCAGGAGAACTTGTTTGGAAAGAGCGAAATATAAAGCAGTATGTTTTAAATGACAGTACTGCCATACATAACTTAATTCCATTAACAAGTAAATTTTTAGCATTAGTGAATATTTACATCGTTTTAATGTTAAGTTTAATTGTTACTGGCATACTATTTCAGTTAGCAAACGGGTATTATGAATTAAATTTAGGAGTCTATTTTTCTGGTTTTTTTATCGAAGTCCTACCTTTTCTAATACTCTATACCTTTATTGCTTTTTTCTTTCAGGCAGTGAGTAAAAACAAATTTATTGGAATTTTTTTAACGCTTATTTTTATAATCATTAATGTAAGTTCAGCGTATTTTGGCTTTAAAAATAGCTTGTACAAATTCGGAGGAAAATCACTTGGAATATATTCTGAGATGAATGGTTATGGGCATTTTTTACAACCCTATTTATGGATAAAAATGTATTGGATAGTATTCGGAATCCTAATTTTAACAATAAGCTCGTTACTTATACAAAGAGGTACAGCAACAAATTTATGGCTACGATTGAAACGTTTAAAATATCAAATAACAAAACCTGTTTTAAAAATAGTTATAAGCTTTTTTACACTATTTGTGTTAACAGGGATTTATATTTTTTACAATACGAATATTTTAAATACGTATTGGTCAGACGCTAAAGAACTAGAGTTTAGAGCTAATTATGAGAAAAAGTTGAAGTCTTTAGAATATCTTCCACAACCAAAAATTACCGATGTTAATTTAATTGTTGACTTATATCCTACAAAAAGGAGCTACCAAATTAAGGGGACTTACATATTAAAAAACACTACAAAAAAAACTATAAATGAGATTCATATTCAAAAATTAATAGCGTCTCATGTTTTATTAAAAAGTATTGTTTTTGATAGGGAAGTGGTAAAAAACTCACAGTATAGTGAGTTTGATTATACAATTTATAAGCTGAAAACTCCCTTACAACCAAATGCTATTGTAAAAATGACTTTTGAACAATCGTATACACCTAAAGGTTTTGAAGATGATAATTCGGATACTCAATTTGTTTATAACGGAACTTTTTTTAATAATAACATTTTACCAACGTTAGGGTACAATCTAAAATATGAATTAAAAGATGAAGATGAACGTTTACAATTCAACTTGTTACCTAGAAAAAATAAAGCAAGTATTCAGGATGAAAATGAATTGATAAATGCCAGATCTGGTGGTGATTCTGAAGGAATTAATTTAGAAACAATTATTAGTACTAGTAAAGCTCAAACAGCTATTACATCGGGTAAACTACTGAAGAAATGGACTGAAAATGATCGTAATTATTTTCATTATAAAACACAAGAACAGATTATAAATTTTTACTCTATTGTTTCTGCTGATTATAAAGTCGCTAAGGACTTCTGGAAATCATCAAATTCAAACACGAAAAGCGTTGATTTAGAGGTGTTTTATCACAAAAATCATGTTTATAATATTGATAGAATGCTATTGGGTATGAAGGAATCCTTATCATACTTTTCTACTCATTTCAGTTCGTATCAATATGAACAATTGCGTATTATGGAATTTCCTCGTTACAGAGAATTTGCGCAATCATTCCCAAATGCAATTCCGTTTTCTGAAGCTATGGGATTTGTTTTAGATATTGATAATGAAGAAGATATAGATATGGTGTTTTTTATAACAGCACATGAAGTTGCACATCAATGGTTTGGCATGCAAATAGAAGCAGCTAATGTTCAAGGACGTAATTTTGTTTTAGAAACCTTATCTCAATATACTGCTTTAATGGTATTTAAAGAACAGTATTCTAAAGAAAAAGTACAGCAGTTATTAGATTTACAAAAAGAGATATATGAAGAAAAACGAAGAAAGGCTACACATGAACCTTCTTTAGTATTAGTCGAAAATCAAGATTTTGTTTATTATTATAAAGGAATACTAGCCATGCATAAATTAACTGAATTGATAGGAGAGGAGCGAGTAAACAAAGCCATACAGCGTTTTATTAATGACTGGAATAGTTGTGACGGAAAAATAAAAATGAATACAAAACATTATGCCACATCTAAAGATGTATTAAAATACATCAAAGAAGAAAGTCCTAAAGATATGCATGCTATAATTCATGATTTGTTTGAAACTACAAAAGAGATAAAAAATCAGTATTAGGTTATTATTATAATTTTAGCGTCATTCTGAGATTATAGATAAAATTTTGTGCTACCGATTCTGATGATATTGAATTTAAACGGTCATTACGATGAACGAAACATAGTGAAGTGAAGAAGTAATCTGTTCATTTGATAACTAAAACCTCTTTTAAGACAAAGATTGCTTCATTTCTACTTCGATAAACTCAGAGCCCGTTCGCAAAGACTTCCTTATTTTACAAGGAGCTCAAGGTAAAATTACATCGAACTCCTATTATTTATTAGTAATGACTAAAGAGAATATTCAAAGTAAAAAGTATTCATATTTGTGTTCATACAAATCGAATATATATCTACATAGATTACTGATCTAATTTATTAATAGATTTACAGAAGTTCTAAGATATAATTCAAAAACATCTATATTAGGGAAATGGTTAAATGTTTTTCTATAATAATCTTTCCCTAATTAGATATTTTACCTCAAAACGGAATCCTAATTTTAAAGATATAAGCTAAGAAATGAAGGTTATTAAACGAATACTAAAAGCAATTGGTATTATTCTCACCATTTTTATAGTGATGAATGGATCTTATATATATCGTCAGATGAGTATTTTATTTTCTAAACTACCTGATAAATATAAAGACTATAGTTACACTGGACGATTAGATAGTTTATTATTACATTCTAATTTGAAAGTAAAAATCTTTAAAAGTTTATATCAAGAGCAAATAGTTACTCTAAACGATAGTACTCGCTATATGAGAATTAATCAGCTAGACAGCACTACTGTTTCTTGGTATAAAATTAATTCAAATGGTAAGATAATAGATTCATTACATTTTTATAATGATGAACACGTAGAGGATGTAGATTTTTACTTAATAAGCCCAAAAAAAGAATATTATCTGACTTGGTTACGGGATGGAGACACTATAAAAAAGCCTGTAAAAATTCTGAATAATAAAATCATTAAAAATAATGATACGTTTAAAAATTATTTCAGTGATGTAGCATATACCAATATAGAATACGTAAATGATAGGAATTCAGAAGAAAGAATAAAAAAAGTTATTTTTTATAAAGACGCTACTTTTTATAAGTGTTATACAACAGAAAATGCTTGGGTTCCATATGAAAATTTTTATCATTTCGATAATACAATTAAATATAATAGCTTCGGTAATGTAGTATTTTACGAACGTACTGATTGGAGAGCGGCAACATGGCCTGATTTCAGTCTATATTTAAACGGAAAAAGACCAGACCATTGGTATGGTTATACTTATATTGACTTTACAATTTTAGGAGAGACATTTAAAATTAAAGACTATAGAAAGGCATATGAAGATTATGATACTACTAAAATGTATGGTATTGATCTTTATGAAAATCCAAATAAGAAATATTATCTGTTAAGGGAACTTTCTCATTTCGAGAATGTGTATTATCTAATCACAAAGTAAATAAAGTCTATTTTCAAAAATTTCTGTAGCTAAAAAACTTCTTCTTATTTAGATTTTAGATTGAATGCTAAGAACTTACCCTTAACCTTATGCAAAGTTAATTCACTGATATTTAATTTTTTTAACAAAAAAAACACTATCTTGTAATAGACCAAATTATAATTTATAAACTAATGAAAAATCTATTAATAAGGAGCGTAAATTATACGTTAAAATCACCACACTAAGAGATAATTAAACTTTAAAAATTAATAAAGAATAGCTCTCCATGAGAAAAGTCATTAAACTTCTCTCAAACTTGCTTTTCTTACATCTTACTCTACTAACAACAAATACTCTTGTAAATACTGATAAGCAACTAATTTATACAGGTAAAGAGTTAACGTGTTTTTAACTTTCTAAATATAAATCCTCATAATCAAAGTATTATTTCAAAAATATATTTGATCACTATAAACGACTTCCTATAAAAACTTGGTGGAACCCGAAAAACCAATACTAAAAGAGTAGGGAAATTTTAAACCTTCTATTATGAAAAAAACATTTTTTAAACAATTAATTTATGCACTCGCTATCATTTTCTCTTTAATGGCTTGTGAACAGGAGACAAGTCTAATAGATAATAATACTGAAAACATAAGTGTAAACAACTTACAAAGAAAAGCTAAACCTAAGAATGAGGTTGATGATAAATTACTCGAATACATCAAAGAGTATAGTGGAAAACAGGTCAAATCTAATTTTTTAGGTAGGATAATAGACGAAAATGACCAACCTATTAAAGGAGCCAAAGTAATCATCGGAAATCAAGTAAAAGAGACCGATGAAAATGGAATGGTATCTTTTACAAGCGTAATAGTACAAGAATATTTTGCTTATATACAAGCCTTTGCTGAAGGATACTTAGATGGTTCTCGAGTTATTGTACCTAATTTTGATAAGGGAAACCAAAATAATTTTACTATCAAATTATTTAAGTTTAAATCTGTAGGACGTATAGATTCAAAAAAAGGAGGAAAGGTAAGTTTTAAGTCTGAAAAAGGAGAAGGGGCTATTTATTTTAATTCTGGATTTACTGATGAATCCGGTAATGTATATACTGGAGATGTTGCTGTAAGTGTAAACTACTTAAATCCTCTTAATCCAGATACGGCAAATACTATGCCTGGAGATTTATACGGTATCACAGAAAATTTTGAACAAGTTGCATTAGGATCTTATGGTATGGTACAAGTAGAATTAAGAGGAACATCTGGAGAAAAACTACAAATCATAGATCCTGCAAAATTAATTATGCCTATTCATCCAGATCAAGTTGCTACTGCTACAAATCAAGTCCCTATGTGGTCGTTTAATGAAACAGCAGGAGTATGGTACGAAGAAACAATTGCTGAAAAAGATGGAAATCATTATGTAGCTGAAGTATCGCATTTTTCATTTTGGAATTGTGATGCACCATTTCCTGTAGTTAACTTTTCAGCCACTGTGGTTGATGCTTCTACTTTAAACCCTATAACTGGGTTACGAGTTGAAATTACATATAGTGGATTTACAAGGTACGCTACTACAAATGCTAACGGAATAGTAAGTGGTAAAGTTCCACAAAATCAAACTATGGAAATTAAAATACTCGACAGTTGTGGAAATGTATTATACATTGATCCTTCTTTTGGTCCATTTGCAACCACAACTAATATTACCATTCCCGTTACGTTAAGTCCACTTCAAACTTTTACACTTTCAGGAACTGTTAATGACTGTTTAGGATCTCCTGTTACCAATGGTTACGTTACGTTATCTTCTGCTTCTGGTCAGCATATTGCAGGTATTTTAGTTACTGCAGGTACGTATAGCTATACAGGTATTGGTTGTGTTTTACCTTCAAATATTACTATTACTGGAGTGGATTTAACAACAGCACAAAGTTTAACAACAGTAACAACGGTAAACTCTGGAACTAACACTGAAAATTTAATTCTTTGTGGAGGATTGGCAAGTGAATATATACGATATCGTGTGAATACGACTACAGGACCGTATGAATATGATTTAATACAACCTTATGGAGGTATAAGAAGTAGTCGTTTTTATTTAAGCGCTTCTAATACTACAAGTGGTACATTTATATTTGGAAATACCTTAACTGTAGGTTTCGGATATCCATTTGGAACTATAGGAATAGAAAAACTAGGGCATGTTAATGGTATAAACCCAAGTGCAACTATGGCATTGGCAAATCCTATGACTTTTGATTTAGTAGCTATTACTACAGGACCAGGAGGAATTGGTCAATATATATCAGTAGACTTTTCGGGTAATTACGTAGATAATAATGGAAATACCAATACTATTGAAGGAGAAGCTCGTATTTTCAGAGATTTTTAATAATTAAAAGTTTATCATAAACTTAATTGACTTTAGAGACTTAAAATATATGTCATATTTTAAGTCTCTATTTTTTAATGTAAATAATTACTTTTTTCCAAAAAGAAGAAAATCTTGTGAGCCTCTATTACTTAAGAATATATCTTTAATCCCATCTCCATTTACATCCATAAAATCAATATCAAAGCCTTTACCCTTAATACTTTCTGGCATAAAAGTACCTGTGGCATCAGAAAATATTCCCTTTCCATTATTTACGTAAACACTAAAAGGAGTATTTCCATCAAATTGTTTTCCATTGGTATTTCCTGTCATAATATCCATATCTCCATCACTATCTATATCTAAAAAAGCTACACCAAAACAACGATTGTCATCTTTAGGTAAATGTTGAGTTCCATCAGAAAAAATACCTTTTCCATCATTTAATAACAATCTATTTTGTCGTAATGCATTAGGTACAAAAGCTTGTACATTTCCATACAAAACATCCAAATCTCCATCTGCGTCAACATCAGCAGTAACTACTTCTCTAGTTTCTTCAGGTTCCTCTCGATAGGGTAATCTATCTAAAGATTCATCTTTAAAAAATCCTTTTCCATCATTAATCAACAATCGATTCTTTCCTTCATTACCGACTAATAAATCTTGATCACCATCATTATCGATATCACATAGGGTAAGATCTTGTGTTACGTCCATAAATTTACCAAATCGTTCAATGGTTTCATCCTTAAAATATCCTTTTCCATTGTTAATTAGTATATTATTTTGACCGTTATTTCCAATAAGTATATCAGAAGCTCCATCATTGTTAATGTCGTAAACTACTACAGAATTAGAAGTACCAGTCACAGGAATTCTGCTTCCTCCATCTGAGAATGTACCATCTCCATTATTTACATATAGTTCATTAATTTTATCATCCTCACTAACAATTATAATATCTGGATCTCCATCCAAATCGAAATCTGCAATACCTATATCTTCACTATCATGAGCTATTTGAGGAATACGAGTACTACTTTCATTGGTGAATAGTCCCTTTCCATTATTCATGAGTAAAATATTAGGTCGATGCTCGTTGGCAATTATAATATCTGGATATCCGTCTAAATTAAGATCTCCAATTGCTGCATCCATAGAAAGCGATTGTAAGTCTTTATATGGCAAATGGGTTAGAGTTACATCATCATAAAAAAGGCTTCCATTTTTTTTATGAGTGTTCTTTTTTTGACCATATCCAGCAACAATAATACCAATAAGAAGTAGTGATATACAGTTATTTTTCATTGATCCATTCAGTTTGTGCTAATTTAAGTCTTTTCAAAACTAAACTTGTAGTATTTTATATCAGATTGGTTAAAAATAAGTCTTTCTTATGCTAAGCTTTTAGTTGTGTATCCTATTGTATTATTTTTGTGCTTTATTTTTAAATTCTGAAATTTGTTAGAGAAAAGACAACAGTTACCTCAAACACCTCTTATAGATGCAGGTTATTTTATATTCTGTTTGGAAGCAGTTCATGATATAGAAATGAACGAGACTACCGAAACGCAAAAGAAATTAGAACAATTAAGCTTACAATATGGAATAGCCAGTATTCACAAAACATGTGACACTATTGAAGGTTTAGAAGATAGCTTAAACGCTTTGGTTTTAGATGATCACCATTTCAAAAATTATGAAATTATTTATCTGGTTATGACAGGCGAAGCGAATAGTATTTGCTTAAATGATTACTACTATACTCTACAAGAAGTTGCTGAGATTTTTGAAGGACGATTAAACGACAAAATCTTACATTTTTCAAACGCAAAAGCCCTTGATTTAGAAGAGGAAGAATTTCAATATTTCTTAGATATTACAGGTGCAAAAGCTATTTCTGGCTACGGTAATGAGTTTAATGGAATTTCTAGTTCAAATCTTGATAGCGTGTTTTTTAACTTATTTAAAGAAGACGATAATATGTTAGATGTTGTGGAAGAACTCTATCAAAAGCATTATAAACTTTGTAAACTACTTGATTTTAGGTTGTATTATTAATCTGACTTCAATAAACTTACTCAACTAAATTTTATTGAATACATTTTCTTTTTAAGAAAGGGTAGAGGATTACAGTCAAAATGTATAAATTGGATAATTAGTTCTCTTTAACTTCACTTACATAATTCCCTTTCTATTTGCGCTTAATAGCGATCCGTCTACTTTTAAATTTTCTCATTTCATTTCGTTATACATTCACACTGCACCAATAAAATAACGAATTATGAAACACGTAAAAAATGTATTTTTTATACTACTAATTTTCTTACCCTTTTCTAACATCGCACAATCAAAAAACGATATTATTAATGTCATAAAAAAACGCATGCTAGAGAATTATATTTTTCTTGACAAAGCAAAAGAAACTAATGAGTATTTAGATCGCTTAATGACTATCAATTATTTTGAAAAATTTACAAATCCAAGAGATTTTGCCAGAGCATTATCGAAAGAAATGCAAAAAATAACAAAAGATAAACACCTAAATATAGCGCCACCAAGACAACGTCCACAAACACCAAATAACTCTGATTTTATATCAAGACACCTAGCTAATTTAACTCGATTCCGTTCTGGTGGTTTTGGAAAAATTGACGTACTTGATGGTAATATCGGTTATGTTGAATTAAACGATTTTAGAAGGGAAGATATCTCTAAAGTTGATGACATTATGAAGTATTTATCCACCGCAGATGCTATAATTATTGACTTACGAAAAAATGGTGGTGGGAATAGTCTAGGGCAATATTGGAGTAGTTATTTCTTGAAAGAAAACACACAGTTATCAGGAATGTATGAAAGAAGAACTGATACAAAAACAGAGATAAAAACAACTTCAATTAAAGGAGAGCAACGGTTATCAGTTCCCTTATTTATTTTAACGAGTAATCAAACTTTTTCTGCGGCAGAAGCTTTTTCTTACGATTTACAAAGTAGAAAAAGAGCAACCATTATAGGAGAAATTACTGGCGGTGGAGCACACCCTGTCAATTATATGTCTTTATCTAAAGGCTACGGAATCATTATGCCTTATGCCAGATCTATAAGTCCGGTTACTAATTCTAATTGGGAAGGTATAGGGGTAATTCCAGATGTAAAAACCACAAAAGAAAAGGCATTAAACAAAGCCATAGCCTTAGCCTTAATTTCATCTAAAAAATATAGACAAAAACCTTTTACAAAGTTAAAATTGATTTTAGAAAAAGATACTATTACACAAGCTGATGAAAACAAAATTCATGACCTATTTACAATATTACTTAAAAGAGGACATGTAGAATATTTTGTTATTAATGATTTAGGATATTCATATTTGGATAAAAATAAAATAGCAACAGCACATATAATTTTTAAATTAAACCTTAAATTTTTTCCTAAATTACCTAATACACACGATAGTTATGCTGAAATATTAGCACTACAAGGAAATAAAAAAGAGGCGTTACAACATTATGAAAAAGCAGTCTTTTTAGCTGAAGAACAAAATCATAGACAACTTGCCTTGTTTAAAAAAAATCTATCAAAATTTAAAGCGAATAATAAATAACGTGAGTTCGAAGTAAAACTTCTGTTTTATTGTTGCTAACCCCAATAAATATAGCCATTGTCACTTCGAGCGCAGTCGAGAAGTCTTCAAAATTCGAATTTTAAATAGGTTTCGACTGCGCTCAACCTGACATAAAAATTTAATAGATTTATTTTCAGAATAATATGAGTTGTATTATATCGAATTCATGTTAAATAATATTTTTAGTAATTATATCAGTTTATATTTATGCATTAGTATAAAAATTGAATGCAAAATTTCAGAAAAATAAAACAGTTCATTTTCAATAAAAAAATAATTTTCCAGCTTGTTTTCTGGGTAGCTATTTTATTGTACTACATAAGTACTAAATGGCCATTAGAGAAAAATAAAATCTTTTTATTTGAAAAAATGTTCTTGTTAGTAGCTGTTCAAATTCTACTTACCTATTTTGTAGTTCGTTTTATAATTCCGAATCTATTATCCAGAAAAAAGAAATTAAAATATATCATCGCGTTTATATGCTTAACTTTTATAGCTTATGTATTCTATACTGCGTTTCGATGTTACTATTTATTACCAAAGTATCCAGAAGTTTTTAGGTATAGGCCTCCGCTTATTTTTCAAGAACGAACAACCAATATTTTTGCTTTTTTAAACAATATTCCGTCGCTTATATTTCCAACAGTTATTGTAATAATTATCAATTATTATCAACAGCAAAAAGAATTTCTAAGTCTACAAGAGCAAAAAAAATCATCGGAACTAGAAGCATTAAAAAACCAATTAAATCCACATTTTCTATTCAATACATTAAATAATTTATATGCTTTATCACTAAAAAAATCAGACAAATCACCAGAAGTTATCGAGCGACTCTCTGATATTTTAGATTATATTTTATACAAGTGTAAAGACAAATATGTACCTATACGTGGAGAAGTAGCTCTATTAGAAAATTATATTTTATTAGAGAAATTAAGATATGGAAAAAAACTACAGACTACATTTGATCATTCTATTGAAAAGGAGATGAAAATTGCACCTTTACTACTATTAACCTTAACCGAAAATGCATTTAAACATGGAGTAGAAGAAGAGATTAATAGGGCAAACATCGCAATAGTGCTAAAAGCTACTGAAAAAGAAATTGATTTTACTATTGAAAACACGATTCCTGCAGTGGTTTCAAATGAGAATGAAAATAGTGAACGTGAACCTATTGGATTAAAAAACATTCAAAAACAATTAGATCTTTTATACCAACCCAATAGCTATACATTACATTTTTATGAAAAAAACAATGTTTTTAGTGTAGTACTAAAACTAAAATCAAAATGAAATATAAATGCTTAATTGTTGATGATGAAGAATTAGCCAGAGAACTAATAGAAAGTCATTTATCTAAATTGAACGATTTTGAGTTAATAGCGTCTTGTGATTCTGCACTCGAAGCTCATAAAGTAGTAAAAGAACATGAAGTTGATTTAATTTTCTTGGATATTAAAATGCCAGTTTTAAAAGGAACTGAGTTTTTTAAAAGTTTAACTACAAAACCAAAAGTAATATTTACAACTGCATACCGAGAATATGCAGTTGAAGGTTTTGAACTCAATGCAACCGATTACTTACTGAAACCCATCACGTTTTCACGATTTTTTAAAGCTGTAGAACGATTTATAGAAAATAAAAAAACTACAATACAAGACAACTATATCTATGTGCAATCCAATAGAAAGAATATCAAAATTTTATTTGATGAAATTCTCTACATAGAAAGTATAAAAGATTACATTAGAATTCATCTAGAAAAAGAAAAAATAATGATCAAACATGGTTTAAGTACTTTTTTAGAAAAATTAGATTATCGCTTTTTAAGAGTTCATAGATCTTATATTGTAAACACTACTAAAATAACAGCCTTCACTAAAAAAGATGTTGAGATTAATGACATTGAAATTACTATGGGTGAATCTTATAAAAATGAGGTTATCCAAAAACTAAAAAATAGCTGAGAATCGCGTATTTGAAAATTTCTGGAGGAATAATTATTAACATATAAAACACTAGCGTATTAGTTTAGTAATGCATTCTGTGAAATGAAATACATAGTATTTACTAAAAAATGTAGTCAAAAAATAGAGGATAAGGATATCCGTAAATTACTGTAAACCTATATATCTAATTTTGATTTGTAAACAAAATTTAATAAAATGGCAAAATCAGCAAACTACTTTATATCTGGTGTATGGAAAGATAATAAGGATAATATTACTCATGTATTATTGCACACTGTAACTGATAATAATACGTTTCAATACGGTGTCAAAACTACCGAGTTAACAGCTATCAACTTAATCAAACAAAAAAATATAATTAAGACTATTACTTGGGGATACCCTGGTTGGCAAATAGGAGCTTTAGTAACTTATGTAAATAATAATAACCGTGAATATCTTAGAACTGTTCCTAATGCAAAATTAAAAGATAACTTAGATAATTCAATTAACATGGAACCAATTAGATGATGTTAAAGTGACCTCATAAAACTTGACTATATCAATAGGCAAAGTTTTATGAGGTCTTGATACTTCGGTAGCAATCTGTATAATCTTTTGTTCTTTTTCTAAGAATAGCATCTCATTAAAGTAATCGCTGAGAATCGCGTATTTGAAAATTTCTGAATACATATACAGAATATTAAATTCTCAGACATGTAGAATCCACTAGATTTAAATTGAGTAAAATTATGAATATTTTAATTCAAATAATTTTTGCATATCATTAGTAAATTCGATTTTAAAAGCACTAAGAAATAAGACTTAATTATGATTATTTTTATATATCACAACTTAAATAAACATAAGACTTATCGATATAAATTCATAAGGAAGTTGTAGAATTAATTTATTCTTATAAAAGATTATGCATTTATAATGTCATTCAGAAAATTTTAAATATTTTTAATTCCCTATCATTATGTACACCAACTAAATTTAAAATCGTGAAAAATAAAACTTCAACTAATAGTATTACAAATCTTAGCAATATAATCACCAAAATTACGTAGTTTAAAATACTATAAATTATGAATCGAGTCATCATTATTACTTTATTATCAATTACTATACAACTTAATGCGCAAGAAGCATATACTAAATTACCAAGCGCAAAAGAACAGAATCCTGTAGTGATTTTCAATCAGAAAATAAATAGGTAGTGAAAGTTTGTTAAAAAGTTATAAAGAATCTACTGAGGATCTAAAAAAAGTGGCAAATGCTATATCAATCTTAAAAGATAAACCAGAGAAGGGCATACATGATTATTATAATCTTTCCGAACATGGAATCGTTTTCGTTGACCTAAAACAGATCATTCCCATGAATACCATCAAAACACAGGCTGAACTTAACACTTTTTTTGGTTTAGAAAAAACTTCAGACATTTATGTAGATGGATATTTGGTTGATAGTAAAGCCTATAAAATATCTTTGGCTGGTATTAGTGATATTGAATTGATTTATCCCAATACTGAAAATAAACTTTCAAGTACTGTATTGAATATATGGACATTACCTCTTGAAAAAAGATATAGATCGAATTAAGTTAAGATTTGTGGTCCCCTGAGTACTGTTTTAGTAGCTAAGAATCCTTGATTTTTGATTGTATCATTAATAATCTTCTATAAACAGTAATTGCTAAGGAAACACTGGTTACCTTTGCAAAAAATACATTCATGTCTAAAAGTTTTACCGACTTAGGAATTATTCCTGAAATCCAACAGAGTTTAAATGATTTAAAAATCTCTGTACCAACAGATATACAAGAAAAAGCGATACCCAACATTTTAAACAAAAATGAAGATATAGTCGCTTTAGCAAAAACAGGAACTGGTAAAACTGCAGCTTTTGGATTACCATTACTTCAATTAATTGACACGAATAACTCCAATATTCAAGCAATTATATTGGCACCAACGAGAGAATTAGGTCAGCAAATTCATGCAAACTTAAGCTCTTTCGCTTCACATATTCCTTCAATAGCTATTGCAGCCATTTGTGGTGGAACTCCAATAAAACCACAAATTGAACGATTACAAGAAGATACGCATGTCGTAGTGGCGACACCAGGAAGATTAGCTGATTTAATAAAACGTGAAGCGATTCATATCAAAAACATCTCCTATTTTATTCTAGATGAAGCCGATGAAATGGTCAGTGCTTTAAAAGATGGATTAGACACAATAATCAAAGAAATACCTAAGAAAAGGAGAACGTTATTATTTACAGCAACACTTTCTGGAGCAATCAAACAACTGATAAACAATTACATGTCTAAAGATGTTATTCAAATTGAAGCCGATATGGAAACTGTTGGACATCAAGGAATAAAACATCAATATGTAGTTGTAAAACCCATAGAAAAACTAGAAGTTTTATTACATTTTTTAGCTTCTAAAGAAAGAGAAAGAGGAATTATTTTTTGTAAAACTAAAGCGGCAGTAAATAAACTAGCGAAAAAATTAGCGATTAATAAATTCTCTTCAGGTGCTATTCACGGAAGTTTAACACAAGGAATTCGTGATCGGATAATGGAACAATTCAGAGCTGGACACATCAATATTTTAGTAGCTACAGATTTAGCTGCACGTGGAATAGATGTAAAAGAAGTTTCTTACGTTGTGAATTATCATTTACCAGACACTTATGAAACGTATGTCCACAGAAGTGGACGAACGGCAAGAGCAGGAGGGAAGGGACTTTCATTAAGTGTCATACAAGAAGAAGAAATAGAAGAAATTCCTGATTTTGAAGAAGAATTAGGCATTACTTTTCGTCAGTTTAAAAAAGCCGATGCACAAAGTATAGAAGAAAACAATACGTTATTATGGGCAAAGAAAATATTTAAAACCAAGCCCAATAGAACCGTTTCAGAGGATTTTAAAGATAAAGTTAAAACTGTATTTCATCATTTGACAAAAGATGAATTAATTGAGAAAGTTTTAGCCTATCATTTGGCAGAAATGAATACAAATAAATTGAAACAAGATTCTCAAAAAAATAAGAAATAGTTATGGCAAATAACATTAAACAACAGCAGGATATTTTAGCTAAATTGAATATCCAAGAGTTAAACCCAATGCAAGAAGAAGCTCTAGCTGTTATTGAAAAAGAAAGAAACACTATACTACTTTCTCCAACAGGAACTGGTAAAACGTTGGCTTTCTTATTGCCATTACTAAAAACCTTAGATGCTAATAATTCCGAAATACAAGCTTTAATTTTAGTTCCTTCACGCGAGTTAGCCATACAAATAGAACAAGTAGCTAGAAATATGGGATCTGGTTTTAAAATAAATGCTGTTTATGGAGGAAGACCAATTGCTAAAGATAAAGCTGAATTACAGCATTTACCTGCTATTTTAATAGGAACACCAGGAAGAATTTCTGATCATTTTAGTAGTAATCGTTTTTCAAAGAATAGTATTAAAACAATAATTTTAGATGAGTTTGATAAATCTTTAGAGGTTGGTTTTGAGTATGAAATGAGAGGAATTATAAATCAAATTCCTAATCTAAATAAACGAATACTAACTTCTGCTACCCAAGGTGTTGAAATCCCTGAATTTGTTGGGCTAGATAAACCTAAAATCGTTAACTACTTAAAAAACGAGAAAGTTTCAAAATTAGAGATAAAAAACGTTGTTTCTCCGAAAGAAGACAAAATAGAGACTTTAGTTGATTTACTTCGGTATATAGGAAATAAGCCCGGTATTATCTTTTGTAACTTCAAAGATAGTATTGCAAAGGTTAGTGATGTTTTACGGGAAAATAAGATTAGTCATACTTGTTTTTCAGGAGGAATGGAACAAAGAGACCGAGAACGTTCTTTAATTAAATTTAGAAACGGAACTTCTCAATTATTGGTTGCAACCGATTTAGCCGCTAGAGGCATTGACATTCCTGAATTGAAATATATTATTCATTACGAACTTCCAAGAGCTATTGAAGAATTTACGCATAGAAATGGTAGAACAGCCAGAGTAGATGCCGAAGGAATAGCTTATGTATTACATTCAAAAAAAGAATTTTTACCTGAATTTATAAAGAAAATAGAAGGAATAGATATTACTGAAAAAGCAAAATGGAAACCACAATTTTGGACAACTTTGTTTATTTCAGGTGGACGAAAAGATAAAATATCAAAAGGAGATATCGCTGGACTTTTCTTTAAACAAGGAAACCTAAATAAAGAGCAATTAGGTATTATAGAATTAAAACAAGATTGTGCTTTTATTTCGGTTCCGTTAACTATTGCTGACAACTTAGCAGAAGAATTAAATAATTCTCGTTTAAAAAAGAAAAAGGTAAGGGTATATCGCATTTAAAATCAGAACA
>NZ_MSMP01000030.1 GCF_001936575.1 Tenacibaculum agarivorans
TGTGTATGTGTAATATTTTCAGGAGTTATAAGATTATGGTTAGTTAAGGCTTTATGTATACCATAATTTATGATCTCCATATCTTCAACGACTAAAATTTTTTTAAACATATTATCTTATTTAAAGAGCTGATAGAATAATAGTTATTAAGTTGCATGAGGAAATTTCAATAAAACTTTTATTCCATTTTGCCTGTTGACTTCAAAATTAATTGTTCCACCGATTCCTTCAATAAGGTTTTCCATAATTGTAATTCCATTTTTTTTAGTCATTGTTTTTTCAGTAATACCTTTTCCATTATCTGTATATATAATATTTAAAGAGTTTTCTTCAGATTTAAAAATAATACTAGCTATTTTACAATTACTATGCTTTTCCATATTTACCATTAGTTCTTTTAAAACTCGAAATAAGACTATTTTTTTATTGTTCTCAATACCTTTCCAATTTTGATTATCAATACCATTAAAGAAAATGTTTCTTTCTGAAGAAATATAACTGTTCATCATCTCTTTGAGCTCTATATCAAAGTTTTCAAAATCAATATCATTACTTTCTCTTGAAATATCTCGAGCTTTATTATAAACAGAGTTTAGTTTACTTAAAATTTTAGGATCATCAGCATTATTAGTAACTAACATTTTTATCAGGTGGAT
The DNA here is from genome assembly GCF_001936575.1 of Tenacibaculum agarivorans. Classification (GTDB taxonomy): domain Bacteria; phylum Bacteroidota; class Bacteroidia; order Flavobacteriales; family Flavobacteriaceae; genus Polaribacter; species Polaribacter agarivorans. Next base: position 657 of record NZ_MSMP01000030.1, read on the forward strand.
ATCGTTAGCTAAATGGTCATGTATTTTTTTTGATATTCTTTTTTCTGCCTCATAAGCAGCATTTATTTTTTGAGCTTTATGCTGTTCTTCCTTAATTCTATTCCTTTGTTTTTGAATTTTTTGATAAAGAATGATATATATGGTGATACCAATAATAGTTAATGAAAATAAAGAAATAATCCATAGTTTTTGCTCATGCTCTTGCGCTAGTTGTTTTTCTTTTAGAATTTTTTCTTTAGTCAAACGTTCATTTTCAAACCGAGTAGGAGCATAAATCTGACGGATTTTCTTTTGTGTTTCGCTTAATGACTTACTTATGGATTTAAATTTTTGCAGATCTTGAATAGCATTTGGATCTATTTTAGTAATAAGATCTAAAGATTCTAATATAGAAACTTCATTATTAAATAGTATAGCGTTTTTATATGCATTCCTTGCATAAAACATTGCTTTTTTAGAATTTTTTGAAATATAATATTTACTTAAATGTATATAGCTAGCGAATAAGTTTGATGGTATATTGTTTGATTCTCTTATAGCAAGAGCTTCAAGTAAAAGTTGTTCACTATCGCCGTTATTTGGATCTTGTAACCATTTTATTTTACCCAAATTACTTAATATTCTAGCATATTCAATAGTGCTATTTCTTACAGTTTTATTTTTCAAAAGTTGAGTAAATAGTGTTATAGATTCTTTAAAAGAACCGTTGTCCGCAATTATATTGGCTTTGGTATTTTTAAATTTTAATAAATTAAGAATGCCTATTTTATCAATAGCCTCATTCTCTTTAATTAGTTGGAGTGTTTTATAATTCCATAGCAATGCCTGATTACTATTTTGTAGCTCTCGGTAGTTGGTAGCTATAAGATGATTCAATCCAGAAATAGTTTTTAAGTCTGAAAAATTGCTTATATATTTCAATCCATCAATAGCAGTAATATTACTCCCTACATTATCTCCTAATACTTTTTGTTGATCAGCCATATAAAGCAATCTTTTGGCTGCGAGAAGGCTATCTTTTAAATTTCGATGAATTTGAAAAGAAGTATTATAATGGGTGAAAGAGGTTAGATGATTGGTTAAAGCTGAATTGTAGATCCCAAGTTTAAAATGAGCTTTTCCCATGTATGCACTATCTCTATTTTCTTTTGCTAACTTTAAAAGTTTGTAAGAAGTATTAATAGCCTCATTATATTTTTTTTGTTTGCTAAGTATGCTAGTTTTTAGCATATACCCTTTATAAATTAATGGCTTTACAGGTAAATCAGAAGTGATAGCGATAAATTGATCAACTTGAACTAAGGTAGTATCGTTAGGAAGTTGTTTTTTTAGATTGTTGTAGTGATTCGTTAAACTATCAAGAAACTTTGTGGCTTTACCATGTTTAACTTTTAGCTCAGAATGTTCATTACACCTTTGAAAAGTTGTGGTAAAAATGAAAAACAGAAATAAGAGTATGTGTATCTTTCTGATCATCCTCCTAATTTAAATTAATTTTCAATAAGTTTTAAGTCTAAAATAAAAAGAGGAATGATAATTTAATGTTTTCTTATCATCCCCCTAGCTGATATAATCTAGTGTATTAAAAGTAGATTATTCTTCGTCATCATCAGGATCCACAGTTCCATCTTCACCAACAGTTGTTTGTGTATTGTTGTTTGAACAATTATTAGGATCAATTTCTGTGGTTTCTTGGTTCGTATAATCACTTTTTTCTTCGTCATCATCAGGATCTACAGTTCCATCTTCACCAACAGTTGTTTGTGTATTGTTGTTAGAACAATTGTTAGGATCAATTTTTGTAGTTTCTTGGCTCGTATAATTACTTTTTTCTTCATTATTGTCAGAATCTACGGTTCCATCTTTACCAACAGCTAGCTGTGGTTTTTCATTAATATTATTTGTAATCAATTCTTCCTCTGTGCAACTGCTACAGATTAGCAGAGTTAATAATAATGCCGCTTTTATAATAATTGATAAAATACGATCTACGTGTTTTAAATTTTTCATTGTAATAAAATTTTAAATTCCGTAAGCATTTTTAACTTGACTAGTATTCATTTAAAGCACCTACTTGTTTTTGTTTTTTTTAATCGTTTTGAACATGTTTTCTAAGCTTAGATGTAGTTACGTTGGCCTTACGTTACTGTTGCTGTTCGGATACAAATAGACGGATAAAGAGAGGTGTTTTATGGACATAGAAAAACAAGTTTGTGGGCATTGTGGACATGCCCTACAAAAGGTGTTTTTATAAAAATAAATAGTAGAAGAAAGACCGAGAAAAAGAGAAGAGTTACTTGTAATACATCGTATATATATAATCAATTCTGATTATGTAAAACCATAATTTTTTTTTGAAATCGATAGATAAATTTGAAAATCCTACACAACTGTTGTGTTAAATGAAGCTCGTTTTTACACGTTGAAATTTTAGGTGAAAAAATAGTAGATGTAGAGGATTGAAAAGAGCATCAAAAAATCAAATAGTATATAAAAATGGATAGGGAGATTATTATAAAAAAAATAGTAGTAGAAGCTTTTGAAGGAGCTAAAGAGAGATGTTTATCAAATAATAAAACGGCATGGGCTAAACATATTGCCACTGAAGTTGATGTAGGTGTTTCAGAGAAAACATTAAAAAGAGCCTACAATAAATATGTATTAGATAAAGTAGAAGAAGTGGCGCCAAAGGAGGAAACAATTTTATGTTTTTGTAGGTATTTAGGTTTCAATAGTTATGAAGAATATGTTGAAGCTAGTAAAATTGAAATCTTAATGAAGAGCATGACTTATGAAAGGTTACTGAATTACGCGCCGATAAAAAAGCATGAGTTTATAGAAAAACTTTCTAAAATATCCAGATTTAAAAATGAGGCTATTTACTATTGGTTAGGAGTACTCTTTTTAGAAACAACACAATATGAATTAGCAATATCCAATTTGAAAAAATCTATCAAACTTAACCCAACAAAAGGAGAGTATTATTACAATCTGGTATTAGCGAAAATAAATGGTAGACGCCCATTTGTTTTGACTAGCAACGAGATAGAAGAAATATTGAAGGACATAGAAATAGGATTACAATATAACTCAGAAATAACTGGATTTAACTATTTAAAATACATTATTCAAGAAGACTTTTATAAAAATAGAGGTCTAGGTGTTAAAGGTGAAGAAATAAAATTAGAAGAGTATGAAAGAGAAACAAATGAATATAAAAGGTTGCTTAGAATGTTACAATTATAAAACGAAAACTTACTATATATGACACCCATAGAGAATATGACTCAAAATGGAAAAAAAATATTTAAATACTTTTCCAAAGGTTTTTCATTAACAAAAAAAATAACAAGTCAAGAGTATGACGAACTCATAGACCAAGCTGTATTTCCACTATATAAAAAAGCATTAAAAAAGACGTTACTTGATAGCAGTGAATGTAAACGAAAACCAGAGATGTTTTTCGCCCCAACTAGTGCTAAAAAAAGTTTAGGAGAACGTCATTTTAAGAAAGGGGAAGACAATGTATTACGATTCATTCCAATTGTAGTTACTATAATGAATTTCACAGCTCATGAATTGGTGATTTATCAATGTTTGTTTGATCCAACTACAGAAGTAGCACTTAATGAGAGTACTTGGACCTACTTTTATAAAGAAATTGTTTCCTTAGAAACTAAACAAGATTCAGGAGAAGGAGAGTTTTTAACACCTACTAAAAAAATGCTTTATAAAATACCAGTTGTTAATCTGTTTATAAAAGGGAAACATAAGCAATTTAATGTGTCTCAAGAGTTTATATTAACTACAAGAGGGAGTTCAAAATATAAAGTTAGATTGTCAGATTTTGAAATTTTAGATGAAATAGGAGGAGAGTTTGAGACTTCAGACGTAGAAAAAACGATTAAAGCAATTCGTAGTGCCTTACGAGATAAACAACGTTAAATAACAAGATTTTTAGGGGTTTTACGTAAACCCATAAAATCACTCTCTTGTCACCTATTAATTTTAGGTGTCCATTAGAATAATTAATTAGCCGACAATTAAATGAATCTAGTTCAATATTAAATTTTATAAAAACACACAATTTCATGGGGAAAATTATACACAAGACCAAACCAAAGAAAGAAATAAAGAAAGAGGATCAAAATATGGGATTTAAGATTATTTTCTTTGCGTTAAACTTTCTATTAGTTCCTTTTAGTGCGTATACTACTTTTAAAGGATACAGTCAATTTTTAGGAATTCCGCTAGCGATTGTACTTGCATTAGCTACAGGCTTAATGTTTTTCGGGCTCAATTACGCGATAATGACCCTAAGAGAAGAGGGAAAACCACATTTTAAACAGTCCGTTGGTTTTTTACTGCCATTAATGATTAGCTTTTTCGGGAACTTCCCACATTTCTATGGAAATCAAATGCAAGGTTCCCTCTTAAATGAAGAGGTAACACATTATAAAACTACACTCACCAATACGTATAATACAGCTATTAATAAATTAGAAAGAAAGAGACTAGATGAAAGGCAAGGAATTGAATCAAAAAATGAATTGGATATTTTAAAAACAAATCTTGATGCTGATTTAAAAGAGTTAAAAGCTCAGATCCAAGATGGTGGATGTAAAGGAATGTGTAGACAAAAATGGGAAGAAATAAGATCCTTATTTATGGAGTATAACAAGGTGCATAATGGTACTAACAATGCGCCACCACATATTTCACAAATTTTCACCAAGTCGTACAATCAGTTTGAAAATTTAGCTATGTCAAATTTTAAAGCATTACTCAATAAACAAAAAAATGAAATTGAGAACATAGATGGACAAATAGACTTAGATATTAAACTATTAAATGATACAGATTACTCGAACTTAGTTAAACTTTCAGATACGCTTTTAATGGCGCAAAATGAAGAAAGACTTAAAATTGAAGGAGGGAATCTCCTTAAAAGAATTAAAGCAACTAATGATGATTTAGGACAAAAAGCGAGTAAGTTACCAGGCTATGAATTCACCATACTTCCAGCACCAGAAGAAGTTAATACTAAAAATATCAAAGGAGTATTAGAAAGCGCTTTTATAAAAAATGATAATAGTTCAGCTACGATATTTTCCATAATTCTAAGCTTAATCATAGATCTAGCAGTACTTGGTTTTGTGTTTTTGATTTTAAGTTTTAAAAAGGTTAATCAAGAAGAAGAAATTCGAGGGCCGAACATACAAACCCTTAGTTAAATGAACAGATTAAAATGAATTAATATTTATTACACAGAATATTATGGCAAGATTTGGGAGTAAATTTATAGATAGAATAAAAGATAAAAAGAATAAAGGAGAAGAGAAAGTAGTATTTCCAGTAATACCCAAAAACATTAATGTTATTAATGTGACAGCTCACACTGTTGAAGTTTCTTGGGAACCAGGAAATGATGAAACTAGTTGGGAAATTGTTATTCAAGAAAATAATAAAGATAAACCTGCAATTGAAACAGGTACGTATACCTCGTCTAATACGCATTATAAAGAAACGGATTTACTTCCTTCTAAGGATTACGAAATTTATATAAGAGTTAATAATAATTCAGATGAAAGTATATGGGCTACACCTATAAAATTCACAACTTTATCCTCTTTAAATACAGAATTTATATTTGAACCAAACTCTAGTGGTGATAAAGAAAACAGTGTTTTTGGTAAAGATACATTTCCTAATCAAGAAAATGATAATAAAAAGGAATTTAATCCAGAACCACTAAATGAAGAAGACCAAGCAGATAGTGTTTTCAACAACAAAAAACAGGAAAATATAAACGAAGATCTAAATAAGACCATTAATAGTAGTCCAAATAGAGATCCTGTCCCACCTCCCCAAAATCCTAGTAGTGAAAGTACACTTACAATTGATGCAGATTATGTGTACTTTTTTACGTTTGGTTTATCTACAGCTGGAAAAACAGCAATGTTATCAGGCGTTCTATACTATATGGAAACTTCTAGAATTGGAAGGTTAAGAACAAAAGGAGATGAGAGACATCAAAAACGAGGCAAAATGGTTCTTAATCAGATGAGAAAGAAAGTAAAGTCTGGAGTATTTGTTGATAGAACATCTGCTATGGATGCAACAGCTGCTAACTTACCTACAGAAATTAATCTAAAATTTGAGCCTGCCGATTCCAATAAACCAGATATGCCATTTTGTTTAATGGAAATGGCAGGAGAAGATTTAGATGATATAAAACTAACTGAAGATGTAAATTCTGGAGACTTTGATGATAGAATAAAAGCGTATTTAACACACCCTGAATGTATGCTAGCATTTATATGTGTTATTGATACAGATTTAGGAGAAGAAGGAGGTATAAACCCGAGAGAGGAAAGTGAGAGCATAATCATGGAGTTTTTAGATTATCTCCATGAAATTGGGCATACAACAAATCCAATTTTAATAAGTGTAAATAAGTGGGATAAGATAGCAGATCAATACGAAAATGTAGAAAGCTATTTACGAAAAGAGCACCCTTTATTGTACGGAGCACTAGCAGATAGAGATAGAGATGAAGTTGCTATTACAAAATTTTCTATAGGAGAAGTTGATAAGGAAGGAGCTACTTATGAGTATAATTCAGAAGATTCTAAAACAATTTTTAATTGGATGTATAGAATTGTAACTGGGGTAGCTTTTAATAAAGAGATTTCTTTTGAAAAAAGAAAAACAAAGACAAAAACTTCGTTAAAAGAAAAGTTGAGTAAAGGTTTTAAAAATATGATGTCAAATGAGTAATAAAATAGGATATGCTGTTTTTGGTAGTCCTAGGGGGTTACAAGTACAGTCTAACGGACTCTTTAAAGAGTTAAATTTAGACAAGTCATTATATTTAGATCATAACGAAGTACGGTTAGAAGAAGGCGAACATGTATTGATGTTTAAGCGTATTTCTACTGAAAATAATGACAATAGAAATACAATTTTAATAGCTATATATGAACATGCATGGCAATACGGAGAAAATCGTGATGCTTTTATAGGAAGTGCTATATGTTTTAAAAATGATTTACCAAACTCTCAAAGAATGATGACAGGAGTGTGGGAGCTATTTCGTAAAATAAAAAAGAATGTAGATAATAACAATCGTTTTACAAGTAATAGTTCAAGTTCTTGGGATATCAACCTTCCAGACCCTAATGTAGATTATGGAATGTTAACCAATGAAAAATGGAGTTATAATCCTTTTTATCAATTAACTAAAGCTATAGTACATACTACATCATATAGCGCGTTAAAATATGAAAGTGCTTCACTTTTATTTCATTTTTGCTATAATGATAACCTTCATCATTTAGATTTTCTTTATGCGACGGATCAGGCTAATGTGATACAAAAGATGCAAGCCAAAAATTTACAATTGTTAAATTTTACCTCAATCTTTGATTATACTGTAAAGACAAATACACTTAAGAAAGAAAATGATGAATTATATGAGAGAATAGTATCTCAAAAAGAAGAAACTCTTAGGTTATCAAATAAGATACAAGATTTAAATATTAACTATTTAAAAAATGTAGACAATACTTACCTGCAAAAATTAAATAACCAACATAAAGCAAAATTAGATGAGATAAAAGCTAAAGAAAATCATATTAAAGGACTTGACGAGCATATTGCATCTAAAACTTTGGTGTATTTAGAAAAAATAGAACCAGTAAAAAAACAAGAGTTTATTGATAAGTTCGATAGTCAGAACAATGAAATTGAAGAAAAAAAGAAAGAGTTAAGAGCGTTAAGTGGTGATATAGAAATTAAAAAAAGAGAACTACAACGAATTGAAGAAAAAGTAGAGAGCGAAGAGAATATTTATAAGTATACAGTTAAAAAAGGAGTTGAACTTATAGAAGAACATAGCGCATTCAAATTCAAAAAAAGAATCACTGATAATGAAGGTGAAAACTATAACGCAAAGTTAAACCAATACCTTGAAGCCATTCCTGAAAGAATAAAGAAAAATAGAGTTAAAAATCTACTATTTCTTGGAATTATTGCGAGTATACTAATTCTTTCAGTAATCTCTCATTTACTTCTATTATCAATAGAACAGGATAAAGCTCAGTCTGTTTTTAATGAAGAGCGAGAGAAATTGGAGGCAAAAAAAGACAGTATAGTTAATCATCAAAATAAAAGAAATGAATTATTTCAAAATCTAATTACCTATCAAAAACATAGCGTTAAAAGTGATCCAGTAAAGTTTAGAAAATATGCCAATGAATTATTAAAAAACTACTTGAAAAATACATACGCTAAAACATCCCCTGAAAACACATTTATAACTATTTACGATTGGGAATTTTGGGAGTTCGATTACAAGAATAAGAATCTGGTTAAAGCTCTGAATTTAAAAAATAAACAGACATATTTTGTAAATCTAAACTCTAGAATTAAAGAACCTTTAGGTGATTTGAAATGGGATGATAAAGGCGTAGAACAAGCTCTTACATCATACCTAAAAGAAGATAATGACATTTATGAGCACATAGTTTCTATTCCTAAGAAGGAGGAAGAAATCAAATTTAAAATAAAGATACAGCGAGATGTTTTAGAGGATCATTTTAAATGGCTTTTAAAGGAGGCTAACGAAGTAGACAATATAAGCGAATTGAAAAAAGGGAAAATAGATGCACCATATTTTAAGAAACAATGAAAGAAATGATAGAGTTAATAGAAAATACAGGAATACAATTTGTTGAAATTCAAATTTCGATAGGCGAAGACATTAATAGTGATAAAAGGTTTGCAGAAGTCGTAGAATATGATGAAAATCAGAATGAGAAAGAATTAGATTTATTATTCCCTTATAAATTAGGAGATAAATTTGTAGACTACGATAGTATTAATGCTGAAGCGATAGATCATAAAGGTGAAGTAATTGAAAAAGAAATTAAAGAAAGTTTTTTAAACTATATCCCCGAAGAAGATATTTATAAAATAAGAGGACACGAACCTTTAGATATTTATAGAGGGCATTGGATACCTCTTCCTTATTTTAGAGTTAGGAATGACGAATTAGAACCTTTTCATCCAGGTCCTAAAGACTGGTGCAGATTATGGTTTGACGAGGTTGATGAGCAAACAAGAAGAGTAGAGGGGTGTACACATAAAATAGTCTTGGCTTTTGATACAAAAACGTCAAATCAGAATCAAAGTAATTATTTAATACCAAATGATACAGATGCCACATCGTCTGGAAATGTTAGATTCAAATGTGTTATTAAAGAACGATTTTTTAGATCTTTCTATAGTCGAGATTCGGTATGGGATTGGCTCGAAAATATCTATACGATATATGCTAAAAAAATAACTAGAAAACATAAAAATCATCTAAGGCATTTTAGTAGTTATTTTGCGTTGTTAGATATTTTAAATCAATGTAAGAGTTTTCCTGAAATAGCACTTATCAAAGGAGAAAATACAATAGAAACCGGATTAGTATTAGATATTGGTAATTCACGTACTTGTGGTTTAATTGTAGAAACAACGTCACCGCATATCAATAGTAATTTCGATTTCACTTCTGCTAAACGGATACAAATAAGAGATTTATCGGTTCCTTATAAAGTATATGACGAACCTTTTGAAATGCAAGTTGCTTTTGCGGAAGAGAAATTTGGGAATGAAGCTGCAAATCAATTTGAAAATGTATTTCAATGGCCTAGTTTGTTGAGGATTGGGAAAGAGGCGATAAGGCTCACTTCTATTTTCGAAAGTGAAGATTCACAAGCCACTTTAAGTAGTCCTAAACGTTATTTATGGGATAAATTACCCTCTCAAATTCCTTGGATAAAAGTAGATAAAGAAGGTCAATTGGGATATAATCCTAATAAAAATTTAAAAAAGAATGCGCTCTATGGCATTGCCACTCATATTAATAATGACGGTACGCTTTTAAAAGAAGGACAGTTTACAGCAGCAACAAAAAGTAATTATTCAAAATCTTCTTTAATGACTTTTGCTCTTGTAGAGCTTATTTTCCAAACAATATCACAATTAAATAATCATCGCTTTAGACGCGATCTTGGAAACTCTTCCTATAAAAGGGTTTTAAAGCATATAGTAGTGAGTTGTCCAACGGCAATGACAAAAAGAGAACAACAGTCGTTAAAAAAAGCTGTAGAAAATGCTATTGAACTAGTTAAAAGGTATTTCAATAATGAAATAATACACCAGAATATTAGTGTGTATCCTTTAGATCCGAAAAGCAATTTTGATGATGAGAATCCAAAATATTGGAAATTTGATGAGGCAACGTGCTCACAAATAACCTATTTATACAATGAGTTAGTAGAGAAGTATTTGGGGAAGCATAAATTGTTTTTCAAACATAAAGGAAAAATAAGAGATAACGTAAATAAAAATAATGAATCTTTAACTATTGCCAGTATTGATATAGGTGGAGGTACAACAGATTTTATGGTGTGCAACTACCATGCTGATCATGAATTTGAAACTCCAATTATTAAACCTATTCCTGTTTTTTGGGAAGGATTTAATATTGCTGGTGGTGATATAATTAAGCAAGTTGTAGAGGTTATAGTTTTTCCAAGTATAGAAAGATATGTAAAAGATAAAGGAGGAACAAATGTAGAGGAAACATTAAAATTTTTGTTTGGAAATAATCAAGGATACCAAACTGCATCACACAGAATTTATAGAAGACATTTTGCGAATCAGATAGCACAATACTGTGCTCAGTATGCGTTAGAATTAGTAACACATAAGTCTACATCAAAAGGGGTAAGAAAAACGATTGGTGAAATTTTCGAAAACCACCCTAAGCCTAAAAATAATCTCATTCCTTACATTGAAAATAAAATAAAGCAAAAATGCGGAGTTGATGAGTTTAATTTTTTAGATATCGCTCTAGACTTTGACATTGATACCATTAATCATGCTGTGATTATTGTTATGGAGTCTGTGATTGAAAAGTTAATACAACTTATTGCGATTTTCGATTGTGATATAGTATTACTTTCAGGTAGGCCAAGTAATTTAAAAGTGATAAGAGAAATGTTCGAAAAATCACTTGTATTAAGTCCCGATAAGATTGTCAACTTTGGAGATTATAAATTCGGAGACTGGTATCCTTTTGCCAGTTTTGGCGAAGTTAAAGATCCTAAAACTACAGTGAGTGTTGGAGCTCTGATAGCATTTTTAAACTCTATAAATAAACTTGATTCCTTGAGAATTGATTTAAAAAACTTGGCTAATATTCAATCTACTGCAGATTTTATCGGAGTAATGAATCCTAAATACCCTAAAATAGATCTTGATAAGATCATTTTTGATCATAATTCTTATGAAGGTAATTTTCAATTCTATGGACTCTCAATCCCTATTGGAATGAGGCAATTGCCTAAGGAAGAATGGATAGCTACACCACTTTACGTGTTTGATTTTAAAAGCGATAGTAGTAAAGAGTTTATTGCTGAAAAAAACTATGAGTTCCCATTTACGATTACCATAAATAGAGACGAGAGTAATTTAGAAGAACTTTCAATTAATGATATTGAAATCATAGATAAAAACGGAGAAGATTTAGATAACAACCATTTTACATTATTCTTTAAAACCTTACCAGAGTTTGAGTATTGGCAAGATAGTGGGGAATTTATGCTTAAGGATTTTATAGATAATTAATCTATGTCCATAATTTTTATTCCATTAAATTAATAAGATAACTATGACTGAAAAATTTGATGAACTAAAGAATCATACTGAAAAAACTTTAGCTGAAATTAAAAAGGCTAGTGCTTGGATAGATGTTCATGGCAATGAATCAACAAAAGAAGTAAAAAAAACACAACTTAACGAAAGTACAAGAACCCTAAACAGGGTAATAAATGCCCTGCAGAAAAGATCTTCAGTAGCCATTTTTGGTCAAAGTCAGGTTGGAAAATCATTTTTGGTAAGGAGTATGGCAAAATCTCCAGTTACAGGTAAGCTTGAGATTTTAGATGCTACTACTGAGCAAAAAATTGATTTTTTAAAAGATATTAACCCACCAGGAGGAAGAGAATCTACAGGTATTATAACGCGTTTTTCTATTGAAAAGCCAAATGAAATAACCAATGATTTTCCTTATAAATTAGAATTACTAAGTCAATTAGATGTTGCTGCTATAATAATCAATGGGTATTTAGAAGATATAAAAGATTATACGGATACTCTAGATAAAGAAGAAGTCCTGGCAAAGGTTAAAGAACTCAGTGCTACAAAAGATAATCAGAGTACCCTAGGAGTTTCATATAATGATGTAAAAGACTTTAATGATTACATTATTACAAATTTTAATGATGATTACAGGATAAAATACTGTGGTCAAATTAATTTTTTCAATGATTTACTTGACTTATTACCCAATATCACATATAACAAAAGGTGGGAATTGCTTCAATTTTTTTGGGGTAAAAATGCTTTTTTAACTGATATTTTTAATAAAATAAGTGAAACTCTTAATGCAGTGAATTTTTCTAAAGTAGTATTAGTCAATGATAAGGCTATTATTAATGGAAAGAAAGATCCAAAGTTTGCCAATACCACAAATATTTTAGATGTTGAACGTATTAAGGAAATGTATTATGAGAATCCACTGGATAAACTAAAAGTTAAAAGTTCGGATACTACTATAGTAGATGTTGGAGTGAGCGAGTTAAGTGCACTCATAAAGGAACTTCATCTCCAAATACCCAATGATTTTAGTCAAAAAAACGAAGGGAAACTATTAAGGAATGCAGATATTTTAGATTTCCCAGGCAGTAAAAGCAGAGAGAAAGTGCCTGAAATTGTGTTCAATAATAATTCAGAACAAGCAAAATTATCAATGTATGTAAGAGGAAAAGTATCGTATTTATTTTTTCTTTATAACCGAGATTTTGGCATATCTACTCTTTTGTATTGCATGGATCATGAACCTCCATTGGTGTCAGAATCTCCTAGCTTGTTAGATCAATGGATAAAACGCTATATAGGAGGAGATATTGAAGAAAGAAAAAGACGTGAAGATATTGTTTTGAATTTATTAGCATCTGAAGGGGTTACATGTAAGGTAGATCATATTTCTCCTTTACTAATTGCAATGACAAAGTTTAATGTAGAACTTACAGGGAAAGGAGCTGCGGAAAGATTAGGTGATCCTGATTCACATAATTCTAAATGGTTTGCTCGATTCAAAGAGAACTTTAGTAACTATATGAGTAAACCTGTTCAGGATAAATGGACAGAAAATTGGATATACCAAAATGAACCATTCAAATTTGTTTTTCCAATCAGAGACCCAGGATTTTCAGAGTCATTTTTTGAAGGATTTGAACCATTACATCAAAAAGAAACAAAATTAAGACCAGAGAAAGAAGCAATTATTGAAGACATGAAAGTTTCTTTTTTAAACTCAGATATTACAAAGCAGTTTATTTTTGATAGAGAAACATTATGGTCTGAATTGTTAACGCCAAATAAGACGGGTATAGATTATCTCTATAAATACCTTGAACCTTCTTCACATCCTATAAATATGTATACCCAATTATTGGAAGTTGCTAACAAAACCCTGAAAAATGTTTTAGGAATTTTGGATGGAGAACATCTTTCTGGAGATATGGATCAGGAACTAAAGAAAGCAAAATTAAAGGGAGCCAAATCATTAGCCGCTATAACTGCTTTAAGTAATAAATCTGATGTTTTAATCAGTCGTTACTTCAAAGAAATGAAAACAACAGAAAATGAAATATGGCGACTATTATATGATTTTAGATTTACAGTAGCTGATAAAAAAGAAGTAGAGCAAACCATCGATCATTCAAAAATAAAAGATTTTCTTTCTAGTCTAGGCATAGAGTTAAGTCAAGAATTTGTTGCCTTAAAACAAGAATTGGTTAACTTTTTTGGAGTCGATGAGACTGATTTAAATGATATTTTAATTGATGAAATAGGAGTCTCTATAGATGAATTATTAAAATCGAATTCTAAAATGCCAAGCGTAGGAGAAAAGTTTGCATCTATAGTAGAGAAGCATCTCTCTGAAAAATCATCTAAAATAGAGAATGAAGTTTTTAGGGACGTTTTTTTAGAGATACTCAAAAGTAAATCTATAGACGGTGTAAAAAAAGAAATTGCTAATATGATAGAAAATGAGCTAACTGAAGGAGGAAGCATGATGCAAGAAAAATTTAATCTTCTTTCCACTTGTATTACAAGTATCGTAAATAAATATGTATTCTCTTCTACTTGGTCTTATGAGAAAGAAACAGAAAAACCATTACGAATGGGGCAACCTATTTTTTCTAATCAAGGATTATTGAAGGATAGAAGTATTGTAGTTCAACCTATAGCTAAAACAAATTTAAAAGGCTACATCAGCGATTTTTCTATTGGAGCCAAAGAGTTATATGTTAAAAATGTAGAAAGGAAGTTTGGTGTCGATACTAATTTTGATTCAGCATCAAACGAAGAAATAGGGAATATTATAAATACACTTGAAAGTTTTGAGAAATAACGAATATTACTTTAAAAAATTAAACTCAGGAGCAAATCCATGGCCTTTTATCATAGGGGTTTTACTTGTTCTTCTAGTGTTAATGTTATTAAGACATTGTAATACTCCAAACAAATTCTGGGGTGATAATACATCTTATGAGTATAGAGTAATACCAATTTTTCCTGATAAACCTAATCTACTTCGACCGATAGATACAACAAAAATTATAATTCCAGACGATCCAATAAAACGCCCTATCATCTCTAATTTATTAAATGTTTATGTTCAAGATACAATTGATCTAAAACAGTTTGCAGCAAAAGTTATCGATAAGTATTCAACAGATTCCTTATTAGTAACTTATTATGCCGATGCTTACAAAAGGATTCAGTTTGAAATACCTTCAAATAAAAGAAATGAGCTAAAGAAATCCATAAAACAAGATTTTTCAGTGGTGAAGTTTGTTTGTTACGAGTCAATACTTTCTAGCAGCAAAAAAAATACAGATCCAGGGTTTAATAATCCAAATTATTCATGGTTTTATGAGCAAATAGGACTTTATAGGGCTTGGGATATTACAATGGGGAATGAAGATATCAAGATAGCGGTAATTGATGATTCTTTTGATGCTACACATCCCGAATTATCAAAACGGATAGAAAAACCTTGGAATGTTTATGAGTATTCAGATAACGTAAAAACCTATAATAAATTAATTCATGGTACTCATGTAGCGGGAACGGCTGTAGGAGAAAAAAATAATAACCTTGGAATTTCTGGTGTGGCTCCTAACTGTAAATTAATTCCAGTACAAATAGCCGATCAACAAGGTAGAATGACAACATCATCTATTCTAGACGGGATATTTTATGCATTAAAAAATGATGCAGATGTGATTAATTTATCATTAGGAATTAATATGCCACATTTAAAAAATCTTACAGAGAAAGAGCAAGAGATGTATTCAAAAACTACCTTTCTTGAAGAAGCTGAGATGTGGAATGAAGTTTATGAGATTGCACAAAAAGAAAATACAGTAATAGTACAAGCTGCTGGTAATTCTTCCGTATTAGCGGCTCTGGATCCTATGAAACGATCAAAAGCTACAATAATAGTTGGTGCTACTAATCAAGATAAAAAAATAGCAAATTTTTCAAACTATGGAGAGAAGGTAGATGTTTATGCACCTGGTGTAGCTATTTATAGCAGTTTACCTAATGGAAAGTTTGATGTTATGGATGGTACATCAATGTCATCTCCTATCGTTTCAGGATGTGTTGGACTCATAAAATCTATAAATGATAGTTTATCTATTACTTCAATAAAGAAATTAATAAGAAATACAGGATTGACAATTAAGGATGACAATAAGTTGATACAAATTGATAATATTTTACTTCAAATCAAGTAACTATGAATACAGTTAAAATATCAAAACTTGGAAAAATAAAATCAGTTTTCAATGATAATGAAAGCAATATGCATTATTATAACGTTATTCAGCAAGCGTTAAAAAGTCATATAGAAAATATAGAATTTGCAAAACCAATTTTACAGCAAGGTAAAGGAGTTGTGTTATGGAAGTCTAAACAAATAGGGCCTTTTAATAACTATAAAGCTTCTAATGAGAAGGAAAAACAGTATCTCAATCAAATTATTTCTAAGGCTTATACTAAAATGAGTGAATTATTTGGAAATCATTCCGAAAGTGATTTTTTAAATGATATTATGGAGTTCCCTAGTGAAGAAGCTATATTTTATACCCAACATAATGATGATATTACTGTAATATTTACAGAATGGGGGTTTGTTAAAGATGAACATACAAGATCATCTGGTGTTTTGAAGAAATTTTTGCCAGGTACTTTAAAATCATTCATAATAAAATTTAAGACGAGTAATGATGAATATTTGGCAGATATAAACTGCAAATTACATTCAGAAGGTATAAGCAAAACTGAAATGTCAAACTCTGAAGGATTCATTAAGCTAAATAATCTTGTTAGAGGTCAGATATTATCAATTTCTAGTCCAAATAATCTGTTTGAAAGTGAAGATATACAAATTGATACAACAGAAGAACACACAATAATTGTCAAAAGAAATTTTAATTTAAGTTTTCAGGTTTATAATAGCAATGATAAACCTGTAAAACAAATAGAGTTTACTTTCATTTCAGATTTTATATCTAATGTTAAAAATGTTACTAATGATGAAGGTAGCTTTAACGTCATTCATCCTGAAAATAATGGAGTATTTAAAATAATATCTCCTAATGGAATAGAACTTTTGGTAGAAAAATTACCCAGTGAAGATGAACAATATAAAATTATTTATGACGACCCTAAATCAAAAGAACAAGAGGTTGATGTAAAGTATGAAAAAGAAGAAGAAAAAGAAGAACCTATTGAGATTGAATTTCTTGATGAACAAAAAAATCCCATTACCAAAAGGCGAGTAGAAATAACATCGGTAGGGCAAAGCCAGAAATATAGAACTGATGAAGATGGAATTATTATTGCTGATCATCTAGAATTTGAAAGAAAATATGATATCTCTGTTGAATATAAAGGTGATATATGGAGAAATGAATTAATACCTATACATAATAGATTTAAGTATACTTTTATTTTAGAAGAATCTAAAGAGCCTATTATTCTTGAGTTTTTGAATTGGAGAAAAAAACCGATTACAAATCAAATAGTTGATATTTATGGTTATCAAAAACAAACAAATTTTACAACAGATGAGTTAGGATTAATAAAAATTAATGAGCTGGAGAAAGGCACAAAGTATTGTGTTTTTATGAACTTTAAAAAAGCGGATTGGAAAGAAGAGTTTTTATATACAGGTAGTAACAAACATACTTTTATAGTGAAAAAGAAAAAAATTATGTGGTGGTGGTTTCCATTAGTCTTACTTTTTTTTTTGCTACTCACTTTAATACCAACTGAAGTCAATCATCATTATAAAGTATTGGATAAAAATACAAAGCAGCCTATTCGTCAGGCCTCTATTTCAAGTTCTGAAGTTACAGGCTACCAAGTGCAAAATTATTTGAATACTACAGATTCCCTGGGTAAATTATCAATTTATTATGGAAAATTTCCAATTTATAAACAGATATTACATAAAGCTAATATCACTATTCTTGTAACAAAACAAGGGTATAATAGCCTAAAAGCTGATATACCTATAGGATACTTTAAAACTAGAAAAAGTATTATTTATTTAGCTAGACGAACTATCGAAGAAAAGAAACCTCCTAAGAGAGAAAGAAAAAATCCAATAAAAAAAGCCCCTAGAGAGTCTTGTAGAATTTTTGTCTCCGGAGGATTAATAAGTGATACCGATAAAGGAGAGCCTGGCTTTAGCGAAATATATGTTGAAGATGATTATAGTGAATATGTTGGTGAGGGAGAGTATCCAGACAATAATATGGCTTTTCCTAAAGCTGTAAGAACTACTTTTGATGGAATAGCAATAGATAAAGGAACAAGAGTTATTATATACAGTAAGAAGAATTTTCAAGGAAAAGTTTTATTAGATAAAATTGGTCCGGCTATTATTAATAACGTAAAATGGAAAGACAATGGAGATGCTAAAGTTTGGATAGATAAAATATTTAAAGCTCCATATCAAAAAACTTTTCCTAGCACTAAAAGGCATTTTAGTAAGTCTGATATGCATAGTTGGTCTTATGGTTCTATTAAAGTGATTTGTAAATGATATAAACGGGTATAAAAGGCTTCGTTTTTTTTAGATAAACACATTTAGACAATGTACAGAGAAAGTTTTCTAGCATCCTGCAATAAAAAAATCCAGCATTTCTGCTGGATTTTTTGCTCCCCCTCTTGGGCTCGAACCAAGGACCCTCTGATTAACAGTCAGATGCTCTAACCAACTGAGCTAAGGAGGAGTTTGTGACACTTTTTGTGTTTTGCGAGTGCAAATATAACACCCTTTTTTTAATCTGCAAACTTTTTTTCGAAAAAAAACATTTTTTTTTCTTTCGTCTACTGAATATTAAAATTTTAAAAAAAGAAGCTTTACTTAAGTTACAAATCGTATTTTTGTGTTTGATATTCTTATTACAGAAAAGTACAATTGTATATATGGACAAGTTTTCGTTCTTAAATGCAGCGCACGTAGGTTTTATTAGTGAACTGTATGAACAATACCAAAAGAACCCTGATGCTGTAGAACCAAGTTGGAGAAGTTTTTTTCAAGGATATGATTTAGCTAATGAAAATTACTCATTAACTGATGAAGAAGAAATTGAAATTCCTGAAGAAGTTCGCAAAGAGTTTTTAGTTATAGATTTAATTAATGGTTACCGTACCAGAGGTCACTTATTTACTAAAACAAACCCTGTACGTGACCGAAGAAAATATACGCCAACTCTAGATGTAGAGAACTTTGGATTAACACAAAATGATTTATCAACGGTTTTTAATGCTGGTCAAATTTTAGGAATTGGACCGCAAACGTTATCAGTAATTATTCAACATCTTCAAAATATTTATTGCGATAGTATTGGTGTTGAGTATATGTATCTTAGAAATCCAGAACAACTTAAGTGGTGGCAAGATCGCTTAAACAAAAATGATAATCATCCAAGCTATAATTTAGATGAGAAAAAGTATATTCTTTCTAAATTAAATCAAGCTTCTACGTTTGAAAGCTTTTTACAAACTAAATATGTAGGTCAAAAACGTTTCTCTGTGGAAGGAGGAGAAACTTTAATTCCTGGGATTAGTGTTGCACTTCGTGATGCAGCGGAAAAATATGGAGTTAAAGAATGTGTTATTGGAATGGCGCACAGAGGTCGTTTAAATACATTGGTGAATATCTTTAAAAAACCAGTTCGTGATTTATTTAGTGAATTCGAAGGTAAAGATTTTGAAGATGAAACTATTGATGGAGATGTAAAATACCACTTAGGATTAACATTAAGCAAAGAATACCTAGGAGGTCAAAAGATGAAGATGAACTTAGTGCCAAACCCTTCACACCTAGAAACAGTTGATGCTGTTGCTGAGGGAATTGTGAGAGCTAAGGTTGATCTAGATTATGAAGGAGATGATGGAAAAATTCTTCCAATCATAGTTCATGGAGATGCTGCAATTGCAGGTCAAGGTATTATATATGAAGTTGTGCAGATGGCACAATTAAATGGATACAAAACAGGAGGTACTATTCATGTAGTTGTAAATAATCAAGTTGGATTTACAACTAATTATTTAGATGCTCGATCTAGTACGTATTGTACTGATGTTGCTAAAGTAACGTTATCTCCAGTATTACATGTAAATGCAGATGATGCAGAAGCAGTATGTCATGCAATGCAAATAGCTGTTGAATATAGAGCTCGTTTTAAAAGAGATATCTTTATTGATTTATTAGGATACCGTAAGTACGGACATAACGAAGGTGATGAACCTACCTTTACACAACCTAAGTTATACCAATTGATCAAAAAGCATAAAAATGCAAAAGAAATTTATGTAAATAAATTATTAGAAGAAGGAGCAATAACTAAAGATTATGTTACTGAGATTACTAATGACTTTAAAGCGTTTTTAGAAGCTGAGTTTACAGAATCAAAGAAAAAAACTACCTCAAAAATTCAGGATTTTATGCCTGATGTTTGGGACGGATTTGTTAGAAAGCAATTAGAAGACATGTTAAAGCCTGTAGATACTACCTATGGTGCAGATGCATTGAAAGATATTGCTAAAGTAATTTCTTCTACACCTGACGGACATAAGTTTGTGCGTAAAGCAGAACGTATTCTACAAGGAAGAGCTAAAATGGTGTTTGAAGATAATAAACTAGATTGGGGTACGGCTGAAAACTTAGCCTATGGTACTTTATTAGAGGAAGGCTATAATGTTCGTATTTCAGGAGAAGATGTAGAAAGAGGAACATTCTCTCACCGTCATGCTATTATGCGTGATGAAAATACATTGGAGCGTGTTAACTTATTAAATACAAACCCAAAAAATAAGGGAGAATTAACTATTTACAATTCTCACCTATCAGAATACGGAGTGTTAGGTTTTGATTATGGTTATGCTATGGCAGCACCAAATACCCTAACTATTTGGGAAGCACAGTTTGGTGATTTTGCGAATGGAGCACAAATTGTATTCGATCAATATATTTCTTCAGCTGAAGATAAATGGAAACTACAAAATGGTTTAGTAATGTTGTTGCCTCACGGATATGAAGGGCAAGGACCAGAACATTCATCAGCAAGAATAGAACGATTCTTACAATCATGTTCTACTGATAACTGGACGATTGCAAATTGCTCTACACCAGCAAATATGTATCACATTTTACGTCGTCAGATGAAACGTGATTTTAGAAAACCGTTAGTCGTATTTACACCAAAGAGTTTATTACGTTTGCCAGCGGCAGTAAGCACAATTGAAGAATTAGCAGAAGGAACTTTCCAAGAAGTTATAGATGATACTATAGATACTGCTAAAGTGAAGAAAATGGTGTTCTGTACAGGTAAATTTTATTATGATTTATTAGCTGAGCGTGAGAAGTTAGGTAGAAATGATGTAGCTTTAATTAGAATAGAGCAGTTGTTCCCATTACATCACGATCAGATTAAAGCAGTTATGGATCGTTATCCGAATGTAGAGCGTTATGTTTGGGCACAAGAAGAACCTAGAAATATGGGAGCTTGGTTACATATGCTAGAACGTTTCGAATTAGCAACCTTAGAATGTGCTTCAGAAAAATACAGAGCAGCACCTGCAGCAGGTTCTAGTACTCGTTTTAAAGAGCGTCATCAAGCAATTATAAATAAAGTATTTGATTAAAGTAGCGTCTTGTAGTATTAACTTTTATGTAATGAAAGTATACAAGAAACGTTCAAAGTAAAAGAATAAAATAAAACAGAAATAAATTAGAACTGATGGTTTTAGAAATGAAAGTTCCTTCACCAGGGGAATCAATTACAGAAGTAGAAATCGCAACTTGGTTGGTTGAAGATGGAGATTATGTTGAGAAAGATCAACCTATTGCTGAAGTTGATTCTGACAAGGCTACGTTGGAATTACCAGCAGAAGAAAGTGGAATAATAACATTAAAAGCTGAAGAAGGTGATGCAGTAGAGGTTGGTGCAGTAGTATGTCATATTGATATGAGTGCAGCAAAGCCAGAAGGAGATTCGGCTCCAAAAGAAGCACCTAAGGCAGAGGAGAAAAAAGAAGAAACTCCTAAAGCAACTCCAGCTAAAGAAACATACGCTACAGGAACAGCGTCTCCGGCGGCTAAGAAAATTTTAGCTGAAAAAGGAATCAGTGCATCAGAAGTAAAAGGAACAGGTAAAGACGGAAGAGTTACTAAAGAGGATGCTGTAAAAGCAGTTCCTTCTATGGGAACTCCAGGAATGGGAGCTAGAGGAGTAGAGCGTAAAAAGCTTTCGATGTTACGTAGAAAAGTAGCTGAACGTTTAGTTTCAGTTAAAAATGAAACAGCAATGTTAACTACATTCAATGAAGTTAATATGCAGCCTATTTTTGACTTACGTAAACAATATAAAGAAGACTTTAAAGCAAAACATGGAGTAGGTTTAGGATTTATGAGTTTCTTCACATTAGCTTGTGTGAGAGCTTTACAAATGTATCCTGCGGTAAACTCAATGATTGACGGAAAGGAAATGGTATCTTTTAATTTCCAAGATATTTCTATTGCAGTTTCTGGTCCTAAAGGATTAATGGTTCCTGTAATTAGAAATGCTGAGAATTTAACATTTAGAGGCGTAGAGAGTGAAGTTAAGCGTTTAGCAATCAGAGCTCGTGAAGGTCAAATTACTGTTGATGAAATGACTGGAGGTACGTTTACAATTACTAATGGAGGTGTGTTTGGATCTATGTTGTCTACACCAATTATAAACCCACCACAGAGTGCTATTTTAGGAATGCATAATATTGTTAATCGTCCAATGGCTGTAGATGGTCAAGTAGTGATTCAACCAATTATGTACGTAGCATTATCTTACGATCATAGAATTATTGATGGTAAAGAGTCTGTAGGTTTCTTAGTAGCAGTTAAAGAAGCGTTAGAGAATCCAGTAGAATTATTAATGGGAGGTAATCCATTAAAAGCTTTAGAAATGTAGTTTCTACTTATAAAATTATTATAAAAATTAAAAGAATCCTGTGGTTTTATACTACAGGATTTTTTTATGAAGTACGATCTGTTTTTGTTTACGTTAGTCCTAAGTTTTAGAGACTGAATTCTTTTTGTTACATGCCTGAAAACAAATATATTTTGAAGTTAAAGGATTTCGAAATTGAAAATCATATTTTTGACAAAATATCATTTCAGTTGAACTTGGAAATCAATAAACTTTAAAGATGAAGAATGATATTTAGGGGGAATTACATATTTAATAGATATTTTAATGAAGACTTACATAAACAGTAGCGTAAAAAAAAGTTGCGTGTATTTACTTTTGCTTTTAAGTAACGCATTGATTTCTCAATCAGTTATAGTAGAATTAGATAGTTTAAAATCAGTGTTGTCAAAGCATGTTAAAGAAGATAGTACTAGAGTAATTTTACTCAATACCATTTCATATAAAAACTATGGCGTTGCCCCTGAAGAAGTAAACAATTATGCAAATAAAGCAAAACTTTTAGCTGAGAAAATTGGTTTTACAAAAGGTGAAGCAAGAAGTATGTATTTAATAAGTGTCTATCACTTATCAAAAGGTGATTTAAAAGGTGCTTTTAGTGCAATCGAACAATCTTTAGAGTTGTACAAAAAAATAAATGAATCTAAGGGTATATCCACTTGTTATGACTTTATGGGAACAATAAGTTATTATCAAGGAAACTATGATAAATCTATTGAATATTACGAAAAAGCATTGCAGTTAGCGCGAAAACTAGGATCTAAAAAGAAGGAAGCAGATTTTATGAATAATATTGGTAATATCAATTCAGCTTCAGGAAAATTAGATGATGCAATTAGATATTACAATGAAGTTATAGCTATTTATGAAGAAATAAATGATAAAAAGGCTATGCTTACTCCATTGAATAATATTGCAGTAATTTATAATAGACAAGGAAAACATCTGGATGCTTTAGCGTATTTTAAGGAGAGTTTAGAGATCAACAGAAAACTAGAGAATAAAAAAGAAATAGCTGGGGATTTATTAAATATGGGAGCAGTGTATTCAGCTATTAAAGATTATAAGAAGGCTGAAAAGTCTTATAAAGAGTCTTTGTTAATATTTAAAGAACTAAACGATCAGCATGGAATCTCCTCATGTATTATTAGCATGGCTAATATTTATAGAAATTCAGGAGATTATAAAGTAGCATTAGAGTACTTAAATGAAGCGCTTAACAATTATAAAGAAATTGATAGTAAAAAAGGAATGCTAACCACATATCACAATATTGGAGCAGTTTATTTTAAACAATCTGATTTTAAAAATGCACTAAAAAACTATCAAATAGCTTTAAATCTTGCAGAAGATTTAGGTGAGAAACGTGTGATTGGAATGTTGAATATTGATTTAGCTCAAGTGTATTTTCAGTTTAAAGATTACACTAAATCTTTTACCTATGCTACAAATGGAAAGAAAATAGCTGACGAATTATCATTATTAGAAGCTCAAAGAGAAGCTAATTCTGTAATGACTAAGTTATACAGACACAAAGGGGATTATAAAAGAGCATTAGAGCATCATATACTTTACAAAAAACTAAATGATAGTCTTTTTAATAAAGAAAATGTAAAGAAAATTGCAGAATTAGAATATGAATATAAATACAAAGAAAAACTACAGTTAGCAAATTATAAAGAGTTGCAACTTACTCAAGAGGTGGAGAAAACAGCTTTAGAATTAGCAAAATCTAAACAGAATTTATTAATAGGTATTATTGTTTTTTTAATAGTATCTATTACGCTAGGAGGAATTATCTTGTATCAGAAACTTAAGAATATAAGATCAGTCAATGAAAATATTTTAATGGAGCAGAAGTTATTGAGATCGCAAATGACACCACATTTTATTTTCAATTGCTTGTCTGTACTTCAGGGAGTAATATTAAATAAAGAAATCAAAAATGCAGTAAAGTATCTATCTAGATTTTCAAAATTATTACGTATTACCTTGGAAAACTCTAGAGATAAAATGGTGCCTTTAAAGAAAGAACTAGAAGCTTTACAACATTACGTAGTAGTTCAGAGTTTAGGAGTAGAAAAACCATTTGATTACACAATTCATAAGGCAGAAGAAATTCAAGAAGAAGAAGTATTAGTTCCGCCTATGTTAATTCAACCTTTTGTAGAGAATGCATTAGAGCATGCTTTTGAAGAAGAGCAAGTAGATAGAAAAATTAATGTCAATCTTGAATATAAAAATAATCAGTTAGTTTGTGTAATTTTAGATAATGGAGTTGGAATTGCATCCAAAAAGCAATCAAATACAGTATTAAAGAAATCATTAGCAACAACTATCACAAAAGATCGATTAAAAATGCTTTCAAAAGAGTTTCAAGTAGATTCTAGTATCAGTATTAAAGATCGAAAAGAAATTAATGAGCAAGGAACTCAAGTAGTATTAAAATTACCATACAAGAAGATTACAAATGATTAAAACATTACTGGTAGAAGATAAACCCTACATACGTAAAGCTTTAATATCGTTAATAGAAATATTAGACAAAGGGTTAACCATTATAGGAGAGTGCGGAAGTGTTAAAGAGGCTGTTACTGTAGTACAAGCTTGTAAACCAGATTTAATTTTTTTAGATATAAATTTATCAGATGGTAATGCATTTGATTTTTTAATGCAAACAGAAACATTTAAGTATAAAGTAATCTTTATAACAGCTTATGATGAATATGCATTAAAAGCGCTTAAGGTAGGAGCTATAGACTATATTTTAAAACCTGTTGATATAGACGAATTAGAAATAGCTATAGATAAAGTAATAGCCAGTAATACTACAATAGAAAAAGAGCAAATCTCAAAAGTAAGAGAACGTATAGAAAGTAATCGTTTAATAGTTAGCTTACAGGACGGTTATCAGGTAATTGAGGTTGATCAATTGAAGTTTTGTAAATCAGATAGGGGGTATACTACCTTTTATTTAAATGATGGTAAAACGATTTTAGCTTCTAAACCTTTAAAGTTTTTTATGGAACAGTTACCATCCTCAAAGTTTGTTAGGATACATCAGTCTTGTATTGTTAACTTAGATTATGTAGAAAAATATGATAAAAGCGGAATGGTTATTTTAAAATGCAACCAACGTTTGTCTGTTTCTATTAGAAAAAAAGAAGAATTTTTATCAAAACTACTGAATAAATAATCGCTAAGTAGATACAAATGGAAACCCAACCATTACGTATTTACATTCATTATACTACATACAATTAGTTATGATTTACTTTGTGTAAGTGAATAGGGGATTAAAGCGATAAAATCTTAATAAAGTTTATTGTTTTTTAGCTTTTTGAAGCCGAATTAAAAAAGTATAATCATAAGTATGAATTTTACTTTCATATTATTTATTATGTTGCTTTATACGTTACAAGCATTTGTCATTTCCATAATAGTAAGAATGTTTGATTTTAATGGTGTTTTTCATAGTAAAATAGAAGAAAAAAGATACTTTCAAAAGGAGTTTGTACTCTTTGAATTTATACGAATAAAGATGTTTAAGTAAAAGATACTATTATAATTATCAAAGAGATAATAGGAAAAAAGAAAGGGTCATTACATGATTAATAAAGGAGGGTTTTATTAATCTCTATAAGCCTGAAGTAATATTCAGGCTTGTTTTTAAAGGGAAATTAAAAAGAGATAAATATTGTGAAGAGAAAAACGAATAAGAGAATGGCTATCACAAAATCACAAAAACGAATGTTGGTTTTTGGAGCCATATTATTTCATATTGAAAATCAAAAAATATTAAGTGTTTCGTTTAAAGAGGAGTATGAAAGGTTTCTGTATGGAATTGAAAATCAAAATCAAAATAGAGAAACAGCAATTACAACTTTAGAACAATTGTTAGCACTAACTGAAAGTAGAAGGTTAGATTCTTTACTAGCAGAAAAGGTTTTGGACGAAACTGATATTAAAAAAGAGATTTCAAAAAAAATGAAAATTTCTTTACAAGAGGTTCAAGATATTAGATCTACTTATGCTTGGGATATCTGTCGTTTGGTAGCAATGAGTAAATGGTGTTTTTGGGGAGGATATATTACTAGAGAGGAAATGTGGAATTTCATCAGTAAAGGAGTAGAAAGGGCGTCAGAAAATGGAGATAATTGGAAATCGTATACAATATCATTTTTAATAGGAAGAAGACTTGCAGGTTTTGACATTGATGATGTTATAAAACAAGTTAAACAAATATTTTATTCAAGACATCCCTTTTTTAAAAGGATTAAAGATATAGATGTTTACAAGAAATACCCATTCAAATATAATAGAGTCATTTATACAAATTAAACTAAAACTTTATAAACTGTAAATCATGAGAATTTTAAAAGCGACAGTACTATTGTTTACTACCATATTCATGTTAACTATTCAATCTTGTGGAAGTAAAAAAGAACATTTAGAAGATAAAGAGTTAAGTAGTTTTATGTTAGGAGGTATTTATTTTTTTAATGGATATGGAGGTGTAGAAGTAGTATCAAAAATGATGAGTGATGCTGGATATATAACCGATGAACAGTTGATTAATGGTTATAAAGAAATTTTTCAATTTGCTTTTGAAAAATCACAAGGTAGCGGCATCAAAAGAATGTTTAAATCGATGTGGAATATTAACAATAAAAAAGAGTTGTTGGCTAGCATAAATGATTTAAAAACTAGAACACATAAATATAAAGCTTGGGATTATGCTAGAATAATAAATAATGCATCAATGGGATATGCTGCTGATTGGTTAACTAAAGAGGAAGTAAAAGAAATAGTACAAGAAATTCTTCCTTTAGCACAAAATAAATATGAAGATTGGAAAACTTATTATGAGGATTTTAATAAGGGTAGAATTGATTGGAATACAGAAGATCCAGAAGCAAAATCTTTTGAGAAAATTGCAAATACCATTACAACATATAATAATTCTATTTATCAAGTTTTACCATTAAAAGGTAAAGAATAAAGAATGGGAGTTTTACAAAATATTGGAAATAGAATACCTTTAGATGCAAAAATCTATCATACACTAAATCATGCATATCTGTAAAGGATTTTCTGTATTTAAAAAATAATAAATGAAATCAACCCAATCAGAAATTACTACTACAAAAAGAATTGAATTATTAGATGTATATAGAGGCTTTGCTATCTTGGGTATTTTTGTAGTAAATATTGTAATAATGAACTCTACGTTTCTAAATCAAGATGAGTTTATGTTGCAATGGACTTCTAAATTAGATTTAATCATTCAGAAGATTCTTCAACTTTTTTTCTACACAAAGTTTTTCCCAATTTTTTCCTTATTATTTGGCTTAGGAATATCAATGCAGGCTATAAGACTTTCTGAAAAAGGAAAAATGAATATATCTTTTTTTATAAGGAGAATGTTTTTTCTATTAGTATTTGGAGTGCTTCATATTCTCTTATTTTGGTCTGGAGATGTGTTAAATATGTATGCGCTATTAGGATTATTAACCGTGTTTTTTATCCGAAGATCAAATAAATTGATATTGGGATTGTCTATTTTCTTTTTGTTATTTCCTTTTTATAACTTTCTTTTTGAACAACTCTTCAGCTGGATAGCTTATGATCCTGGTAAATATTTAAAAGGCCATACAGGGAATTCAATCAATCAGATTATAACAAATGGCTCTTATCTTGAAGGAATGCAATTGAGAATCTTTGAGTATGGCTCTAATTTACCTATGTTAGTTGGCTTTTTAGTGCCTATAGCACTGTCTATGTTTTTATTAGGGTTATATCTTGGAAAGAATAAAATTTATGAATCTTTAGAGAACTTTATAATCAAAATTAAGAAACCAGCGATACTAGTTACTATAATATCTAATATATACAGAATGGTATTCCTTTATGTATTAGTAGAACTAGATATATATAAAATAACTGCAATTAGAGAACTTTTTATAAAACTAATGGTCATTTCTGATGTAATAATGGGATTATTCTATCTATGGATAATAGGTTGGTTATGGTATAAAACAAACTTTAAAAAAGTATTATCTCCACTTCAGTATGTAGGAAGAATGGCACTCACAAACTATATAATGCAAAGCGTTATAGGACTAGTTATTTTTTCTTCCGTAGGTTTTAAATTGTATGAAACGATGTCTCCTTCTCAAACCTTTTTAACCGCTGTACTAGTCTTCGTTTTTCAAATTCTATGGAGTAAATTATGGTTAACTTATTTTAGATTCGGTCCTCTAGAATGGTTATGGAGATGTTTAACTTATAAAAAGATATTCAAACTTAAAAAAGGGATTTGATTTTCTCAAAACTACTAAAAATCACATTAGAAAAATCAATAGAAAGAGAACTCTTCTTACAGAAAGATTTAAGATTTCATCTAAGTAAAGCAAGTATTAAAGTGAAAAATTGAAAATATAATAATGAAAAAGAACAGGGGTAACTTTAATTTTATCATGTGAGAATAAATTATGAAGGCTATAATAGTTGAGGATAATCAAAAGATTAGACAAGGAATAATTTCGCTTATAAACTCGTTAGGAAAGCAAGTTGATATAATAGGTGAATGTAGTAATATAGAACAAGCGATAATAGTTACTAAAGTTTGTAAACCTGAGTTGATTTTTTTAGATATAAGTTTTAAGGATGGAAATGCGTTTGATTTTTTAGAAAGAACAAAAGAGTTTAAGTATAAGTTTATTTTTATTACTGCTTATGATAAATATGCATTAAAAGCTCTAAAAATAGGAGCGGTAGATTATATTTTAAAACCTGTTGATGTAGTAGAACTTGAAGAAGCTATTACTAAAGTATTTCAAAGCAATATAACAAATCAAAGAGAGGGAAAAAAAGCGTCAAACAAATTGGTAATTAGTCTTTTAGATGAATACCAGGTAATAGATGTTTATAGTGTTGAATTTTGTAATTCAGATAATGGATATACAACATTTCATTTAGAAGGGAAGAAAAAAATAATGACTTCAAAACCATTAAAATTTTTTATAGATAAACTTCCAATATCAAAATTTGTTAGGGTACATCAATCTTATCTAGTTAATTTAGATTATGTTGAAAGATATAATAAAAGAGGAATTGTTATTTTAAAAGGAGGAAGTGAAATTTCAGTTTCAATACGAAAAAGAGAAGAATTTTTATCCCAGTTATTGAACAGAAAAAGATAGAATTATAATATAATAGTATAGTTTTTTTAACTAATCCTTATTGTCAATAGACAAATATAAATTTGAAATACCCGAATAAGAATTGGTAGAATTTCTCTTATGAATTCACTTTATTTTTGATAAATGATTTATAAAAAATGTATAATTAATAAAGTGATAATTTCATGACTAAAACAACAAAATTAAGAGTAAAAATAGGATTGATAGTGGTATTATCTATTTTCTTAAAAGCATGCTCTAGCAATGATGAAGAACAAACAAAAGAACCAGTATTGTTTACACCAACAGACAGTAAAGATCTATTAGCTTATTATGAATTTACTAATAATTTAAATGATGCATCAGCTAATAAGTTAGAAGGTACTGCAACTTCACCATTGTACACTACAGATAGAAAAGGAATAAGTAATAGCGCTTACCAGTTAACAGGGAATATTGAGCAAGTTATTAAAACTGAAGATTTTCCTTTAGAAGCAGGGTCACTTTCTATAAGCTTTTGGGTCTATATAAAAAGTGAAGATGTTAGTGGTGATAGTGCTGGATTTGGAAGATATATTTTAGGATCGAGAGAAGCGTGTAATATGTCTAAATTATTCTTGTTGTTATACTCTAAAAATACTAATGATGGAGGTAGTGATAATGTCTTAATCGGAGCTAGTAATGGTACTGATAATTTAAATACTTCAGCGAATAATTTTCCAAATGATGAATGGGTACACGTAACAGCCACAGTAGATAATGGAAATAAGGAAACAAAACTTTATTTTAATGGAGTAAAGGTTAGTGAATTTTCATGGGAAGGGGTAGAAGCAGATTTGTCAAATACTGCACCTTTAGAAATAGGTGACAGCGTATGTACAAGCGGAGATAATAGGGATAGAATTATTGCTAAAATAGACGAAGTAGCTTTATTTTCAGCAGTATTAACTCAAGAGCAAATAAATGATTTAGCTAAGAATTAGTAATTTAGCATAGCTAATCTTAAAAACGTCTAAAGTACTTTTAGGCGTTTTTTTATTAAAGTTATAAATAGCTTTTTTTATTCATTTTGAAATTTTATTTAGGTTGTATAGCACTGCTACGGAACAATAAAAAATCAAAAAAAGGTACAGAAAGAGTTTTTTTATAGCTAGTTTTAGTTTTAAAAAGTCTAAACCACTTCTTTGTACCAAACAAATAGTTTAACATATAAAAAGATGTTCAAACTTAAAAAGGGTATTTCATTTTCTTATATTTATCGCCTCATTGTATAAATACCCCTAATAATGCGTTTTAAGCAATTGTTTTTTGCTTTATTTGTTTTGCTGAGTATCATTGATGTCTCAATGATTTTTTTTGGCTTTAAAAATCTTTTATGGTTGCCTAGGATATTGAGTTTAACAGCTGTTGTTTTATATGGTTACTCCTCGATAGACCAAGTTAGATTCAGTTTTTGGATGTTATCTTTTTTTATTGTTAGTACAGGTTTTCTTTTTTCTTTAGATGATTACACGTTATTGGGAATGCTGAGTTTGGTAGCATTTAGATTGTCTTGGCTAAATTTAATAATAGATTCAAATGCCAAAATAGATAAAGAAATTGCTCTTATTGTTTTTAGTATTACAGCTATGTTTTTTAGTATTGTTTTATACCTATTATATACAGATACTATTTTTTATTATTTGTCCATAGCTACAACTATTGGCTTACTGTTAGTATTATCAGTTGTGTTTTCATTATTCACTACCAAAGGAGGGAAATTTGGAAATAGAGAGATGTTATTTGCGGTCATTATTTTTATTATTTCAGATGCACTATCAGGCTCAAAAAAAATAACAGGAACTTCAGTTTTTTTTCTAATGCTAAGCGTTGTACTCTATAACATAGCCTATTATTTTTTAATGAGAGGAGTAATACAAAATAATAAGAAATAAATTTAGTGGTTAGAAAATTTAACAGTAGAAGAATCTCATCCCCTTCTTATGTTAAATTTATTTTTTTGTGTTCAAATAATCAACTAAGAGCTTTTAATCATTATTAGTATCATAAGCTAGAAATCTAATTCTCCATTTATTTCTAGCATTATTGCCTACAGCAGGAAGCCTTACATGCGATATTTCATCGGATATTAAATTACAAAAGATTCATTAATTTTTTACAGTATAAACTGATCTATAATATATAAGTATTACTTGCAGACTACTAAAGTTATATCTTCAAAAAGAATTATAAGGAGGGTACAAAGAATTACTAGAGATTCACAAACTTATATCATAATATATTTTTACAACAAGTACTTTTAAGTCACATAAAAAAATACTCTCGCGAAGTATAGACAAACCTTGAGTGTCTTAAAATAAATCAAGAATTTAACTTTTAAATCTTTTAATTATGAAAAAACAAATTTCAAACTTAGGTAAACTCCTAAGTAAAAAAGAACTAGAAAAAATTAATGGAGCTGCATCTACCCCAACTAGATGTGCTGGAGTTTTTATTGGAAATACAGGGCAGACTTGCAATGTTGATTCAGATTGTAAAACTGATGAAGCTGTATGTTTTAGAGCTTGTTGTAATACCTTAGTTTAATTGTAAAACACTATTGATTATGAAAAAAACAATTTTAAATCTAGGGAAACCAATTAGCAAAAAAGAGCAGGGAAAAATTCATGGAGGAACAAAATGGAGAGAATACATATATGTCTTTTGTCCAACAGGTGGTGAATGTAGATCTGGAGCTTATTGTGATAATTCTGTTTGTATAGATACAAAGCGATAAATTAAAAAGTAGTAAATAAGAGTAAGAGGTTGAACTCTTTACTTTCATTTTACTGAGTTTACGCTCTTACAGGTTTTTAGTATCTTTATAGAAAACCAAATTCTATATTATGAAACTAGGGGCATTTTCAATTAGTTTAGCTGTTAAAAGCTTAGAAAAATCAAAAGAATTTTATGAAACTTTAGGATTTTCAGTTTTTGCAGGACAACTGGAAAAGAATTATTTAATTATGAAAAACGGAAATGCCTTAATAGGTTTATTTCAAGGAATGTTTGAAAATAATATCCTTACGTTTAATCCAGGTTGGGATGAAAATGCAAGTAAATTGGAAGAGTTTGATGATGTAAGAGATATTCAAAAACATTTGAAATCAAACCAAATCAAATTAGAAAAAGAAGCAGATGAAAGCTCGAATGGACCAGAGAGTATTGTTTTTTTCGATCCTGACGGTAATAGTATTTTAATAGATCAACATATATAAAAACACCTCTCTTTTGAGAGGTGTTTTGTATTTTTAGTTTTTAATGATTTTTTTAATTGTGGACTGTCCATCTATAATTACTCTACAGAAATAAATTCCACTAGCTAATTGTTGCTGAACTTCATTAAGGGTGAATCTATGAACTCCAGAATTTATATTGGTATTCGCAATAGTTTGAGAAGCTCCGTAAATAGTAATTAATTCTATTTTAACCGAAGAATTCTCTTTTGAATTGCGTATTTCTACCACAGTATTTTCATTGATAGCATTCGGATAAATAGTAATGGTGTCTTCTAGTATCTTTTGAAGATTGATTGTACTATTTCTACTAGAAGTTGGCTGTGGATTTTGATCGTACCAAGTTCCATTATAATACCATCCATTAGAACATCTTGATAAATCAGCAGTTTGTGAATTACCATTATTACTGAAAATTACATTGGCACAATTAGTATCAGTAAATGTATAACTATACCAACCATTTGCTTCTGGTTGCATGCTTTCACCAGGCCAAGATGTAGTTAAATTCGATGGAGATGTATTCCAGAAATAGATTTCAGGGTTGGCAAAGGAATCAGATTTAAAATACACTGTTAAATCATTATTATTAGTATTAGGTTGCTCATCATACCAAGTTCCATTTAAATACCAACCATCTCCACAACGTTGCAAGTCTGCTGTTTGATTAACTCCATTATTGCTGAAAATTAAATTGCTACAATCAACTCCGTCAAAAGTGTACGAAAACCAGCCATTGCCAATATTGGTCATGTTTTCACCAGGCCAAGATGTAGTTAAAGAAGCAGGATTTGTATTCCAGAAATAAATACTTGGATTTGTAAGGTTTCCTTTATAATACACCGTCATGCCACTTGATTGTTCTGTAAAAGTGTATGTTTCTGAAATGATGTTTGAAGCTAAACCTTCCGAATCAAAAGCAACTGCTTTTACTGTTGTATCTGTAGTAATAGCTATAGGACCGTTATAAATTGGAGATAAATTTGTTGGTGTAGAATCATCTACCGTATATCTAATTGCAGGATTAGGGTCACTACTATCTGTAGCAGTTAAAGTAACTTGAACTGTTTCTCCTGTAGTGTATTCACCGCCAACTGGACTTACAGATAAATTTGGAGCTTGATTTCCTGTAGTACATGGAATTGGCATTTGACTATCTAAGAATAAATCTTCTGTTTGGCCACCACATTGATTGATAATGTAGTTTGTGCTTAATATTCCTGGTAATTCGTATGTATACCATCCTTCACAACCTTCACCTAAAGGAGTCATTTCAACACCAGGCCAAGCTACATTTGGTAATACGTTTGGCTCTTCTAACCAATAATAAACTTTAGGAACTTCACCACATTCAGAAAAAGCATAAAGTGTAAAACCATCAATTTCACCAATAGAGTATTTTCTAGTAATTACTGAAGATAATTCTCCATTTGCATTCTGAGCTACTATTTGTACATCTACAGTTTCAGTAAAAGTTACATCGCCAGTATAAACCGTCCAATTATTTAAATTATCTGTACTTAAGTTTAAGTCAGTCGTGTAATATATTGTCGGGTTAGGATCATCTTTATCAGTAGCTGAAGCAGTCATTGTTATAGAATTTGGATCATAACTACTTTCAGGGGTAACGGTTAATGAAGGACGATTTGTAGGATTTGTTTCTTCTATTAATATAATTCCATTGCTGTGTGCGTTGAAAGTAACTGATCCGTTTGAAACCGTTGCCACTGATTCTGTATAAAAATCACGTAATTCAGTTCCGTTAGGAAATAGTGAAGATACATTAACAGAGGTGTTACCTGATGCTCCTATAACAACTATTACTCGGTCATCATTAAGTATTCTTGAAAATGTATACGGACTACTAGATAGTCTTTGATGAGTTCCCCCACCAACAGCAAGATGATTTCTTCTAAATTGCCCTAATCTTTGCCAATGGTTTTGAACATTAGTATTTATGTTATTCCAGTTCATATAAGATC
This sequence comes from Tenacibaculum agarivorans, assembly GCF_001936575.1. GTDB lineage: Bacteria > Bacteroidota > Bacteroidia > Flavobacteriales > Flavobacteriaceae > Polaribacter > Polaribacter agarivorans. The sequence continues at coordinate 35,780 of NZ_MSMP01000030.1, forward strand.
GAGTTCCTTGATGTGGATCACCACCTCTTGGACCTTCTGGTCTACCTGTTTCATCTCCATAAAAAATTTGTATAGATCCAGGGGCTAATAATAAACTAGTTCCTCCATTAATTAAATTTCCCCTGTCAAATAAAGAAGTATCATGAGAAGAAATATAACTTAAAGCATTCCAGTCTGAAGCTGAATTGATTGAGTTGGCGTAATTAGAGTAAATATTCTCTAAATCATTAATGTTTCCAGCTCGTCCTTGGAAATCAAAATTAATTAAACCATCAAAACCATTGTCGATATGATATTGAGATCTTCCAAAACCATATCCGAAATTTTCTCCAACCATCCAAAATGGTAAATCATCTATTTTTTTAGTTGGGTTATTGTTTTTCCAATCTTGTAGAGCAATTACTGCTTGTTCTTTTAAGATTCTCCAAGATTCTCCTTCTACATGTTTTTCGGTGTCAACTCTAAAACCGTCGATTCCGTATTCTCTAATCCAGTCAGTTAACCATTTTACAAAGTGATTTCTTACAGTTCTACGATATCCAGTTCTATTAAAAAAGTCATTTAATTCTGATTGTTCTTGAGCTAATTTACTAGAAGACCACTTTCTCTGTAGTATTGGAGGTAACCCAACTTCTGAATTAGATTCAGTAAGAATATCAGGCAAACCTGCTAAAGTTTGTGTAAGCTCATTGCCACCTGGAGAAGGATAACCAGGTAATCCTGCACGCATCCAACTACCAGACCACCAATTCCCCCAGTTATTACAACTGTTAGAATAATTGATGAATAAATCGTGAATACTTGCCCAATTTTGACCGTTAGATGGTCTCCAGCCTCTCCAGCTATCATTTACACAACCAAAATTGAATTCTTGCATGTCGTGTAATGTGTTGTAACCAACATGATTCATTACTACATCCATAACTAAGCGAATACCATGATCGTGTGCCGCATCTACAAAAGCTCTAAATTCATCTTCTGTACCAAAATTAGCGTCCATTTCTGTCCAATCCAATCCATAGTAACCGTGATAAGCATAATGTCTAAATTCTCCATTTTGACCTCCAGATACCCATCCGTGAATTTGCTCGTATGGGGCGGAAAACCATATGGCATTAACTCCTAGATCATCAAAATAACCCTCATTTATTTTTTGAGTTAATCCTACGAAATCTCCTCCGTAGAAATTACCAACTTGATCAAATCCGTAGTCATTGCCATTTCCATCTTTTCCTCTTCCATAAGATTGGTCATTGCTTGTTTTACCATTTTCGAAACGGTCTTGAATTACAAAATATACTGTAGAATTATCCCATGTAAATGGTTTGTTTCGATTTTCATTTTGTCCTATTACAAAAAGACTGAATAGGAGAAAAAAACTTGTTATTATTGTTCTCATTAGTTTTGATTTTTTAAAAGGTAACTTGAAACCACCCCATTTGATATAGGGTGGCAATTAGATGTTAATTTTTGATTATAACTTTATGAGTGTGTACTTTGTTATTTACACGAATTCTACAGAAGTAGATTCCGCTAGCTCTTTTACTATTCTGATTTTTTAGTGCAAATGAATGCTTTCCTTGAAGAACAGTTTCGTTATATATTACCTCAGAAGCTCCGTAAAGATTGGTGATTTCTATACTTACCTTACTTTGATCTTTTGGAGCATATAATTCAATGTTTGAGTTTTCGGTAATAGGATTCGGATAAATAGTAACGTAGTTATCTATAATATCTTCTTTCTCTATTGAAATATTTCTTGATTGACGAGAAGTAGGCATAGTATCAGACCAGTTACCGTTATAATACCATCCATTAGAACATCTAGATAAGTCAGTAGTTTGTGAACTACCATTATCGCTGAAAATGATGTTAGCACAGTCGGTATTAGAAAAAGTATAACTGTACCATCCGTTAGATTCTAATTGCATACTTTCTCCTGGCCAAGAAGTGGTAACGTTAGATGGTGTAACATTCCAAAAGTAAATTTCAGGATTACTGAAAGAATCAGATTTGAAATATACAGTTAAGTCATTACCATTATCAGGTTGTTCATTAGGGTTACTATCATACCAAGTTCCATTATAGTACCATCCGTCACCACAACGTTGTAAGTCAGGAGTTTTATTCGAGCCATTACTACTAAAAATGAGATTGGTACAGTTAACTGCATTCAATTTATATGAAAACCAACCATTACCAATATCGGTCATACTTTCTCCTGGCCATGAAGTAGTTTGTGTACCTGGACTTGTATTCCAAAAATATAAGGTAGGGTTTGAAAGATTTCCTTTGTAATAAATAGTTATACCATCGGCTGTATCTTGGTCATCAGGATTGTCTGTGTCATCATCATCAGGTGTATTATCTCTTGGGTCTGAGTCAAACCAAGCGCCGTTTTCGTACCAACCATCTCGATCTCTAGATAAATCATCAGTTTTTGCATTTCCGTTATCATTAAATAAGAGGTTTGTACTAGTAACACCATCAAAAATATATTCATACCAATCAGTATTGCCAATTCTACTCATTTGTGGACCAGGCCAGTTACTTGCAGGTAAAACATCTGGAGATTCATTCCAATAATGCACATTTACTTGAGACCAAGAAGCTGGTTTTTTAAAGTATACATGTAATCCTTCAATAGGACCAATTACATAAGATTTGGTAATAATATCGGAAGCAGTTCCATCAGCATCATAAGCAATTGCTTTAATAGTAGTAGAATCATTAATGGTAAATGAACCCGAATATCTAGTACTAGATCTATTTGGATTAGTATTGTTCGTTGTGTAGAAAATTTCTAAGTTTCCATTGCCTCCAAAGGCTTCCATAGATACTTGAATAGGATCTTCTGATCTTGTATTACTAGGATTAATATTTACAATAGGTTTGCTAGGTCCGTTAACACAGTTTTCAAAATATCCACCACCACAAGGTCCAATTAATCCAGGTCCGTTTAATACATAAATACCAGCAGATCCAGAGGTAACTGAAAAATTAATACGTCCACCCGAAGCAAAAGCCTCTCGTCCGGTTACAGCATCTCTATACACACCATCTCTAACTCCTGAAATAGAAAAAGAAGCCCCACCATCTTTGGCTAATCCAACTATAACCTCACTATTTCCGTACACTCTTTTGTAAGAAACTGCATTGCCTGGTGCTTCTTTCCATTCCCAACTTCCTTTTTGTAAGGCAGGAATAGCACGACGCATAGCATTTAGTTTTTTAATTTGCTGATAAATTTTATGACTAGGAGCTTGATCCATTACATCTCCATAATACGCTCTACCTGTTTTATCTATAGATTCCTGAATTCCTGCTGCGTTATGAATATCAGCAAACTCTCCAGCTTTAAAGCGCATTTCTGTTCCGTAATACACTGTTGGTATACCTCGCCAAGTAAACATGAAGTTCATACAAGCGGCTAAGTTTTCATCAGAACCACCGTAACGTCTATTCCAGTCGTTATTCGGTCCAAAATCATGATTATCTAACCAAGTAACTAGTGTAGAAGGATCGCTATACAAATTATCATATCTAGCAGCAGCTTTTACGGTAGGGAAGGATTGTCCTTCTTCAAATGTACCGTGGAAAGTAGCTTCTCCATAAAAATCAATTACCGCTAAATCTAAAGGTTGAGAGTTATTCACAGCACCACGCCAAGTATAATAATGTGGATTAGTTTCTTCAACAGGATGTAATTCGTGTCTTTTTTGAGCTACTTCACCAAAAATGAATAAATCTGGATTTATAGCTTTAAAAGCATCAAAGAAATACAATACATCTTCTTTACTCATATGCTTTAACGTATCCCAACGAAAAGCATCAACTCCCATTTCTATATATTTTCTATACGCATTAACTAGGTAGTCTCTTACTTTTTGACTTCCAGTATTCAAATCAGGAGTGTCTCCTGCTAATGCTCTGTTTTGAAGATTTTCAACATCATCAAACCCTTGCGCAAAACCATTTCCTGAGTGATGATACCATTCAGGATCACTAGTATCTACATAACTCTCTTTACCAGGAAAATTAAAAGCAGCTAAATTTTGATTATAAGGAGGTGGCATTTTAGCTAAATTAGCTCTACTCCATATAAGACCATCGTCTGGGTTTGGTGTAATTCCATCATACTCCCAGTTTGGATTATCATCCGCTGCCCATGGTTTTGTAGGATCTGTATTATACTTGATTTCTGCAACGTCTTTAATACCAAAACGTCCAGCATGATTGGTAACCACATCAAGTACAATTTTCATGTCTCTAGCATGAATTTCATTAATTAAATCTTGAAAAGTTGCGCCTGGTGATTCTAATCTAGGGTCTACTCTAGTAAAATCCCAAGCATGATAACCATGATAATCTAAAGGACTCCGATTATGAACAATCGGCGTAATCCAAATTGCAGTAAAACCTAGATCTTTGATATAGTCTAGTTTTTCAATAAGTCCTTTAAAATCCCCCCGCCAAGTAACATCATTTGGATCCGTAATACTTGAATTGATGTCTGGATCGGGGTTGTACGAGGACCATTCAGTTGGAGCATTATTGTTAGGGTCTCCATCATTAAATCTACTAGTCAGTAGGAAATAAATTGTCTCTTCTCTAAAATCGACTTGAGAATACAAATTACTGAAAGTTAATGTGGCTATCATTAAAGCCACAAAACTTAATCTTTGATAAGTTTTTTTCATGAATAAAAGGTTTGTTTGAGAGTATTTGTAAGGGGTTAGCAAATGCTCAAATATTTGGTTGTTTTATTAAGATATCATCAAAATAATGATTATTTAACACCTATTATTCATTTAAAATAGCCGAAATCGATTTCGTGTTGATAAGTTTTTAATGAAAGAGAGCCGAAGGATTCAAAATAGAGAAATGTTTATTTTTTTATAGCTAAAAGTGGAGTTCCATCTTTCTTTTGATTTAGTGTCCAATCATAAAAAAGATAAGAAATTTTAGCATCATTATTAATTGTAGTATTAGCATATTTATTTATAAAGCTAATAACGTTTCCTTTATTAAAATCATTTGGATACCATTCAAATACTTTTGATATTGAAACTTCAGTACTAGAAATTTTATTTTTAGAAGGATCGTTAATGAAATTTGTCATAAGAATTTCTAAACTCTCTTCTATATTTTGTTCTGTGTAAGCATAGTTTACTAATTTTGGTCCTGATAAACTCGCAGCATTTAATCCAGCATGAATTCTACCATCATTAAAGTCTTTCCTAATAATTTCATGCTCAATCTGGTTTAATGTATATACTTTGTTTCCAACTTTTGCAAACTTTATATTCCAAGCATCCTTACCATTTTCTTCAATATACATGATACTTGAATTTTTTGTGTTGGTAATTGTAAAACTGATACTATTATCTGTACCATTGGTTTGATCACTAGTAAAACTATTTTTTTTAACAGGATAATAATCAACAATTATTTTAAGTGTGTAGGCATTATATGCATTTAGCCAAAAGGCTTTTAATTGATTTTTACTCCAAGTTTCATCGGGAGTTGTATTTTCTAAATAAGATAAAAAATCATTAAGTCTACTTCTATCTTTTTGAATAGCCTCATAGTCTATTTTACCTTCTTGATCTACATGGCTTTTTAAAAGTAAGTCATAACTTTCCAATTGACTATAACTTAGGTGTATAAAACAGATGAAGTAAATTGCAGCTAAAATATGTTTTTTCATTTTATTTAGTTTTAAATCAATGAATTGTAAGAGAATAATTAAATGCAATTTAATAAGACAAGTGGTGAATTAAATTAAAGAAACTATATAACTCATAAGATCTTACGTTGAATAGTATATATTGTAGGTTAAAATAAAAAAACAACCTTGCAAAGGTTGTTTTTTGGGATATATTTAAAAAGGACTTTACTTACTAGTAATTATTTTTCATTCAGGTTCCAATTATAATCTAAATATGACACTTTAGCATTATCATTAACCTTAGTGTTTGAATACCTATTAATATAATCGATTAAAGAAGTTTTTAATGTAAAATCTTCTTGGTACCATTCAAATATCTTAGATACCTGAACGTCAGTCAATGAAATTTTATTTTTAGTATCATCATTAATAAATTCTTTCATTAACATTTCAAGTTTACTTTCTATATTTTTTTCTGTAAAAGCATAATTTGGAAATCTAGGACCAGAAATAGCTCCTGCATTTATACCTACATGTATTCTAGCATCATCATGCCATCTTCTTAAAATGCGGTGTTCTATATAATCTAATGAGTATGTTTGATTACCTACTTTCGCAAAAGGAATTTTCCAAGCACTTTTCCCCTTAATTTTAATATCAGTAAGTTTTTTTAATGGGTAACTATCAATAATAAGTTTTATAGTATATGCGTTATAAGCATTCATCCAAAAAGCTTTTGCTTTTTTTGATGACCATTTTTTTAATGGAATAGTAGTTTCTAATTGATTTAAATAAATGTCTAAAACGGCTTTGTTTTTTCTTAACCCTTTGTAATCTAGTTTACCATCTGGGGTTACATAAGTTTTTAAAAGTGCATCAAATACTTCATTGTTTTGAGACTGTACGGTAAAAGTTATCAGTAAAAATGATAAGGTAATAAATAGTTTTCTCATGTTATTTTTAATTTTAGTCCTTTTGGGGTTTTACACTTTTTTTGACGGAAGAAATAAAACTTCATTACAACTTCTGTTAAAAAAAATAGGTTTTTAAGATTGAAAATTTTCGAATAAAGCCCGTTTTTTGATTTTTGTTCTTCAATTAATGTTTTAAATATATTCGTTGCTTAGAATCGTTAAAAAGAACTGTTTAATAATATGGTTCTTAGATTAAACAAATATCGGTTTTTTTTGAAGATAATTTAAAAAAATAGTATTTTTTAAGATTTATCTTGCTTTATGTGTTATTAATATTTAGTTTTATTGCTAATAATTAACCAATTAAAAACCCTTCAAAAATGAAAAAACCCTTTTTCAAGATGGTAGTTCTTGCCGTCATATTCCTATTTGGAATAAATTTACAAGCCCAAAAAATGTTTAAAATTGGGGATGAATTTGATGCAGACGTAAAAGTTACCAATGTGTATCAAAAATTTAGTAAAAGACCCTCTATTAGTCAAAAAAATGTTCCTGAATTAGTATTTTCTAAAGAATTTTATTCTGAAAATTCTTCTTACGTGAAATTATATTTTGAAAATTTTGATCTAGCGCCTGGAGATTATATCCAAATTAAAGGAAGTAATAGTGATGAAACTTTAATCTATGGAGGTAAAGGTAAAATTGTAGATGAAAAAATGACTATGATAAGTAATTTCTGGTCTAAAGTAATCTTTGATGATAAAGTAGAAGTAAAATTATTTTCTTTAGGTAAGGCCAATGCTCATAATGGTTTTGAAATAAGCAAAGTAGCATATGGGTATTCACCAAAAAGAATTACTAATTTATTTAAAAGAAGTGCTCCTTTACAAAGATCTATTTGTTCTAGTGATGATAAAGAAAGAATAGCTTGTTATGAAGGTACTGAAATGTATGAAAAAGCAAAAGCTGTATGTAGATTAATCATAGGTGGTAGTGGAAGTTGTACAGGATGGTTATTAGGTAGTGAAGGACATGTGATGACAAACAATCACTGTATTGGTTCAGCTTCTGACGCTCAAAATACAGATTTTGTGTTTAATTTTCAACAGTCTAGTTGTTCAGGTTCTGGTAATGCTACTAGTGACGTAGTTGCTTCTACATCTACATTTATTAAAACAAGTTCTGGTTTAGATTACACACTTGTAAAATTACCAAATAATCCAACCAATACTTATGGATATTTAAGTTTAAGCTCTGCTGCTACAAGTGCTGGAGATAGAATTTATATTCCACAGCATCCAGGAGGTAGAAGAAAAGAGATCTCGGTTAAAACTGATAGAGATCCTACTGCTGGAGGTTTTTCTAGAGTTTCTCAAAGTACATTATCTGGAGGTAGACAAGTTACTTACTTAGCAGATACAGAAAGAGGTAGTTCAGGTTCTCCAGTATTAGATTTTAATTCTAATTTAGTAGTTGCTATTCATAATACCGGTGGATGCCCAAACGGATCTAATGGTAGATCAGATAGTTTAATTAGTGCTATTGGAAGTTCAATGCCTGCTAATGGTGTAGATAATAGTGGAGGCGGTGGTGGTGGCCCAGATCCTACTACTTGTTCATCAACCGTATCTTCTTTTCCTTACAGTGAAAGTTTTGAATCTAATGTAGGTTGGACTCAAGCTACAGGTGATGATGGTAACTGGGTAAGAGATGCTTCTGGTACGCCTTCATCAGGTACTGGACCAAGTTCTGGAGCTAATGGTAGTTTCTATATGTTCCTAGAAGCTTCAACAAATGGAAGTACTGGTCAAATAGGATCTAATGCTACTGCTATTTTACAAAGTCCTTGTTTTAATTTATCATCTTTATCTTCGGCTACGTTCACATTTAGTAATCACATGTTTGGTACAAGTGTTGGATCATTAACATTACAAGCTTCTACGAATGGTACTAGCTGGACAACTATTTGGAGTGATTCTGGTAATAAAGGAAATCAATGGAATGATGAGTCAGTTAGTTTAGCCTCTTACGTTGGACAAAGTCAAGTTAGATTACGATTTGTAGGTACTACAGGTTCTAGTTGGTCTAGTGATATAGCAATCGATAACTTAGCATTAACTTCTGGTTCAGGAGGTGGAGGAAATCCTAGTTGTGCTGCCTTAGATTTTAATGACTTTTCTATAACTGGTTTTTCTAATCAAGATTCAGCAGGTAATTTCTCTGTTAGTGGAAGTGGAGCATCATTAACATTAACTAATAATACTTGGAAATACATTGCTTTAAACTATAATGTTACTGCTAATACAGTGATTGAATTTGAATTTAGTAGTACTTCGCAAGGTGAAATTCATGGAATTGGGTTTGAAGATGATAATACATTAACAGCAAACAGATATTTCAAAGTTCATGGAACTCAAAATTATGGAATTACAAATTTTGATAATTATTCTAGTGGAACAACTACATATACAATACCTGTCGGTAGTTCATATACAGGAAACATGGATAGATTAGTATTCATTAATGATAATGATGGAGGATCAGGAAACAATTCTACATTCTCTAATGTTAGAATTTATGAAGGAACTTGTGAAAACTCTAATGCTATAGTTACTGAAATGTTTGAAGCTAGGGTAGATGTACTTGGTAATGAGGATGAAGATATTTTTACATCAATAGAAATAGCGCCTAATCCAATTCAAAGAGGAAATGCATTAAGGTTACTAGGAGCTACTAAAGAATTAAGTAAAGCAACATATTCTATAGTGAATATGTTGGGTCAAACGCTTAAAGTAGGTATAGTTGGAGAAAGTAAATTAATAGCTATAGACCAATTTGATACAGGTGTTTATATTCTTAGGATAGAAAATGAATTTGCAACAACAAGTAAACAATTTATTGTTGAATAATTATCATTGTGTCATTTAAATAGTTAAATGAATTAATTAGATAACCCTCTTGTTTTTCAAGAGGGTTTGTTTTTATATTTAGATTTTTAATTATACATAATGGATACAGTTAAAGTCCTTATCATACTAATTTTATTTGTAGGTGCATTTCAAGGTATTGTTTACGGAACGATTTTATTTAGAACTAAAAATAATCGTAATTCTAATAAGATTCTCGCAATAATATTGTTTTTACTTTCATACAGATTATTGATTCAAATTATGCGCTTATTCGGTTTAGGATATTATGATACTTGGTATTATTTTATGCTAGACTTAAGTTGGATAACAGGACCTTTACTTTATTTTTATGTAAAATCACAAATACATACTAATTATAAAGTATCAATAAAAGAATATCATCATTTTATTCCATTGGTAGTTCAAATCTGTATTAGTGTATTTGTAAGACTTCAAAATTTATATTGGGAAGGAACCCGTGAAAGCTTAAGTTGGTTAGGATATTGGGGTTATGTCGTATGGATGAATTATCCAACCATATATATAATTGCGAGTGGGTTGATTATTTTTTATGCTAGTTTATCGCTAAAGTTATTAAATAAGAGTATAAGTCTTCATGAACGTACGCTTAATTGGATAAAACGTATTGTTTTTTCATTTCAAATATACTTTTCCTTAGTTTTATTAATTCTAATTATTGATGTTCTCGTTTACAATGTATTTCTTGAAAAGAATTACTTTTATTTTATCCGTTTTTTTTATTACCCATTTTTTATTGGAATATCACTTTTAATCTACTGGTTAGGAGTAGAAGGTTTTTCTAGAAGAAATGAGAAAAACATTGTTGTTAAAAGTCAATTATCAGATGAAGAAAGAATAAAACTAGAATCAATTGCAGAGGAATTGACCTCCGTTGTCAAAAAAAAGGAATTATACAAAATTCAAAAGTTGAATTTAAATATGCTAGCTGATGAATTGAATACTAAACCCTACATAATTTCTCAATGTTTAAAAGAAGTTTTTGGAAAAAACTTCAATGATTATATTAACGAGTATAGAGTCAATGAAGTTCAGTTTCTTTTAAAACAACCAGAGAATAAAAAGTTTACCTTATTGAGTTTAGCAATGGAGGCGGGATTCAATTCTAAATCTTCTTTTAATAGAGCTGTTCAAAAACATTTAGGAGTTTCTCCAAGTGAGTTAAAGCAAAATTTATAAGGTGTCAAATATATTTGTGGCACCTATTAGCACTAGAGTTTAGGTTTCAATTAAATAAATGAAGCGATTGTGATGTGCATAGCATCTAAGTTTGTATTGAATTTAAAATCTAATACAATGAAAAGAGTTTATGCAATTATTTTATGTTTTACAGTGTTTACTAATCTGTCTTTATCAGCACAAGAAGAATCAAGTTCTCGAATCAATCAGTTAATTGGGAAATGGAAAATTGATTTATCTCCGTATGATAAATCGGATAGTAATTATGCTATAATGATTATAGATAGAGTGTCTAAGAATTCAATTGAGGGAACATTTTATCGAGAAGGAGTATCAATAAGAGAGGGGAGAATTAATGTTCAGAATAAGAATATTTATGGAGCATTAGTTTCTGGAGATAATTCAGGTGATTATAATACCTCATTTTATCTTAAAAACGGAAAACTTTATGGCTCAACACATTCTCTTAAGAAAGATTTTTTGGCAGTTTGGGAAGCTGTTAAGGAAACTAAATAAAAAAAGCCGAGTAAGATATTACTCGGCTTTTTTAATATTTTTTTAAGGAATCTTATAAGTCAAAACCAATACTAACGCCAAGTTTGCTGGCAATAATATTAGTAATTCTTCTTTTAACTTCTGGTATCCTTACACTTTCTAAAACAGTATTTGCAAATGCATACATTAATAAAGCATTGGCTTCTTTTTTAGGAATTCCTCTTTGCTGCATGTAAAATAAAGCTTGTTGATCTAATTGACCTATAGTACAACCATGAGAACATCTCACGTCATCAGCAAATATTTCCAATTGAGGTTTTGCATTTATAGTAGCTTTATCGCTCACTAAAACATTGTTGTTTTGTTGGTAAGCATTTGTTTTTTGAGCTTCTTTTTCAACAACTACTTTTCCGTTAAATACACCAACAGAACGATCAGCATAAATTCCTTTATAATCTTGATGACTTTCGCAATTTGGTTCTATATGATGCACTAAAGTATGATGATCTACATGTTGCTTTCCTTCAAGAATAGTTACACCTTTTAAAATTGAATTGATATGTTCTCCTTTTTGAAAGAAATTAAGATTATTTCTTGTGATATTTCCTCCAAAAGAGAAGGTGTGTACTGAACAAGTACTTTCTTTTTGTTGTTCAATGAATGTATTATCTACTAAAGAGGCATTAATGTTATCGTTTTGGATTTTGTAGTAATCAACATTAGCATGTGTATCTACAAAAATTTCAGTAACCGAATTTGTTAGTACAGCTTGATCGGTTAAGCTTTGATGGCGCTCAATAATTTGAACATGAGCATTTCTTTCAGCAACAATTAAGTTACGAGGTTGTAACATGGTTGCGTTTTCAGCTCCAGTAGTAAAGTTGATAATTTGTATTGGTTTTTCAACTTCTACATTTCTTGGAATATAGATGTAAGCTCCTTCAGTAGCGAATGCAGTATTTAATGATGTTAAATTATCTTGCTTCGCTGCCTTGTTGAAATAATTTTCAATTACAGGTTTATATTTAGCTTTGTCTAAAGCAGAAGATAATAAACAAACATCAATATTATCGTGAGTTGTTTCAGATAAAAAAGAACTGTATTTTCCATCAATAAACACTATTTTGTAAGTATCTATATCATGGATGAAATATTTTTTTACATCTGCTAATTCAACGGCCTTTTCAGCTTTAGGAAATAAACTATAATCTTCTTTTAAAACTGAATTTAAAGAAGTGTATTTCCAAGCTTCTAATTTCTTAGTAGGAAAGCCTAGTTTTTCAAAATTCTGTAGTGCTTTTGATCGTATTTCATGGACATCTGAATTTACATTCAAACCATTCTCAAAAGCAACATATGATGATATTAATTTATCTTTTAATTCCATTGTATTTCAGTATTCAGTATTTAGTATTCGGTATGCAGTTTTATAATCACTGTTTACTTTCTACTATGAACTGGTTACTGGCGTTATGCGCCAACTTCTTCCTTAATCCAATCGTATCCTTTAGCTTCTAATTCTAAAGCTAAAGATGCGTCACCAGTTTTAACAATCTTTCCATCATGTAAAACATGTACGAAATCTGGAACAATATAATCTAATAAACGTTGATAGTGTGTAATTACAATTACAGCGTTATCTTTAGATTTCAGTTTATTCACACCATTAGCAACAATACGTAAAGCGTCAATATCTAAACCTGAATCAGTTTCATCTAAAATAGCTAGCTTAGGTTCTAACATAGCCATTTGAAAAATCTCATTACGCTTCTTTTCACCACCAGAAAATCCTTCGTTTAATGAACGTGATAAGAATTTGCGATCAATCTCTAGTAATTCAGACTTTTCACGAATCTTCTGAAGCATTTCCTTAGCTGGCATTTCTTCTAAACCTTGTGCTTTTCTAGATTCGTTAATTGATGTTTTAACAAAATTAGTTACAGTCACACCAGGTATTTCAACAGGGTATTGAAATGATAAAAACACACCTGCATGTGCTCTTTCTTCAGGTGCTAATTCGCTAATATCTTCACCTTCTAACTCAATAGTTCCAGAAGTTACTTCGTATTCTTCTTTACCTGCTATTACAGAAGCCATTGTACTCTTACCAGCTCCATTAGGTCCCATAATTGCATGTACTTCTCCTGCTTTTACTTCTAAGTTCAATCCTTTTAAGATTGACTTTTCTTCTATTGCTGCGTGTAAATTTTCTATTTTTAACATCTTGATTTATGCTATATGCTTTTAGCTTTTTGCTGCAAGCGTAATTTTAACTTAATAATTGATATATTTTCAAATTAACACATTGGTTAATTATCCTACAGAACCTTCTAAAGAGATTTCTAATAATTTTTGTGCTTCTACTGCAAACTCCATAGGTAATTTGTTTAATACTTCTTTACTAAAACCGTTAACAATTAATGCAATAGCTTTTTCAGTATCTATACCTCTTTGATTACAATAGAATAATTGATCTTCTCCAATCTTACTTGTAGTAGCTTCATGCTCTACTTGTGCAGATTTATTTTTTGTTTCTATATATGGAAATGTGTGTGCTCCACATTCATTACCCATTAGTAAAGAATCACATTGCGAGAAGTTACGAGCATTCTCAGCTCTAGCTCCTATTTGAACTAAACCACGGTAACTGTTTTGCGATTTACCTGCAGAAATACCTTTAGAAATAATTGTAGACTTCGTGTTTTTTCCTAAATGAATCATTTTAGTTCCAGTGTCTGCTTGTTGGAAATTATTAGTAACTGCAATTGAGTAGAATTCTCCTACAGAATTATTTCCTTTTAAAACACAACTTGGATATTTCCATGTAACTGCAGAACCTGTTTCAACTTGTGTCCAAGAGATTTTAGCATTGGTTTCGCATAAACCACGCTTGGTTACAAAATTGAAAACTCCTCCTTTTCCTTCTGCATCACCAGGAAACCAGTTTTGTACTGTTGAGTATTTGATTTCGGCATCGTCAAGAGCAATTAATTCAACAACAGCAGCGTGTAATTGATTCTCATCACGTTGAGGTGCTGTACATCCTTCTAGATAAGAAACATAACTACCTTTGTCAGCAATCACTAAAGTTCTTTCAAATTGTCCTGTTCCACCTTCGTTGATTCTGAAGTAGGTTGATAGTTCCATAGGACAACGAACGCCTTTAGGAATGTAACAGAAAGATCCATCAGAGAAAACAGCAGAATTTAATGCTGCATAGAAATTATCAGTAGTTGGAACTATAGAACCGATATATTTTTTAACCAATTCAGGATGTTCTTGAATAGCCTCAGAAATTGGCATGAAAATGATTCCTTTTTCAGCTAATGTTTCTTTAAAAGTAGTAGCTACAGAAACAGAATCCATTACGATATCTACCGCTACATTAGCTAATCTTTTTTGTTCTTCTAAAGAGATTCCTAATTTCTCAAAAGTAGCTAACATTTCAGGATCCACTTCATCTAAACTATTTAATTTAGGTTTCTGTTTAGGAGCCGAATAGTATGAAATATCTTGAAATTTAGGTTTTTCATAATTCACATTTGCCCATTCTGGTTCTTCCATTTGTTGCCAAACTCTAAACGCCTCTAAACGCCACTCAGTCATCCATTCAGGCTCATTCTTCTTTTTAGAAATGGCACGAACTATATCTTCATTTAATCCCTTAGGAAATGTTTCGCTTTCAATATCTGTATAAAAACCATACTCATATTCTTTGGTTTTTAATTCTTCTCTTAAATCGTCTTCAGTGTACTTACTCATTTTTTCAGTAATCAGTTATCAGTAATCAATTATCACTTTTTATAGAGAAAAACTTTCTCCGCACCCGCATGTTCTGTTGGCATTAGGATTGTTAAAAACAAATCCTTTTCCGTTTAATCCGCCAGAATATTCTAAGGTAGTTCCTACTAAATACAGGAAACTTTTTTTATCAACAACAAGCTTAACACCATTTTCTTCGAAAATTTTGTCGCTTTCTTGGGTTTCTTTATCAAAACTTAAGTCGTATGAAAGTCCGGAACAACCACCACTTTTAACACCTACACGAACAAAATCAGTAGTTGCATTGTAGCCATCGTCTGTCATTAATTCTACAACTTTCTTTTTAGCTGTGTCTGAAACTTTTATCATAGGAATGGTTTCTGTTTAACTTTGAGCTGCAAATATACGACATAAACAGCGATTCTACCATGTAAGCTTAAATGATAATTACGATACCCAGATCAATAAAATTTATGGTTTCTGAAAATTAGGATTATTTAAGAAGTCCGAATCAGATAAAGTTAATAAAAAAACTTTTAAATCAGCTTTATCTTGAGTTGTTAAATTTACGCCACCCTGATCTATTTTTTTCATTAGAGGATCTATTGTTGTAGAGTTTTTTAACCCTTCTGAATAGTGATCGATTACTTCGTCCAGAGTAGTAAATCTACCGTCATGCATATAAGGTGATGTGAAAGCCAAATTTCGTAAAGAAGGCGATCTAAATTTTCCATTATCATTTGGGTCACCTGTTACAGCGCCCAGTCCAAGATCTGAGAAGGTTTCATCTAATCCATTATTATGGAATTGATTATCGGTCCATAATGGGTTGTTTGGATTGCCATGACAATGAAAGCAATCTCCTTTAGTTTCTTGCATAAAAACATCTAATCCGTTTTGCTCTTGTGTAGTTAAAGTAGTTTCACCACGTAGGAATTTATCAAACTTAGCGTTCCCTGAAATTAATGTTCTTTCAAATTGAGCAATGGCTTTTACAACGAGATTAGAATCTACAGGTATATTGCCAAAAGCCTGTTTGAATAATTCAGGATATTCAGAGTGATTGATAAGTCTAGTGGCTACTGTTTTCCAATCATTATTCATTTCTTTGGAATTTGTAACAGGTTCAAAAGCTTGTTTTTCTAGACTAAACTCTTTTCCGTCCCAAGCAAAACGTTCATCAAAATTCCACGCTAAATTAAAAAGTGGCATTGAATTACGCGTGCCGATGCGTCCATTTATACCTTCACTAAATTGTAAATTATCTGTAAAAGCCTTTTTAGGATCGTGACAAGTCGCGCAAGAAACAGAATTATCACCTGATAAAATAGGATCAAAAAATAACTTTCTACCTAAAGCCACTCCTTCAACAGTTAATCTGTTATTTACTGGTATTACAGGAGCAATTAGTTTATCTTCAAAAAGTTTAGGTACCTCTAATGAAATTTCAATAGGTGTGTATGTTTCTTGATCATTACTGTTATCAGAAGAGCAAGAAAGAAAAACACATATAAAAAAAGAAAATGTACAATTACGAATCATTATCTAAACTAAAAACAGTAGCCCCATTGGCACTCATTAATTTTTGAGCATCAAAATTAGGCATTAACATTTGGTTTAATGTGTTTAAATCCCATGTATTAGGATCTTCAAACCACTGGCTAATATCAACAGTAACATTAATTACAATATCACCATCTGTAACTTCTATATTTGTTAAACTGATTGGAATTGATGTGTCTTCGTATACAGGATTAGCAGGGTCTGTTATATCTGCTGCTCGAATTGCATGATAATTAAATCCAGAAGGCATTGTGGTCGTTGTATTGGTATATTTGCCGTCAAATTGCATATAATGGTAACCTCCTCCTAATGATGTAGGTACATTAAAATTAGCTGAATTTAAATCTGCATATTCTCCATCTTTATTATCTTCATCTGAAAACCCAAAAGTAAAATTAAGACTATAGGTTCCATTGATTAGAATTTTATCAATTTCAAAAGATAAATTTTTCTCCTCTCCAAGATCAATAAGTAAATAATCCGATACATCAGTTTCATTATTGTTAGCATCAACTAATTTAATGTTAGACAATACATATCTGTAAAGCTCAATACTAACTTTGTCTTCATTTTCCGTTTCAAAACTCTTTGAATTAAAATCAGCTTTTGTAACTACAACATCATCCCATTTATGTACAAAATTGACTGTGATTTTTTTACTTTGTAGTATAGTGTCTTCATTACTAGAACATGAAACTAAACATAGAAGTAAGGTTAAAGAGTATAAAAATTTTAACATATATATTAATTAAGTTTTGTTATTAGAATGTCAGAAAAGCCCTTATTTTCCGTTATGTCTTTGTCATTACTAGTACTTTCACCAACAGCTATTATACTACCGTCATTTATTTCAGTAACGTCATACAATACATCAACATTAGATCCACCTATAAATTTTTGCCATTTGATAGTTCCTTCAGAGGATATTTTTTGTATCCAAGCATCGTTTTGACCTTTATTAGAGAAATTATTATCTAAACTTCTAGAGTTTCCAACAATTAAAAAATCTCCATTACTAGAAGAAAATATAGAAGAACCAGTTTCAAAGCTTGAGCCACCGTAAGTTTTTTCCCAAATCATTTTTCCATCAGCATCAATTTTAACGAGCCATAAATCGCCACCGCCGTTATTAAATGAAATATCTTTATCATTACTTCTGGTATTTCCTATAATAATGAATTGATTATCATTTGTTTTAACCATCCTTGAAGCTTTATCAGCTTGAGATCCACCAAAGTTCTTTTCCCAAAGTAATGTTCCAGTATTATCTATTTTAACAACCCAGAAGTCATAGTCGCCTTTTGGGTTAGAAATATCCACATCAGTGCTATCTGTAGTTCCAGCAATTAAAAAATCACCGCTACTAGTTTCAATTATATCAGTAGGTGTGTCAGTAAAAGTACCACCATAAAATTTACTCCATTCTTTCTCTCCGGTAGCGTTTAATTTTATAGCCCAGTAATCACCTCCAGCATGTCTAGAGAGTAAACTTTTGGAGTTTCCTTCACCTCCAGATGAGGTAACATCTAATTCTCCAATGAGTAGAAAACCATTGTCAGCAGTTTGAATTACAGCATACCCTGTATCATTTCCTGAAAAGCCATAAGATTTTTGCCATGAAATTTCTCCATTAGCTGTTAGTTTTAACATCCAAAAATCATTGTTTCCTTTGTTTTCTGTAGCGTCTCCATCATTACTTTTACTAAAACCTATGATAGCAAAACCAGTATCAGACGTTTGAATCACGCTATGTGCTCTATCATTATCTGATCCACCGTAAATTTTAGACCATTCTAAAGTATCATTGCTAGAATATTTGAGTAGAAAAAAGTCAGAATCATTTGTTACTTTACTATCAAAATCCTCATTATTACTATCAGTATATCCACAAATAGCATATCCGCCATCATTGGTTTTTACAACTGAATTTGCTATTTCATTTTTATTCCCCCCCAGTGTTTTTATAAATGTAATGTTGATGTTCTCAGTCTGAGAAATCGGAGACTCATTGTTTGAGCAATTTGTAAATACTAATAAGATTGATAGAATAAAGTATAATCTCATAAATTAAGTTCCAGATTTTCTAACAATAAAAAGGCCACGTTGAATATCGTTAATTACAATATTTCCACTAGGAAAGTAAGGATAGACACTCCAAGCTCCGCTAAAATCAGCATTGTTATTTTGAGGAAAAGTATCGAAAAAACCAACTTCATTCATTGAGTTTGTAGCTGCACTTATGTTACTGATATCTAGTTCTCTCATACCAGCGGTGTAGTTAGCGATGAAAAATGAATTACCTTTTACATAACCATTATGATCGACTGCTGTAGTTGGTCCTGTGTATGTTGAAGATAGTGTTGGATTTTCTAAATCACTTAAGTTGAAAACAAGTAAACGTGTATTAAAACCAAAAGTTTGCTCGTCCAATTCATCACCTAAAATAAAATGTGTTTGATCGTCTGTAAACCAACCCTGATGAGCATATCGTACTTGTGGGTAACTTAAAGAAGATAGTAGAACAACATTAGATTTGTCAGTAACGTCTAAAACAACTATTTCATTTTCATTACTTCCAATATATATTTCTTTTCCTGTATATCGTGTATCAGGACCATTGTAGGTTATTACTTGTGCGTCATGTGAATAACCACTACCTATATAGCTTCCTAAAGATGTAGGATTCAAAGGATCACTAATATCTACAAAAACTGGCCCACCACCATTAGTGCTTCTACAGCCTACTAAATATGCAATGGCTTTATCTTCATTAATTACAATATTATGACAACTTTCGACTCCTGTATATACCGTATCAGCAGTAAAATCTACAGGTGGATTAGCAACATTTCTTAATTTAGTAAGATCAAAAACTTGCATACCATGCGCACCTACATTATCAGCAACAATAAAAGCAAAGTTGTTATATATTTTTACATCTCTCCATGAGTTCGCTGACGTATTTGTATTTAAACGTCCTAAAAATATTGGATTTGTAGGTTCGCTAATGTCTACAAAAGCAGTGCTGTTATTTAAGCATGAAATAGCATACTCTTTTCCTGTTGAAGCATCTGTCCAACCCCAAATATCACTTCCTCTAGGTACACCAGGGGTACCTCCTAAAACTGTAGCTGGTATGTTAGCCATTAAATCATAGCCATTACAAGGAAAGTCACCTGCCATACCATTTTTACAGGGTGTTCTTGAGTCTTCAGAAGTATCTGGATTATCACCATCGTCGTTGCCTGGATCATCATTTGAACAGCTAAAGGCTAAAAAAATACATGTAATTAAAGGGAATAAACGGAAACTCATAATGTACATTAATTGAGGTTGTTGGATACTAATGTATAAAATTATTGGATTAAAAGTAAAATTCCTATAATTTCATTGTTAAAAAGCTGATAAGTATTGTTAAAAAATTAGATTGAAGTATCTTTGTTTTATGTTAGAAGATAAAAATAAGCAAAAAACTTCATTAGCTGAATTAGGAGAGTTTGGTCTAATCAGTCACTTAACAGAACATTTCGAAATACATCATGAGTCAACAGTAAAAGGTGTGGGAGACGATTGTGCAGTAGTATCTAATGAAGATGAATTGGTAGTTACTACAGATTTATTAGTTGAAGGAGTACATTTTGATTTAAGTTATGTGCCTTTAAAACATTTAGGTTACAAATCTGTAATGGTAAATCTTTCAGATGTTTATGCAATGAATGCAGAAGCGAAGCAAATTACTGTCTCTATTGCAGTCTCTAATCGTTTTCCATTGGAGGCTTTGGAAGAATTATACTCAGGGATCCAGTTGGCGTGTAAAACATATAAAGTTGACTTAATAGGAGGAGATACTACTTCTTCAACCAAAGGAATGTTAATTTCCATAACCGCTTTAGGTACAGCTAAAAAAGAGGATATTGTATATAGAAATGGAGCAAAATCTAATGATTTAGTTGTAGTGACCGGAGATTTAGGAGGCGCCTATTTAGGATTACAAGTTATGGAAAGAGAGAAGGAAGTATTTAAGGTTAACCCTCAAAATCAGCCCGATCTTGAGTCATATTCTTATATTGTAGAAAGACAATTGAAACCAGAAGCTAGAAAGGATATTCCTAAATTATTGAAAGAATTAGAGGTGAAACCTACAGCTATGATTGATATTTCAGATGGGTTATCATCAGAAATTATGCACATATGTACACAGAGTAAAGTAGGATGTAACTTGTTTGAAGATAAATTCCCACTAGATCCACAAGTAATTTCTACTTGCGAAGAATTTAATTTGGATTCTACAATGGTTGCGCTTAGTGGAGGAGAAGATTATGAGTTGTTGTTTACGGTCTCTATAAATGATTTTGATAAGATAAAAGGAAACCCAAATCTTACTGTAATAGGTCATATTACTGAAGAAAATCAAGGCATGAATTTAATAACCCGTGCAAATCAATCTATTAAATTAAAAGCTCAGGGTTGGAATTCATTCAATGAAGAATCTTAAAAAGTAATGGTATAAAATTTGTATATTGCTGATACGAATTAAATAATTATTAACAACAAAAAATTAAAAGAAATGGGTTTATTTTCATTTATTAAAAATGCCGGAGCTAAAGTTTTTGGAATTGGAAAAACTACTGAAGAAGAAGCCGCTGAGAAAGCTGGTAAATTAGTTGATGCAGTTAATGCATTAGAATTATCTGTTGCTGACTTAAATGTTAGTGTAGATGATGATAAAGCTACAATTACTGGTGAAGCTGCAGATTTAGCAACAAAAGAAAAAGTAGTTTTAGTTGTAGGAAATACAGAAGGAATTGCAACTGTTGAAGATAATATGACTGTAGCTGAAGTAGAAGAAGTAGCTGAAGAAGAAATGGCTCAGTTTCATACTGTAGTTAGCGGAGATACTTTAGGAAAAATAGCTAAAGAATTCTACGGTGATGCTATGAAATACCCTGTAATCTTTGAGGCTAACAAACCAATGTTAGAGCACCCAGATAAGATTTACCCTGGTCAAGTATTAAGAATTCCACCTTTAGTGGACTAACCAAAAGTTATACAACCACAATCAGGAAGCATCACTTTACAGTGGTGCTTTTTTTATTGTTGGATAATAATTGATCAAATAAAATTAGTTGAAAGAAAAATTCTTGAAGTAAATAGGCAAGGATTGCAATTTTGTAGCTACCTTAAAAATTATCTTGTCGAATCTTTCGGCTTTTTTAAAGATAGGTTAAATATAGAAAGCTTTCAAAGTAAATTATTAAATGATATACTTATAAAATTTCTAATACTTTATCTACTATTATCTCAGGTTCAATACTACGCATTACATCTTCATATCCTTCAAATGTTCTATTCCCATAAACAGAGCATGGAAGTAAAGGATAATTTTTTAAATCAGGTACTATACTGTAATCTGAAGGTTGATTAAATGGAGCAAAACCAGCATAAGGATGCGTATTTCCCCATAAAATTATGGTTTTGGTATTTTGCATTGCAGCTAAATGTGCATTAGCACTATCCATAGATAACATTACATTTAAATTTGCAATTAAATTTAATTCATTTTTAAGCCCATTTAATTGACCAGCAACAGAAATAACATTAGAGTATTTACTTTGAAATTCTTCTAAAGTTTCGATATCAGCTTTTCCTCCAAATAAAAATAGTTGTAGATCTTCATTAGATAGCTTTTGAATGACTTTTTCCATTAAATCTAACGGATAGGTTTTAGACTCAAATGCTGCAAAAGGAGCAATACCAATCCATTTTTTTTCTTTTGAACCCAATTTTTGAGTATTAAATGTATTTAATTGTGCTTTTTTAGAAGAATCAGACTGTAAATTAATTTGAATTCCTAGTTTTTTAAATACATCTACATACCTTTCATGTGAAGATTTAAGTTGTTTAAATACCTTATTTTCTTTTCTAGTCAATGCTTTTTTTTCTTTTCTTCCTTTGTCAATTTTTGCAATTTTAGCATTGGAAAAAAAACTGAATAACCCTCTTACAATTTTAGAACGTAGTACATTATGTAAGTCAGCAAAATGAGTAGGCTTATTTTTGTTTAAGTCTTTATATAATCTAATCAGACCTAAAAAACCTTTATGTCTATTGTTAACTTTAGCTGCAAAAAAAGTAACATTCGGAATATCCTCGAATAAAGGTTGTAAAAATTGTTTTGATACAAAAGTGATTTGAGCTTTGGGATGTTGCTTTACCAAATTTTTAATAACAGGTACAGTCATGGCGACATCACCCATGGCAGATAATCTAAAAACTATAATATGAGTTTTTGTATTCAAAAAACAAAGATTTTAAATCTCAAAATTAAGTATAAAAAAATCCACTCAAGGAGTGGATTCTAAATTTTATTTTAAAAGTGCTATTAGCAGAACTCTTCGTAAGCTTGAGATAAGTTTTCAGCAATCATTTCAGCTGAACGCCCTTCAATATGATGTCTTTCTAACATGTGTACTAGTTTCCCATCTTTAAATAAAGCGATAGCTGGTGAAGAAGGAGGAAAAGGGATCATATATTCACGTGCTTTTGCTGTAGATTCTTTTTCTACACCAGCAAAAACAGTAGTTAAATGATCTGGCTTTTTCTCAGTTTCTAAAGAAGCAATTGCGCCTGGTCTAGCCGTACCAGCAGCACAACCACACACAGAATTAACCATTACTAAAGTAGTTCCTTCTTTTGCTAAAGCTGAGTCAACATCTTCTGCATTATATAAAGCTGTAAACCCTGCATTAATTAACTGATCACGCATAGGTTTTACTAATTCTTCTGGATACATAATTATTTATTTTTGAATTACAAAGATACTTATAATCTGATTATATTTGAAATTCATAAAGAATTAGATATGGGAAATTTTACAAAATGGTTAGGAGCTGGTTTAGGATTTACATTTGGAGGTCCAATAGGAGCAATTATAGGATTTGCTATAGGAAGTATGTTAGATTCTGATGTTATTAGTCTTAAAGAATATAAAGAAGAACAAGAAGATTATACACGAAAAACAACTAGACAAAGAACAGAGCGACCAAGAGTGAAAAAAGCTACTGCTGGAGATTTTGAAGTAAGTCTGTTAATTTTATCTTCAATTGTAATAAAAGCAGATGGCAAAATAGATCAAGTAGAGTTAGAATATGTAAGAAAACATTTTATAAATCTTTATGGAGAGCAGCGTGCTACTAGAGCATTTAAATTATTCAATGGCATTATAAAGAAAGATGTTTCAACTCGAGAAGTATGTATCCAAATACGAGAGCATATGTCGCATCCTTCGAGATTACAGTTAATCCACTTTTTATTTGGAATTGCGAAAGCAGATGGAAATGTTACAGCTTCAGAAGAAGAAGCTATCCATAAAATTTCAGGGTACCTATATATCAGTTCTGGAGATTACACTTCAATAAAAGCAATGTTTTATAATGAAATTGACGCTTCATATAAAATACTTGAGATTTCAAAAGACGCTTCTCATGATGAAATTAAAAAAGCGTATAGAAAAATGGCTAAAAAGTATCATCCAGATCGTTTGCAGAACATTGGAGAAGAGCATAAAAAAGCAGCTAAAGAAAAATTTCAAAGTATACAAAAAGCTTATGAAAGTATAAAAGCAGAAAAAAATATCACTTAAATTTTATAAGATTAGTTTTCTATAAAAAAAGAGGTTTTTAACTTTTTTTTATCATTGTGGTGACTTATATGTTAATAAAGTGTCAAAAAACAAAGGCATTTTTTTATCTTTAAAGGACACATTGACCCCCGGAAATCTAAAACATGGAAACTAATCATAGAGTGGCTTACAAAAAAGTAAGTCTTTTGAAATTTGGACGATTAAAATTTTCAACTCAGAAAACAAAAACATTACTTCTTTTGGTTTTTGTTTTTACTAGTGTAGTGTCATTAGCTCAGTTGGATAGTAAGCATTATTTACCACCATTAAAACAGACTTCAGGAACAAATAATAATGCAAGTCATAATAGTAGTGCAGCTATACAACAACAGTCAATTTATCTTTCTACTCCAGAGACAACTCCTTTTGTAGTAAATGTGTATAGAGGAACTTCTGGTACACCATGGCTTACCATACCTAGTTTAGTAAAAGGAACACCATTTATAATAGATAATGTAGATGATTCAGCGGGAGGATTTACAGATGCGGTATTGGCAAACAGTAATAATAATATCACGTTAGTTACTAACGGAAATACCGGAACAAAATTAACCACTGCAGGTTTACGATTTGAAGCGCCTGGAGGACAAAAATTTTATGTGAATTATAGAGGGAGGTCTGGAGCACAGGCTGGTTCTCTTACCTGCAAAGGAGGAAAAGCTTTAGGTAAAGAATTTAGATGGGGAGGTATAGCAAATAGACATAGCAATGCTAATAGTAGTACAAGTTTAGGAATTATGGCTACAGCTGCTAATACAACAGTTACTATTTCAGGTTTTAATCCAGATTGTGCGTTTAGAAATGGAACTGATCCCGATGGTATTACTGATGATGTTATTGTGATTCCAAATATGCAGCCAGGTGAAACTTATGTATTAGAAGCAGTCAGAAATCAAGGAGGAGTAAATGCAACCATAAATGCAGCCAATGTAGATGGATGGTTAGGTGCTAAAATTGAGGCCACTGAGCCTATTGCTATTGCAAGTGGAGGACTGAATTTTGGAATTAGAAGTACCTCTCAGGGTAGAGATGTAGGTATAGATCAACCAGTGCCTACTAACGTAATTGGGAGAGAATATGTGTTTATGAGAGGGGCTGGTGATGCTAATGATGGAACGGAATTTCCAGTAATTGTAGCTACGAATGATGATACAGATGTTTTTGTAGGAACTACTCTTATAGGTACAATAGATGATGGAGAATATTTAGAAATACCAGGTTCAAATTATTCTGGAAATACTCCAGGTTCTAATATGTATGTTAGAACATCTAAAGATGCTTATGCGTATCAATGTTTAGCTGGGCAAACAGATCGAATACAAACAGTAGGAATGAACTTTATTGCTCCTGTAAATTGTTTATTACCAAATACTTTAGAAGAAATACCGCAAATTCAAGATATAGCTAATACAAATTCAAATATTTCAGCCTTAACCATTGTAGCTTCAACCTTAATAAACGATGCAGATATTGATATTTTTCAAAATAATGTTCAAATCACAACACCAGCTTCAACCTTAGTTGATGATGGAACCGGATCTCCGCAATGGAAAACATTTTATGTTCCAGGGTTAACAGGTGAAATTTCTGTAGTTACACCAGGGCCTATTGCTATAGGAACATTTATGTCTTTAGGACAAAATGCTGGTCTAGCCGGTTATTTCTCTGGATTTGATACTGTTCCGGTTGTAGAAGTAGAAATTACGGGAGGAGGTTGTCATCCAGGTTCTAATTTACAAGAAGTTACAGGCGGATTTGCCAATTACGCATGGTATAAAGGGTTTGATGAAGTGTCAGGTACATTATTGGCTAGCGGACCGGGTTTACAAACTTATGACCCTACGTTAAATGGTGTAGGTAATTATTTTGTTAGAGTTACTGACTTTGGAGGTTGTGAGTATAATTCTGCAGTGGTTACTTTTTTTAGTTGTGACCCTGAAGTACAAGTAACAAAAGTAGATAATGCGGATCCAATAGATGCAGGTAGTGATGTAACATTTACAATTACTATAGAAAGTTTTGCTGTCGACCCGATTACAAATGTTGTTGTTACTGATGTTCTTCCTACAGAGCTAGAATTTGTTAGTGCAAATCCTGAACCAGGAACTACTTTTTCAAATACAAGTGGACTAACTTGGAATATTGGAGGGATGGATCCTGGAGATAAGTTTGAGTTAGAAATTGTAGCAAGAGCTAGAGATAATGCTTCGGGTACCGTGACTAATACCGTAACTTATAACTATACTGAAATAGGTGGAGAAGTCAATAATTTAACGGATGACTTGGATGAGCCCGTTACTATTAATCCTTGTAATACTGCAAGTGCACCTTCAAGTACACCAACATTATGTGTAAATACCCCATTAACTAATATTACTCATAGTACAACTTTGGCCACAGGTATAGGGACTCCAACAGGTTTACCTGCAGGAGTAAATGCAAATTGGAGTGGAGATGTTATTACAATTAGCGGTACACCAACCAATACTGGGATTTTTAATTATGATATTCCATTAACAGGAGGGTGTAATACGGTTAGTGCTACAGGAACAATTACAGTAAATGCACTTCCGGTAGCTAACCCTATTACTGGTCCTACTGAAGTTTGTGTAAGTAGTACCATAGATTTAACAGAAGGAACTGCAGGAACTATAGCATGGAATTCTTCGGATACCGGCGTTGCAACGATAGATACGAATGGTGTTGTTACCGGTGTAAGTGCAGGAACAACTGATATAACGTATACAGTAACAGATGTTAATGGATGTACTTCTTTGTCGTCTACAGCATATTCAATTACAGTAAACGTTTTACCAGTATTTACATCATTAAATTCAAATTCTCCTATTTGTGAAGGAGATGATGCTGAATTTACAATCCAAGGTACTCCAAATACAGAATTAACATACAACATTAATGGAAATGCAAATCAAACGGTTTTACTCAATGGAAGTGGTAGTGCTATCATTACTGAGACATCAGCGACCAGCGACGTTACAATTAACTTAATTTCATTAGAGATTACATCAACAGGATGTTTAATTAATTTAACGAATACAAATACAGTTATTGTAAATCCAAATCCAGTACTAGCAAGTGTAAGTGATATCATTGTATGTGATGATATGTCAGGAACACAATCGTTAAATGCGAATGATGCAATTACTTTGAATGCTAATACAAGTGTAGTTTGGTATGATGCCGCGATGGGAGGAAACATAGTGGTGTCTCCAATTGTAAATACTACAAGTCCAAGTACGGATCCGCCGACATCTTTTTTTGCTGAAATCACAGATACATCAACTTCTTGTGTAAATCCTGTAAGAGAGGAAGTGAAGTTGCAAATAGTTGCTCCACCATTCCCAGATTTAGTTGAAACAGTTTGCTCCAATGAAGTATTAAATGTAGGTCTTTCTTTTGCTACAACATATACAGTCAGTTCTTCTGATGCAACAAATGTGCCTCCTGGATCTGATAGAACAACTGCAACAGTTGCTAACATAACAGACAATTACGAAAATACCACTGGAGTTCCGGTGAATATTACATATGCAGTAACTATAGCAGATGGTTCGGCTTGTGATGGCGAAACGTTTAATATTGTAGTTACGGTGAATCCAGAGCCATCAAATAGCACACCTCCTGTAGATACAATATGTAGTAATATAACTTTAAGCCATGATTTATCAAGTGATGTAAATATATCAGGAAGTAGTTTTTCATGGTCAGCAATAGATAATCCAAATATTACGGGTGAAACTATTTCTGGAGGATCGGGAACTACTATTAACGATACGTTAATTAATACAACAGGAACTAATCAAGTCGTAGTTTACACAATAATACCAACGAGTCCTAATAGTTGTGTGGGGAGTCCTTATACGTATACAGTAACAGTAAAACCAGCAATAGTAGTTACGGATCAACCCATAACAACTCAAACAATTTGTGTTGGCGCAACACCTACAGATTTATCAGTAACTGTTACAGGCGGTATAGACGGACTAACGTATCAATGGCAAAGTTCTAGTACAAGTGGAAGTGGTTTTACGGATATTACCAGTGCGACTAATTCAACATACACACCAGTTACTACTACATCTGGTACTACCTATTATAGAGTAGTGGTAAGCGACAGTAGCGGAGTTTGTTCAGACTTAATATCAGATGAATCAGAAGTTATAATCAATGCA
>NZ_MSMP01000031.1 GCF_001936575.1 Tenacibaculum agarivorans
AACCATATCTCCTTCCCAATTTGTAGCTGTATTCCAAGTTGAATTGGTATTTCCATCCCAACGAGCAACAGCATCTCGTGTAATACTGAATGTATTTCCTAAAAATGTAATTTGATAGTTTGCGCCAAGTGTTAAAGTTCCTTGAGTAATGGTATAATCTCCAATTGCTTCTCCTGTATTTCTTTCTAAATTTCCAGTAAAGGCATCACTTCCTACTAAACTTCCTGAAGTAATTTGATATGTTAACACCGGATCTACTTCGCCTTCTACCTTAGTTTTAATATCAGCTGTAACTTCTATTTCTCTTTCACGAATATTAAATATAGGAGATGTTATAAATGATATATTATAATTTGGACCTGCAGAAAGTGTCCCTAAACTAATAGTATAATTTCCTACATCTTCTCCTGATTCTCTAACTAAACTTCCTGAGAATGCATCTCCTGAAACTAATAGTGAACCAGGGAATAAATTAGGTCTCAGTTCAGGATCTGTTTCCCCATATACTTTCGAGTTTCCTCCAAATAATAAAAGATCTTTTTTATTGATAGTGAAATCATTTGTAACAAAAGTCATATTGTAATTACTTGATAAGTTTAAATCACCTTGATTGATAGCATATGTACCTGCATCCTCACCAGAAATTCTAGCTAATGTTCCAGCAAATGTGTCACTACTCGCCAAACTTCCAGATGTAATAGTATAGGTTAATGTTGGATCTATATCTCCATAAGCTTTAGATTTGGCATCTGCTGTAACTTCTATTGCTATAGGGGTAATTTCAAAATCGTTTCCTACAAAAGTTAAGTTATAGTTCGAATTTAACACTAAATCACCTTGATTGATCGCGTATGTTCCTACATCTTCTCCAATAGCTCTTGCTAAACTTCCATTAAAAGTATCAGTTCCTACCAAAGCTCCACTGGTAATTTGATACGTTAATTCTGGATCTGCATTGTTATATACTTTAGTTAAATTATCATTTGCAGTTATTTCAATTTGTTTTTTATCAATAGTTAAATTACCTGGTAGGAAAGTTAAGTCGTAATTAGGACCTGCTGATACTGTTCCTTGACTTATCATATAAAATCCAACGTCCTCTCCTGATACTCTAGTTGGGGTTCCTGATAAAGCATCTCCAGCTACTAATGTAAACGGTGGAGAAATCATATAACTTAATACTGGATCTGAATCTCCATAAATTTTGGAAGCACTTCTTCCTATAACAAGTAACATTCTTTTATTGATAATAAAATCATTACCAATAAAAGTTATGGTATAATTCGTATTATTCAGCGTACCTTGGGTGATAGCATAAGTACCTGCATCTTCACCTACTTCTCTAGATAAGTTTCCAGTTAATGTATCACTTCCTAACAAGGAACCTGAAGTAATTTGATAGGTTAATGCTGGATCTGAATCTCCATATCTTTTACTAATTGTATCCACTGTAATTTCAATAGCTACAGGAGTAATTTCAAAATCGTTTCCTACAAAAGTTAAGTCATAATTTGGACTTAATGATAGATCACCTTGATTTATAGTATATGTCCCTACATCTTCTCCAGTTACTCTTGATAAGCTTCCATTAAAAGTATCACTACCTACTAAAGTACCACTAGTAACTTTGAATGTTAATTCAGGATCTCTATTATTATATACTTTAGTTAAATTATTATCTACGGTAACTTCAATAGCTTTTTTGGTAATCGTTAATTTAGGGCTTCCATAACTTCTAAAATTGAACGTATAATTGTTGACATCAGTACTATGACTTGAAGTAATTTCAAATTCAAAATTTCCTGAAAAATTACTTATAAATCCTCCAAAAGCATAGGTTCCAACATTTTCTCCTGCCACTCTTCTTACATTTTTTAACGTAATGACATCATCATAAGCTGGTGTTGTTCCATCAACAATACTAAAATTAGGAAGTGGGTCTATTTCTCCATACACTTTAGTCGTGTTTTCTAAAGAGAAATTCACTTGTTTTCTACTAATTCTTAACCTACCTGATACAAAAGTCATATCATAGTTACTTCCTAATGTTAATGTTCCTTGATTAACTGTATAATCTCCTGCATTATCCCCAATAGCTCTTTCTAAACTTCCTGTAAAAAGGTCTCCATCAACTACAGTTCCTGTTGTAATCTTATAGCTCAAAACTGGATCAACTTCACCATATGTTTTATAAACAACATCTGCCGTTACTTCAATTACTCTGGCTGTGATACTCAAATCAGCTGACACAAAAGAAATGGCATAATTTGAATTGATTCCTAAAGTTCCCTGATTAATAGTATAATCCCCTACATTTTCTCCTGAAACTCTAGTTAAATCTCCTATAAAAGCATCACTACCTGCTAAACTTCCTGAAGTAATTTGATAGGTTAATGCTGGATCTGAATCACCATATACTTTACTTTTAGCATCTACAGTTACTTCAATAGCTCTCTCCGTAATTGTTAATTCGTTACTATTGAAATTAATTAAGTAGTTTGGTCCCGCCGTTAAAGTTCCCTGATCAATAACATAATCATTGATGCTTTCGCCTGGATCCCTAGTTAAATCTCCTGTTAACATATCTGATCCAACCAAGCTTCCTGAAGTGATTTGATACGTTAATTCAGGATCTGCATCACCATATTCTTTTGTTTTAGGATCTACAGTAATATCTAATTCTACTCTGCTAATTTCAAAACCTACATTATCACTACCTTTATACAATGGATCTGAGTCACTAACCATATATCTGGCTGTATAGCTTCCTGCTCTTGTTGGTGGTGTGGTAGAAGGTCCATAGTCTATATCATCTACATCTGAACCACTATAAGAAACTGTATATGTTGGCATTACTATAACATCATTACTGTCTGTAATATTTGTAAGCACAGGACCTTGTGGTACTCCATTATAGGTTAAACCACTTTCGTCTACATTAAAAGTTATGTTTTCCTTTTCGAAAATAGTTAAGGTCGCATTTGTGCTTCCAAAGAAATTAGCATCTGTAGTATCTACATAGGCAAATACTCTATATTCACCTCCAGATGTTGGTGGTGTAGTGGTTCTATTGTAGTTAGTTCCATTAATTCCTTCATAGGTAATAATAATTGCTGGTTCTGGTGTTGCTGCTACCCCAGGACTCGTTTCAATGCTATTTACTACTGCCAATTTTTGAGTACCATCAAACTCATGAGTTACATCAGCAATATTAATAGTAACTTCAATTTTATCAGTAATTGTTAAACTACCATTATAAAAAACATTATAATTAACTGAACCATTTGAACCAATTGAAACTGGATATGTTCCTAATTCAATAGGTGGGGCTCCACCAAAATATCTTCCTATTTGATATCTTACAGTTAATGGAATATTCTCTCCTGATAAACCGGTTGCTTCAACATCAAACATTTTAGGCAACCCATCATATAACTTTACTTGAGGATTATCTGGAGTAAGCGTAATTGTATGTTGTAAAATATTAAAATACCCTACTACTGATCCAAAATAATTGGCATCACTGGCATCCACCGTAGCTGTTACATTATAGTTTCCTGCGTTCTTTGGCGGTACTGTTGATGGTCCGTATGAATTTCCTTGAAAATCATTCCCTGCATATTCAAAATTTACTACAGGCGTTGTTACTGGTGCTCCACCCGAATTTGTTACTATAATATTAGCTATTGTAATTGGATCTCTTTGAGTAGCATTGTAAACCGTATTTCTTAAACTTATTGGGTTTAAATTAATAGTTACCTGTTCTTTACCTGTAATAACAAAGTTTCCAGTTTTTAATTGAATATCATAATCTCCATTAGTTATTGGACTTCCAAACCCTCCAAAGTCTTCTGTATCTATATAACCTCTTCCATACCCAATACAAACTCCTGTAGGACATACTCTACTTGGATCAAAGCTTGTAGGGGCTTGCGCTGTTTCATCAATAGAAATCACATAAGTACCTTCTGTTTCTCCTGGTTCTCTTTTTAAAGGTACCCAGATTACTTCTCCTGATCGTATACCTCCTTGTGTAAGTTTATAGGTTAATGCTGAATCACTAGTTCCTAATGCTTTTATCAAATCATTTGGTGTAATTTCTAAAACATTTGATCCTGCATTTACAGTAATGGGTGTACTCCCTATAATTAAATTATAATTAGCATCAGTTGGAATAAATCGTACATAAAGATTACGAATATTACTTGTTGTATTCAAAGTTGTCACTCCTTCTGTAATTCTTCCTCGTAAAAGATTTAACGAAGGAATATACGAAGTATAATACTCAAAAATACCTGCTACATTAGCTGAAGCGTTTAAATAAGAAGCATCAATAGGAACACCAGAATCAATTGTTGCAGGTGAATTCCATGTAATAACTGGAGTTCCTTTTGTTATGGTTAGCGTATAATCTTTAGAAATTTCTTTATAAATACCATTTGCTGGAACCGTAGCTCTTACAGTAACGCTTCCTACATTACCAGGTGTAAATTCATCTCCTATTAAAGAAGAGCTTGTTGTATCATTAATTAAACTATAATTTATAGTTCCTGAACTTGTTGTAGTTCCGTTAAATGTTGTAGCTGCACTACCAAAAGACAATGTAGGAGGAGTAAAATTCAAACCGAGTGTAGACTGTGAAAAATTATATCCTGTCTGTTGATAGATAGGTGTACCATTACAATCCTTATATCCATATATCGTAAAATAATACTGTGTATTTTCTGTTAAACCTGTTAGATTTAAATTAGGCGTAGTTGATGCGCCTGAATAGATAACTTGTTCACCTCCTGTATATACTGTGCTTCCAGTTGGAACAGTAGTACCTGTTGCTAAAGGAGTAAAACCATTAACTGTATTCATTTTAATAACATAACCATCAGGAGTATTTGTAGTTCCTGTTGAAGCTGTGAAAGCATTTAAATCAAATGAAGTAGTATCTACATTATTAATTACTGCATTTGATGCTAATTCAGAAGTAACTCCACACGTTGTATTTTGACTGAAAATCCCTGTTGGAAAGAAATAATATAAACCATTACATATCTTATAATTAACTGCAGCAAAATAATAAGTTGTATTTGGCAACAATCCTGTAGTAGTTACTCTAAAACCCGTAGCTGCACCTGTATAAATTGCTGTTTGACCCGTTTTACCTGTATAATCTGTACTTACTACTGGTAATGAAGACGAAGTTATTAAGGTTGGAAATGTAAAACTATTGGTATCGCTTATATAAATAATTTTACCATCCGCATTATTTCCTCCTGTAAAATTTACCGCACTCATCGAATTGTGAGATGTAGTTGGTTCTGCAAACAAATAAATTCCTGCATTACTATTTGGTGGTGCACATACTGGAGTAATTGAAGAACCTACACCTGTAGACTCAAAATAATAATTTCCACCACAAAATTCAGCTTTGTATACTTTAAAGAAATATTCAGTTCCTGTTGTTAATCCTGTAATTAATTGATTGGGTGCTGCTGAATCACCAGCATATACTACTTGTTCTCCACCTCCATATACTGAGTTCGCTGTTGGTAATGTAACTCCATTAATTGGCGCTGTAAAACTATTTACTGTATTTGCCTTTACTACATATCGAATTGACGCTCCTGTTGTTCCTGAAAAAGAACTTATAAAACTAGAACTTTCATTATTTGCTGATAAATTTAAAGCTGTTGCTGTTGCTGGCATTGCTCCACATGTTTTACGTTGAAAAACAGTACCATTAGATCTTTTGAACTCACCACTATTACAATCGGCATACGTCCACACCTTGAAAAAATAGTTTGTATTTGCAATAAGATTTGTGATGGTTTTGTTTGGAGTTCCGCTACCAAAATATAGTGTTTGTTCTCCTGAACCACTATAATTGGTTCCATCTACTGTAGGTGTTGTAAAACCTTGAGGCGGATCTGTAAAATTATCGATAGTATTCATTTTAACCACATAATATGATCCTAAATGAGCACTAATTGCATTTAATTCAATAGTGTCTTCAAAAGATGTTGTGGTTAGTGCTCCTGTTGCAAATGGTACACGACATGTAGGAAAGTTTACTCTATACGCATATCCTCCTACAATTGTTCCGTCTGACTTTCCCATACGAATCAGATAAAATGAATTACTTGAGTAATTTAATGTAAAAGCTCTGTTGGATTGATCTGAACCAGGATGTATTTGTCGTTCAGATACTATTGGACCTGAGTAGCTACCTGACCTTTCTTCTAAAAAAGCAGGAATTTGCCTAGATCCTGTTCTAGAAATTACAGACATGTTTACTGTAGTTCCATCAGCTAAAGGAGATTTAGCTATTCTATAATAATCCACTGGATCACTAGCCGAGACGTTTCCAAAAAACTCCATAGTACTTGTAAAAGTGATAACACCATTCTCATCTGGAGTATTATTAGGTTCTGTTTCAAATTGCGCCTGTGTATTCCATATAAAAACAAGAAAGAAAATGGTAACTATCTTTCTTAAAATTCGAATTGTGTAATTCTGTTTCATAAAATACTGTTTAATTATTTTAAATAGGGTTACATAAGTTGTACAGGTAATCTTTACATCACCCTAGTTTTTTTTATTTTTTTATTTTTCACCTATTTAAAACAATTATGGTTTTACCTCTTATCTGAATTATTTTTTCTTATTGTACAGACGATTTATACAACTACCTAACAACAACTTAAAACAAAGTCATTCAATTATTAACCCATTTAGATCAATAGCTATATTTTGATAACTAAAAAAGTCGTATTAAAACTGCTTTACACTATTTTCGATATAATTTTTCTTCATTTCTAAAAATTTTCGAACTGAAAATTAATCTTCAAGATTCCAACCTAAATACTTGGTAATTCATTTTATTTTTAAAATTTAGATATAAAAAAAAGCAACATTAAAAATTAATGTTACTTTTTTATTCTACCCAACTTAAGAACTAATTTTACAATCTAGTCCTAAGTACTTCTATATGTATTGTTTTTTATTTCTTGATTAGTATTTTCTTGTCTTTTACTCCTACTTCAGTACGTACTTGAGCTACATAGATAGCTTGTTCCATTGGTGGTAGTACAATACTATTCTTTCCTGTTCCTTGATGATTATTTTTATACACTACTTTTCCTAATAAATCATATACAACAAGCTCAAAATCTTGTGAGATAATTCCTTCTACGAATACTGTAGATTTTGAATTGTAAATTCTAATATCATCTAAACTGAAGGTCGGCACTTCTAAAGTCTTAGACTTCGCGTATAAGTAAAATCTTCCGACTCCATTTACAGCTTCTTTTAACTGAACTGTATAGGTTTCTGTTTCGCTTAACTTTACGTACTCATTCAATAATCTATCTTCAATATAAATCTCAATACCTGATGGTAGTGCTATCATTTTTGATGTGAACTCTATTTCACTACCTTCTTTAGCCTTTACTCCTAATGGAATTATTGCATTTTCCATAGTATCTGTTGGTAAAGATTGATGCGTAAAATTGTTTTCTAATGAACCATCAACCAGATGAGTGAATACATCAAATGCTGATCCATCAAAGTTTCCAATATCATACCCAACGTCTAAACCTTCTGTCGCTTTTTCTGAATATGATATTTTGGTTTTAACTGTGGTGTTGTTTACACTTGCTTGTAATTCAATGGTAGGAATTGATATATCTATATTTCTTCCAAATACTCCTCCTGAACTCGGTTGAACACTTCGTTGCGATTGATCAAAAGTAATATCTGTTACTCCTGTAGTGGTTCTCATAAAGAATCCTTGACCTGGAGCTAATGAATTTTCTGAACTTACTAAAGAATTCGCTACATATTTGTTTTGATTGTTATCCCAGATATAAACCCCTACATTAACAGGATCAAACTTCAATAAGTTATCTTGAAGGAAATTCTCATTTGCATTTCCATTAATAGGCATAAATGCTGTATATGGGTTTCCTACTGCGTTCCATTGTGAAGCTGCTACTGATTTAACTACATTCCCAGTTTCTAATGTTCCAGTAAACGTAACTGCTCCGTCTGTTCCTCTTGAGACGATATAACTTCTACTTTTTTCGAAAGTTAAAGCATTCGTCTGAATATCATCTGTAGTATAATAGGTCCATTTTGAGCCAGCTGGTTTGCTATCGTCGTAATACCCAATAGCAATTCTGTTTGGTGTTACTGTAGGGTTCACTCGAATAGCATTCGCTGGATTCTCAGCAAATTCTTTAATACTCTGACCTGAAACTGGCGCTGAAATTATACTCCATTGATTGGCTGTTAATCCACCTCGTTCATAGGTTACCATTCCGTTAGCTGTACCTTTTACTATTAATGCACCACTTTCTGTTGCTGTAGAAGTAATGGTAATGGTTCCACTGTTATCGAAATTATTTTCTATAACGGCTGCTCCGTCTGCTGAAATAGCTAATGATGATGACGCTTCTACCGTTAAACTGTTCATCTCCGCAACAACTCCTGAACTAATGTTTGGTGTAGTACCTACATTTGGGATGATATAATTATCTGTTGCTAAAGGAGTGATATCTCCTTCCCAATTTGTAGCTGTATTCCAAGTTGAATTGGTATTTCCATCCCATCTTGCTATAACATCTCTACTAATTGTAAATGTGTTTCCTACAAATGTAATTTGATAGTTTGTTCCAAGTGTTAATGTACCTTGATTTATTGGATAATCTCCAATTACTTCTCCTGCATTTCTTTCTAAAGTTCCTGTAAAAACATCACTTCCTACTAAACTTCCTAAAGTAATTTGATAGGTTAAGGCTGGATCAGACTCTCCTTCAACTTTAGTACCTGCATCCGCTGTTACTTCAATAGGTCTAGCTGTAATACTCAAATCACCACTTGTAAAATATAAACGATAATTATCATCCAACATCAATGTTCCTTGATTGATTGCATACGTTCCAACATTTTCTCCTAACTCTCTTTCTAAATTCCCCGTAAACATATCGCTTCCTATCAAACTTCCTCTTGTAATTTGATACGTTAATACTGGATCTGAGTCACCGTATACTTTTGTTTTTACATCAGCTGTTACATATACATCTTGTCGTGTTATTAACAATGTTCTACCGGTTTGTACTGAATTATAATTAGCATCACCAACTTGTCTTGCAGTTACTGTAACAGTACCATGTTTATGAATTGTAACTGTATTTCCTGAAATACTAGCTACATCCGGACGTGAACTTTCGAATGTTACTGGTAAACCTGAACTTGCTGTTGCTGTCAACATAAACGGAGCATCACCATACCTACGATCTGATAAACCAGAAAAATCAATAGTTTGATCTAACTTAGCAAACGTAGCAGTTGGTGTATTCGTTAACTGTAGATTACACGTACCTGCATCAGCAAATACGTTATACGTTTTATCTGCAGTAATGGTTTCTGTAGCAAAAGTAATTACTGAACCAGTTCCTGTAATGGTTTCAATCACAGCATCATTTGCGTTATCTCTTAAACTATAATTTACACCTAATTGCGACCCTGACAAAGCAACTCTAGCTGATTGATTCGTAGGTTGTGTTAAGCTTACCGTCTGATCTACAATAGCTTCTACAGTAACAGTTGGTGTATTTGTCATTTCTAAACGATTAGCCGCTAATAACCAATTGGTATTATCGCCTTGTAAAGCAGTTAATGTACCATCAAAACCGTTACCTGTTTTATCTGTTAAGGTTGTTCCTGTGGTTTCATCATATAAATAACTTGCTACTAGACCTGTTGCATTATCAATACGAACATTTTTATTCTCAATAATTTCCGTTGCTGTTCTAGCGACATTCCATATTCTTGTTTCTGCCAATCTTCCTCCAAATATAAAATTCGATGTTTGTATTTGATCCCAACGTCTTCCTAAACGCCATGAACCGTTTCCTACAGGTAATGCGGCAGAAGTAAACCTAGTTGACACTTCTACTCCATCTATATATAACCTTAAACGATTTTGATCGTAAGTAGATGCAATATGAATCCATCTGTCTTTAGGATAATTCACCAAAGGCGTAGTAGTCCAACTACCATTATAAAAACCAGTTTCTATCTGACCATTAACAATAGCTATTTGGTATTTGATTTTGTTATTATTGAACTCTTCGGTAATTAAAGAAGTATATTGATCTGTATTATCTGAAGCTGGAATATAAGCCCACGTCTCTACAGTAATTCTATTCCCAGAAAATTCACTATTAATCGTATTTGGTATTTCTACATATCCATCTACAGCATCAAACTGTAAAGTATTTAACCTTTCCTCAGCATCCACTGCCAATACATTATAAGTTTTATTTGCCGTTAAAGTTTCATTTGTAAATGAAATGCCACTACCAGTACCTTCTTGAACTTCAATAAGACTATTATCAATATTATCTCTCAAATAATAATTCACACCACTTTGAGAAGAAACCAAAGAAACTGCTGCTTCTACATTACAAACGCCTGTAGTAGGTGTTACTGATACCTCTTGATTCTGTAGAATGATTGTATTTACTGTTAAACTTTGTGTAACATCTGTTGCTGCAGCATACGTTTCATTTCCTATTTGACTTGCTGTTATATCTGTTGTTCCACTTCCTAAAATAGTTACTGTGTTTCCAGATACTGTAGCCACTGAAGTATCAGAACTCGTATAAGTTACTGGCAATCCTGCATCTGAAGTCGCTGATAAATCAAACGGAGCTCCCCCTAAATTTACATTACTTAGAGGACTAAAAGTAATCGTTTGACTTGCCTTAACAACGGTAAGAGTTACATCTTTTGTAGTAGAGGCATAATTAGGTTCATTTACCGTTACTCGTAAAAATTCTATCCCTGTAAGATTTCCAACTGATAAGATTTCATTGTTATCTCCGCTCAAACTAGCACCAGTACTTGAAGTTAAGAGTTGATAATCTACAGTAACTCCAGGAGCCGAAGGCACAGTTAAGGTTACATCTGATTGTAATAATTCTATAGTAAAATCTGTAAACCCTGATAAATCAGCCATTCCCACTCCGATATTCAATTGAAAATCAAAAGTTATAGGATTAAAATTCGCTGTTTCAGCTAACGTAGCACGTATGGTTTCTGTTCCTTGATTTCCTAAAGTTAAAGTTGCTCCAGAAATGGTACTTGCAGTATTGAATCCTGTTAAACTTAAGTTATTCGTATCTGTTGGATCAACAAACTGATACGTGATAGAACCACCAGTATAATTTGTATCACTAGGTGTTAATGTAATATCTGCATTACCAAAAGTTGTATCAATATCAGCTATGGTAAATGTCGGATTTGTTTTACCAATAGTAATCGTAATATCTTTAGTCCCTACATCAAAATTGGCATCTTGCGCCAATGAAGCTCTAGCAGTAACTGTTCCTGCGTTACCTGCGGTAAATTGATCACCATTAATAGAAGAACCTGTAGTATCTCCCACCAAAGAATACGTAATTACTCCTGTAGAGTTGGATGTAGCGGCTAAGGTAGTTGTACTTAAATGTTCAACTGTTAAATTATCAAAATTAATACTTGGTGTAAGTCTATCTTTAGCGATCAAAAAAGCTCCTGTTCCAGGTGTAGCGGTATTAGCAACTATATCTTGATACCCTGTACCATCTGTTTTTATCTTATAAATCGTTCCAAAATCATTAGTCCCACCATTTGTAGTAGTTCCAAATAGTGTACCGCCATCTACAGTTAAAGAAGATAAAGGTAATCTAGGACCTGTAAAAGGCCAATCATATAGTGTAGTATAGTTAGTGCCATCATCATTAACTCTATAAAGAACACCTGTACTATTAGCTCCTCCTTCATTCCAAATACCAAAAACTTGATTTCCAATAATAGATAATCCACTTAATGATTTTGTACCTGTAAAACCAAAACGATGTACTTGACTAAAACCTATTCCTGATGGTGTGATGGTCAATGGATCAATTGTAAAAACACTTCCACCGTTAGACCTTGCAACTCCCCATAATTTATTATTAGTAAGTGTCAACTTACTTGCAGGTTGTCCTGGTGATCCACTACTTGGAAATAAATAAACTTCAGTATATTCTGTCCCATCTGTATTGATACTATAAATACCTCCAGCGAAAGCATTTCCTCCAAATGACGTCATTCCCCAAAGTTTTCCGTTTGCTTCTGTAAGTCCTCCAATTGGTGCTGCTAATTCTGAAAGTGTAAAACCGGTAAAAGAAAAACCACGTACTATTGTAAAATTAGTACCGTCTGTATCAATAGAAAAGATACTTCCTGCCTGTGATCCACTGCCTGCTCCTGATCCAGAACCTGGTCCTTCTGCTGATAGAACTCCCCAAATTTTCCCATTACTAAACGTTAAAAAACCTGTTGGATTACTACCTTCTGTAGTAGCATTAAAATCATGAACTTTCATAAAACCAGTACCATTCGTATTCACATTAAAAATGGTTCCTTTATCATTAACTCCACCTGCATTGGTTACCCCCCATAGTTTTCCACCTACTTGCAATAATTCTCCTTTTCCGTCTGAACCTGTTGCTGTAGAATTTATCGTAAAATCTACTAATGTTGATACAGTCGTTTCATTAACCACCTTAAAAACTCCATTCGCATTGATTCCTATAATCTCCGAAGGTGCAGACACAGAAAAGAAAATATCTTTTGTGGCTGTACTATAATTAGCATCTTCGGCCACCGTAGCACGAACAGTAACTGTTCCTGCATTTCCTGGTGTTAAGTTTTCATTATTCGTTCCTGAAAGTACATTTCCATTGTTATCACCAACGAAACTATAAGAGATGGTTCCTGTTGAATTTGAAGTTGCTGCTAGTGTAACAGCTGAACTGCCAAAAGGAATTGTTTGATTGTTAAAAGTAATTGTAGGTTCTGCCTTATTTATTATTATCGTAGCTTGTGCTATTCCCGAATTAAAATTTGGAGCAGCTTCCTGATTTACTTGTACCAATACTGTTCCAACATTACCAGGTGTCATAATATTATTTCCAATCCCTGATAATGAACTACCTCCTGTAGACGTTCCACCAGATATAATTGTATATGTTTTTACTCCAGGAGAAAGTGATGAGGTAAGATTATTTAAATCAAATGCAGCACTTCCAAAAGCAATACTAAAATCATTAAATGTAAGATTAGAAGGTGTATTTACATTTTGTTTTGAGAAATTATATCCTGTTTGCTCATAAAATAATGCGCCACCACAATCCGTGTAAGAATACATCGTAAAATAATAAGTTGTGTTGGCACTTAATCCTGTAATACGAATATCTGGTGTAGTTGATGTACCCGCATATATCACTTGTTCTCCTCCTGAATAGCTAGTACTTTGTGCTGGTAATGAACTACTACCATCTGATGGAGGGGAGAATGTATTAACGGTATTCATTTTTACTACATATCCATCTACACCAGCTGCAGGAGAAAAAGATTTAAAATCCATGAAAGAATCTCCAACTTCAAAAAACACAGCAGTATTGGCTACTGATTGCACAGCTCCACAAGTAGTTGCATTAGTATCTACCCCTGTTGATTCAAAATAAAAGTTTGTTCCACAAGGATTGTATGCATACGATTTGAAATAATATTGAGTTCCTCCATTTAGATTTGTCAAATTTGTAACTGTTACCTCAGGATTTACATCACTTCCTACATAAATCACTTGCTGCCCAGTTTCTGAATATACAGTATTAGCTACCGGTAATGCTCCAGGCACTGGTGGTGTAAAAGAATTTATTGTATTTATTAAAATTACTTGTCCTATAGCTCCTCCTGCACCAGAAGTAGAATTTATACGCATAGAACTATGACTTATCTGATCTATAGCTAAAGCAGAAGGTACTACTGTTGGTACACCATTACAAATAACTTGCGTACTGGTAGCTCCAATACTCTCGAAAAAATTTCCTCCTAAACAAACATTGTATGCATATACTTTCACAAAAAAGTTTGTACCAGCAATAACTCCCGTACCATTTACAGTGATATTAGGATTTATCAAAGTTCCTGCATATACCACTTGTTCTCCTGCTCCTAAATTATAAATAGTATTGCTACTTGTTAAATCTGAATCTGTTGGAGCTGTGAAACTATTGGTTGTATTGATTTTAATAACATAGCCATTTGCACCTCCTGTTGGTGCAATAAAAGATGAAATATTAAAACTATCTATAGTATTGTTTGCAGTAACAATATTAGTAACCTGACTAGGCGTAATTAAAGCTGCGTCGCAAGCAAATGTTGCTCCACTAGTCGTCACTCCATTACTAAAATTAAAGTATCCATTACATTCATTAGCTGTAGTTACTCTAAAATAATATGTCACATTAGGATCTAATCCAGTAATCGATATATTTCCAGGCACTGTTGGCACTTCAAAACCTGATAATAATCTATTAGGTGCTGACGAAGCATAAATAACTTGTTGCCCCGAACCATTATATACCGTTGAAGGTGTAGTATCTGTTAATGTGTCAAACTGTGGATTTGGCAAAGCAGAAAATGTTGGGCTATCACTTATCTCTACTACATATCCACCTGTAATTCCATTTACTGCTGAAAATGCGTCTAATTGTAAATTATCCCCACCTGTTGTAGTTACATTTAACCCTGCAACATCAGCTGGAGTTGAACAAGTCGGAAAATCCTCGCTTTGTAACGTTAACGAATAATTTACAGGTGAAGCAGAAGTTGTTGTAATTCTAAATACTACATAATTATCTTCTAAATCTAGTCCAAAATTATTTAAATAATACCATCCAACTTGTGCAGAAGGATATTCTGG
Source organism: Tenacibaculum agarivorans (assembly GCF_001936575.1). Lineage (GTDB taxonomy): Bacteria > Bacteroidota > Bacteroidia > Flavobacteriales > Flavobacteriaceae > Polaribacter > Polaribacter agarivorans. The sequence continues at coordinate 14,795 of NZ_MSMP01000031.1, forward strand.
AAATGGAGCTGTTAGCAAAATAACATCTCTAAATGCTGATACTACTGTACCATTATAACTTCCTCGTCTTACCTCATACTGAATTTTGATAGTACTTGGGTCGTAACCACCACTAAAGAATAAATGTGTAATTCTTTGTGGATCAAAACCAGGAAGTTTAGACACATTCCAATAATCAGGATCTGTACTTGAAACATTTCCTGTAATAGTTGTTGGACCATCCCAAATACGTTGTGTTCCTGATGCCGTAGCTGTATTATTGGGTTCTGTTTCGGTTTGTGCAAAGACTGCACTCACAATCATAAGAAAAAAAAGCAATATGTAATGTACTTTCTTATTCATTGGGATTTTGTAATTATTTTTCATAATGGATTACTTAAATTATCATTATTAAATAGGGTTCCATAAGTTGTACAGGTAGTTTTTAAATCACCCGATTTCCTATGCTTCAAAACTATCGTAAAAACAAGCTAAATCACTGATTTTCAACTATACAAAACACTATACAAAACAACCACACACTTAATATAAACAACTAAATATCAGATAGTTAATTTAGATTCCAAAAATTCAACAATAGAAATTGTATTTGGAGCTTTAATTTTCTTCCGTAGTCGATAACGATTTACAAAAACACTGTCTACAGAGATTCCTAAAACTTTTGCTATTTGAGTATTATCTAATCCTAATTTTTCAAGAGCAACTAATCGTTCTTCTGACTTAGTTAGATGAATGTTTTTTTCTTTTATTTTCTTAAAAAATAATGGATATACTTGATTGAAGGTTTCTTTAAAATTGTACCAATCGTCTTGAGTGAGTATTTTTTCAGCAATTTTATCGTGTAATTTTTTAATTCGTTTATGGACTATAAGCTCTTTTTCTTGTCTCCTAAGTAAAATCTCTTGTTTATTAATCTTTGTAGAAAGCTCATGGATTAAAACTTCAAATTCTTTCTCTTTTTCTAAAAAATTGATTTTATCTCTATCTTTTTTTCTCTCATATCTAATCTTTAAGATATAACTTACTACTCCTGTAATAGAAATCAAAAGAAATAGTACTACAAGTGTATATAAGTTGGATAAGAGTAAGAATTCAGGTTTTACTACATAAAAATAGGGTCGAAATAGTTGTAAGAAAATAAATTCTATGTGCATGTATAGTTTTTAAGTAAAACTACATGCTGATGATCTTACATTGTTAAAATAGCACTATACAATTCACTATACAAAACATAGAACACTAATAAACAAAACATTAACTAAAATACTCTATTAATGAAATATCAGTCGGTGCTTGAATTTTTCTACGTAGTCTATACCTGCTCATAAAGATAGTATCTACAGATACTCCAAGCATATTGGCTATTTCGGAATTATCTAAACCTAACTTTTCCAATGAAACTAGTCTTTCTTCTGCCTTAGTTAATTTATAGCCCTTATTCTTAATATCTAGAAAGAAATTAGGGTACACATTAGTAAATTTTTCTTTAAAAGTGTACCAATCTTCTTTAGTCAAGATTTTTGTTGCTACTAAATCCTGAATTGTAGTTACTTCTTCTTTCTCTGTTACTTTTTCTTTCAACTCTTCCAATTGAAACTGCAAGAGTTCTTGTTCTTTACTTTTTTGCAATAATTGATTGGTAAAGTTGGTCAATTCTTTTTTATTTCTTAGTATTTTTTCTTGCAACTGTTTTCGCTTTTGTTTTCCCCTCCACCAAATCCACGATCCAATGAGTACTAAAGAGAATAAAATTGCAATTAACATATTTCTTTTACTTTTTGCTATTTTCTTTTCTAATTCTAGCTCTTGTATTTCACTTTCTTGCTGTAAAATTTCTTTTTCTTTTTGAGTTGTTTCAAATCGTGTTTGATGAAATGCTAATGCATTTGTCAATGAAGATTTATGTACAGAATCTTTTAAATTTATATAATTATTTTTGTGTATTAATGCTTCTTTATATCTACCTAACTGCTCATACACCATGGCTAACAATCTTTCAACTTCTTGCAAATCATTATTTCTAGATGATTTTTTCTCTACGAATTCTTTGGTTTCTAATAATAAAGCTAAAGCTTTTTCTGATTCTCCTTTTTCAACTAAATAATGCCCTTTATACAGATTAGCAGCGTACACCATTTTTTTATGGCTTATTTGTTTTTCTAATTGTAAAAAGCTTTTGTAGATTGAATCGGCAGCTATCACATTTCCTTGCTTTATTTTTAAGAAAAGTGCTACTTTTTTAGCTCTTATTTCATTGTAAAGATTCAATGAAATATCCTTTATAGCTCGTTTATAGTATTGAGATGAATCTAAAAACTTTTCTGCTAAATGAAACTTATTATCTTGTGTAGCCTCCAATGTTAATGATAAATAGAAATATCTTAAATTATCATATAATTTATACTTCTTACTTTTTCTAATAAGCTTTTTAATGTTCTCATTAGCGAGGCTTTTCAATCCGTTTCTCTTATAGATTAAATCTAGTTCTTTAGATACTAAAAACATATATTCATAATCCTTAGCTTTTTCATATAAATTATTTGCTAATTCATAATGCTTTATGGCTTTGATAAAATCGCCTGTATTTGAATACGATTGCCCTGTAAAGAAATAAGCATCAGCAGCAAAAATAATATCTCCCGATTTTTCGAATAATTCAGCTGATTTTAAATAATTTTCAATAGCCTTTTTATACGCTAATTCAGAGAAATAAATACCACCTTTTTTTAGTAAGATATGTGCTTCAGAACTTTCCTTGTTAAAATTAGATTTAAAAGAGAGCATAGAGTCACATAACTGTAGCCCTTTGGTATGCTCTCCCTTAATAATATGCTGTTGTATTAAAAAACGAGATTTAGATGCCATAAAATCATATTCTTTGAGTTCTTTTGCCAAAGACATATATTTTTTAAGACTAGGGATTAAGTCCTGATGATTTTTTCGAATCATTTCTCTTGTTAACAGATCTAATACTTGCAACCTTTTAGATTTCTCAGCCGTCTTATCTAATACAACTTGTAATGAATCTACTTTGGTTTGAGCATTGGTTTTATATGTAGTACTACATAGTAAACATAATAGCAAGCATTTTACAAAGTCAACATTCCTCATTTTTCTAAATTTCGTTTTTTAATAAAAATCCTTATGCCTTATGCCTTTTGCACATCTATAATCATCATTTTATACCCATTAAAAGCACGTTCTAACTTCGCCTGATATAACCAATGAAATCTACCTTTATACATGATTGGTAAAAACAAAAATGTATTGATTGTTTCTCTTACTTTAAAGTTTTTTCGTGGTCTAATGTTAAATAGCATACTCGTTTAGTTTAAATTAATAATTCTTAAAACATTGTTGATTTTTATTTCAAATCAACAATACCCTTCTAAACTTTGTACAGGTAACTTTTATATTTCCCTAGTTTATTTTTCTATAAAAGTTTTAAAAGATTTATTTTTAATAGCTTTGCGATGTATAATTCTTTACTAGATGTCTAAACAAAAAAAGTCTCTTTGTGAGGAGCATAATTTTGATGCTTTATTTAATACCTACTATGAAACAGCTAGGAATTATATATACTATAAGTGCGGTAATTTGCAACAGGCTGAAGATATTGTGCAAGATGCATTTATAAAAGTTTGGAAACGCTGTGCCGATGTAATTTATGAAAAAGCCAGATCATTTTTGTATACCATTTGTAATAATGCTTTGCGTAATGAGTTCGATCATCAAAAAGTAGTTTTAAAACACGAAGCTACATTAGTTAAAGATGATCGAGATGACGAAAGCCCTGATTTTATTTTGGAAGTGGAAGATTTTAGAAAAAAGTTAGAAACCGCTATTGCTAACTTATCAGACAAAGAACGTGAAGTTTTTCTTTTAAGTAGAATTGACAAGAAAAGTTATAAAGAAATTGCAGAAATTACTAATATTTCTGTGAAGGCTGTAGAGCGTAGAATGAGCAATGCTTTTATTAATTTAAGAGATGCTTTAGGCGATCATTTAAAATTTTAAGTAGGGTAAATGTAAATTTACCTGTACAGTAATAAAGAGCTCTTTGTATTGACGCTCTCTAATTTAGTATTTACACACAAATGAGTAATAAAAATATATATGAGTCTGATCCTTCTTTTTTAGCTCGATGGGCTGAAAATAAGCTGACAGCGGAGGAAGTTCAAGCTTTTGAAAAGACAGAGGCTTACCAAGAGTTTCTTCGTATAGATCAAACTGCACTAGAATTAAAAGCGCCACCTGTGGATAAAGCTGCTGCTTTACAAAAAATAAAAGAAAAGATTCATTTTAAGAAAAAAGTGATATCGTTTAAACCGTATTGGTATGCCGCTGCAGCCTCTGTTGTAGTATTGTTAGGCCTTTTTTCTTTATTTAATGCTACAACAAGCTACACCATTCCCAATGGTGGAGAACATTTAGCTATAGTATTACCCGATGGTTCTAAAGTGCAACTTAATGCAGGTTCTGAATTAACTCATAAACGTTTTTTCTGGAAGAATAATAGGACTTTACATTTAAAAGGTGAAGGATATTTTGAAGTAGAAAAAGGACAAACTTTTACTGTTGAAACTGACTTTGGTAATGTATCTGTTTTAGGTACAAAATTTAATGTTAAAGCTAGAAAAAACAACTTTGACTTGCATTGTTTTGAAGGTGCTGTACGTTTTGATCAAAAAGATACTGGTGCTTCGAAAGTATTATATAAAGATGATGCTATTTCTATCACCAACAACACTACCATTAAAGAGGAAAAAACTACTAAAAATGTTCCGAATTGGATGCAACAAATCAGTATATTTAAGGAGCAACCTTTACAAACTGTATTAGAAGAATTAAGTGTCCAATACAATGTAAGTTTTGAAACCAAAACAACAGATGTAACACGATTATTTTCTGGAAGTTTTGTTCATAACAATTTAGACATCGCTTTAAAAACAACATTAACACCAATGGGTATCTCTTTTACTTTGTCTAAGGACAAAAAGACTGTATATTTACCCTAATTAAAATTACGTTTTTATTTTATCATCCCTCAAATGCGACTACGTTTATTAACTCTATTCGTTTTATGTATTAGTGTATTCTCTAATGCACAAGAAACACTTACTGTAAAGTATAAAAATACATCACTTACTGAAGCTTTAAAAAATATCGAAACAAAGACTGGTATTTTATTTTCTTATGCGCAAGAAATTGTGGTAGGAAAAAAAATCACTGTAATTCAAAAAAATATCGACGTTGATTTACTTTTTACTAAAATTGAACGTCAAACAGATTTACACTTTGAAAAGGTATCTCCAAAACAAGTGATTATTACAAAAAACACAAATCTTTGTGGTTATGTAATAGATAATTTTACTAAAAAACCAATTCCTTATGTGGATATTGTTTTAGATGAAAAAAATTATACTACTACAGATGATAAAGGTTATTTCGAGTTTAGAGACTTACCCTACACTAATGCAAGTATGGCATTAGATATTAATATTCTTGGTTATAAAGCACTTAAATTTCCTATAACTTTTCAAAAAGAATGTTTTACAATTGAATTGGTATCTGAATTAGATGAACTAAGTGAAGTTGTTGTGTCTGGCTATGTTACTTCAGGAATTGATAGGAATAAAGATGGATCTATTTCTGTGGATACAAAACGTTTAGGAATCTTACCTGGATTAGTTAGTCCTGATATTTCACAAAGTATACAGTTAATTCCTGGTATTTCAACTTTGGATGAATCTGCAACAGGTATACAAATTAGAGGAGGATCTCCAGATCAGAACTTAATATTATACGACAATATTAAATTGTTTAACACTGGATATTTCTACGGAATGTTCTCTTTATTTAATCCTTTTGCTACACAGAAGGCTTCTATTTTCCGATCAGGAACTAGTGCTAGTTACGGAGATCGTGTTTCTGGTATTATTGATATTTCTAGTGGAGATATTATTCCGCAAAAAACAGAAGGAGGATTTGAAATAGATGGACTTTCTCTAAATGGTTTTGTTAAAACACCTTTATCTGAGAAAGTATCTTTATATGCATTTGCTAGAAGATCATATTCAGATATCATTGAAACACCAACGTATCATAGTTATGCTGATAAAATCTTCACCAATTTTGGAGTGGTCAGAGATATTAATGGGAATATTTTAGATCTTGAAACGGATGATGATTTTAGCAGAGAAACAAGTAATAATGAGTTTTCTTTCGCTGATTTTAATGCCAAACTTATCATAAAACCTAACGATAGAAATGCTATTTCAATTAGCGGATTATACACACAAAATTCGTTAGATTTTGATTTTGATGGTGGTGGTGAGGAAAAATCTGTAGACGACTTAAGTACTGAAAATAAAGGATTAAGTTTTAAATGGACACATATTGCAAATGACGATAAACAACTATCACTAACTGCTTATTTTTCTGAATATGATTCTTTCTATCAAAATGATGAATTAGAAGATGAAACTGGTGATGGTAATTTAGATATTACTGAAATTAATATTCGGGAAAATATTATTACTGATGTTGGGCTAGACTTTAAATTCAAACAACAATTTAATGAGCGCCATAAAATACAGCTAGGATACCAATTATCTAATACGGATTTAATGGTAGATATTCGTAAAATAAAACCTTTTGAGACGAGTGAAAATGAAGACGATTTACAAGATATTAATAATTTGAAAAATGCTGTATTTGGAGAATATACTTATGCTTTTAAAAATAAAGGTTTTTTAAATGGTGGACTTCGTTTTGTACATTATAGTTCTCTTGATAAATTTTTAGTAGAACCTCGTATTAATTTTGAATATCCGATCACTAATCAACTTCGATTTAAGACTGCTGTTGAAAGACGCAACCAACCCATATCTCAATTGGTAGAGTTTAATAATACCGAGCTTCGTTTAGAAAATAATTTGTGGCGTTTATCTGATGGAGAACAATTTCCTTTATTGAGTAGCAACCAGGTTTCTGGAGGTTTATTATATCACCATAACAAATTGAATATAGATGTTGACTTGTATTATAAGGAATTAGAAGGATTAACCACATTTACTAATGGTTTTAGTAATCCTTTAGAAAATTTAGAACAAGGAAATAGTACTATAAAAGGGCTTGATTTATTATTAAAATATAAATGGGAAAATTATAAAATATGGGCTGGATATACATTTAATGATATTGTATTTCAGTTTCCTAATCTAAAAAATACACAATCTCGTTTTCCAGGTAATAATGATATCACACATCAATTTAGAATTTCTAATACATTAACACTTAATAAATGGCAATTTTCTTTAGGATGGCAAATTCGAAGCGGTAGACCTGTTACTCCTGTAAATAGTTATGTGATTAATATTGATGCTGATGGTGAAAATGCTGGTGTAGTTGATTTTGGTGCTATCAATAGTGATCGTTTACCAACATTCCATAGACTTGATGCTTCTATTTTACATGATTTTAAATTGAATTTAGGTAAGAAAAAACTAAATGCTCAATTTGGAGTATCTGTATTGAATATTTATGATAGAGTAAAACCGTTGAATTTAATTTACAAGGCTGAACGTAAACCTTTAGATGACGGAGGAATTGCTATTCCTGGAACTACTGGGGCAACTCCTGAAGAGTTAGAGGTAATACTAGAACAAGTAATTCAACGATTCTCTCTTGGTTTTACTCCAAACGCAGTACTTAGAGTACAGTTTTAATATTTAAATGACTTCGATATAATTTTACCTTGACTTTCTTATAAAGGAAGTCTTTGCGAGCGTCCCTGAATTGTTTCCTGAGGCTCTCGAAGGAAAAAGAAGAGGAAATAAAGCAATCTTTCTCTTAAAAACGAGAGTTTCGTTATTAAATTAACAAATTACTTCTTCACTTTACTATGTTTCATTCATTGTAACGATGTAATCAATTGATTTACCTGTTTAAAAATGTATTCTTAAATCGAGCTCATGTTAGTATTACGTGAGTCTCGTTTAAGAATAAAGGTGTCACTTCGAGTGAAATTCATTAGAGTAAAACGGAAATGAATTTTATATCGAGAAGTAAAAGCGTTGTTCTCGATACAATTTCACCTCATTATCATTCTGTAAAATCACTCGAACTAACAAGGATTTCTTATCCAAGATTCACGTTAATATTATTTACTTACATCTCCAATAACAACTATTGTATCGCCTTTATTTATTGGAGGTGTACCTAATATTAATAGAATTAAGCCACTATGCTTCGCATAAATAGTTTCTAATGTTCTCCCAAAATAATCTGTTATCTCCCCTATTTTCATTCCTTTCTTTACATAATCACCTGACTTTTTATTAGGATAGAAAATACCATTATGTTTACTTTCTTCAGAATATCGTTGATCTATATATAAAAATGCATCCTTTTGTTCAGCCTTAGTTAATGAAATAGTAGTCATATTTAAATATAATAACATATTTAATACACCTTTTTCAATTTTATTCACCAAGCTCTCCTCTACTCCTCCAAGCTTTCCACATTCAATATCTACAGATGGAATTCCTCTTTTGAAAGCTTCAGCCGAACAATATAAACTTGATTCATCTTTTTTTACATAATTTTTACCATCCGTTTTGAAAACAATAATATGATCGAATAGTAAAGATGCTGCCATAGCTCTTCCTTTTTCAGATACTTCTGGCATTGATGTATTTGAATAATAGGCAGCATATGATGTTAAATCTTCAGGTGCGTCACCTGCATGAGCATCTAAGAAGAAATCTGATTTAGCAATTACATTTGTTGTAATAAAATCTGCTATTTTTTCACTTATAGTTCCTTTAGCATCACCTGGGAATACTCTATTCAAATTTTTATTATCCAATGGATTCGTAAATGGTGAACGTTTAGTAAAACTTCCTAGACTAGCAATCTGAACTAAAATAACTGTCCCTTTTAATAACTTAGGATTTATACTTTTTATCAATCGTTGCCCTGCCAAAATTGGTGGATATTCATATCCATGTACTCCAGCTGTGATACCTAAAACTGGTCCTTTTTCTATACCATGAAAAACAGTAATTGGAATTGATGTTGTAGTAGTTCCTTCTTGAATTGGAATCGTGAAATGTTGTTTTGTTCCCGGTTCAATAGACGCTCCATAAAATGGAAAAGATGATTGACTAAACAAACACTTTACTGATGAAAATAACATCAGTAAAGTGAATATATATTGTAATTTCATATTAGCTAAAATATTTTAGGTTGCGAAATACTGAAAAACCAACTAAAAGCACTACAATTAATAACATAGGTACAATACTTTTTCCTAAACTGAATTCATTTGTTGGTTTGAAAAATTCAGGTTGGTATTTTTCCCATGCTATTGAACTTGGATCTTGCTTTTCAAAAACTTTTGGATATAAATCTAAACGAATTTTCTCATGAAATTTAGTGGTGGCATCTAAAAAGTCAACATGCTGTGTTAAACTTGTTTTAGCAATATCATTCATACTTAATTGTACTTTTAATGGAGGAAAGAACCGAGCTATCTTTCTACTTAACAACTCTCTCTTTTTAATTTTAGCATACATTGCTTCTCTTTCTTCTTTTGAATCATCATCTCCTAATTGTTGCATTGCATAATACCATACCCAATTAAAACCTTCTGTTTCCATTCCATATTTTCGTAAATGAGGATAATGTGCATAGAATTTCTCATAAGTTGCTATTTTATCTGTATCCCATTTTTCATGATAGGCATCTCTTTGTTTTATTGCCATAGTATAGGCTTCTCCTATTGGATAACTATTGGTTATATAGTTATTCACCAAAACAGGTAAAAATACTACTAATACCAACCAACTTGCTAACAATACTATAGCATTTGTATTGGAAGACTTACGTAAAAATACTACAAACAAGCACAATGCAAACCAAAATAGTATATAACAACTACTTAGAATACACATAGCCATAAAGTCACCTGTAAAAGGAATATCTAATATAATTTTAGCTGCCAGAAACAATAGAATCATCACGCCAAAAACAAACAATAAACGCATAGAAAGTTTTAGTAATAAAAATCTGAATGTTGATTTAGCATGTATAGTAATCATTTTCCATGTGCCTATTTCTTCTTCTTCTGATAAAAGATTAAAAGTTAGTGCAATAATCACTAATGGAAAAAGAAAAATAATGAGAAAACTAAAATCAAGATTTCCTACTTGTAATCGCATTGGATTTACTAAATCTGTATTGTGTTTTTGCCCTTCTAAAGCTACAATACCAACGCTTTGTATATGTGAATTTACATCACTTTGTCCTATCGATATTCCAGCTAAAGGCCGTACAGGGTTGATAAAAGAGAACTTTATATAATAAGATAGTAAACCAATATCATCTTTATGAAAACTTAATTGAGTTTCTAAATGTTTCTTTTGATGTGCTATTGTTTTTTCTACAGCAACTTGTTTCTGATTCAAGAACTGTTTTCCTGTACTGATACTTAAAACTCCTAATACTAATACTATTCCAAAAGCTAATATTACCGTTTTAGATCTTAGAAATTGTGTGATTAATAATGCGTACATTTTAACTTATTTTAAAACGGTTAGAAAACAATAACATTCCTCCTACAACTAGTAATAACCAGATTATTAATACAACTATTGCCATCAATTTATTAGATAAAGTATCAGAAATAGAAATATACTCGTATTTAAAATCTGGAAATGATTTCCAAAGACTACTGTCAATGACGTGTACTTTTCCTTCACTACCTTTCGCCTTATTACTTATGTATTTCATTTGTAACTCATTCATATACTGTGATTGTTTGTATCTGTAGGCTTCTGTCTGTGATAAAAAGTTAACATAAGTATCGAAATCAGTACTAGATAATCCCATTGAAATCTCTTTAACCGCCAAATAAGGATTTAACCATACTAAATTCTTTGCTATACTATTCTGATCTCTATATTTATCGATCAATAATTTATGTTCTCTATTATAAATTAAAGCCGTCTGCTTCTCTCCTTTACTCATAATAAAACCACTATAATTAAATGGGAGTTCTTTTACATCTGTTACTTTATGTACAGATAAAACAGAATCACGAAGTTTATTAAAATATGGATCATCAGGATTATGGCTATCTCCTGTTTTAGAAACTTCTTCTTCTATAGCCGTTCTAAATTCAATTTTTGATGGATTTGGGTATAAATAATTTCCTAATACTTGTGCCGTTTTAGGTATAATAATAAATAAAAGCAACCATAAACCTAATACGCTTAACAAAGCTTTATTTGAATTTTCACTTGTAGCAGAAATAATAACCGTTATACAACACAATAACATAAAAAATAAGGTATACGCTATAGTAATATATGTTGACCTAGTAGCTATCTGACTATTTATAATATCATGTTCTAAAAACGAGATACTCCATAATGCAACCAAAGCTGGTATAAAGAACAAACAAGTAATTAAAAATAAGCCTAACGTTTTACCTAATAAAATAGCTTTCATATTAGCTCCTTGCAAATAAATGATCTTTAAAGTTCCGTTCATTCGTTCAGAAGTTATTGAAGCATACCCTACAAAAAAGATAATTAACGGTAATATGATCTGTAATAACATTGCTATGTTTAAATCTCCAAATCGAATTAAACCTGTGGATAAACTTACTTGAGAAAAATTAGCTGTATTTTGTTGATGCGCTTCTAAAAAGACAGCATTCCCTGTATAGTTTTCTATTCCTGAATCAAAAATACGTAGCGGATGCTGCTCTCGAAATGCAAAAGAACCAAAGTGTGCCATTCGATGTGGGTGTTTATCTGGATTATTATCCCAACTTGCACGTGATTCTTCTTGATGATGTCCAATAATGTGATGTTGTTCTTCAAACGCCTGCCAACCAGTTATAGTGACATAAGCAAGTGCCATTAAAAACACACACCATAGTACTAAAAGACCTTTACTATTAAAGGTCTTTTTAAAGAACTGTTTTGCGATTAAAATTACTATTTGAGCTTTCATCGCTTACTAAAATTTGTACGTAGCATTTAATAAAACATTTCTTGGAGCACCTGGAGCTAATCTTGACGGGAAAAGCCCACCTAACCAATACGTTTTATCAAATAAATTATTGACTTTAAGTGTTAACTGTATCCCTGTATTCGCAGGTTTGTAATATATAGCTCCATCAAATACAGTATAATCTGGTAATAATACTCTAGGAGAAGAGTACCATGTATATCTTTCATCTACATATTGCATACCAAAACCAACTCCAATTCCTTTTAAGATTTTATTACTAAAATCATAACGCCCCCATAAATTTGCATTGTGTTTTGGTGCTCCACCAATACGTTCCCCATTCAGCTCTTCTACTGTATCTTCTATAATTTTAGCGTCTGTATATCCGTAAGAAAACACAAATTGTAGATTAGGGTTTACATAACCAGAAACATCCATTTCAAAACCTTTACTACGTTGCTCTCCTCGTGTTGTTAAGTCTGCTGGATCACCATAAGAATCTCCTATTAAAAGGTTTTTCTGAGTAATATCAAATAATGCGAAATTGGCAAATAGCTTACCATTTAAAAACTCTCCTTTAGCACCAAGTTCTTTTAAACTACTTTCTAGAGGATCAAATCTTCCTGGAGAAGCTCTATTAAAGAACCCTTCTGCACTTGGTGATAAGGACACTGTATTCGTATGTGGCTGAAAACCTTCCAAATACGTTCCATATAGACTAATATCATCTGTAATTTCATAAGTTACACCGAACCTTGGAATAAACGATTGTTGTCTAAATCCTTCCTCTCCTTGTCCTTCGTAATCAAATATATCGTTAAACCATTCATATCTTAAATTCACTAAAGCGGTGAATTTGCCTACCTTAAATTGGTTTTGGATGTAAATACCATCAGATGTGGTTAAATTTGCTGGTATTTCAGTTTGCGTTAATATATAATCACTGGTATTTCTAATGCCATTAAAAGGGTTTGTTAAATCTAAATGAGGTATCCCAGGAATTAGTAATCCGTCAGCTACCTGAAATTCGGTTAAATCACTTGTACCTGGTCTAAATCTTGCATAAGTACCATCAGTTTTTAAATATTGCCTTCTTGCAGTATTTTGACCTCCTATTGTTCTTTCCCAACGCGTAGCATCATAACCTACTAAAATTTTATTAGTAATATTATCACTTACAATATCATAATTAAAAAACGTACTAAAATTATTAGTATTCCAAGCTTGTTGTCTTTCCGCATATCTTAAAGGTGCTAAAGTAGATACCGCTGCTCCTGTTGCGTCGTAGGCTGCATTAAAAGCATCAATCCTATGTTCTTGTAAATCTTCATCCCAAGTTTGTTTCATATACTGCGCGTTAAAGCCAAAGTTGTTTGTAAACTTTTTACTAAAACTCGCCATAAATATGATTTCTTTAGTCTTGTAAAAATCATTAAGTGCCCCAGGATTCAAATTAATAGAAGTACTATTCGGATTGTAATCTACCCCAGGAGCATCAAAGATCGGTTGTCCTCTATCTAAATTTCCTTCTGCATTATTGTAAATCATCTCTACATTAAGTGCTGTTGTTTCGTTAGGAATATAACTTAAAGAAGGCGCAAATAAAATAGCGTTATTATTCACTATATCTCTAAATGAATCTGCTTCTTGATATGCTCCATTAAAACGATATAATAACGTTTTTTCTTCATTTAAAGGCCCTGTAAAATCTGCAGTTGCTCTTAACGTAGAAAAACTACCTGCAGCTATAGATACTTCACTACGTTTTTCTTTTAAGGGTTTTTTAGTTACTATGTTTACAGTACCACCTGGATCTGCACTAGAAAAAGTAACAGAAGAAGGTCCTTTAATAACCTCTACACGCTCTAAATGAGAGGTTATAGGTTGTAAAAAATAAAATTGACGTGTACGCATTCCGTTAACTACCTGTCCATCATCACCTTGTGTAATACCACGAATATTATAGTGATTATATAAACCCGTAGGAGCAACATTACTTACTGTTTTTACAGCTTCAGTAAGTTGAAATGCCTGGCGATCTTGTAATAATTCTTTTGTTACAGCTGAGATGGCTTGTGGCAGTTCTTTATTCTTGATTGCTATTTTGGTAGCTGAGAAAGAATAATCACTATTATAATCTTTACGTTTTCTACCTATTATTTCTACTGATTGTAATAACTCAGCAGCTTCTTTTAATACTATTGTACCTAAATTAACCTCTTGATTTTCTACTACTGTTATTTGTTTAGTATAAGATTTAAAGCCTATAAACGTAATTTGTATTTTATATATGCCTGCATTAGAAACTTGAATACTGAAATCTCCATCCATATCAGAAGTATCTCCTTTTTGTTCTCCCAAATCTTCATTAGCTACCAAAATAGTAGCACCAGGAATTGGATTACTATCAATATCTAAAATTTTACCGGTAATTTTAGATTGTGAAAATCCTGTTTGTAGTACTAATATAAGTACTACAAACACTAAATGTTTGACGTTCATAACTAGTTGTTATATTTATTGGTTGTTTAAATTGTTTTTATATATAATTCTTGTAATTCTTGAGCAGTAATATCTTCTGTTTCGGCAATGTGTACTAAGGTACCTTCTTTCATAATACCTATTCTAGCACATACATTTACTGCATTAAAAATATCGTGGGTAGCCATTAAGATTCCTACTCCCTGTGCTGAAAGTTGCTTACAAGTATTAGCAAACTCTACAGATGTTTTTGGGTCTAAACCTGAAGTAGGTTCATCCATAAGAATATATGATGCGTTCTTAGCTAAGGCAATAGCTATACCAACTTTCTGTCGCATTCCTTTAGAATATTTAGATAGCTTTTTCCTATGAAATTCTCCTGCTAAATTGGCTTGCTCTAAAAAACTAGTTAATTCCTGCCTGCTATAAGTAAAGCCTGCTAAACGACTAAAAAAGTCTAGATTTTCTAATCCAGATAATTTACTGTACAGCTGAACCACTTCTGGAATATAAGCTATAGATTTTCTTAAAGTTGAATTATTAGCAATAGCAGTATCATCTAGTAATGCTTCTCCTGAAGTTGGGGCTAATAAGCCTAAAAAAATATTAATTGTTGTTGTTTTTCCTGCGCCATTTTGTCCTAAAAGACAAAATATTTCTCCAGGAGCTACAGAGAAACTTAATTTATTTAACGCTAAGGTATCGTTATAGCGCTTCGTAAGCTCTTTTGCTTGTAACATAATGAGTGTATTTAGAAAAGTTTGGTTTTAAATTCTTGAGTACAAGAATTTGAATAAGGGTTTTAAATATCTATTTCTATCGATATATGAATAAACTAACAACTTATTAAGCTATAAAACTATGTACATGACTAAGCATACTCGTTTTTTTAGAACACCTATTGTTATTAGCTAGTTTTAGTTAAAAATTTTGGTGGTGATCTCGATTTTTTGTAGCGTAGAAAAACAGTAATAAGCTGATCTTCTTTTTTAGCTACTTGATCTACTATATCATAATCCGCGATAAATAATGATAATATGGAATTAGATACTGATAAGAGTTTTATATCTAAATAAATATCAAATAGTTTACATTTTTCAGATACTTCTATCTTATTTTCTAATGTTGAAAAATTCGAAAATTTCGTTTCATGATGTACATGATGATGGTGTTCAATAGTATGAATAAGTAGTGTTACGTGAATCAAGATAATGACTAACGATAACAGAAAACTTACTATTTTATGATGACTCTTCATTGTAGTACTAGGAATTGAAAATCTTATAACGCAACACCGTTGCAAATATAAAGATCTTGTTCCTTATTACAACTTAGTTTTTATTAAATCTAAATTATAGTATGTTAATTATTTTAACCTTATGGTAAACTTAAATTTACCCTCGAAAAATTGTTTTATTACTCAGAATAATTTAGAGAAATTTTAGCGATCTGTATATGTAAACATTAACTAGAATAAAAGAACAATTATTAATAGAAAGAGCTTGTTTACTTATAAAAGTATTTTAAAAACTTAAAGTTTACTTATATTTAAATGATAAAAATAAATGAGAGCATTAGTATATTTGATAATCCTAGTTTTTGGTATTTCTTGTAACTTTATTAATAGGAATGCCAGTAGTATCCATCAAAATCAAATCGTTTTGGATTCAATATATCGTGTAGAAAAATTAGATACTACAAAAGAGTATCGACCTTTGAGTTTACAATATAAAGGAAAAGCTTTATTTAAAATTGGGGAAAAGATAACTAAAATAGATACTACACTTTCATATCGAATTGATCCTAATATGGACTACCAAAATTATGGAAATATAATTACTGATTACTTAACACTCGATGATTATTTTACCATCGATATTGGGAAGCATTCTTCTCTTAATGGAATTGGATTCTTTTCTGTTGATAAAAAATCAAAACGAATTTTTAATGTCTCTGCAAATTGGTATTTTGATTTACAAGAAAATGATATGGAACAATCTGTAATTGATTCAATAACAAAACGATTATTTCCTGTTTTAAAAGATAAAATTCAATTGAAAAATAATTGGATTTATAAACTCGAATCGAAAAATCAGATAGAAATATTTAAAATAACAAATAGAGAGATTAACGAAGGATATAATTTGGATTACGAAGTAAAATTGAAATAAAATAAACAGATTAATAACTATATAAATTAAAAAAATTGAAACACTTAATATTAATTTTTACTCTATGCATTTTGAATAATTTTACAGTAATCGGACAAAAACAAGCTTTCCAAATTGATTACACAAATCCTAAAAGTGTAGTTGAAGCTATTTTTTATGCGGCAAAAACAAAAGATTTTTCTATCATGCAATGTCTTTGTGATCCTTATGGCGAAGGAGATGGAGATGTAAAAGAATTATGTGCTATTTCTAAACTTGCACTACAAACTGATGATAATGAAAATGCAAAAAAAGTATTAGATCAATTTGTAACAATATTCGGATCTGGTAAAATAGTTGACGAAGTAACTTATGGAAAATATCTAAAAAATCAACTCGCTTATGTTCCTTTTATTTTTAATCATCCTCTGGGAAAAAGTCGAAGTAAAGAAACTATGCATTTAATTAATCGACACGGTAATTGGTTTTTATATAGTTTTTAACTAAGTGATATTTTTTCATTTATAAAAATCTATTAAAAATTTCCTAGTACCCTTGACATACTGTTGTCTCTACCCTAATCTATTTTTGAAACATGAAAAAATTAGTAATAGGTTTAATTATTTTGACTGTATTTGGATGTAATCAGTCAACGGAAACAGAAGATCGTATGAAACAAGCTAAAATTATTGAATTAGTCGTATGGAAATTTAAAAATGGAGTTGATATTGACAATGGGAAAAAATCAGTGCTAAAACTCAATGAATTTGTCAGTAAGCAGCCAGGTTTTATTTCAAGAAAAACAGCATTAACTGAAGATGGAAAATTCCTTGATGTTATTCTCTGGAGCGACTTAGAAGCTGCAAAATCAGCTTCTGAAAAGGCGATGCAAAATGAAATGACTACAACAATATTTAATATCATGGAAGAAAATGATATGATATTTCAACATTTTGAACTATTTAATCACATCAAAAAATAATATATTTTACCAGAATGAAAAGCGGTTTGCTATTCTATTCAAATCGCTTTTTCATTTAATTAAAGTATATTGTAATTCGAAAATAAATTATAAAACTTCTCTCAATGATGACGTTTTTTATCCAAAAAATTGAAGAATTAAAAACTAACTAAATTTAAAATGTTTATAGTAAACTTGACTTATAAAGTAGCTTTAGAAAAGGTAGATCAATTTATTGGCGCGCATATTAAATTTCTTAACGAACAATATGAATTAGGAAATTTTCTAGCTTCTGGACGAAAAGTTCCTAGAACAGGTGGAATAATTTTATCCAATGTAACATCAAAAACAGAATTGGAAAAAATAATTGAAAAAGATCCTTTCAAGAAAAATGAGTTAGCTAATTATGAGCTAACTGAATTTATACCAAGTAAAACTTGTGATGAGATGAAATTTTTAATGAAATAAATCCAAATGTTTCAATTTGAAGAAAAATATATTCTAAAAAATAAAATGGTTGAAATTACTCCATTAGAGAAATTTCATGAATCAGAATTATTTAAGATTTCAAATACTAAAGAAATATGGGAACATTTTACTGAAAACGGATTTGGAAAGGAAAATTTTACAACATATATATCTAATGCCATTAACAATCGAAAGAAGCATCTTGAATATCCGTTTATCATAAAAGATCTAAGAATAAATAAAATTGCAGGAATGACTAGAATTTATGCAATCGATAATAATTTAAAAAATGTAAAAATTGGTCATACTTGGATAGGTAAAAACTTTCAGGGAACAGGACTTAATAAAAATTGTAAATTTCTTCTTTTTGAATTTTTATTCGAAAAAATGCATATGGAAAGAATAGGTTTTGGAGCAAGTTCTAAAAACATTAAAAGTATAAAAGCTATGGAAAGTGTCGGTTGTATTCAAGAAGGTAAACTAAGAAGTTTTCTTCCTCCACTTTCAAAATCATCTGAAAGACTAGATATTGTTTTACTGAGTATTCTCAAAAATGAATGGTTGACAAAAACCAAAAATGAATTACAACAAAAACTGAAGCGTTATTCTTAAAATTCACTTCGCCTTGATTTTATCTTCTAAAAAATAGTTCTCTACCAATATTTTATATTGATTACAACTCCTGTACTACTTTAAAATGATTAATGCTATCTTCTTTTAAATGCAACATTGTTGCATTTGTAAAAATTAGTTTACCTTTATGAGATATAAACAACAATGATATTATAAAAAAATCAATCAAATTATGTTACAAAGAAAATTTGACGAAGTAGTAAAAAAAGAATTTCCTAATGCAAAAGATGCTAAAGACACTTCAATTCATTATTTAGGGAAAATGCAAATTGAGCATAAACTTGACATTTCAAAAGTATTAATGGCTACATCTGTTTGTTCTGATGATATTAATGTGCCCTCTACAACTTTCTTTAATGTTTTATTTGGTCCGTTTGTAATGGGTGGACTTGGAGGTATCCCTTTTGTTGGACAAACAGGAATGACAGCTTTTGCTCATCATATACCAGATAATGGAAGTGCATTTATATTTTACGGACCTCATATTGGAATTACACTAGAAGGCGAATTAGGTAAGATGTATAGACCAAGAATGGAAGAAACGGGTAACTCATGTGGTGCTTTAATGCTTGCTTTAAGTCGTTTACAAGATAATACATATGCACCTATTATGAATGATGATGATTACCAACAAATGAAATTAGAAGAGAGCTTACTACCTTATAGAGATGATATAATGGCTAGTGAAAATCAATCAAAAGCAATTACCGAGGCTACCTATAAAATAATAGATCAAAAGGTGCATGAGTATTTAAAAACATGTAAAGATGAATTTCATGTTGATAAAGTAACACTGCTTGGAGGTATAATCATCAATACAGATTATGGTTTAGACGATTATTTTGATGCTAGAAATTTTGAAGTAATTGATTTAAAAAGTCTGTAAAATTTGAGTATTAGTTAATCTTACAATTACTCTTAAAATAAAATGACTAATCGTCTTTTTTTTATTTGTCCTACAGATTTTTTAGAAACTGTAATTAATAATAATTTTGAAGGTGATAATTATTTTGTGACTTCTTTAGGTAACTCTACTGGTTTAGATGCTAATCAAGTTGATCAAATAAGTAGTTTGATAATTACAAAAGACATTAAAGAAGTTAATTTCATCTTAGCGGATGATAATAGAATTATTCAAGATGCTAATGGTAAACAAAAGTTTTCTTATATAAGTGGGCTAGATAAATTTTATGATGAAATCACATCTGAAAAAATATATTCTACTCACCTATGGAAAAAGAAAACTTTTAATAATACTATTCTTTCAAATCATCTAGTGAATAGATCTAAAGATCTTCAACTGAAATTAGAGAATTGGCATATACATTATTTAACAATAAAGATTCTAATTTTTAATAGTAAAACTCAGGATTTTAATCATATTAGACACAATTTATTAGATTTTGAAATTAATCTAAACTAAAATACTATCTCAAATAGCTCTGGTAACATAAAATTACTCATTTGTAATACCAGAGCTATCTAGATAGAAAAGTAAAAGTTTAAGAAAAAGAAAATTAACTTTAGCTATTAATCGAATCACCCTTCAGATTCCTTTTTTTATAATTAATCATACACGGGATGTACTTCTTCTCATACAAACTCCTTTTAAAATAGTTTCAAAAAGAGATTCAAAATCGTTATTTTCATACCCATTGATTCTATAAGGAAATAGGTTCTATAATTATAAAAAAACAAATATATTTGATTAAGAAAAAAAGTTACTATAAGATTATTATACATTCTAAAAATGGTAATTTTCTATACTTCTTACCCAAATCAAAAACTAAAACAACCAAATGAAAATATTAAAACTTCTATTCATCTGTATTTTCTTACTTCCATTAACACATAATGCACAGCGAAGAAAAAACAAAACTAAAGAGCCTATTTTTAAACTTACGGATTCTCTATTCCATGGATTACAATGGAGAAATATAGGTCCTTATAGAGGAGGTAGAAGTGTTACCTCAACTGGAGTAATTGGTAAACCCCTAACCTATTATATGGGATCTACTGGTGGTGGTGTTTATAAAACTACGGATGGTGGTATTACCTGGAATAATATTTCAGATAAGTTTTTTACAACAGGATCTGTAGGTGCCATAGCTGTATCTGAAAGTGATACTAACATTGTAGTTGTTGGAATGGGAGAACATGCTGCTCGAGGTGTAATGACTTCTATGGGAAATGGTGTGTATAAATCTATGGATGCTGGAAAAACTTGGACTCATCTAGGACTTGAGAAAACTCGTCATATTTCTGATGTAATTATACACCCTAAAAATCCAGATATTATTTATGTTGCAGCTCAAGGAGCACAATACGACGCAACTGAAGAAAGGGGAATATATAGAAGTATTGATGGTGGAAAAACGTGGAAAAAAGTGCTGTTTGTAAATACAGTAACAGGAGCTTCTTCACTAACTATGGATATGACTAATCCAAGAATCTTATATGCTTCTATGTGGCAACATCGCAGATATCCTTGGATTATTGAGTCTGGTGGAGAACACTCAGGCTTGTATAAATCTATAGATGGTGGTGATACTTGGACTAAAATGAAAATAGGTTTACCAAAAGCGTTTGGTAAATCTGGTATTTCAGTTTCGAGGGCTAATCCAGAACGTATATTTGCTGTATTAGAAGCAGAAGGAAAAAAAGGAGGTGTTTATAGTTCCGATGATGCTGGAAAAAAATGGAAACAAGTAAACGGTAACCGTGTAAATATTGCTCGTTCTTGGTATTATATGGAAATTTTTGCCGATCCACAAAATGAAAATGTCGTATATGTGTTAAATGCACCTGTAATGAAATCTATTGATGGAGGAAAAACATTTTCAAATATTCCGGTTCCTCACGGGGATAATCATCATTTATGGATTAATCCATACGATAACAACAACCTTATTAACTCAAATGATGGTGGTGCTAATATTTCTTTTAATGGTGGAAAAAGCTGGAGTACACAGCAAAATCAATCTACATCACAATTTTATCGTGTTATTACCGATAATTTGGTTCCTTATAATGTATATGGAGGCCAACAAGACAATTCAGCTATTGCTATAGCTAGTCGTACTAATGATCAAGGAATTGATTGGAAAGATTGGTATTCTGTTGCTGGTGGTGAAAGCGCCTTTATTGCTTTTGATCCAGATAATCCTGAAACAATTTATGGTGGAACGTATCAGGGAAATATTAGTAAATGGACTAAATCTTCTAGGACACAAAAAGCTATTAAAGAATACCCTGAATTAGGATTAAGTATAGCTCCAAAAGATGCTAAATATCGATACAATTGGAATGCTCCTATTATTTCATCTCCTCACAATAGAAAAACTATTTATCATGCAGGAAATGTAGTATTTAAAACAACTGACGGAGGGATGAATTGGACAATTATTAGTCCAGATTTGACTAAAAACGAAAAAGATAAACACGGTCCAGGTGGAGGTCCTTTTACCAATGAAGCTGCAGGTGGAGAAAATTACAATACAATAACTGCTTTAGTAGAATCTCAACATCAAGAAGGTGTATTATATGCAGGAAGTGATGATGGTTTACTACATATCACAAAAAATGGAGGTAAAAACTGGGAAAACATAACGCCTAAAGGAATTTCTGATGGTATTATAAATAGCATTGACATCTCTGCCCATGATCCTGCTACTGCTTATCTAGTAATCATGAGATATAAATCTTTGGATTTAAATTCTTATGTTTTTAAGACAAATGATTATGGAAAATCATGGAAAAAAATTGTGAATGGACTCGATGATCCTAACGGATTTACCAGAGTAGTTAGAGCAGACAAAAAACGTAAAGGATTGCTATATGCCGGTACTGAAACAGGATTATATGTTTCTAATGATGATGGTGCATATTGGCAACGTCTTAAATTAAATTTACCTGTAGTGGCTATTAACGATCTTACTATTCAAGACAATGATTTAGTTGCTGCAACATCTGGACGTGGATTCTGGATTTTAGACGATCTAGGTGTACTCCAAAATATGACTCCAGAAAAGGAAACACTTCAAATTTTTCAACCTAAACCAAGTTATCGCATTTTTGGTGGTACTTCAAAAGCTGTTGGACAAGGTCAAAACCCTAAAAGTGGAGTAACTTTTGATTATTATTTGCATAAAAATGCAGATACACTAGCTCTAAAATTAGATGTTTTACAAAACGGAGAAATAATACGATCATATACTAATAAAAAACCAAAAAAATTCAAAACTCGGCCAGGTGGACCCGCAAAACCACAAATTTTATCGTCCAAAAAAGGATTCAATCGATTTACGTGGGATTTTAAACGTGAAGCTATTCCAGCAATTAACGAAGTATTTGTTTTTGGTGGACTTTCTGGTTCTAGCGTTGCTCCAGGAAAATATACCCTACAATTATCTTTAGAAGGAAAAACTGTAGCTACTGAAGCTATTATTTTACCTAATCCATCAATTCAGTCAACTCCTGAAGATTTTTCTGAGCAACAAAGTATTCTTGTGCGTATCGAAAATACATTAAAAGACATACATACCTCTGTTATTCAAATGCGTTCAGCAAAAACACAACTCACTCAGTATGCTAAACTTTTAAAGAATAATGATAAAGCAAAAGCATTGATTGAAAAAGGTAAAGCACTTCAAAAGCGAATCAATACTTGGGAAGAGAATTTAATACAAGAAAAGCAGAAGACTTTTCAAGATGTGATTAATTTTAATAATAAATTGAACTCACAACTCATTCAACTTTTAAGTTATATAAACCAGGCAGATCCAAAAGTAACCAAAGGTGCTAAAGAACGTTTTAATGATCTTATGAACGATTGGCTTGTATATAAAAAGGAAAGAGACGCTATTATTTCTACTGAAATGGATCAGTATAATACTTTGTATACATCATTAAATCTTCCAGCATTAATTATTGATAAAAATTAAGCTAACACATAAATAATTACATTACTATGAGTTTTTTAAAAAAGATATTTGGTTCAAAAAATACTAAAGAAGAAAAAAAGGAACATAAAAATGAAAACAACCTAGAAGCTTATAAAAAAGTGCCATGGATGACAGATCTAAGGCTTGATAATATATCTGTTTGTTTAAATGCAGGATTCATACCAGCTAGTTCATTACCTACAGAATTTGAAAGAGAATTACGCCCTAAAATTGAAATTGCTCAACGATTAAATGCCATCAAGGCACTTGTACTTTGGTTAATGATTCCTGAAGAAAATTTGGAGAGTACTATATTACTAACATTCATTGACAATAATGAGCTTAGAGACTTTATGGATGAGCAAGAAAAAGAAATTCTCAATACACCCAGAGATGATGAAGAAGCAAGAAATGCCATTGGATGGAAATTCGAAAATGCTTGGCCTCTAGCTTGGTATTTTGGATATAAAGAACCTGAAATTACAGGTGAAATGATGTCAGGAGAACAAATACAAGAAATCTTAGCTACTTTTACTTGTCCTTTAGATGAAAAAATGGAGGAATGGATTATCGATAAAGAAACAATTTCTGAACATCAATTAATCCAAAAGGAAGATTTATTTTATTGTTTACACAATGCTGTAAGAAGTGCTCAATTAGGTAGAGAAACCGTCCCTAATGGTTTTAATCCTATGGGAAATGGTGGGGTAATTCATGAACGAAGACATTCATTAACTTGGATGTTATCTAAAGATACAATTTGGGAAGAAACGGATTTAAGTACCTAAAATAACGTGAGTTCGATTTAAGAATATATTTTTAAATACCCGTTGTGCATTTAGAACAAAATTCTGTCAATTCGAGTGATTTTTTGGAATGAAATGAAAAAAATTGTATCGAGAATAAGAATTTTAACTTCGAAATAGTTCTCGATATACTTTTTCGTACCTCAAAAGCACTCGAACTGACAGTTTAGAATTGTTTTGATTTCTAAAAGCACAACGAGTTTTCAAACATGTAAATCAGTCAATTATGTCTTTACGATGAATGAAACATAGTGAAATGAAGAAGTAATCTATTAATTTAATAACAAAAATCTCGTTGTTAAGACAAAGATTGCTTCACTTCCCCTTCGATAAACTCAGGGTCCGTTCGCAAAGACTTACTTGTTTACATGGACTGAAAGTCAAATGCAATAAAAACACATAGTTATAACCATTACCAAAACCAATAAAAGATGGAAACAGTCAGTAGAATAATGACCAATATTTGTTCCGATAATTTAACAGAAAGTCGGGACTTTTATACCAAACTTTTTAACCTTGAAGTAGCTTTTGATAGTGATTGGTTTGTTCATTTAATATCGAAGGATAAAAAACTAGAATTGGGAATCATAGATCGAACAAATGATTTAGTCCCTAAAGCTTATCAGAATAGTCCTCAAGGGTTTTATATAACATTTGTTGTTGATAATGCAGATGAAATATTTAAAATTGCTAAATTGGAAACGTTTGAAATTATTAGCGAACCTATAGATACATTTTATGGTCAAAGACGATTATTACTTAAAGATCCTAGTGGTACTTTAGTCGATATTTCTTCACCCATTAAAGGTTTTGAATTTTAGATAAAAATTATATAATTATTAAAATGAATATCAAATGAAAACAACACCAGAACATGATGCTAGAATTGCAAACATGAAATTTTCATCTGTGTATCCTCACTATGTCAATAAAGTTGAGAAAAAAGGAAGAACAAAAGAGGAGTTACATCAGGTAATTGAATGGTTGACTGGGTATGATGAAAAAAAAGTTCAAGAGTTAATTGATGAGCAAGTAACTTTCGAAACTTTCTTCGCCAATGCTAAATTACATCCAAATGCACATTTAATCAAAGGAGTGATTTGTGGTTATAGAATAGAAGAAATAGAAACAAAGCTCACCAAAGAAGCAAGATATTTAGATAAATTGATTGATGAGCTAGCTAAGGGTAGAAAAATGGAGAAAATTCTACGTCAACAAAAATAAATTGGGGATATTAATTATTCTATAATCATTTTTTTAGTATCTATTTTATGACTATTCACATAAAGTGTATAAAAATATATTCCAGCAGGTAAGGAAGAACTATTAAAATATAGTTCCTTTTCTCCCCTTTCTTTTAAAAAAATGGTATCTATAATTTGTCCTGACGTATTACTAAATACTATTGCTGCTTTTTCAAAACTATGATCTACATAATATTTAATAGATGTTGTTCCATTAAATGGATTGGGGATATTTTGATGTAAAATAGGTTCTTTATTTTTAGAAAACACCTGTTCTGTACTTAACGTACCGCTACAAGCACATTTTTCTATTTCTATTACTCTAGAAATTAAATCATTAATCTGAGTTTGTTGAGCGGATAGAATTGGTGATAAATCAACATCAACAGAAGCTCCATTTTCTATAGCAATAGTTAATGTATTTCCAGAAAGTGTAGCAGATTGTAAATTTTGACTATCAGAATTTACAAAAGACGACAAATCAACAGAATTACCATTGGAAATACTCAAATCTGTTCCAGATAAAGAAATAGTTTGCTCATCAGTATTATCTAAATAACCTGAAAGATCAACTGTAGTAGCATCGTTTGATAAACTCAAGATATTACCTGATAAGGTTAAATCTTGGTTATCCGTTCCTACACCATCTTGCAATGATGATAAATCAATAGTATTACCATTCAAAATACTCAAATCTGTTCCTGATAAAGAAATCGTTTGCCCATCGGTATTATCTAAATATCTTGAAAGATCAACTGTAGTACCATCATTAGTTAAACTCAACGTATTACCTGATAAGGTTAAATCTTGATTATCCGTTCCTACACCATCTTGCAAAGGCGATAAATCAACAGAATTACCATTAGAAATACTCAAGTCTGTTCCAGATAAAGAAATCGTTTGGGCATCGGTATTGTCTAAATATCCTGAAAGATCAATTGTAGTACCATCATTAGTTAAACTCAATGTATTACCTGATAAGGTTAAATCTTGATTGTCTGTATTATCCAAATATCCTGATAAATCAATAGTATTTGTAGTTCCTGAAATACTCAATTCATTAGACGAAAAACCTAATTCTTGACTATCTGTATTATCTAAATATTTTCCTAAATCAACCGAAGTAGCATCATTGGTTAAACTCAACGTATTACCTGATAAGGTTAAATCTTGATTGTCTGTATTATCCAAATATCCTGATAAATCAATAGTATTTGTACTTCCTGAAATACTCAATTCATTAGACGAAAAACCTAATTCTTGACTATCTGTATTATCTAAATACTTTCCTAAATCAACGAAAGTAGCATCATTGGTTAAACTCAATGTATTACCTGTTAAGGTTAAGTCTTGATTATCCGTTCCTACCCCATCTTGTAAAGACGATAAATCAACAGAATTACCATTGGAAATACTCAAATCTGTTCCGGATAAAGAAATCGTTTGGGCATCAGTATTGTCTAAATATCCTGAAAGATCAACTGTAGTACCATCATTGGTTAAACTCAACGTGTTACCTGATAAGGTTAAATCTTGATTATCCGTTCCTACACCATCTTGCAAAGGCGATAAATCAATAGTATTACCATTCAAAATACTCAAATCTGTTCCTGATAAAGAAATGGTTTGTCCATCAGTATTGTCTAAATACCCTGAAAGATCAACTGTAGTAATATCGTTAGTTAAACTTAAAACATTTCCTGATAATGTTAAATCCTGATTATCCGTTCCTACTCCATCTTGCAATGATGATAAATCAATAGTATTACCATTCAAAATACTCAAATCTGTTCCTGATAAAGAAATGGTCTGGGTATCAGTATTGTCTAAATATCCTGAAAGATCAACTATAGTAGCATCATTGGTTAAACTCAACGTATTACCTGTTAAGGTTAAATCTTGATTGTCCGTTCCTATTCCATCTTGCAAAGGCGATAAATCAATAGTATTACCATTCAAAATACTCAAATCTGTTCCTGATAAAGAAATGGTTTGTGCATCGGTATTGTCTAAATAACTTGATAAATCTAACTCCTTTATAGCTTCTCCATCAGCCTCAATAGAAAGCTGAATTTTATTATCTACCAATTGAAAAGTATCAATCTTTTGATTGTCTGTATTCACTGATGTCGTACTGATCCATGAAGTACCATTCCACACAAAAAGGGTTGATAAATCAATATCATACACCATTAAACCAGCATCAGTAGTAGTTAATGCATTGCCACTAGCTGCAGATGTTTCCATAGCTGTACGTTGTGCTGTTGTTAGCCTATTTATTAAAAAACCTTTATCTACATCTGCCAATTCTAAGGAAGCGTTTTGGTTTGCGGCTACTGTACCAATACCCACACTAAATCTATTAGTTACTGTATTTCCACCTAACGCCATTGTATTTGCTTTAGTTACATCAACATTATATCCTATAGCTGCGGCGTATGATTGTGTGGTACTACTATGTGAACCAATAGTAATTGATCCTTTATTCCCTAATGCTTTGGCATCAAAACCAAGAATCACTTGATCATCTCCAAATACATCAGTTCTATTTCCTAAAAACGTATTACGGTTATTTTTTCCAGCACCAGGACCAGTTACTCCTAAATCTGTAAAATCAGCATTCCAACCCATACCAACATTATCAGAACCTGTTCTATTTGTTCCCCCTGCCATTGCACCTACATAGGTGTTTCTATTCGCATCATTAAAATTATTTAATCGATTATTATCCCAACCTGCACCATAGCCTATAAATGTATTTCCATCGGCATGATTACTATTTGCACCTGCATCAAACCCTAGAAACGTATTGGCGTAACCATCTGTATTATCTTGACCTGCACCACCTCCTACAAAAGTATTTCCTTGTCCTGTTCTATTATCTCTACCAGCAGCATTATTGGTACTAATTAAAGCATATACATTACTAAAACCTTCAATAGCATTCTCTACAGTTCCAGTACTACTTGCTCCAATAAATGTATTACCACTTCCTGTAGTATTAGCTGTACCGGTAGCGCTACCTAAGAATACATTGTGTGTAGCTGTTGTAGCATCTCGTCCAGCATCTTCACCTATAAAAACATTATCTTTTCCTTCAGTTAAAGATCTACCTGCTTCTTCTCCAATTAGCGTATTATCAAATCCCGTAGTCAATTGTTGACCTGCTCTGTGCCCAATAACTACATTATCATTTCCAGTGGCATAACGTGCTACATAGTTTCCTATGTATACATTTTCCATATTTCCAGCGGTTTGATCCGCAGTAAATACTCCAATTATAATATTATCACGACTAGTAAATTTAGCGCCTGCCATTCCTCCTAAAAAAATATTCCTTGATCCGTTAGTTAAAGCACTTCCTGCTCCGGGACCTAGAATTAAATTCCAATCTCCTGTACTTATTAATGAACCTGGATTAAATGTTAAGCTCCCATCATAAGGGAATGATGTTCCTGTATCTGCACTTTGATTGGGTGTTACTGTTGCTCCACTAATTTGATTATTAGTTTGTGCATATCCTTTTAGAAATAAAAAAAGAAAAATATATAATGATAACAATAGTCGTTTTCTCATAAAATTTGCTCTTAAATACTAATGCGGCAAATGTATGAGTGACTACTTTTTAAAACCTCATTTACACGGTGTCAAATGGTGTCACTATAGGTTTTGTATAAATTCTACTAAATCAATTTCAGAAGAAACGTTCATCTTTTTTCGTATTCTTTTTCGCATTGATTTTACAGAATCTACAGAAACATCTCTTATTGTCATAATCTCTTTAATAGATAAGTTTAAACGTAACAAAGCACAAACTTCTCTTTCTCCTTTGGTCAATTCTGGGAATTTTTCTCTTAAAACTGAATCAAATTCTTTATTAACTTCTGTTATTTTTTCTTGTAAACCATCTAATTTTTTCTCTGTAGTAACTTGTAATTGTAATTGCATTATTAAAGAGTTCAATGTAGTTTTCATTTGTTCTGGTTTCTTACTCACCACTTCTTCTTTAATTTTATGAATTAATTCTTCTTTAAAAGCTACACGCATTGTATTATCTGCAATCAACTGTTTCATTTCTTTTTCTCTTGATGCTATTTCTGTACTTAATTCTTTCTTTTCATTTTCAAATTTTAAGTTATCTAACTTCAATTTTTGCAGGTAGTTTCTTCTTAATAGCACACCTATTAATGCCGCACTAATTAATGACAAAATGAATAATAATAAATATAATTTCTTCTTTGATGCTTCTGATTTATTCTTTAATTCCAATTCCGCTTTTTCTTTCTCAAATTTGTAATTGAGTTCTAGCGCTTGAATTTTCTTAGCACTTTGAATATTAAAAATAGAATCTGAATATCGATTAAACATTCTATAATTTTCATATGCATTCTCAAATTCGCCCAACTTTTTACTTGCAAAACTCTTTCTTAAATAGGCTTTGGAAATTCTTTCTTTGAATCCTTGTTCTAAAGCAACCTGTAATGAAGAATCTGCATACAGTAATGATTCTTTCCATTTCTTCATTCTTTTGAAGTCATTAGATAAATTAAAATACTCTACGCAAACCGATAACTTTTTACCTATCGACTTATAATATTTTAAATTTTTATACTTTAAAGGTAGGGATAAATCGAACTTTTTTTGATAGGCATATAATGCTGCTAAGTTACCATAGACTCCATGTATATCTTCTTTACTTTTTATAGCATTGAAAAAATACATTGCTTTTTCATAACAGAATAAAGCAGAATCTAACTGTTTATTTTGTCTATAAGAAACTCCTAACATATTATAACCTGCTCCTAAACCAAAAGTATCTTTTACTTTTTCTTTTAATGTAATTGCTGTTTTATAATTTTCAATAGCTTTTTTATGATTTCTTTGATATCTATATACCAAAGCCATGTTATGATAAACATCCGCTATTTTTGATTCATCTTCTTTCTTTTCATAATATGAAAGTGATTTAAGGTAATAATCGATAGCTTTATCATAATTTGCTTCACGTCTATTTATCACACCCAATTGTACATAGATAGCGATTTTATATTTTTCTAATCTTTTCTCATCTTTTGAAATGATGTCTAAACCTTCATTAAAATATTTTTTCGCTTTTTTAAAATCTCTATTGATTAGATATTCTCCTAAATCTAAAATCTTTTGCAAACGGATAGTATCCCTTTTCGCATCGTCGTATGCAGTTTTGTATTTAACAAGAAGTGTGTCATTTTCTTGTGATTTTGTATTTAAAGTTATTATTAAAAAGAAAGAAAAAAATACTTTTTTAATCATAGGGTAAAGATATAAATACTGATCAATACCTTTTTATTGATACAACTTCGTGAAAAAAGCCTCTTTTTGATATATTAAATAATCCGTCTATTTTGATGTTATACTTTTATTTTCAATGCACAATAAACAGATTGATTTACTACCCTATGTTTCTTTCACAAAGACAGTTTTCACAGGGCGTAAGAAAAAAATAATTATATAAATTACTAACAATAACAAGATTTTCAACTACGCTAGATCTGACAACAAAAATGTATTTTTAAACTTTTTATTTTCTATTTATTAATTTTCCTTAAATATTTAGACCTCACAGATTTTTGAAATCTGTGAGGTCTTTTCCTTTATAAGTTAAATCTTATGCTTTTATAAAAAGCAACCTTTACATGAATACATTAAAAACTATCAAAACCTCCTCCTGGTGGTTCAGGACTAGTAGCTTGCGCTTTTTGGGGATTTAAAATTAAATAGGTTCCTAATGCTGTTAGCGCTGTATACTTTCCATAATTTCCTATCTTTTGTAATGCTTCCTTTCTTGTAATGTCTTTTTTATGTTCTGTTGTATTTGTCTTCATGATGCTCTTATTCAAATATTACTTTCTTATGAATTGTTTTTCCTTCTAGTTCTAATCGAACGATATATATACCTGCCCCAAAGGAAGATACTGGTTGAATTATAATCGTATTACTTCCTTTTACAGATTGGCTATATACTTTACTTCCTAATACTGAGTATAGCTGAATTTCTACTTCTCCTTGACTCTGAATTCCTGTAATTGTAATTTCTTGTTTGTTTGATTTGAAAATATCTACATTGTAAAAATCTTCTTTTTCAATAGGATTAAATTTAGTATGTATATAAAATCTTCCTATACCGGACAATACTTCAGATGTTTGGAAAGTATATGCTTTATTTTTTCTTAACTCAATAAAATTACCTGTTGTTGTATCTTCTAAATAAATTTTAGTTCCTGATGGTAAAGCTTCAGAAGCTACTGATAATTGTATCGTTTTATTTGCTTCTGATTGAATACCTAGAGGAATAACCATTTCTTCATAACCAGTATTTGGTAATGCTTGTATTGTAAAGTTACTCTCTTCTGAATTACCGACTAAACGTGTAAATATATCGAAAGAAGCTCCTTTAAAATTCCCTACATCATAACCTGAATCTAATTCTTTAGTTGCATTTGCTAGATACTTAATATTAGTATCTACCACTACTCCATCTTGCTCTGCTAGTACCTGAATACTTGGTATAGCTGTAGTTGTACCTCTAGAGAATACTTGTACTCCAGTAGCATTGTGCAAACGCTGATTCTCTTTAAAATCAATTGAAGTAACTCCAGATGCTGTTTTTATAAAAAATCCTTGTCCTACTGTTAATGAAATATCAGAATCCAATAATGTTTTTGCTACATATTTGTTTTGTGAATTATCCCAAACATATACACCCACATTTACAGGATCGAATTTACTTAAGTTCTCTTGAATAAAATTCGCATTAGCATTATTATTCACTGGTAAATACGCTGTATACGGACTTCCAACCGCGTTCCATTGGTCTTCATTTACTGAAACTGAAACGTCATTTGTTTCTAATGTTCCTGTAAATGTTACCGAACCATTGGTTGCTCTGGAAACGATATAACTTTTACCTTTTTCGAAAGTAAGTGTATTGGTTACAATATCATCGGCTGTATAATATACCCATTTTGACCCAGCTGCATTACTATCATTATAATAAGCAACGGCATAACGATTTGGTGTAACTGTGGTATTCACTCGAATATCATTTGCTGAATTTTCAATAAATTCTTTAATGCTTTGTCCAGAAACTGGTGCTGTGATTAAACTCCATGCATTAGCGGTTAATCCTGATCGTTCATAAGAAACATTTCCTGTAGCTGTACCTTTAACGATAAAGG
Organism: Tenacibaculum agarivorans; assembly: GCF_001936575.1. Lineage (GTDB taxonomy): Bacteria > Bacteroidota > Bacteroidia > Flavobacteriales > Flavobacteriaceae > Polaribacter > Polaribacter agarivorans. The sequence goes on from NZ_MSMP01000031.1 coordinate 47,725, forward strand.
TCCCGCTGGTATTTACAGAAGAGCCTATATTTATGGTTTCATTTGCTGTTAAATTTCCATTTACTAGTACAACTCCTCCATCTGAAATATCAAAACTTGCTAAACTTTCAACAGTTAAATTATTCATTTCTGCAACAACTCCAGAACCTATAATTGGCTGGTTTGTTACATCTGGAACAATAACATTTTGTGTTACTAAAGGAGTAAAACTTGTAGACCAGTTTCCATTTACAGTCCAGTTAGTATCAGTATTTCCGTTCCAAGTTATTTCTGCTGGATGTACTACATTAACTGTTCTAATTACTTCTACCGCATTATTTCCAGAAACACCAGTTGCATTATAGGTAATATCATAACTTCCAATAGCATCTACAAATGCACTTGTATTTATAATAACTGTAGAACCATCATTTACTGTTGCTCCTAATTCCGAATAACCACTTCCTAATTCAATTTCTTGTGGATTATCTCCAATTAAGGTAATCACAGGGGTACCACAACCATCAATGATATCTTGAACGCTATCCCAATCTGTAGGGTTTGTACCTGTGAAAGTCAGTGTTGAACTCCCATTACCATTATGTACATAATTAAATAAGCCACATAATCCTGTAGTATTCGCTTGATTTTGGATAACTAAATTATTTGCTACATTTTGCAAACCAAACAAATCAATAGTTAACAACTCATTATTATTTCTAATGGTAGAATCTGAGCTTGTTAATTGTGTAACATTTTGTAATGCACTTATATCTGCAAGACTTCCATTAAAACTAATACTTAATCTTCCTATAGAAGTTAAGGATTCAAGGAAAGAATTATTGAATGATGTGATTAATTCATTTTCAGAAATGGTTAATGAATTTATAGAAGTAATGGCTAGTTTAGGGAATCCTTCTAGGTTAGTAACTAAATCACAATCATTTAAACTGAAACTTCCTAAACTCGTTAATTCATCTACTCCTTGTAGGTTAGTCAAATTAACCATATCTCTTATTAAAAGTTGACCTCCAATACTTGTTACATTTTGTAGAAAACTCAAACTACTTATCGCTAAATCATCAATACTAAAATTACCGCTAACTGTTGATAAAGCCATTATATCTATTGTAGCAAGTTGAGTACAACTATCAATTGAAAAGTTATTACTAACACTTGTTAGTTTTGGAATACTTAATGTAGTTAAAGCATTGCAACCAGCAACAGAAAGACGACCTGTAAGCGTGTGTAGCTCCGGAACAGAGATAGATTGTAAACCATTCATATCAGCTATTAGAAAATTCCCAGTACTTTCTAAAAGCGCTAAACTAAGACTAGTTATTCCTCCTCCATTATTATTTATTGCAAATTCACCATTTACTTGAGTCAATTTTGGAACTGAGAAAGAACTTAATGAGCTATTAAATGTTATAGAAATTTTTGAACCCATTGTTTGCAATTCGTCAAAAGCAATTGTTGATAACATCGAATTCCCCGTAATCGTTATGCTTGAAATTGAAGAAATCTGACTTAGAATAGATATATCTGTTATTTGATCTAAATTATTAACTTCAAAACTCCCCCCTATACTTGTAACATTCGAAAAAGAAGCTATAGAACTAGTATTCGCCATGTTTTTTAACGTGAAGTTTCCTCCAACAGTTGTCAATGCACTAAATCCTGAAAGGTCATCCACAATATTTCCTTCCATATAAAAATCTCCAGAAATAATATGCACATTTGAAAAGCCTGATAAATCAGTTATCGTACCGTTAATAGTAAGATCTCCTTCTATAATTCCACAAGAACCCAAAGTATTGGTTACATAATTATCTACTTCTGTTTGACTTGTTAACGTAACGTCTCCAACAACTACACAGTCACAAGAACCAGATATTCCATTAGCCGTAGTATCAATCCAGTTACTTGTACTTCCATCAAGTTCAAAGTTTGATAGTGTACCATTAGTATTATTTCCAGAGCTATCATTTAAAGTTGTTTCAGAGCTATTATTTTGTTCCGTAATTCCTTGATTAAAATTATAGCTTAACAGTAAATCAGCCTGTGCCATATCTGCACTACAGCTGTTGCGGGCTCCTACTTCAAATGCTGTCAATGTTTTTGTCCAAACACGAAGTTCATCAAGTTGTCCTTGAAAATATCCAGCTGCATCTCCAGTAGGTGTATCTGAAGCAGCATATCCTATTTGTATGTCTTCTGAACTTGATGCAACCGTTGCCGTACCATTCCACCCTGTTGAATGGGCACTTGCTCCATCTATATAACATCTTGCTCGTCCTGAATCTAAAGTTATAGCCACATGGTGCCAATTTCCATCAGCAACATACGTTGCTCCATTTAACAGTCTTGTTGTATAATTTGATGCACTGGCATAATAGTAAAATTCAATTCTTCCACCATCCAGATTAATTCGCCAACCGTTGTTGCCATCTGGTGTAAACTTATTAATTATAGCACCATTACCATCTGTGGTTTTAATCCAAAAATCTACAGAAAAGTTTAAGTTGTTCTGTGATACGTTATGTGGAACGGTAATGAAATCATCTGTTCCGTCAAAATCAAGTCCAGTACCTTGTCCAGCTCCATAACCTTGAATGGTAAAGGTATAAACTGGTTCATCACAATCATTACTATTCACCGTAACAATTGCTGTTTTTGTTCCACCAGATGTAGGATTAAAAGAGAACCTTAAAGTTGCTCCTTGCCCAGGTAAAATAGGATTATTACTAGGGTTTTGTGTTAATGTAAAATCACTTGTATCTCCAGATAAAGTCACACTATCTACTAGTAAATTTCCTGTACCATCGGTATTCACCACAAAAAAGGTCATATCTTTTGAGTTTCCAACAACTACAGTCCCAGCATCTGTATTATCACTTGTATTAGGAGTATCGTCTCCTGAAGGTATATCTATTAATTCTCCTTGAACGCTTATTTCTGGAATTGCAACAGAACATGTTCCCGAAATACTATTTGCAGAAGTATCTATCCAGTTAGAAGTACTACCTGTTAAATCAAAATTGGTTAATGTACCATCTAAATTATTTGATGTCTCATCATTAGCAGTAGTTTCAGTTGAATTACTAGTATTAATTTTACCTTGATTTAAATTGTAATACGCTACTAATCCTGATTCATTTCCTGCTAATTCACAACCACGCTGTGCATTAATTTCATCTAAACATAGTACTCTAGACCAATAACGCACTTCATCTATTTCTCCATTAAAATAAACGGTATTAAATTCAGAGTACCCTATGGAAAGTGATTCTGTATTTGTTGGAGTTTCTGGAACATTACTAAACGTAATTTCATTATCTAATACACCATCTATATAAAATGTTAACTTACCATTTCCAAATGCTAAAGCAACATGGTGCCAGTTCCCATCATTCAATCCAGAAGCATTAGATAAACTAGTTGTTTCACTATTTGGTACCGCGTACTCGAATCGTAACACTCCAGAACTACTTAAATACATAGAGAACCCATTAATTCCTGTAGCATCATACTTAGCCAGAATTGATTGTCCTGCTGTAGTAGATGATGTTTTAAAGTATGTTTCTATTGTAAATGTATTTGTATTGAATGAACTATTATGATTAACACTAATATGATCATCCACTCCATCGAAATCAAGTCCTGTAGCTGGTGTAAATCCAGTTCCTTCTATATCAAATTCGAAAGTAGCGTCATCACAATCATCATTAGTAATTCCAACTGTAGCATTTTTTGTTGCATTTGAACTTGGCGTAAACAATATTCGTAAGTTTCCCGATCCTCCAGCTGCTACCGTTGCTGGTGATTCAATAATTGTAAAATCTGTAGAACCATCAATAACAATATTAGAGATATTTAAAACCCCGTTTCCCGTATTACTAATTGTATAATCTTCAGGTTCAGCCTGTCCTAATACTACGTTTCCAAAAGAAGTATTATTTGGTGTGACTGTATCAGTACTTCCATTCGTAATTGTATTGCTATTAGAAGTAATTCCAATAAGAGGTTCTGTGTACGTAGCACAAGTTCCTGTAACGCCATTTGCTGTAGCATCTATCCAATTTGATGCTGTACCTGTTAAACCAAAATTGTTTAGTCTTCCTTCAGGTGGTATGCCTGAAGAAATCGTATGATTGTATCTTAAAACATCAAACATTGGGAAATTATTCCCATTCACTTCTCCATTATTAAAATTATAATAGGCAAGTAAATTATCTTCATCTCCAACTAATTCACAACTAAATTGATTTGTAATTCTACAACTAGAAATCTCTGTTTCCCATACTCTTAACTCATCTATAATTCCTTTATAATATGCTCCTCCTCCACTTGTAACTCCAATAGCTAAGTTATTACTACTAGTATCCACAATCGTATCCGAAAGCTCTAAAGAAGTATCTAACACTCCATCAATATACATGATGTAACGAGTACCATTACAAACAATTACCAAATGCTGCCATTGATCATTTATAATTGGAGCGCTCGTTAACGTATTAATTCCACTAGCCGTAAAAAAGCTAAAATTAAGTTGCATTGAAGTGTCGATACGTAAACTATAACCTGAATTTGAACTTTGATTATCTAATATAGTATGCTCTCCAGTTCCTGAAATATCAGGTTTTATCCAAAGTTCAAGAGAGAAATTTCCATTTAAACTATAGTTTCCATTATCAAATGTAATATTGTCATCTACTCCATCAAAATCTAATCCTGTACCACTTTCGAAAGCAGTTCCTTGTATGGCAAATGTAAACGTACCATTAGTAGCATCATCGCTTACAATTGTGACCGTTGCATTTTTCGTACCTGCCGATTGAGGATTAAATTTTATCATGATTTGTTCCATCATACCGAGATTCACGGTAACAGGTAACATCGCGTCTACTTGAAAATCACTAGCATCAGCACCTGTAATAGTAACGCTGGAGATATTTAAATCATCAGTAAAACTTATATTTTCAATTGTAAAAGATGTGAAGGATTCAGCTCCTGTTGCTGTATCAAAAAAAAGTGTACCATCCGGTTCTGATACATTGGTTTGACCATTAGTAAAAGGAGCTCCCATTGGATCCATACCTCTTACTTGAATTTGACCAGCAAAACTATTTTTTGCTAATTTACTTTTTGTTGCATGTACATTTCCTGATAGTACAATTACACTATACAGTAATGCCCAAAATAGAAGTACTATTTTTTTCATGTGAGGGAAATTTGTAGAATTTAACCTTATTAACTATTCGCTCAACAATGGTACAAAATAGTTAATGCCCGTTTGATAATTTAGTGGTTACAAAAAGTTTCATCCCTTTGTTTTCAAGGGTTACAGTAATTCTTACTTGGAAGTGAATATTGAATGTTTTATCTTTATGTAATTATATTTGCACTTTTAGATCTAACTTAATTTTAATATGAGAATCTTAGCTATTATTATTTTTTTCTCTTGTTTTTTTCCTGTTTTTTCTCAGTCAAAACAAGATTCTTTAGCAATAGATTTAAGGGAAAAAGTAGCAAACGCTCCAAATGATTCTTTAAAAATTCATTATCTCATAGAGCTTACTAGAAAAGTTGAAAAGCAAAATGTAGGTGAAGGAAGAAGTTTAATGAAGGACGCTTTGCAAATAATAAAAGATAATTCATATAACTCAAATTATTTTTTAAAGAAGAAAGCTTTAATAATAGATGCTATGGGTAAATATGAATCCATTCAAAGAAATTATGAAAAATCTCTTAACTTACAATTAGAAGCTTTAAAAATTAGAGAAACCTTAAAAGATTCTGTAGGAATATCTCAGAGTTATCATAATATAGCCATGCTATTCAGGTATCAAAAAGAGTATGAAAAATCTAAATCCTATTTTTTTAAAGCAATACCAATACGACAAAAATATTTAGATAGTACACATTTAGCTCGTACATACAATATGTTAGGAGTTAGTTATTATTATAATAAGCAGAATGATTCTGCAATGTATTATTATGAATTATCGAGAAATTATTATCCTACTCCTTTTGGAAAAGCAAGAGCTAGTGAAAATATTGCGACAATCCATTACACTACAGGGAACTATGACAATGCTATTGAAGTATATAAGAAAAACATAGCGCTTTACAAGTCTGAAAACTACACTAAATTTATTGTTAACAGTCAAATGCATTTGGCCAAAATTTATTCTGATTTGGGCAAACATCAACAAGCAATTCATTATATAGATAAAACCTTTGCTACTGCGAAAAAATATGGAAATACTTCGAAATTACCTCTACTATATCAGTTAAGAAGTCATATTTTCGAAAAAATGGGAAATTATAAATATGCTTTGGGATATTTTAAATCTCATAAATATTACTATGATTCTATTTTTAATGTTAGAAATGCCAAAAAAATAACTGAACTAGAACTCAATTATAAGTTTCAAAAAGAAAAACAGGCGGACAGTCTTAGGTTTGCGAATGAAAAAAGAGAACTTCAACTAAAAACTAAAGTAAAAGAAGCCAGTAATCGATTTTATATTATTCTATTACTGCTAATTTCTGTTACCGTATTAACATTATTAGTTATTGTAAATAATAGAAGAAAGTTACATCAAGAACGTTTGAAAAAAGAGCAATTTGAAAAACAACTACTAGATGAGCAATTAAAGCACACCACATATCAGGCTAAACAATTGGTAGCAGATAATAAAATGCGTTTGAAATTTAAGCAAGAGTTTTTAACTAAATTAAAAAAGGTAAAGCAATATGCTGATGTGGTTGATGCTTCCGATTTTCAGTCTTTAATTACTGATCTTTCTTCACAAATACAGACAGAGAGTAAATTCGATTCTATTGGTGATAATATTGAGCAATTGGATGAAGAATTTACAAAAAAACTGAGAGCCCTATATCCTGACCTTACCAAATCAGAAAGAGAAATTTGTGCTTTAATGCGAATGAATTTAAGTCTTAAAGAAATTATGGTAATTCGTAATGTTACTATGGGATCTATTAAGGCTTCTCGTCACCGTATTCGTAAAAAAATGGGATTAGATCGTGGTCAAGAATTAGAACAGGCAATACTAGAATTGGTATAGGTATGTCCTATCCAAGTTCACCTAAGAACTTAAAATACATCTAACAGCCTAAGTTAAATTAATAGCGCTTTAAAAATCAGATTTTTAGAATTTTAAAATATCTCTTCGAGTGAAATTAACTGCATTTTGATGAAGAATAATTTTGTATTTCGTCTATTGCTTAGTGGGGCTATCGAGTTTTAGTAATACAAACTGTTCTCGATATACCTTCTTACAGTCTGCACTATCATTGACATCTTTTTGTTAAGAACTGAAAAATAAATGTTTATATTAGTATGCAAATAACCTTTATTTCCTCTCCTCTGCCTATCATATGACTAAGTTATAAAGATTCGTACTTTTTATAAGCTTATTGTTCATTTTTTTGCTTGTCCCAAAAAACGAACCAAAAAAAGGACACTTCTTCAATGAATTTTTTAGCCGATGCTAAAAACCAAATTTCACTTCTAAAATCTCTCCAAGGCTTCGAGATTTCTTAACGAAATGAAATTTTATTCTGCGAAGAAGATTCAAAAGCGCTGCTTTTAATCGCTTTATAATATATTCTGTTATTTAAAATTCGTGTCAATAGACCGTTTTTTTAGTAATATGTCATTATAGTCGTTTCACAAAATTTTCGTCGAGAGTCTCGAACTGACAATTAGTGTTTTAAATATTTCTTATTTGCTTTAAATAATAAAAATCGAACTCAAGTTAATTCGTTTATTACTCCACTATCTTACTATGCATATATATCTTTTTATTTAAACTAATTTTTTAGTTTAAACTAAAAAATTAGTTATATTTATAAACTTTTAGCTCCTTACTAACACAAAATGTTCAACAAAAAACTAATAAAATGTCTCTTTCAATAATAAAAAGCAAAAAGATAAACTGTTTTATGTTTAGTTTAATTAGTATTTCTTGCATTGCGCAAAACAAGAAATACTTTAGGCAATTAATGTATAACCATGTTTCTCCTTTTATTGAAATCAAAGGAATTCATCCCATAGACCAAATCACTGCTAGTAAGACTTCACATTATGTTTTCAAGTATAATTCATCAAACAAAATCTCTGAAATAATCAACAATCACTATCATACTGAAAAAGTACATCCTTTAGCTTCTTTAGGGGTTTATAAAGTAATTTTCGAATATAAAGAAGGAAAAGAAATTAGAACCTTTTATGATCCTAATAACAAAAGAGTTTCCAATGATAGAGGTGTTTATAAAGAAGTGTTTTCTCTTGATCAAGACAATACAAAAAAAAGACTAAATTTTTATGACTTAGATGATATTCCTATGGAATCTAATTGGAATATTACAGAATATCAATGGCTAAAAACAAAAGAATATATCGTTGAAAAAAGATATAATTTAAATAGTGAGTTAACTGATTTATCTCCTTATTTTGAATTTGGTATTACTGGAATTCAAATTAATAAACAAGGATTTCCTAAAGGACACTATAACTTGGATGAAAATCTTCAACCTATTAATAATGATGATGGAGTTGCCTCATATCAAGATTCATATGATACAATGGGAAATCATATCAAATATACATATCATGATAAAGATGACAACCTCGTATTGAATCAATGGAATTATGCTATTGGTAACAAAATATATGATAGCATTGGTAATACCATTAAGCTTGATTTATATGATGCCGATAATAACATTATAAGTTCACGTAGAATCTATTCAAATGCTACGGTAAAAGTAAATAACATAGCTTCTAAAAAAGATTCTCTTGAGATCACACAAAAAGCTTTAGGCTATTTAGAAGCTTTACAAAAGTTAAAACCTGAATTGATGAACGAAGTTTTGAATGATAGTCTAAACAAAATTACTATTGGATACGATCGTTTTGAACGAAAACAATATGGAAGAGCTACCACAAAAAAACAAATGATTTCCTTTGCTAAAAATTGGAATAAGTCGGGTTCTAGATTTCCTTTTAATCCTAAAAATCAAATCAAGATTCTTGATATTTATAATCGTATTGCTTCTGTAAAGTTAATTTCTGACAATTGGGTAGAGTATCTTCAACTTATAAAACTTGATGGAAAATGGGAAATTATGAATTTAATTTGGCAATATAGAGATGTAAAAAGATATGGAGACTAAATATTTTTAATTGAATAAAACAAATTAACCTGAATCGTGGATAAGTTTTTCATCTTGAGCATATGTCCAATGGTAGTTATAAATTGTAAATGAGTAATTTTTGACATAAAAAAGAGGCTGTCTAAAAAGTATTTTTTAAAGGTCATTACGAAAAATTTTAATTTTGAAGTAATCTTATTATTAGTAACTTAAATTTTAAAAGATTCCTTCATTGTATTCGGAATGACAACTTTTCAGCTAGCCTCTTTAGGTTAAAACAATCCCCTCACGATTATTAGAACCCATCAAATCCTCCACCTGGTGGCTCTGGCGAAGCTGCCTGAACTTTCTTGGGACTTAATATTATAGGTACCTAACGCTGTTAATGCTGTTAATGCTGTATACTTTCACTCTATAATCATTTTCTTAGTATCTATTTTATGGCTATCTACATATAATGTATAATAGTAAACTCCGCTAGGTAAAGATGAGCTATTAAAGAATATTTCTTGCTCTCCTCTCTCTTGTAAAAAAACAGTATCTATAACCTGACCAGAAGTATTACTAAATACTATTGCAGCTTTATCATTATTATAAGGCACAAAATATTTGATTGATGTTGTATTATTAAATGGGTTTGGTATATTCTGATATAAAATAGGTTGCTTGTTTTTTGAAAATACTTCTCCTGTACTTAATGTCCCACTACAAGCACATTCTTCTATTTGTGCTACTCTAGATAATAGATTATTTATTTGAGTTTGTTGAGCAGACAAAATCGGAGCTAAATCTACATCTACAGACCTTCCATTTTCTATAGCAACAGTTAACATAGTTCCTGAAAGTGTAGCTGAAGTTAAATCTTGACGATCTGAATTTTCAAATACTGATAGATCTATACTATTACCGTTAGCTATACTTAAATTATTTCCTGATAACGTTAATGTTTGTTCATCTGTGTTATCTAAATACTTTCCTAAATCAACTGAAGTAGCATCATTTGACAAACTCAAGGTATTGCCTGATAAGCCTAAATCTTGATTGTCCGTATTATCCAAATAACCCGATAAATCAACTGTTTTACTGCTTCCTGAAATACTCAACTCATTAGACGAAAAAGCTAATTCTTGACTATCTGTATTATCTAAATACTTTCCTAAATCAACCGAAGTAGCATCATTCGATAAACTCAAGGTATTACCTGATAAGCTTATATCTTGATTATCTGTTCCTATTCCATCTTGCAATGATGATAAATCAATAGTATTACCATTTAAAATACTCAAATCTGTTCCAGATAAAGAAATGGTTTGTCCATCGGTATTGTCTAAATATCCTGAAAGATCAACTGTAGTTCCATCATTGGTTAAACTCAAGGTATTGCCTAACAAATCTAAATCTTGATTGTCCGTATTATCCAAATAACCTGATAAATCAATAGCCTTAGTACTTCCTGAAATACGTAACTCATTAGATGAAAAAGCTAATTCTTGACTATCTGTATTATCTAAATACTTTCCTAAATCAACTGAAGTAGCATCATTCGATAAACTCAAA
>NZ_MSMP01000032.1 GCF_001936575.1 Tenacibaculum agarivorans
GCTCTTCAAATGGAATCAAGTCACAACTCAAAACGTGGACATGCAATTAGATCGAGTGTTGTGAATGCTGTTCAAATTAAACTAAGCCACAACAGGTAAATAGTACAAACAATATTTAAAAATACTGTGAATGTCCTTCAAATGGAGACAAGCCACAACATAACAATGATTAAAAGAACCAGGGTGGAAGTTGTGAATGCTGTTCAAATGGAATCAAGTCACAACTTTACCTGTATTTTATAGTTGTATTTTAAGGTTGTAAATGCTCTTCAGATGGAATCAAGTCACAACCTTTCAGTTAACAGTGATCACTAATCAGTTACCAGCTTAATATAATTGATCATTGATAAATGATTATTGATAATTGTAAAAGTTGTGAATGCTCTTCAAATTGTATCAAATCACAACTAACGAGTTTTACTTATAGCGTCGGAATTCATTGTGAATACTCCTCAAATTGCATCAAGTCACAACATATTTGGGAGAGTTTAAGTAAAGATGTAAGTTGTGAATGCTGTTCAAATGGAACCAAGTCACAACTTACGCTTCCTGCTTCAAAAATTGGGGATAGCTGTGAATGCTCCTCAAATTAAACCAAGTCATAACAGTTTTCTATTTATCCTATTTTTAAAAAAGTTGTGAATACTCCTCAAATGGAACCAAGTCACAACTGAGTACGATTACAATTTATTATATCAAGTGTTGTAAATGGTATTCAAATGGAACCAAGTCACAACCCATTGTCTTCGAAGTCAGCCACATACTGTGTTGTAAATGGTGTTCAAATGGAACCAAGTCACAACGTAAAGCCTGTTTTTGATGTTTAAATTGTTGTTTATTAGGTTTTTATTTTTTATTTAGGATTGTAAAAATGAGGTTTTTGATAGGAGTATGACCGCTTTTTGTACTGTTTTTTTAATCCTAGAAGCTTGTTAGTGAGCTCTGTATATGATAATTCTGAAGGTAGTATATCGGCATGTAAAGCCTTGTTACGTACATCTTCAATTGCGGTAAAGTCCTTTCCTAAGTTTGTTTCATATTCCTTAAAAGAAATATACCCCATCCGAGCTAAGGAATCGTCTTTTTTATCTATGTATGTTTTTTTATTGTCTTTTTCAAAAGTTAATAACTGTGATACAAAGGCAATGCTTTCTTTCCAATGCAATTGCAAAGCTGTTTTAATGTCTTTGTATTCGTACTTATCTCTATCAGGATTTTCTTGTTTCAAACGTTTTACAATGGCCTCAATACGATTCATATTATAAAAATCATGACTTTTCAATTGCTTTACGGGAAAGCTAATCGTAATACCATCAATGATCTTTTCTATGGTTTTTGCATTACTACGAATGCTTTGTAAATGATGTTCTTTCCATCCCATAGGCAGTCGTGCATCATTTTGTAACAAACGTCCTTGTAATAAAGTTAATACTGTATCAGTATATAAACTTTCATAGAGTTGTTTTACTTGTTTACGCTGTTCTTTTAAATGCTGGACAATCCTAGTGTTTTGCTCATTTCTAGCAGTTTTAATTTTAGTGTTTAGTGTTTTAAAATCGGCAAAATAGTTTTGGTAGTTTGTATGTTCAGAGAGCTTTTGCCATTGAGCTTTTAGTTTATTTAAAATATTTGTAGTATCAGGCATGTCCTTAAAAGCATTTTTTAAGTAGCCTTTAGTTTCGGGAGTAATTAAAAAGAAATCGTGAGGTAAATGGATATAGCCATGTACGGTATCCTTCTCTTTTTTTAAAAAAGGAGCTAAAATTTCTGATTTTCTATCTGCATGCTGATTGTCTTTGTTGTTATTGCTTTGTATTTCGTTAGATGGATTAGCAATGTGTAATCTTCTAGCCAAGCCAATCAAGTTTTCGTATCTATCGTATGTAGATAGCTTTTCTAATTCAGCTTTATATTTATCTATAGCCAATTGTGTTATACGCTTAAAACAAGCATCAAAAGAATGTGCTTCCTCTAAAATGTTTAGTACTTTAGATTGGTAATTTTCAAAAAAATCGTTCTCGTGTTTTTTAGGGTTTAGCTTTGCAGTACATGCTACATTCAACCAGTCAGCAATTAAGGTTTTGTTTACTTCTTTCCATCGCTGATCGTCTAACAAATAACAATATTTAGCAAATTGTTTTTTAGCTGCCGCAGAAATAAATCGACCTTGCTTTCCTAAAATCCATTCGATAGCTTTATAGATCAATTGCATTTTTTCATGACGAATAGAGGTATTTGTTTTTCCTTTCCATTCTCGTTCCAATATGCTTTTTTGAGCAAAGTCTAGTTCCGTAGCTTCTTTTGCTTTGATCAAATTGTTGATGCGATTTAATTTTTTTAAGAGTTTTTCTTGTTCTTTTTTCTCAAAATATCCTGATGCATATGCAGAAGTGTTATACATAGCAACTAAAGCTGCAAAATGTCCTTTATTTTCTGGATTTGTAATCCGTTGTAACTTTTGTTGTATACGCATACGTAATTCTTCCATTGCCTGGGTATTCGATAAGTTTTCATTTTGCAATTGCAATAAAATTTTAGGTAATAAAGAACTGTATTTACAGCTACCATCAGCATTTTTTTCACCATTAAAGTGTTTTAGGTAAGAACTATTTATAAAAAATGGTTTTTTAGAGGGTTTGCTTAAATACTGTAACCATTGCATAAAATCAGAAGCAAAGTGTTGCAGAGTTGCAATGGTTTCGTCAGTTTTACTCATGCCTATTAAGGCTCCCCAATGTTTCAAATTCTGATATCCGATACTGATGTGCATAAATTTGTTAGGAGCGACTTCTATACGGATCATAATACGATCGCCTTTTTCATACAATTCTTGATGCACCTGTACTTCAGTTTTTGTAACCGTTTCCGTATCGTGCTGCAAACGATCAGCTGTTACTTTCGTGATACCCAGTCGATCGGTATATGTAGCTTTTTGCGTATAATACATTGCTGGAATTTTCTGAATTTCTTCTTCGGTCTTATCCTCAGTACCTTCTGTCGCATGTGAAACTTTTTTCTGAATAACATCGTCCGTGTGTACTCTCCAGGCAATACTTGGAAAATCTTCGGTTAAATAGGCAATAGAAGTTGCTAATAACGTAGTTGGTTTACGGTGAATTCTGCACACAGTTTGTACTGCTGTTTCTTCAGAAAGTTGGTGATGTAGATACAGAGGAAGTGTACCTAGATAATTTCGTAGTTGTAATAAATGATATTGTAAAGCATCGACTTCAAAAAGAGAATGTTTGCCTAACCAATATCCTGCACTTTCAGAAGCATCGCGTTGGGCATAAAACGAAGCAATGAACTTACTTTTTTCTAAATCAATAATATCCTCAGAAGAACGTAAGCTACCATCTTTACGTTTTTTTAGATGTCCTCGAGCATCATATAAATAACTTTCTTTATTGCCAATTTTTCCTTGTTGAGTTGGTGGTTTGTTATACCCACCACGATTTAGGTATTGACGTGATTTCATATACAATTCCATTTGTCCTCGAGTTAAAAAGAAACTCAAAAAGAAATCAATACCTAAAGTACTTAACCTCTCTGGTTTTTTAGGATTCCAACACGTATCATAATGCAATACATCTAAAGCAAAATTAATTTTAGGTTGATAACTTGCTAGCGCAATTTTATAGGTGCGATCTAATACAACTCTGGCTGTTTTAGATGGAGAAATTGCAGTTTCTTCATGCCAATAATGCGAATGATAATCACGTAAACGGAGTAGTAAGAGTAGGATATGATTGATTTCTTTAATTTCTTCAGGAGTTATAAAACGAATGTTGTTTCCTTTAGGAGTATTCCAAAAGAATACTTTGAGTTCGGAGTAGGTTCTATCCGTAATTCCATTCATCTTATAGTTTAAATCATCCCAATCTATGTTTTCTTTTTGTTTTCCCGTTTCAAAATGTTTGGGAAAGAAAATCTGTCGAATTTCTGTAAATTCATTCGCCTTATCTTTTCGTTGTATGGTTCTAATAAAATTACTGGTACGGTTATAAGCTAGGTTGTAAAATACAGCTAACTCTCCGTTTTTATGTAGGGTAGGGACTGAGCGTCTTTGGTTTGACTTTAGTCTTTTTGTAGTATGCTTCATGATGCACAATTTTTTAAGGATTGTTATTTAATTTATGATGTTCTTTATAATCTCCCCATAAAATGGATAAGTCATTTTCCAGATGAGGTAGCGCAATGTATTGGAGTTTATCGTATCCTAGTTGATGGGTACCTTTAGTACATTTTCGTAAGGTGCGTCCACTACCACAATAACAAGGATCACTATGGCGTAGTGTATTTCCTTTCATATATTGATAGAGGATTTTTATAATCTTACTAGGATCTGAAATACCTAACAAGGTTTGATAGCTTTGTAGGGTACTATGCGTATGTGCAAATTCTCCATTACTGTACGTTTTGTGTAGCTCGTAATAAGAATTGTTTTGTAAATACGGAATTAAGATGTGTTTTATAAACTGAACCAAGGTTTTTACTTTGGTTTTCAGATAGATTTCTTCTAATCTAGGAGTAGTAAAACAACAATATCCAGAGTCATCGTACACGTGTCTATCAATGTGTCTAGGAATTCGTTCTCCTGTTTCTAATACCCTTGGAAAATTAGAATTCCAAGGACTAATGTCTATGCTTATAGTATAAAAATCATTAGGAAAAACTTCTAATGTACCTGTAAATAGTTGTGTGGTTTCAGTAAAAGAAAGTTGAGGATACAGCTCCAATACCTTTGCAATTTGAGTACTAATTAGCATAAGGTTTAGGTTTTATGTAACTAGAGTTTAACGTACTAGCCATTGCTTTTTTCTGAGTCTTTTCATCAGTGTTAGAACCTTTAGGAAAACGATCACCAAACTGATTGTTTCGTAAATACTCAGAAGCTTTTTTAAAGTTACTTTCCTCTTTTGCACGATCGCAATCAGTAACTAAACTTTGTAAAGTAGTTAGAAAATCTTTTTTTCTAGTAGGAGAATAATCAGCAAAAACGTCTTCTCCTTTGGGCGTAGTAGGTCGTATACAGGCAAAACTATCAGGAACTGTAAGTGTGTCTAACATTTTTCTAACAGTTTCTCTAAAAGCAGTATCATCATTATTGTCCTTTACATAGTTGTTTACGATCAAAATAGTTAATGCGAAACCAGAAGGAAGTTTCAAATGACTGTTTTTGTCATGTCTAAAATCTTTCCAAGCCTTAATATATCGTACCAAACGTTTTATTTGCGGATTAGACTTTTTCAAAAACCATTGCGTAAACTCAGGAGGATCACTTTCTTTCCAACCTTCTGAACGATGTGCCAATTCAGGAGTAGTTCCTTTTTTGTAATGAATGGGTAAATCAATATGATGTCCATCTGCAAAAATTACACGAACGCAGGTATTTTTTCGGATTGGATCTGTTTCTGTATGATCTTTTACCGCTTCATATACCCAATTGTGCCAAGTTGAGATGTGTTCTTTATTGTCTTCTCTATCTTTTTCATTGAAATATACACCGTCATCTAAATCGTATTTACGAAGTTTTTTTCCGTCTTGATCTTCAACTACAATAGGATTCACAGTAGTATCCATTTCAAAAGAACCTTGTCCTTTAAAAGTAGGTTGTAGTCTGTCAGGTTTATGTTGTGCAAACCAATCTTCTATTTTTTTACGAAGTGATTTTCTACTCCCCAATAAATCATCTTTACGATTTTGAGTCAGTTTTATAATAGTATAAAACTTATTATATTCTTTATGTAATGTTGCCATAAGTATTTGGTGTTTAAAATGGGTGTGTTGTTTTTGTAGAGGTTCTCGTAAGGTTTTGAAAGTTCCCTTTAGTAGGATAAGGTTTTCTGTTGGTGTAGTAAGTACCCTCTAAAAGGTAATTGCCATTGTTGTCTTTTACCTTTATAATGCAAGTACCAAAATGCGTATCTAGTTCTTCATTTCCTTCGTTTGTATATTGATACAGAATTTTGAAGTGTTGTTTATCTTCTGTTCTGGTAATCATACAAAGATTGCTGTGAGAATTAGAAGATTTTTTATTGTGTCGTTTATAAAAGGC
The DNA here is from genome assembly GCF_001936575.1 of Tenacibaculum agarivorans. Taxonomy (GTDB): domain Bacteria; phylum Bacteroidota; class Bacteroidia; order Flavobacteriales; family Flavobacteriaceae; genus Polaribacter; species Polaribacter agarivorans. The sequence goes on from NZ_MSMP01000032.1 coordinate 6,059, forward strand.
GTTTACAGTTATGGTACTACCCGTTTGTACAATAACCATAGTAACATCGATATAGATTTTATTGGTTTTGCAATTTTCTTCCTTTTCAATAATAAAACACTCTTGCGTACCAGTATAGGTGCCCGAAAAGTCTTTAATGGTGAAAAGCCACGAAAAAGGTGGATATTTCCATAACCATTGGTCTATGATTTTTAAAACAATACCCAATAGTCCTATTCCAATAATAGGATAAGACCAATTGAATTGTTGTGCCCAAATAATACCGAGCAATGTGCTACCAACCACTAGAACCACCGCCCAAGGTTGGTAATATGTGAAATAATTTGTTTTCATATATAGAATTTTGTTTGTCATTGCGAATGAAACAGCGTGTAATGAAGCAATCTGTTTTTCGAATTAGAGATTGCCTCAATCGAAATTCTTCATTCGTTAAGACGTATTTTTTTGTTGTAAATACCTTTCAAATTGAGATGAGTTACAACGCCTTCACATGACTTCTTAGACTTGAAATAGTTGTAAGTATCTTTCAAACTATGATGAGTTACAATCTGAAGCTCTAATGTTAATGAGGTATTATAATTGTAAGTACAATTCAAACTGTGATGAGTTACAACAACTTCGTACAACGAGAGAGTAACAAACAAGTTGCAAGTACCTTTCAAACTGTGATGAGTTACAACACAAATGGGACAACAATCTAACAAACCTAGGTTGCAAGTACCTTTCAAACTGTGATGAGTTACAACTAAGGGAAAGAAATTTAACAAATCAGGGTAGTTGTAAGTACCTTTCAAACTGTGATGAGTTACAACCAATTTGAAAAGGTTCAGTTCAAGTTTAGAGTTGTAAATGCCTTTCGAATTGTGATGAGTTACAACGTTTCAGTGATCAGTAAACAAAAATCAGTTATCAGTTTAAATTTATTGATCATTGATGAGTGATTATTGATAATTGTACAAGCTGTAAATACCTTTTAAACCGTGATGAGTTACAACCAACATGGAACCAATTTATATCTACTAGTTGTAAGTACCTTTCAAATTGTGATGAGTTACAACAAAAGTCTAATGTTCATTATTTTTAGTTAAATGTTCGCGGATACTTTTTAAGGTCAAATCTCGTTTGTATTCCCACTTTAAATACCCTTTAGGTTCAATGTTCAACTTAGATTCTAGCGTTTCTTTTAGTAAGTTTAATTGCTTTTCTTGATCGATGTGTATGCTTTGGAATTTTTGAAAAACACCTTTGATTTCTTTTAAATCAAAAGGAGGGATAGCAATAGAAATTTGTTCTTTAGTTAACCCCCAAGCGGCTCCCATCTGTAAAAGACAATCTGTAGAATTGTAAAAGTTATTTGAAATTAAAAAGAGTACCAATACATCATCAGATAATCGTTTTTTAATCTCTTCTTCAAAATTATTGCCTAAAGGAGTACCGTAACCTTCTAAAGAAGAACAAAAAATATGTTCATGGGCCACGCCGATACCTTCTAGTATTTGAATGAAGTCAGAAGCTATTTCAGCATCTTCTGGTGCATGGCTCACAAAAACTTTTTTTAAATACGTTACTTTATGTTGCTTTTTTGTACTGTTTTTTTGAGTATATATAGTAACAGATAGACCAAGATCTATGGCTATATTTAGTGCGGTTTCATCTTTACTATCTCGCACTATTTGTTTAAGTTGATCTATGGTATATGATTTAGAAAGATCTAAATCAATGTTGTATTTTTTAAATATTTGTTTTAATTCTTCTTCTGAATGCGTGCTTTCTAGACATAGAAAAATTTCGTTAGTTAAATTGTGTTTATCAGTCGGACTCATATTTAATTTTTTTGAGGTTATATTTTTTTTGAAAGGGCTAATTTTTTGTAGTAATTCCCTAATGGGGTTAAAGTGCAAGCTTCATTTTTTTGAGCAGCTGTTTCTAACGTTTTAGATTCTGGCAATTGTATCAATCCATTAATATGGTATAGATGCAAATCTTCCATCATGTTTTGCAATTCAGAATTACCATTTTCTGAGGGTAGATAATTGATGGATAATTGTAAACCCGTTTTGGTGTTATTGAAATAGTTAGGTAATTTTCGTAAAACGTCTGAAGGAACTTTAGGCTTACAATCTCGCAAGGAAATCATTTGAGATACATGCGATTTAAACACAGGACGTTGTTGCCAAGCATCCAGTTGCGTATCGGCAAAATAATACAAGCTAGATAAGTTAATTTTCCCCCTTAAGTCAGCAGCGCTGCCTAGCATAGCATCGTAAATAATACTGGTAAAAACACCACTACCATTTTTTTCGTAAGAATATTGTTTGCCTGTTGAAGCGGCTAAAATAGAAACACCTTCGCGTAGTACTACTTTTCGTTCTCCTAAATCAATATTATTACCTCCCGCATGACAACAATCTAAAATAATAATCACTTCCTTAGCTTCAGAGTTGTTAGCTAAGGCAACAATTTCCATTAAACTCACACCATAATCGTCAGGCTTTCCATCTTGACTTACCAAATAAGTACCCGCCTTGGTAGTGGCTCCGTGCCCAGAAAAATAGAGTAGGGTAGTGTCATTATCTCTATGGTTAAATAATTCTTCAATGCTTTTTCTTAAGTAACCACCAGTAACCTCAATGTTATCTGAAGTTAGTAGTTTGCAAGAAAAATTGGGATTGCCATTTTCATGTGTAGCAAATACTTCCTGCATACGGTTTGCATCGTTAATACAACCTCTTAATGGATTCCTTGGGTAATCGTTAATACCCACGAGTAATGCTCTTCTCATCTTTTTGATTTTAAAAATTATACCTACAAAATTGAGAGATTAAAGGATGCAAAAACAGCCCAATATTGAGGAGGAGAGTAGCTCCTCAAATTTGAGGAGATTGGAGAGTGGTGAATTGAATTTTTAATGCTAAAATAAAACCTCACAGGTTTTAAAGACCTGTGAGGTTTGTTATAAATATATTTCAAATTGGTATTAGTAATAACGATATAAGAAAAACTCCAAAGCTCGCATCCACTGTGAAAGCATTTCAAAATGATGCTAGTCATAGCAAAAGAAAATGAATTATTTAAGAAACAAAGGTTGTGAATGCTGTTCAAATCGAATCAAATCACAACCAATCCTGAATTCCGATTTTTATTAAAGAAGTTGTGAATGCTCCTCAAATCGAATCAAGTCACAACATTTTAGTGTTCAGTAATCAGTTGCCAGTTTTGGTTTATTCATTAAGGTCATTACGAATAGCGTAATTTATGAAGCTGTGAAGTAATCTGTTTATCGACAAGTAGACTGCCGCAAAACTTCATTATCATTTCGTTTTTCGCAGAGACGTGATTTTTAATAATTCGTAATTGAAAATTGCTATGAATGCTCCTCAAATTGAATCAAGTCACAACGATTAAGAGTATGTACTTCAGAGTGTTTCAGTTGTGAATGCTGTTAAAATTAAACCAAGTCACAACAGGTAAACCTTTAAACAAAAAGAGCCTACAGTTGTGAATGGTGTTCAAAAGGAATCAAATCACAACCACTTGGAAGAAATCCAACGACGATAAGAAGTTGTGAATGCTATTCAAATGGAACCAAGTCACAACAACGAGAAAAATCCTCGTTAAATAGTAAATGTTGTGAATGTTCTTCAAATTGAATCAAGTCACAACCGAGTACGCATACAATCTATTATATCAAGTGTTGTGAATGCTCCTCAAATGGAATCAAGTCACAACTTAGTAGATAAATTAAAGGAAATAACAATTGTTGTGAATGTTGTTCAAATTAAACCAAGTTACAACAGTATTTAAGTTAACAGGGATACACAAAGAGTTGTGAATGCTCTTCAAATGGAATCAAGTCACAACAGGACAACCCGCACCACCTTCAGATGGTGAGTTGTGAATGCTCTTCAAATGGAATCAAGTCACAACCTGTTGGTAATGGTTACTATCGAATAGTTAGTTGTGAATGCTATTCAAATGGAACCAAGTCACAACGAAAAAGATTTATACTACATACAATGATTTGTTGTGAATGCTCTTCAAATTGAATCAAGTCACAACCTTTTGGAATGAATGCTGCTCAAGTGATTGGTTGTGAATGCACCTCAAATTGAATCAAGTCACAACGTAAATCTTAGTTTTTAGTTTTATTTTGTTTAAAATCATTGACTTATGTTTTGTCTAGGATAAAAAAATAAGCTTTTTGTTAGTGTTTGGCTGTAAAAAGGCTACTTTTTTAATCCTATACGTACTTCTTTTCAACAGCAAACTTTACCAATCCATGTGAGCTTTTTACCCCTATTTTTTCAATTAAATTTCTACGATAGGTTTGTACCGTACTTACTTCTATATTGAGTTGAAGTGCAATTTCTCCAGAAGTATGATCATTAGCTATTAATTGTAATACTTCTACTTCTCTTTTGGTTAAATGTAAAGGTTCGGGTTCTGGTGTTTCATTGGCTTTTATATACTTATCGAGCACTTCGCCTTTTAAATATTTTCCTTCATGCATTACCGTTTCTAAAGCGTTTACAAATTCTTCGGCACTTTGGTCTTTTAACATGTATCCGTTAGCACCAGCTCGTATCAATTGTTTAATAAAGCTGCCTTCATCATGCATAGTTAGCATTAGTGTTTTTATGGGTAAGCCTAAGTCTTTCATAGCTTTTAATGTTGCGATGCCGTTCATTTTAGGCATGTCAATATCTAATACTATAATATCTACACGATCTTCCGTACTTTGTAATAATTGAAGTACTTCTAATCCGTTATTGGCTTCTCCAATGATTTTAATATGAGAATGTCCATCTAATAAGGAGCGTAAACCATGAATAAATAACGTATGGTCATCAGCAATAATAATATGTATGGGAGTTTTAGCTTTCATAAGTTTCTGTAGCTTTAATAGGTATATCTATGGTAACCGTGGTACCGTTTCCTTTTCCTGAATCTATTTTGCATTCACCTTTCATATGTTGTACTCTAGAAGATATGTTTTTTAGTCCAATACCTGTATGTTGTTTTTCAGTATCAAAACCAATTCCGTTATCTTCAACAATAATATTTAACCCATTTTCTAATTTTAGGAGTTGAATAACAACTTCTGTGGCTTGCGCATGTTTTATAATATTATTTAAAAGCTCTTGAATTACTCTATAAATTTGTATTTCAATAGTATTCTCTAAACGAAAATCTAATTTATAGGAAGTCAATTGAATACTAATTTTTTTATGATCTTGTTCTAAATATACGCTTTCTAAGGTTTGTTTTAGTTCTTGCAAAGCTGGCATTAATCCAAATTTAGATAAGGTACCCGATAACATATCATGCGAAATTTCACGTACTGTTTTGCAAGCTTCATCTAATAATTGGTGAGCTTTTTCATAGGAAACTTGTGCGCTTTCTTCTAAATTATGGGTAACGGATTGATAAAATATTTTTACTAACGAGAGTTTACTTCCCAAATTATCATGCAGTTCTTTAGCGATGCGTTTTCGTTCTTTTTCTTGTCCGTTAATCATAGCATGTATGGCATTAAGTTCTTTTGTTTTTATCAGTTCTTGAATTTGTTGGGTTTGTTTCTCTTTTTCCAGTGTAATACGTAGTTGTTTTTCTTTTTGTTTTCTAGCTTTAATCATGTAAAAAAATAAAATAGCGAGCAGTGCAACAGTAATTAGTAGTGCTATTATAGTTATATTCTTTTTTTCTGTTTGGGTTGCTGTAATTTTTTGTTCACTAATGGCAGCTGCTAATTTCTTTTTCTCATTAATATAAGCAACTTCATAACGATCTGCTTTTTTGATTTTTACAAACTCATCTTTTTCAATTTGAGAGCTAGAGTCTTTATATGCGTAGGCTTTTTGATAATTACGAAGTTGCTGATACACTTTAGACATAGAACTATATGTATATGCTAGCATAGAAGAATCTTTAGTATTGTGTTGTAAAGCTAAGCTTTTGCCCAGGTAATCTAATGCTTTTTTATACTTGCCCTCATCGAACAATAAATTACCAACATTATTATATGAAACAAGTAACTTGTTTTTATCTTTTGTACTTATAAATTCTTGTATGCTAGATTTGTAATAGTGAAAAGCAGAATCTTTTTTATCTAATTTTTTATAAAGTGTGGCCAAGTTATGGTATAAAGCACCTTTGTCTCCTGTACTATACGTATTGATAAGATGCAATGTTTTGTAATACTGTTGTAGGGCTTCTTGGTTTTTATTAAGGTGATCATAAGTAGCTGCAATAGCAATTTCCATATTAGCAACCTTTTCTAAGGCATTCTTTTGATGATAAATGGTTGCTGCTTCTTGAAAATAGGCTAGTGCTTCTGTATAATTTTTAAGCTTTTTTTGAGTAAAGCCTAAGTTTTTATAAGTATCAGCAACTTGTATAGAATTATTGCTGTTTTTACTGAAATCTAAAGCTTTTAAATAATAGGTTAACGCTTCTTTATGTGCATTGTATGTTGTATATAAAGCTCCAATATTAGTAGCTACAATAGTAGCTTGCCTGTATTTTTTCAGTTCAATAAATGCATCTAAACTATTCGTGTAATGTGTTATTGCTTCTAATTTCTTTCCTTGTAATTTAAAAATACGACCCAATTGATTGTTAGCTCTAGCTATTCCATATGTATATTTTTGTGTACCATCAATTTGTAAGGCTTTTTCATAATATTCTTTTGCTTGTATAACATAACCTTGCTGTTTGGCAATTCCTCCCAAACGATTGTAGGCGTCTGAAATTCCTAAATAGTAGTTCTGCCGTTTGCTTAGTTCCAAGGCTTTCAAAGCATATATAATCCCAGATGAATCTTTCTTTTTTCTTAGTAACCAAGACAGTTCATTTAGTGTTTGTACTTTTTCTTGTCCTTTTTGGTTGGGAAGTATTTGTTGTAAACTATCAACTTGCTGTTGAGCGGTTCCTAACAAAAGGAGAAAAAAACATGATAAAAAGAGTATGTGTTTCATGATTTGGTTTTTCCGGGGTAAGCACAAATATAAAAAGGCTTTTACTTTTCTTAAATTTTAAAGATATGTAAAGCCTTTTCCAGATTATTGAGATTACAAAGTTTATTTATAAGGTTTTATATCTCCTTCGTCATCTTCCTGTTTACCTGGATTCACAGTGTTATCACCTTCATCTGGTTTTGGATTTTCTTTTTCATTTGGATGTGTACTTAGCAGCATTTGTTCAATACTTGCTTTCTGATTGTCGAATTCAATTGTAATGATAGTTTTCATAAGTATTATTATTTAAATATTTGATTACAAATGTCAATATATAAGTCAATGTTGTCAATCCTGTATATTATGGAAATTATGACTCCTTAAATTTGTGGAGTTTTATTAAAATTGAATCAATTCAAAAATTTGGATGTTTCAATTATTAACTATTGTAGAGTTGTGTATTCATAAATAGGCTACCCTAAAACTTTAGTAAGATTTTATTGTCCGTAATTGAAAATTCATAATTAAATATTGCCGTGAATGATTCTCAAACAGAATCAAGTCACAACGTTTTAGTGATTGGTAAGAAATAATCGGTCACAAGTTTGGAAATCGTTGGTAATTGTCATTATGAGTTCTTCAAAAAATTTGAGAAACAGTTTTCATAACATTAACCTATATAAATTTGCGACCTATTGATAAAAAGTTTGAAAATCTAGGCAGCAGCGTAGGGAAAAAGATGAAAAGCTGTTTGAGCAATAGCGAAATCGAAAGATTCGTGAATTCATTAATTTAAAAATATAAGATAATGAACAATTCTTTTCATCTGTGGTTGTAGATGCCGTAGTATTTCTTAATTTTTTATCATAAGTCTTGATTTTTGTTTCTTTTTATTAAGGAAAAGAAAGGAAGGTGTTTTTTCAAAATACTGATAATGATAAATATGATAGTAAAAAATATATCAATTGTAGTAGTATAATTTATAGAGTTATAAGGTAATCTTTTCATCAATAAATAGACTATTACAAAATATTAGTATTATTCTATTTTTCATAATGACTTTTTTTAGATCAATTATAAAAGTTATTGTTGAGATAGTTGATTTAGATTTTAAATGAAGATAATGTTACTACAAAAAAAATACGGTTTAAGTACACTTAAACCGTATAGCCAATTGGACTTGAGAAGCTTATTTACCCTCTGTAGCGAAGGGGGGACTTGAACCCCCGACCTCAGGGTTATGAATCCTGCGCTCTAACCACCTGAGCTACCTCGCCAATTGCGGACGCAAATATAATGCAATTTTCATATTTAACAAGAAAAGAAATCTATTTTTTTTAAAAAGAATATTTATATATATTGTATCCCAAACTTAAATGTAAATGAGTAAAGTTAAATTCGAATTAGAGATACCTGTACATGCATCTCCCGCTTTATTATATCAATATTTTGCAACACCTTCAGGATTAGAAGAGTGGTTTGCTGATAAAGTGAATTCTAGAGGTAAAATCATCACTTTCTTTTGGGATGATAGTGAAGAAGAGGCAACAATAGTTACTAAAAAGGCAGATGAGCGGATTAAGTATAAATGGACCGAGAGTGAAGGTGATGAAAGTTATTTCGAATTTAGAGTTCAAGTAGATCCTTTAACAAAAGACGTTTCTCTTATTGTAACTGATTATGCGGATGATGAAGATGGCGTAGAAGAAGCTAAAATGCTCTGGGAAAATCAAATTGATGAGTTAAGGCATTTAATAGGTGCTTAATTTTAATATGAATCGGCATTAGCCGATTTTTTTTATCTATAATCATTGTAGAATTTACTAATTTCGTTCTTTCATAATATATAATAATGATCAATTACAACGGTAATCTACTAGAGGCTTCAGAAGTACAATTAACGACAGAGAACAGAGCTTTTAAATATGGAGACGGGATTTTTGAAACCATAAGAGTTTTAAATGGTAAAGTTGTATTCTGGGAAGACCACTATTTTAGGTTAATGGCTTCTATGCGAATGTTGCGAATGAAAATTCCTATGGAGTTTACTTTAGAGTTTTTAGAAAATGAAATTAAAAAAGTAGCTTCTAATTATTCGGAATCAAACTTAAGAGCTAGACTCACCGTTTTTAGAAAGGATGGCGGTTTATATACACCAAAAACAAATGCCGTTGATTATATTATAGATGTTAAACCAGTAACTGCATCAGTTAAAAAAGAGTATATACTTGATTTATATAAAGACTTCTATAACTATTCAGGATTATTATCTACAGTAAAAACGACTAATAGGATGTTAAATACAATTGCAGCCGTTTTTGCTGATGAAAATGATTTAGATAATTGTATTCTGTTAAATGAACGAAAAGGAGTTTCAGAAGTGACTAATGGAAATATTTTTATAGTAAAAGGAAATACAGTTAAAACTCCGAGTTTATCAGAAGGATGTATAAAAGGTATTATTAGAAAAAAAATTATAGAACTTCTAGATAAACACCCAGAATACACTATAGAAGAAACTTCAATTTCACCTTTTGAAATTCAAAAAGCAGATGAGGTATTTATAACTAATGCTATAGTTGGAGTGCAGCCTGTTACCAAATACAGAAAGAAAGTGTTTACTACTGAAATATCAGAAAAAATACAAAAGAGTCTTTTATTAGTATCAGCAACGAGCTAGTTTAAATAGAAATTGATTTCTTCTTTATCTAAGAAGGATTTTTTATCGACAATTCTATTAACGTTAACATCAAATCTTACTATAGGTAATTTTACTTCAAGTTCACTACCGTAATTTGTAATGAAAAATATTTTTTTGGGGATATACTTCATGACTTAATACTTTATTATAGTAAAAAGGTATGAATTAATTAAGGTTACCCTGCTTTATTTTAGATGTTATGCCCTTTTTATAGGATGAATAGTATTTATTTTATTGTTATTGAAAAATATTTAGGATACGAATTCTAAAATTAAAAGAATGATAAGGATAAAAAAAGTGACGGAAGTCACTTTATTATATTTTAGCAAGGACTAAGGATTCGTATGCAACTAAGAATAACAAAATCAGTTCCATTTTCACATTGATAGACGTTTATAACCAAGACCTCCATTAATAGTTTTTATTCTAGTTTTAAATGAAAATTATCAAAAACAAATACATCTCAATATGCTTAATGTTTAAAATAGGTATAAACATGTATACTTATATACTAAATAATAGTATCTCATAAACTAATAAGTCGTCGTTAATGACTTATTAATTTGTGTACAGTATTTTCTTTTTATTTAGAGTCGATTTCTACAGTTTTATCGGAAAAAATCCAGTTCTATCTTTTTTAATCTAATAGAGATATAAGCATAGTATACTTTTATCAAACAACTTAAAAATAAACAATAAATGAAACGATATTTAAGTGTTTTGTTAAGTGTATTTAGTTTGACAATTTATGCACAAGAAAAGTATACCTTAAGTGGTTATGTAAAAGATAAAACTTCCGGAGAAAACTTATGGGGAGTAAATATAATATTAAATTCTTCTAAAGGAACTACAACTAATGATTACGGTTTTTATTCGATAACTCTAAAAGAAGGAACCTATACGTTGCTAATTACTTATGTCGGTTTTACAACAATTAAAAAAACAATCATTTTAGATAAAGACAAGAAAATCAATTTTGAATTAGAAGAAGATTCTACGAAACTAGAAGAAGTAGTAGTTAACTCCTCAGAATCTACTAAGAATATTAAATCTACTGAAATGAGTGTAGCTACACTTAAGACGGCTACCATTAAAAAATTACCCACGGGATTAGGAGAAGTAGATGTACTAAAATCGATACAGTTATTACCAGGAGTATCTAATGTTACGGAATCTTCTACTGGATTTAATGTGAGAGGAGGTACGGCAGACCAAAATTTAATTTTATTAGATGAAGCTACCATTTACAATGCGTCTCATTTATTAGGCTTGTTTTCTGTATTTAATGCAGATGTGATTAAGGATGTAAAATTGTATAAAGGAGCTATACCTTCGTTGTTTGGAGGAAGACTATCTTCAGTATTAGATATTAAACAACGTGAAGGAAACTTAAAGGGGTTTGGAGCAGAACTAGGAATTGGTGTTATTTCTAGTCGTGGTCTTATTCAAGGTCCTATTAGTAAAGGAGAAAAGGATGAAGGAAAAGGAAGTTATATTTTGGCAGGACGAACTTCTTATCTTCATTTATTTGCTCCATTATCAGAGGAGTTAAAAGACACTGACATCTCTTTTTATGATCTGAATATGAAAGTGAATTATAATTTAAATTCTAAGAATAGACTCTTCTTATCTAGCTACTTAGGTAGAGATAATTTTGGAATTAAAAATGTGGTAGGAAATAGTTATGGAAATACTTCCGCTACATTAAGATGGACTAGCGAAATAAATGAAAAACTATTCCTTCAAACCTCTGCCATATATAGTAAGTACGATTATGAAATTGATATTCTAACTTCAGGTTCAGAATATCGATGGACCTCAGATATTATCAACTACAATTTTAAACCAAGATTGAATTGGTATATGAGTTTAGGAAATGTTATAAAGACAGGAATAGATGCTACGTATTATAAATTTAATCCAGGAGAAATTAAACCACTTAATAATTCTTCTATCTCATCTCAAAAATTTCAAGATAAATTTGCTTTAGAATTAGCTCCTTATATTGATATTAAGAATAGACTATCAGATAATTTAAGTTTGCAATATGGATTGAGATGGTCAAACTTCAAACGTATTGGTAAAGAATCTATAACTCTATATGAAACTGGGAGTCCACTTTCATATAATACCAGTTTAGATCTCTTTGATGAAAATAATGTCGTAGGAACAACCAACTATGCTTCGGGAGATCTTATTAAAAGCTTTTCTAATTTTGAACCACGAATAGCATTTCGTTATTTATGGAATGATAACAACTCTATTAAAGCTAGTTACAATAAAAATTATCAATATTTGCATTTAATATCAAACGCTGCTTCAGCAACTCCGTTAGATATTTGGGCTCCAAGTGGAACCTACTTAAAACCTCAGTCATCAGATCAATATGCAATTGGATATTTTAAAAGTGTACAGAATAATGCATATGACTTTAGTATTGAAACATATTATAAAGACTTAAAAGATGTAACTGACTTTGTTGATGGGGCCGATTTAATTTTTGAGGATAATATAGAAACTCAAGTTGTGCAAGGTAATGGTAGAGCTTATGGTTTAGAGTTTCTGTTGAATAAAAATAAAGGAAGATTAACAGGTTGGCTAGGATATACATTGGCAAGAACTGAACGTAAAATTTTAGGAATTAACAATAATAAATACTATCCATCAAATAGTGATCAATTACATGAATTGAGTTTAGTTGGTATGTATAAATTAAACCAAAGATGGGAGTTTGGTGCTAATTTTGTTTTTGGATCGGGTAAACCAATTACTTATCCTACAGGTAAATTTATGCAGAATGGATTGGTAGTAGCTGATTATGATAATAGAAATGGAAATAGACTACCTGCTTTCCATAAATTAGATATCTCTGCTACCTTAAATCCTAAAAAAGGAAAAAGAGGAAAGTGGATCTTTAGTATAGCTAACTTGTATAATAGAGAAAATGCGGCTACTATATATTTCCGAGAAAAAATTGAGACTGTAAATGATATAGATGTAAGTACAGGTCAATCAGAAGCAAGTAAGTTTTCTTTTTTAGGTATTGTACCTTCTATTACCTATGAATATAAATTTTAAAAAACAATCCAATGAAATTATCACGAAATATAATAACCTATTTAAGTTTAATCATCATCTTTATTTCTTGTGAAACTGATGTAACAAATGAAATAACTTTAGTTACTGGGCCATCAAAATTAATTATAGAAGGCGGGTTAGAAAGAAATAGTATTAGCCCTTTAACAACACAAAGTATAAAACTAACAACAACTAATAATTTTTTATCTGACATTCCTAATCCAGTTGTTATAAATGCGACTGTATCTATTACTGATGGGGCAAATATCTGGGATTTCAACCATCAAGGAGAAGGAGTGTATAGTAATTCAGATATCACATTACAGTTAGGATTCACATATACGATAACAATTATTTGGGAAGGGGATACATATATAGGTATTGATACATTAAATGAAGTTCCGCAATTTGAAGATTTTTATGTTAAGTTTGAAGAAGAAACAAGCTTTTCTCCTGAAGGATATTTTTTAAGATATGACAGTACAGATCCACCAGGTATTGTTAATTATTATTATAATAGAATTTTTAAGAATGATGAACCGTTAATTTTACCAGACCCAGGAAATAGATTTAATTTAATTACTTCTGATGAATTTTTCGATGGTCAACAACGAATAAATATTAATGTAAATGATGAAATAAGTTTTAAAGTAGGGGAAAAGGGAACAGGACAACAATTAGGTATTTCTAAGGAATATTTCGATTACCTTTTTGAATTGTTTACACAAACAGGAAGCTCAGGTAGTGCATTTAGTGGAAATCCGCCACCAGCTACTATAAGAAGCAATATGATTAACACTACTGTACCTAGTAAAAGAGCTTTAGGCTTTTTCTATGCAGCAGATGTTGCAGAAGGTACTTTAATTGTAACAGAAGAATAAATAGTATTCTTTTTAAAAAGATGATATATAAATTAAGGTTTATAAAGTTTTAATAGAAAAATTCTCAATTATAAAAATCAAAATGAACAAAAATCGACTCTTACTGTATTTAGCAATTAGTCTGTTTTTAGGTTTAATTGAGTTTTTAAATGATTTAGAAGATGAAAATATTCTAGAATCATTAGAATTTGTACCAGCAGTTATTTTATATACAATGGTGTTAATGACAGGTATTTATTATATACGTGTTTTAACAATTCAAAATTCAAAAGTTAAGAGATATATAGAAAATAAAGGAATTATAATACCATGGATCTTTTATTTTGTGTTTATATGTGCTCAAACTTTTGTGTTTACTATAATCACTTCGGTATTGGGTTATTTTTTTGGTTTGGACGGAGCTGACGTAGGTGTTTTTTCTTTATTCTTCTGGGTAATTTTTACAATTATTTTTAGCCTTGTTTTAATTGTATATATGATTGAAATTTTCCTAGATAAGGAATCTCAAAGAAGAGAAATTGAAATTAAACTTAGTAAAATAGAAAATGAACGGACTAGAGCCAAGTATCTGTCTTTGAAAAATCAACTTAATCCACATTTTTTATTCAATAGTTTTAATAGTTTGTCCGCATTAATTAATATAGATACTAACAAAGCAGATCAATTTTTATTAGAGTTGTCTAATGTGTATAGGTATAATTTAAATCATAGTGAAGAATTGGTTGTGTCTCTAGAAAAAGAATTAGCGTTAATCAAATCATATATGAGTTTACAAACTATACGCTTTAAAGAAAGTATATTTATTGATTATAAAATAGACACTCAAAAGTATAGTTATTTATTGCCGCCTATGACATTAGAATTGCTAGTAGAAAATGCAATAAAACATAATATTGTAGAAAAAAAATCACCTTTATATATAACAATAACTACAACAAATGATTATGTAATAGTAGACAATAACTATCAACCTAGGACAACAAGTGTGAATAAAGAAGAATCACATGGTATAGGGTTGAAAAATTTAAAAAATCAATATAAACTTATACATAATGAAACTCCAACATTTAGCATTACAAAAGAAAAATATATTGCTAAAATTCCTTTACTAACACCTAATTTATGATGCATTCAATTATTATAGAAGACGAAGATATTGCAGCAATTAAGTTGCAGAAAATGATTCAGGAATTGGATGCTGAGATTCATATTGCTCGTATTCTATCGTCTGTAAAAGAGTCAATAGCATATTTGAAGGAACACAAACCAGATCTAATTTTTTTAGATATTAATTTGTCAGATGATAATTCATTTGAAATTTTTAATGTAGTTACAGATATAAAATCGAAAATCATTTTTACTACAGCGTATTCCGAATATGCTATTAAAGCATTTGAACTCAATAGTATTGATTATTTGTTGAAGCCGATTGCAAAAAAAGACTTAGAACGAAGTTTACAAAAAATGAAATCATTAAATGAAATACATATCCCAAATTATAAAAACCTTCTTACTATTGAAGCAAACTACAAAAAACGTTTTTTAATTAAACAAAATAATAGTTTATTGACTGTTACTGTTGAAGAAATAGCTTATTTTTTTTCTGAAGATAAATTGACATTCATAAAGTTGAAAAACAATAAAAAATTACCCATAGATGAAACATTGAAAAAACTAGAAACACTAATAAACCCTTCACAGTTTTATCGTATTAATAGAAGGTACCTTATCCATATCTCTTCAATAGAAAAGATGTATTATTCGTCAAAATCCAGAATTATACTTCACTTAAAACCACCCGCGGAAGAGCAACAAGTAACTGTTGCTATAGAAAAACTAGGTAAATTTAAAAAATGGCTTTCTGATTAAATCAATAGTAAAGTAATACACTACTTTAAAATAATCTCATAAGGACTTTCATTGTTTAAAGAATAGTTACCAGAAATTTCCTCTATTACTTTGTTTTTGTTAGAGTCAAAATAAGTGACTCTAAACTGTTTTATTTGATCTTCAGGATATGAGTTAAAATTCATATCTAAAATGCCCTCAGTATTACTAGTTTTACTTTCTCTAAATTTATACTCTGTTAACGCGTCTACAGTAACTTGAATTGCAGTTCCATTTGAGTCTTTGAAAGAAGCTTTAAAAAATTGAACTTCTTTTTCAGGTTCATTTACATAATTTAAATGTTGTTCATTTGTGTTCTGGTGTTTATTCCTATAAAACCCTAAATGAACATTATTACTAACATCATCTAAAAAAGTATTGTACCCTTTCTTTTCAGCATCATCAAAATATTTACATGACTCGCTGGTGTTAGATCTAGCATTTAATACTTCTTTACTATATTTTTTTCTACTTCTATAGTTTTTATAAGCTAAAACAGATCTTTTAAATAAATAGAAAACAAAAAGTCCAGCTAATACTTCTAACACATAAAACAAAACAGGTAAAACATCTTGAATACCAAAAGCAGATTCTCTTATTCCAGCTGAAATCTCTCTTGCTACACGTTCTTTAGAGAAATAAAATATAGCTACTCCAATGGCAGAAAATAAAATAGAACCTATAAAAAATTGAATTTTAACGTCTCTAAGTATTCCTTTTCTAATATCAGACTCAGGTTTGGCAGAATTAGATGGAACTTTCTTTTCTTCAAAAAAGCGTTTATTTCGAGTATGTGAACTTAACATACCAACCATAAGTTCAGCAATAACTATTGATATAAAAATGATACCAACGCCAATAACCCATGGAGCTTGAGGTAAAATATCTCTATATATTTCTCTACTGAAATAATATTCTAAAATACAGATTACTACAAAAGCTATAGTAAAAGGAACTACATAAGCATTAGACATTATTTGATCCCATTTTCCTAATTTTTCCTCATTAGGTTTTAAGGCTTCAAATGTATCTCGTGCACGTTTAGAAGCAGTATTAGCTCTAGACGCTAACTCATCAGAAATTTTAAAAAGATCTTCTGATTCATCTGTAGATGGTTTGTCCCAATTTATAATCATAACATTAATTTTTTATAAACATTCAAAATCTTCTATGTAACTAAAGAACCCTTCTTTACCTTCAAACTCATTTAGTTCTAATCCTTCAAAAATAGAAGTGTCTTTCCAGCCAATTAAAAAGAGTTCAGCATTATCAGGTAAAGCTAATGTTGTTTTAATTTTTTCAATCTTTCCAGATCTTCTAGGTTCATTTACACCATCTGTAAACAATACAACCATTATTTTGTCATAATCATCTACATTAGGTTCTTTTAATAGTTTATTGATGTGTCCAAAAGCTAAATCTATATTTGTAATATCTTTTCCTTTATATGGCTTGTAGTTTACAATAGAGTTTTGAACGGTTTTAGAAAGAAAACTGTTGAGTTTAGACTCATTTTTCTTTTTAATTTTTTCATTTTTAGCCTTTACCTTATCGTTATGTTTTTTCTGTTTTGCTTGTTCAGATAAGGTTGGATGTTCAGAAGTTAATATGTTTTTATAAGGCTTTAATGCACTTACCTTAAGTCTAAATATTTCTTTAGAATTAGGAGCGGGATTACCAATAATAGTTGAGGTGAAATAACCACTTCCATTTTGATTAATTACATCAACAATAGTTTTATAATCTTCTTTGTTTAACTTTTGAATGCTTTCAGAAGAGCCACTTCTATCATCTCCAAGTATAATCATAATTTTACACTCAGGAATTTCCTCTACATCTAAAAGACTGTTGTGTTTTGCTTTAGGAGTATCACAAGAAAAAATAGATAAAAGAATAAGAATTGGTAGAAACTTTTTATTTAACATAAGTAATATTTTCCGCTAATATAAGAATGTATAAATAACAAGACAAGGATAACTCGAATTTGGGTAAAATATGTATTACTTATGAGAATAAATTTTATAAATATTGAAAGAATCAATCAATTCATTTTAATATCAGCAGGAGCATTTGCCCATATTTTATATTCTCCACCTTTTTCTAAGAGTTTATTTTTCCATATGGCTTCTTCATCTTCCTCGAAAATATTTTCAAATTCATTTTCAGAAACAAACCACGATTGTGTTTCTAACTCTTCTTCTAATTGTTTAGAGCCCCAACCAGAATAACCTAAGAAAAAACGAATATCATTAGGGTCAATAATATTTTCTTTCAACAGTTGTTTGAGTGATTCAAAATTACCACCCCAATAAATACCTTGAGCAACTTCTATGCTACCTTCTAGAAGTTCGGGGATACGATGTATAAAGTATAAGTTTTCTTGCTCAACTGGACCTCCTTGATATATCGTGAAATTACACTCAATATCAGGTATCAAATCTTCTAGAACATAATTTAAAGGTCTATTTAATATAAATCCAACAGAACTGGAATTTGAATGCTCAGTTATCAATACAATGCTTCTTTTAAAAGAATCATCATTCAAAATTGAAGGTTCAGCGATTAATAATCTACCTCTCTTTGGGGATAATATTGTCATAACGCCTGAATTTTACAGTAATGTAAAAATATTTTTTCATTTTTTTAACTTTTCTTTAATAAAAATTGCAGTTTTTGACTTTTTATTTTGAATTAAATCTTCAGGAGTACCTTCAAAAATTAAATTTCCACCATTTTTACCTCCTTCAATACCTAGGTCTATGATATGATCGGCGCATTTAATTAAATCTACATTGTGTTCAATAACAATTATAGAGTGCCCTTTATCTATTAGAGCATTAAAAGAAGCTAATAATTTTTTTATATCATGGAAATGTAATCCAGTAGTTGGTTCATCAAAAATAAATAAGGCTTTATCCTTTGTATTCCCTTTAACTAAAAAGGAAGCTAGCTTTATTCGTTGTGCTTCACCACCTGAAAGGGTAGAAGAAGATTGTCCTAATTTTACATAACCCAAACCAACATCTTGTAGCGGTTTTAGCTTATTGGCTATTTTTTTAGCATCATGTTCTGTAAAAAAGGTAATAGCATCATCAATAGTTAAGTTAAGAATATCATCAATATTCTTATCATGAAAAGTAACTTCTAAAATTTCTTTTTTAAATCGTTTACCCTTACAAGCCTCACATTCCAAATGAACATCGGCCATAAATTGCATTTCAATGGTAACTACACCTTCACCTTTACATACTTCACATCTTCCTCCTTCAACATTAAAAGAGAAATGTTTAGGTTGGTAATTACGAATTTTAGCTAATTTTTGGTTGGATAATAACTTGCGGATATCATCATAAGCCTTAATGTAAGTTACAGGGTTAGAACGTGATGATCTACCTATTGGATTCTGATCTATAAACTCAACGTGTTTTATACTTTCATAACTACCTTCTACATTGGTGTATTGACCAATTTTATCGCCATAACCAATTAATTTCTTTTGAAGGATAGGATATAAGATTTTCTTTACCAACGTACTTTTTCCACTACCAGATACTCCAGTGATTACAGTAAGATTATTTAAAGGAAAAGTAACATCGATATTTTTTAAATTATTTTCACGTGCACCTATAATTTTGATGAAATTGGTGGTTATTCTTCTCTTTTCAGGAACTTCAATGGCTAAAGATTCTGCTAAATACTTAGCAGTTAGTGTATCAGATGCAATTAACTTATCATAAGTGCCTTCTGCGACTACTTGTCCTCCATGAGTTCCAGCTTCAGGACCAATATCAATGATGTAGTCTGCTTCCTTCATAATATCCTCATCATGTTCAACTACTACAACAGTATTTCCTAGATCTCTTAGGTTTTTTAAAACTTTAATTAATCGTTCTGTATCTTTTGGGTGGAGTCCAATACTAGGTTCGTCTAAAATATACATAGATCCTACTAGTGAACTTCCTAAGGAAGTCGCTAAATTTATTCGTTGACTTTCTCCTCCTGATAATGTATTTGAAGCTCTATTTAGCGTTAAATAACTTAAACCAACATCAGTTAAAAATTGTAATCGATTATTGATTTCAGTTAATAATCGCTTTGCTATTTTTTCCTCATATGCATTCAATTGAATAGATTTAAAAAACACACTAAGCTCGTCTAGAGGTAAGTTCACTAAATCAGAAATATTTTTACCATAAACCTGAACATAGTTAGCTTCTTTTCGTAATCTTTTTCCACCACAATCGTTACAAGTAGTTTTTCCACGATAGCGTGAAAGCATTACTCTATTTTGAATTTTATAACTTTTCTCTTCTAATTCTTTAAATAAATCATTTATACCTTTAAACTGAGATGTGCCTTCCCAAACTAATTGTTGTTGCTCTTCGGTAAGCTCAAACCAAGGCTTATGAATTGGAATATCAAAACCTGAAGCTGCTAAGATTAAACTTTCCTTATACCATTTGTAAGCATCTGTCCTGAAAGGAAAAATTGCATCCTCATAAATAGATAATCCAGTATTAGGAATAACTAAATTCTCATCAATACCAATCACATTTCCATAGCCTTCACATGTAGGACAAGCTCCATATGGATTGTTAAAACTAAAAAGATGTGTGTTAGGTTCTAGAAAAGTAATGCCGTCCAATTCAAATTTATTACTGAATTCGGTTTTACTTTTAGTATCTACATCTTCTAAATAGCAAACTCCTTTACCTTCAAAGAAAGCAGTTTGAACAGCATCTGCTAATCTGTTGTAAAAATCTTCGTTATGTTGAATTACTACACGATCAATTACTAATTCAATAGAATTATCTTTAAAATTATCAGTTGGAAACTTATCAATTCGGAAAACTTCGTCGTTATATTTTATTCTAGCGTATCCCTGTTGTTTTAAAACTTGCAATAAAGATTCAATAGTTCTTTTTTCTGGTATTGTTACTGGTGCGACTAGTAATAATCGTGTTTCTTCAGCTAAAGTTTTTATATAATTGATAACATCAGTAACTGTGTGTTTTTTTACTTCTTTCCCAGAGATAGGAGAGAAGGTTCTACCAATTCTGGCATATAAAAGTTTAATATAATCATAAATCTCAGTAGAAGTTCCAACTGTAGATCTAGGATTTGTTGAATTTACTTTTTGTTCTATGGCAATAGCTGGAGCAATTCCTTTTATGTAATCTACCTTAGGTTTATGCAATTTGCCTAAAAACTGACGGGCATAAGAAGATAAACTCTCAACATATCGTCTTTGACCTTCTGCATACAGTGTGTCAAAAGCCAACGAAGATTTTCCTGAACCAGAAAGCCCCGTAATTACGACTAATTTATTTCTAGGAATAACAACATCAATATTTTTTAAATTATGTAGTGATGCTCCTTTTATTATAATATTTTCTTTGGGATTTACTTTAGAAATGTCAGTATTCATGTACTCAAAAATAAGTTGTAAAAATAAGGCTTTTATAGGTTAGAAAATAATCTATACGTAATTACATTTTAAGAAAAAGTAGCATATTAATCGTGATTATTTTTAGATTCTTTGAAAGAATTTACCTTTTAAAAAATCATTTCTATTTGTTTTTATCAGTATCTTTAAGAACAATAAATATTATGTTTTCTATTGTTTCTTTTGAATATTTATGAAGTGAATTTATCTAAAACGGTATATTATAAAAATAAAAAAGCGAGCCATAGCTCGCTTTTTTATTTGAAATATGTGTTATTCATCTGCAGCACATTCAACAGTAGGATCGCAATACACAATTTCTCCACCACGTTCCTCACATGCTATTAAATCACTATAGCTGTGAATGAAACAATAATAAGCCCCACCATTAATGGATTGTTGTTGATTTTTGGTTAGAGGTTGACCTAGATTTGAAATTGTTTTTAACATAATAAAAGGTTATTTAAGATTTATTATTTTAAATATAACTAAAAATAATGGTGTTTTAATTAAAGCTTTTTTTAACTGGAGTATTTTATTGATTAGAAGTAATATATTTTTGTATTGTAGTAATTCTATAAAAGAAAGAAGTCTCAAATCATAATCTATATCTCCTAAAAGGTTATATGTACTTAATAAGTAACCATTTGATAAGTTTAACTGATAGCACAATAAGAAAAATATATTTTTTTGATATTTAAAGTTTGTAGATTAAAAATAAAAAAATATATTTGTGGTCCTTGTAACCGTTTAAATATCATACGCCTATACATAAAAATTACTTTTAAAAATTAAAATCAATCCCAACCGAGATAGAAGTGTCTCATTAAAAGTAATAGATATGTATAAGAAAGTATGCGAAGACAGTGTCTTAGTCAAAGAGTATATAGACGGTAAAGAAATTGCTCTAGAATTTCTAATTAAAAAACATCAGCAAAGAATTTTTAGTTTTGTTTATAGTAAAGTTCAAGATAGAGATGTTGCAGAAGATATTTTCCAAGATACGTTTATTAAAGTAATACGAACACTTAAAAAAGGAAACTATAATGAAGAAGGTAAATTCTTACCTTGGGTAATGAGAATTTCTCATAACCTAGTAATCGATTACTTTAGAAAGAATAATAGAATGCCGGTATTTAATAATGGTTCTGATGAGTTTGATATTTTTTCTATTATTAGTGATGATACTTTAAATGCAGAAAAAAGAATTATTAAAGATCAAATTCTTTCAGATGTAAAGAACTTAATTGAAGAGTTACCAGACGAACAAAAAGAGGTGCTTAAAATGCGTATTTATATGGATATGAGCTTTAATGAAATCTCTGAAAATACAGGTGTAAGTATAAATACAGCTTTAGGTAGAATGCGATATGCTTTAATTAATTTAAGAAAAGTAATTGAAAAGAATAATATAATATTAGTGAACTAATAATAAATTGTAAATTATGGCGTTATTGATAGAAATACTATACAAAATTTATTATATGGCGCACATTTACTCTGAAAAATCATCTGACTATAAGATGAACCCAAGTAGAAAAACTATTGAATTCATTTTAAATTTTTCTAAAAGTCTTAAAGTTATAAGAACGCAAGACAATTCTTTTATAGAGATGAATTTAAACTAACAAAGAAAAGCTTCAGTTACTACTGAAGCTTTTTTATTTTTACCCCAAAGGAGGATTCTCAAAATATTTACTTAATATAAACTCTTGGTTTAAAAGGATTATTATAAAATCTATATTTTGAATAACAATAATTAGTAATTCTTAGTTATCAATCTAAAAGAAAAACTCCATATCTTATCTCATAAATTTCGTTCAAGCACTTTTATTTTACAAAAGAAGTTTTTTATATCTTCGCCCCAAAAATTATGAGAAATGATTGCTGTGAATTTTAGCTTCAATTTTTCGCGAATATTAATTAAAATTATTATGAAATTTAGCAACCTATTTGTAGTAGTATTATTTTTTGTAACATTCCTTTTTTCATGTAGTTCAGAAGAAGTTGATGAACAACAGAGTATTATTTATGAAGGAGATTTAATCATAAATAGAGAGTTTGAACTCACAAAAAAGGAAGAGTTTGTGAAAAGAGGATATAAAATAGTTACAGGGAATGTTTTGATAGAAGATAATGATCAACTTATAGTGGATATAAGTTTTTTGAGAAATTTAACCTCTATAGAAGGTGATTTAAGAATTTCTGAAAATGATAACTTACAATCTCTTCATGGATTAGAAAACTTGAATCTAGTAGAAGGTTTTTTAATCATAACAGATAATAGTAGTATATCAGATTTGGACAGTTTAGAAAAACTTAGTAGAGTTGGAGGCTCGCTAATCATAGGAGGAAATTTAAATCTAACATCTCTTCATGGTTTAGCAAAGTTACGTTTAGTAGGAGAAAGTTTACTATTAGATGGTAATACTAATCTATCACATGTTGAAGGATTAAATAATTTAGAGTCAGTTGGTGGATCCTTGCAGGTACAAAATAATCCAGGTTTGTTTAATATTGATGCATTAAAGAATTTGACTTCAATAGAGAATGCATTAATCTTACACAATAATAAGAAAATAAAGGACTTAGAAGGATTTAATGGACTTGCTGTTGTTGGAAGGGAGATAATATTAACACAAAATTTATCTTTAGAGTCATTTTGTGGGTTACAAAGTTTAATTAAAAACAAAGGTTTCAAAGGGCATTATTATGTTTCAGATAATTATTATAATCCTTCTAAAGAGGATATTTTTAATGGAAATTGTAACCCGTCCTAGATCATATTAATTAAATGACTCATCTTAAAAACCACTACATATAGAAGTGGTTTTTTGCTATTATATTCTTCCAAAGTTTATTTCTTCTTCTTCTTTTGATATTCTTCTATTACTGTTTTACGGCCTATAGCGGAAGTTATAATATCGTTTTCAAGTTTCCAGCCTCTAGCAGGAGAATACTCCCTTCCATAATAAATAATTTGTAAGTGTAGCTTGTTCCATAATTCTTTAGGAAATAAACGTTTAGCATCTTTCTCTGTTTGGGCTACACTTTTTCCGTTTGATAAGTTCCATCTAAACATCAATCTATGAATATGGGTATCTACAGGAAAGGCAGGGATATTAAAAGCTTGTGCCATAACAACACTAGCAGTTTTGTGTCCAACAGCAGGAAGTTCTTCTAAAGCTTCAAAACTTTGCGGAACTTCACCATTATGTTTTTCAATTAAAATTTGAGATAACCCAAAGATTCCTTTTGATTTCATAGGGGATAATCCTACAGGTTTTATAATCTCTCGAATTTCATCAACTGTAAGTTGTACCATATCATAAGGGTTATCAGCTCTTTCAAATAATAACGGAGTAATTTTATTTACACGTTCATCTGTACTTTGAGCAGACATTAATACTGCAATTAATAAAGTGTATGGATCTTTATGATCCAAAGGAATTGGAGTCTCAGGATATAATCGTTCTAAAGTATCAATTACAAATTGAACTTTTTCTGTTTTGTTCATTTTTTCAGTATTTTTACTTAACAAAAATACTAATTATGACAACATTAAAAGTAGGAGATAAGGCACCAAATTTTGAAGCTAAAGATCAAGCTGGAAATACTATAAAATTAGAAGATTACGCAGGTAAAAAATTAGTGTTATTTTTCTATCCAAAAGCGAGTACGCCTGGTTGTACAGCTGAGGCTTGCGATTTAAGAGATAACTATCAAACTTTTCTTTCTAAAGGGTATGATGTTTTAGGAGTAAGTGCAGATAGTGCTAAGCGTCAACAAAATTTTATTAACAAACATGAGCTGCCTTTTCCTTTATTAGCAGATGAGGATAAAGAAGTAATTAATGCTTTTGGAGTTTGGGGACCTAAAAAATTTATGGGAAAAGAATATGACGGTATTCATAGAACTACATTTGTTATTGATGAAAATGGAGTGTTAGAAGATGTAATTACAAAAGTGAAAACGAAAGCCCACGCAGATCAAATTTTAGGATAGAAGAAATTGAACCCAATAAAAAAAGCGACTATTTAGTCGCTTTTTTTATTGATCTTCTAATTGAAGTTCTTTTTGTAATTCTTTACTGGTTTTACTTGAACCATCATGACTCCAGCCTGGAGGCATAAATACATATTTTAATCTTGTACCTAAGGGTAAATCTTTCTTTCTATGAAAAAAATCCTTAAATATCTCTTTCCATTCGTGAAAAATAATATTAATTGGTCCTTTATCTTCTAAAGGTTTAGTTAAACCAAATTTTAATTTCTCATACTCCATTTCATCTTCTTCAGCCTGAAATGTTCCAAATATTCTATCCCATATAATTAAAAACATTCCCATGTTTTTATCTAAATATTTGATGTTAGAAGCATGGTGAACTCTATGATGAGATGGTGTTACAAAAATATACTCCCATACACTTAATAAGAAACCAACCACACCTTTACGATTGTTCCTTTTGATAAAGTTTGTATGACATAGCGTACCATAATTTTGGTTCATTGCATAAGCAAACATGATATGTAAAGGTTGAATTCCTATTAATATTAAAGGAATTAAAAACATAAATCGGTAAAAGGGCTGTAAAACTGGTGAACGGAATCCTGTGGAAATATTATAATATTCAGAATTGTGATGTGTAACGTGTACTGCCCAGAAAAATCGTGAATGATGATCTACATAATGATGAATGTAATACAAGAAATCCTGTCCAACAAAGGCAATAAACCAATATAAGAAACCTGTATTTTCCCAGTTTATAAATCGATATTCAAAAAAGAAATCCATTACGACATACGAAGCTCCATACATTAAACCATCTAATAAAACATTAACTAGGGCAAAATATACGTTTGTAGAAACATCTTTAAATTCATAGTTTTTAGCTTTTCGTTTATAGCTAAAATACATTTCAATACCAATTGCTAAGGCACAAATAGGAACAAACCACTTGTATGCATTTTGGTGAGTGAAAATATCCATATTATTATGTTTAGGTTAAAAAGATATTAGATATTCAAAAATTTAATATCCCGCAAAGGTAAGTTATATCTACTTAAATGAATTTAATATATATAGAATTTATTTATACTGTAATTATAACCTCTGATTGATCCAATTTTTAAAACTATAAAAGTTTTGTGGC
This sequence comes from Tenacibaculum agarivorans, assembly GCF_001936575.1. GTDB lineage: Bacteria > Bacteroidota > Bacteroidia > Flavobacteriales > Flavobacteriaceae > Polaribacter > Polaribacter agarivorans. The sequence goes on from NZ_MSMP01000032.1 coordinate 32,160, forward strand.
GCTACACCATGGCCAACAGGATACTCTGAAAATTCATTTTGAAGATTCAGTTTAGACAAAAATTCAGGAGCTTTTTTTGCCCAAATAAAAGGAATAACTAGATCTACAATACCATGAGAAATATAATAATCAGTTGTAATGTTATTAGGGATTTCCTTTGGTAATAAATCTTCATTTATGTAGCCACTTAATGCGACAACATGTTGAACTTTATTAGGGTATTTTAGACTCAACGCATAACTTAGAATTGCACCTTGACTAAAACCTAACAAGAAGGTTTTATTAGTATTGTATTTATCTTTAATTTCATCAATAAAATCAGCTATTTTCTCAATAGATGTATTAGCTTGATCTAGATCTGAAAATTTTTCATTATTAGCATCGAAATTAATAGCATACCAAGCATAGCCACCATAACCCATTTCATATGGAGCTCTTGCGGTAACTATTAATAATTCTTCTGGAAGTTCTTCTGCGAAAGAAAATAAATCATCTTCATTGCTACCATATCCATGGAGTAAAATCAATACATTAGGATTCTCGGTAGTAATTTTAGGTTCTCTAACCTTAAAATATAAACTCATTAATATTATAAACTTTTAAACCAATCTTGGAAATAATCCCCAAAAATAGGAACTTTTTTCTCATCTCCATTAATAGCTCCCATAAAACCAATAAACCATAATACAATTGTAATACCAGCTATGGCCCAATATGGGATTAAACCAAAGAATTTTAATACAACCCAGCTATTCAAAAGAGCAAGTATATTTAACCCTACCATTTGACGAATATGGAAACTAGCAAATTCATTTTTTTTAGAGTTATTTAATACTAAAGCTACTATTGTACCAATGATAGTGATATAACTGATAATAGCGTTTGTTTTCCCTTCTTCTATGGTAGTTAAGTTTTTCATAAGATTAAATATTTAAGATAAGTTGTTGGTCAGCATAAATTCCATATGCTTTACCTTTCATTTTTTCCCCAATAAATATACTGTTTTTTGAGGTAGATAGTATAGAATTTTCTTCAAAAATATACTCACCTTCTGGGCTAAATAAGGTTAAATTAGCTTGAGAATCAATAGTGATACTCGTATTAGGTATTGAAAATATTGATTTTGGATTATGACTCATACATGCAATTATGGTATCAATATCTAATATAGTGTTTAATGCCCCAAATGCACTTTCTAAACCAATAGTTCCATTTTTTGCAATAGAAAATTCTACTTTTTTATCTTCTATGTCTATAGGATTGTGGTCTGAAGTTATGATATCTATAATTCCTTCTTTTACACCATTAATCAGCGCATCAACATCTGTTTGTGTTCGTAAAGGAGGTGTTACTTTAACATTAGCTTCAAAACCAAAAAGCTTTTCATCTGTTAATAAAAGATTGTGAACAGCAACACTACAGGTAACTTGCAATCCTTTTGCTTTAGCTTCTTTTATTAATTCTACTGATTTTGCAGTAGAAATAGTTGGAATATGAAGTTTTCCTCCAGTGTATTCTAATAAGAATAAATCTCTGGCAATTTGTATTTCCTCAGCAAGAGCAGGAATACCTTTTAATCCTAATTTAGTAGCATTTATTCCTTCGTGAGCTACACCTTCACCAGCTATTTTTTTATTTTTAGGAAAACTAAGCACTAAACCATCAAAGTTTTGTGCATATAATAATGCTATTTTCAGTAAATTATCGTTTTCAATAGGTTTGTTGTAATCACCAAAAGCAATAGCTCCAGACTGTTTCATATCAAACAACTCGGCCATTTCAATACCTACACTTTTTTGTGTTAATGCCCCAATAGGATACAAATCGACAGGTGATTCTTTTGCCTTGCTGATTAAAAATTCTACAGCTGATTTATGATCTACAATAGGATTTGTATTCGGATTTACAGCAACTTTTGTAAAACCACTTTTAGCAGCAACTTGTATACCATTTTCAATATTTTCACGTTCTTCAAAACCAGGTTCACCAAAACAAACACTAGTGTCGAACCAACCATTAGAAACATGTAAGTTTTCAAGGTTTACGGTAGTATATTCCTCTTTAGCTGGAATTGTATCATTAATTTCAGTAATAATTCCGTCAACAATTAAAATGTCTTTAGTGGTATTATGAAAAGGACTAGCAGCATCAATTATTTTTGCCGATTTCAAAAGCGTGGTCATACTTTAAAGTATTTTAAAATCAAAATTTCTAGCAGCAAAGATACAATGGCTAAAAGTAAAAACCATTTCCAAAGCCAATGAACTTTGTTTTTACTATCGATTTTTTTTAAACCATCTTGTACTGAATTTTGTAAACTTATATTTTGATGTTCTTGGTTGATGTTTTTTGTGTCTAAGTAATGTAAAGAACTTTCGTTTTTAGGATTATTAAAAGCTATGGATTGAATAAAATCATTCTTATTCATTATATCATAAAATCCATCTATGTTCGGAAGATCTTCAGTAGTTAACTTTACTTTAGTCTGATACGTTTGTTGTAACGGAATAAATGAGAAATCACTATTTTTTATGGTTAGAATATCATCTTTTCTAAGTTGCATATTCATCTCTATACTATTTTTTTCTGCTAAGAGATAATACAATTTAGATACTTCTAAACTCTGTTGTCCCATATTATAAAAAATAGGAACTACTAATGGAGAATTTGTAAAGTTGCTATGTTTTTTACTTAAAGGAGTAGCAAACCAGAATATTTTTGCATCAGATGTTTTTATTTGACTTACCATAGGCGTATTGTTTTCGAAAGAAACAATAGTGCTATTATTGACTAAACTGGTTTCATAATGCATCGAAGTACTCGGGTATTGAAAATTAGTCACTCGTTTATCAAAAACATTTTTAAGTAAGGGATGATTAAAATTGATTGTAGTAATTTTTAATGAATCTTTTCTTACGCTATTAATTTTTCCTAGAGATAAACTTCTAAATAAAGTATTGTATGAGTTTATATTTGATTGTTCATTAGGAATAATAATAATATCTCCTCCCTTTTTTGTGTAGTCAACTAAGCTTGTAATTAAACTTTGAGGTATGTTGTCAATTTCATTTAGTATAATTAATTGTTGTTGTTCTATAGCATTGTAATTTGTGTTTTGAACTGTATTTTGAATGAAGTTAAAATCGTTATCAGTATAAATACGAGATAAAAAGTCAGAAACTTCGCCAATAGCTAAAACATTAATTTTATCATTAGTATTTATTGTGAAGAAAAATTGATTGTCAAAATCAAAAGTATCATTATAATCTATTTTTATCTTTCCTAAAAATGAGTTTGTTTTTTCTGTAGAAAATGTAGCGACATAGGATGCATTTGCTTCAATAGAAAAAGTCTGTTTACTGATTAGTTTCTTATCATTATAAATAGCAATTGGAACATTGTTTTTTGCTTCTCCTTGATTCTTAATTGTAACACTTACAGTAATTTTATTGTTTGTGCTATCATTTGTATATACACTATCAATAGCAAGATTGTCTTTTTTTTCTGGAAGCGTTTGTATTAGCGTTGTTGGGGTATTGGGATTACTAAGTAAAGAAGCCGTTACGTTTTGAAAATCAGAAATAATAATATTTTCTGTTGCTCCCTTTATGTTAGATAACTGTATTTGAAGGTCATTAGTAGATAATTTTTGAGTACTATTTTTTATAGAAAGTAGTTGTTCTTTAAGCTCTTGTCCTGAAATGTTCTGAAAAACAGTCGCATTAGTTAATAGAGAATAGGTATACTCTGGATTTATACTTTCTGCAATTTCTTGAGAATTGACTTTTAATAAGTTTCCTTTGCTACCTTTAGTATTCATACTTAAAGAATTATCTAGATAAATAGCAATATGGTTATTATTTTCAACTGTAGTATTACTAAAAAAAGGCTGAGCAAAGGCCAGTACCACAGCAGTAATTAAAAGTAATCGTGTACATAAAATTAGCCACTTTTTTATTTGTGAACTTTTTCTATTTTTTATAATAATATTTTGAAGAAAAGCTACATTAGTAAAAGGCACCTTTTTAAACTTCCTTAATTGGAATAAGTGTACTAAAATAGGAATGATTAAGAAAAAGAGGAAATATAGAATTTCAGGATTTTTAAACTGCATTTTAGACTGATTTGGCTATAAAAATAGAGAATTACATTTAATAAAGTTTTGTTAAGATGAATTCAAGTTGTAAGCAAAGCATTAAATTTGTTACCTTACTCAAAACATTTGGCTAATGTCGTTAACAGAGAGTGATTGTAGCACTTATATTTCTTTTAAGAAAACGGGTTTTTTTTCGAAAATGATGTGTGATTATGTAGATAGAAAAGAAAATTTAAAGATTTATCATGGTAATTATCCTGATTTAGATGGATTTAAAAAACAAATTAAAGAGAAATCGTCTTTTTCCAAAGCACATCGAAATACGCTAGTCGAAGTGTTACAAGATCAATATAAAAGAGTAGAAGTATCCGTAGAAACTCAAAAAAATATTGATGCATTAGCATTAGAAAATACATTTACAGTTACTACAGGGCACCAATTAAATTTATTTACAGGTCCTTTATATTTCTTATATAAAATTATATCTGCTATTAATTTAGCCGAAGAATTATCACAGCAGTTTCCTGATAAGAATTTTGTTCCTGTATACTGGATGGCTACAGAAGATCATGATTTTGATGAGATTAATTATTTTAATTTCAAAGGAGGAAAAATACAATGGAATTCTGATCAAAAAGGAGGAGTAGGTAGATTTTCAACAGAAGGCTTAGCAGAAGTTTTCAATGTATTTGCGAATAAGTTAGGAACTTCTAAAAATGCTATTTATCTAAAAGAATTGTTTTCTGAAGGATATCTAAAATATACTAACCTTGCTGATGCCACTCGCTACATAGCCAATTGTCTTTTTAAAATTTACGGTTTAGTTATTATAGATGCTGACGATTCAAGATTAAAAGCTTTGTTCAATCCTTTTATCGTAAAAGATTTGATGGATTCGGTGTCATATCAATCCGTTCAAAAAACGAATGCAGTATTAGAAGAATCTTATAAAATACAAGTAAATCCTAGAGAGATTAATTTATTTTATTTGAATGAAGGACTTCGTGAGCGTATTATTTTTGAAGGTGACAGATTTAAAATAAATAATACAAACACACATTTCACAAAGGAGGAAATTTTAGAAGAAGTAAAAAATCATCCGGAACGATTTTCTCCAAATGTAATTATGCGTCCTTTATATCAAGAAGTAATTTTACCCAATCTTTGTTATATCGGAGGTGGGGGAGAATTAGCGTATTGGATGCAATTGAAAAACTATTTCAATACAGTTAATGTACCATTTCCAATTTTGTTACTACGAAATTCTGTACAAGTAATTAGTGAGAAACAACACAGAAAATTAGAAAATTTATCGATTTCACTAGAAGAGTTATTCTTGAAACAAGACACTTTAATTGCAAAAAAAGTAACTGAAAATTCAGAAGTTTCGTTTGATTTTATGGCTCAAAAAGCCGTGTTAGAAGAACAGTTTTCTACTTTAAGAGACATTGCATCTCAAACAGATGCATCTTTCATTGGTGCAGTTAATGCTCAAGAGAAAAAACAACTGAAAGGATTGGTAAATTTAGAAAAACGTCTTTTAAGAGCAGAAAAAAGAAAACAAGAAGATGTAGTAAAACGAATTAAAAAACTGCAAGATGAATTGCTACCTAAACAAAGCTTAGAAGAGCGTCAACGTAATTTTTCCGAGTACTATTTAGAATATGGCAACGATTTTATTCAAACATTAAAGCAAGAATTAAAACCGTTGCAGTTAGAGTTTTTTGTTTTAGTGAAGTAGTCGTTAAATAATCAACTTTTGACCAATTCTTAACGTACTAGTTTTTCTAATTTTGTTAGTCTTACAAATTCGGCTAATTGAAGTATGGTTTTTATAAGCTATACCAGAAAGTGTATCTCCACTTTTCACAATGTAAACTTTACGTTTACGTTTTTTATAAGCTAAAGCTTTTTCATAAGAATCTAAAGTAACGAGTTTGCTCTGTTTTCTAGGACTATGATAGTAAGTAGTAGCCCAGTCTCTGGTTACCCACATGTTTTTGGATCTAATTTTACAATCACTTTGAAAATCTAATAAATATTCAGGGTTGATAGCAATTCCTTTATATCTGGTTTCTAAATGCAAATGACTACCACTAGATCTACCTGTACTACCACCTAATGCAATAGCTTGCCCTTTGGTAACTATATCATTTTTCTTTGCTATATAGCCAGATAAATGTGCATAAACAGTCTCTAAAGCATTATGATGCCTTACTACAACTGTTTTTCCATATCCTGAACTACGACCTACATAACGAACTTTTCCTGGTAATATGCTAAAAACGCTGTCGCCAGTTACCAAATCGATATCTATACCTCTATGGGGTCTATTTCTCCTCCAGCTATAACGAGAAGTGATTACATGCTTTTTGGGAATTGGAGATGCATAGGTTGAATCAGAAAACTTAATTTCAAAAGGAAATTTTACTTTACTATTTCTATACGCATTGACATGAATAGTATCCCAATTTTCGATAAAATATGGGTTAATAATTTTCTTCTTTACAACAGTGTCATTTTGGATAGAATCAATTTTTAAATAACTAATATAATCTTCAGCGTTTTCTAGTTTTTTTTGACCAATTAAGTATATACTATTACATAGAATGAATAGCAGACATATTTTGTTTTTCATTTTAAAATTTAAGAGTAGTTGTTTATTATATTTTTTGGTTTTTAATGTATTGACAAGGCAAATATATAAATTTAATAACTATGACTATAGTTATAGTTATTAAATTTCGGTTTTATAAGGTTAAAGTTTTATTAAAGACGAAGTTTAAAAATCAAAAAAGCTAAAAACACTACCTCCATAGCGTTTTTCATAACTTAATTTTGGGTGTTGACTTAGATCAGTATGCTTAGAATGTTCAATTATTAATACACCTTCTTCATTTAGAAGTTCCCTTTCAAAAACCAAATCGGCTATTTTTAAAAATTGGTTAACTTCAAAATCATAAGGTGGATCAGCAAAAATGACATCTGTCTTTAATGTAGTTTTTTCTAAGAATTTAAAAACATCACTTTTAAAAGAGTTTATAGGAAAATCAAGTTCGTTTGCAGTTTGATTGATAAACTTTACGCAAGCAAAATGAGCATCAACTGCATATATATTTTCCGTACCACGAGAAGCAAATTCATAACTAATATTACCAGTACCAGCAAAAAGATCCAATACACTAATAGCATCAAAATAATACAGATTATTTAGAATATTAAATAAAGATTCTTTTGCCATGTCAGTAGTAGGTCTAACAGGTAGCTTTTTAGGAGCAGAAATTCGTTTGCCTTTATATTTTCCTGAAATTATACGCATTATGAAAGTAAAGTATAGTGAGAATGTGGGAAGAAAAAATCAGATTTTTCTAAGAAATCATGATTAGGTTGTAAAAATTCAATGTTTTTTATGTACTTATGAGTAATAGAATACGTTTCAAAATCATCAATAATGTGTCCTGCAAAATATAAAGAAAATTCATCAGGATTCATGTTTAGTTGTTCAGCACAAAATAGAATATAATAGATGAAATCTTCTTTACATTGAAAAGAAAAGGAGTTGAATAACACAAACTTTCCATTTCTAAAAATAAGTATATCAGCATTTGAATGTGTAACATGAACAAACATAATATCATTTTCATGCTGATTATACTTTTCAGTAAGTTGTTCAATTAATAGTGTAGAATGGTGTTTAAACTCAAATTCACCAAAGTTTTCAAATAAGAAATTATTTACGTTAACATAAGGTACATACACATTTTTAGCACCTATTGTTAAATCATCATACGCAACAAAATCAGAAGCTAATGTTTTGATACTATAACTTAAATATGATTTAAGGTGAGATTCATCAAAAAAATCATTAGGTACTTGAGTAACTAGTCTATTTTCATGAATAGCTTTTACAGTGTCAAAATCTATTTGAAGATCCTTATCACTTTCAAAAATCTGAGTGATTTTATCTAATAAAAGACTAGGTGAACTTAATGTTTCAGAAAAGGGGTATTCTGTTAAAACTAAGATTTCGTTGGTAACACTATCTTTAATACAAAAAGAAAATCCATCCAAACTAAATTGGATGGATAAGCTTTTATGTTCAGATAATATTTCTTTATTACTCTTCTGTTTTAGCTTTTGCATCTTCTTTGTCATAAAATGGAGGCCAGTTACCACCAGTAGAAACTTCATCTAAAGAACCTACAGAAACAATAGCTCCTTTGATTTGATCTGCTTGAACAGCTTCTAACTCTTGTCTAACAAGGTGTCTTGGTAAACCTTTTAGTATTGGTTCTTTGTCAGTTTTAGCTAAGAAAACAGGAACAAATAATCCAGTTACTTTTTCGATTTCACCTACAGTAAGTTCGAATTCTTTGTCTGTTCCTGGAACTTTGAACATTTCTTTATAGTTTTTGCCTTTAAAGTAATCTAGAACTTGTTCGTATCCAGTAGTGTCAATTCTTTTTTTAGATACATCTACAAAGATACCTCCACCTTTATCAACTTTTTCTGTATAGTTGTTAGTTTCAGTTAATACTAAAGAATCATTTTCTATAAATTTGATTAACTCATTTTTATCTCTAGAGTATTTCCCTTTTGATTCTTTAAATTTAACCTCAGCCTCACGGATTAATTTTAAATTCTTGATTACATCAGCATAACGCTTTCTTTTTTCTATATCAAATTTAATAGGTTCCATTACACCATTGTAAATTAAATACACTAGGTATCCAGAAATAGCAAGTAGTACAATAGAGATAATTCCTCTTAATTTTAAAGGAACAAACTTTACTATTAAATAAGCTAATAATACTGCAGCTACGGTTGCTGCTAAAATGATTAAAATAAAAGCTAACATTATTCTTCAGATTTTTATGTATGATAATGGCAAATCTACAATTTTTTTTGAATCATAAAAACAATTATTTATAATAACGCGTACCTTTGTGCATTTATTTAGCATATGATGAAATCTGCTGGTGATTTCCATAAAGAAATCCTAAAAAACTTTTCGTACGATCCAACATCAAAACAATTAGAGTTAATTCATCAACTTACTGAGTTCATTTTCAGTGATAACAGTAATGTTTTGTTTTTATTAAAAGGGTACGCAGGAACAGGTAAAACTACTGTAATCAGTACGATAGTACATAATTTATGGAAAATAGGAAAAAAAGCAGTATTACTAGCACCAACAGGTAGAGCGGCAAAAGTAATTTCAGGGTATTCTAAAAGACAGGCATTCACAATTCATAAAAAGATTTACTTTCCTAAAAAACAATCCAATGGTGGCGTGAGTTTTGTAATGCAACCGAATAAGCATACAAATACGATTTTTATTGTAGATGAGGCTTCAATGATATCTGATCAGGTTCAAAACGCAAAACTTTTTGAAAATGGATCGGTATTAGACGATCTAATCTCTTATGTGTATTCTGGAAAAAACTGTAAACTGGTGTTTATTGGTGATACGGCTCAATTACCACCAGTAAAACTAGATGTAAGTCCAGCGTTAGATGGAGATAAACTTTCTTTACATTACAATAAAGATATAAATGAAATTGAATTAGATGAAGTAGTACGCCAACAACAAGATTCTGGAATTTTAGCCAATGCAACAGATTTAAGACTTTTGATTCAAAATGAAGGAATAGAGTTTCAGTTTGATTTAGACTTTCCAGATATAGTAAGACTTCAAGATGGTTATGACATCCAAGATGCGATTACAGAATCGTATGATGGAGAAATAGGAGTAGAAGATACAGCAATTATTGTTCGTTCTAATAAAAGAGCAAATCAATATAACCAACAAATCCGAACAAAAATTAGGGGACAAGAGAATGAAATTTCTGTTGGTGATTATGTTATGGTAGTTAAAAACAACTATTTCTGGTTAAAAGATTCTTCTTCTGCAGGCTTTATAGCAAATGGTGATATCTGTGAAGTAATGCGAATTCATGAAATTAAAGAATTATATGGATTTAAATTTGCCGAAGTTGTTATCAGAATGATTGATTATCCAGATATGAAGCCTTTTGATACAGTGTTATTATTAGACACCTTAACAAGTGAAAGTCCATCATTAACCTATGAAGAATCCAATAAATTGTATGAAGCTGTAAAAGAAGATTTCGCCCATGAAAAATCAAAGTATAAGCAGTTTATGGGAGTAAAGAAGAATAAATATTTTAATGCACTTCAGGTTAAATTTTCTTATGCCATGACTTGTCATAAATCACAGGGAGGTCAATGGAAAACTATTTTTATTGAACAACCATATTTACCAGAAGGAAGCAGTGTTGAATACTTACGATGGTTATATACTGCGGTTACCAGGGCACAAGAAAAATTATATTTGATAGGGTTTAAAGACGAGTATTTTGTTGGATAGTTACACTATTATCCTGTCTTAGGAAGTTTGTTTTTAAATAACTTATTGATAGTCTACATAATAAAGTTTTATTTTTTTGGTTAAGTTTAGTGTCTAAAAACCAAATAACTCTTTACCAAATGAAAAAGCAAATTACATTTGTATGCCTTTGGTGTACACTACTATTAGTATCTCAAACAAAAAAAGTAGAGGGACTTTTATCAGCTAATAAATTTACAGGAATTGTTATAAGCGAATATGATGGTACTCACTTTTGGGTAACACATAATTCTAAATATAAAATAGTAGACAATAAAGGGAATATTGTATATACAGACATAGGAATGAAAAATACATTTCAACCTGGTAAAAATAGCGCAACGCTCAAGAATAGTATTTTTGAAGATTATGACACAAAAAAGTATGCAAGTAGATTTATTTCCATAAAAAATAAAAAGCCTCTAAGCGATTTTGTATATCAAGACATCATTTCTTTTAATAACGATACATATTTAGCAGTAAAAAATATTCAAAAGAAGAGAGAGTATATATATTTGGATAAAGAATTAAAAATTCTTTATAAAACTGATTTAAATCAGATAGCTAAGAAAATGAACTTATCTTTTTCTGAGAAAATGAGGTTTAATAACCCTAAACTAAAGCGATTTTTTGGAGCCTTTAATGATGGATTAACCAAAATTTACAATCCTAAAAAAAATAAGTTTGGTTTTGTGAACAGAAATGGGAAAACAGTAATTCCTGAAGTATATAAAGTAGTTAATGATTTTTCAGAAGGATTAGCATCATTTAAAACGGATGATAATTTATATGGTTTTATAAATACAAAAGGAGAAAAGGTAATACCAGCAAAATATAGTAAACAACCTTATTCTTTTTTAAGCGGTAGAGCGAAAGTATTATCAAAAAGTGGCTTCTTTGGATATATAGACTCCAAAGATGATTTAGTGATCGATGTACAATATAGATTTGCTACTAACTTTTATAAAGGTTATGCATTAGTTCAAAAAGATGAAATGTCCCCAGTTTTACTTATAGACAAGAATGGAACAGTAGTGAAAGAGTTTGGGAAAGATATAAAGGTAAAATTTCAAGAGAAAGCACATCAATTTCTGACTCCTGCTATTCATGTAGAGTACTTAACACATGTCAATTCAACACTACAACAATTAGTAGATTTTAAAAAAGGTATTTTTATCAATAGGTTTAACCGTTATGGTTTACTAGATATGGAAGGAAATGTCATTTTAGATTTTAAATATAGTTCTCTAAAAGATTACAATAATGGTTTAGTATTAGCAATTTATAAGGATAAGAACAATATACAAAAGCAAGGATTACTCAATGAAAAAGGAGAATTTGTGGTAGAAGTTGGTGAATCTAAATTTTAAAAATATTTTGGAGTTATTTCTTTCTGATTCTATTTTTTTAGTTATTATTAGCTTCTAGCTTCTAGCTTCTAGCTTCTAGCTTCTAGCTTCTAGCTTCTAGCTTCTAGCTTCTAGCTTCTAGCTTCTAGCTTCTGACCTAGTAGATCTCTAAGTTGAAAATTTACAGCCAATCATAGCTAGCATATAAAAATGTTAGTGTTTTGTTAAACTCATTTCCTTAGCGTTTAAAAAGATTACATTTGTTTGTCAATCTTTTAACCCATAGAAATGAACAGAAAAGTACTTGTTTGTCTTTCATTTTTGCTGATTTCTGTTTCAGCAGTAGCGCAAAAACCACAAAAGTTAACAACCAATCAGATTTACGAAAAAATTCAAAAACTAAATTTTTTAGGAACAGCATTGTATGTAGCGGCGCATCCTGATGATGAAAATACACGATTAATAGCGTATTTAGCAAATAAAGTAAAAGCAAGAACAGCCTATTTATCACTAACAAGAGGAGATGGTGGACAAAATTTAATAGGTTCAGAAATTCGTGAATTGTTAGGGGTTATAAGAACGCAAGAATTATTAGCTGCAAGAGGAGTAGACGGAGGAGAACAGCAATTTTCAAGAGCTAATGATTTCGGATATTCTAAGCATCCAGATGAAACATTAGCAATTTGGGAAAAAGATAAAGTATTATCTGACGTAGTTTGGGCAATCAGAACTTTTAAACCAGATGTAATTGTTAATCGTTTTGATCATAGAACGCCAGGAACTACCCATGGTCACCACACAACATCTGCAATGTTAAGCGTTGAAGCTTTTGATTTGGCAGGTGATAAAACTAAATATCCAGAACAATTAAAATATACTGATACTTGGCAACCAAACCGTTTATTTTTCAACACATCGTGGTGGTTTTATGGAAGTAGAGAACGATTCGAAAAAGCGGATAAAAGTAAAATGTTAAATTTCGATATTGGTGTGTATTATCCTTTAAAAGGAGTTTCTAATAATGAATTAGCATCAATAGCTAGTAGCCAACATTTATGTCAAGGTTTTGGTAGATTAACGACAAGAGGAGGACAAACAGAGTATGTAGAGTTTTTAAAAGGAGATTTTCCAAAAGATAAGAAGAATATTTTTTCAGGAATTAATACCACTTGGAATAGAGTAAAAGGAGGGGGAGAAATAGGAGATATCTTATATGAAATAGAACAAAATTTTGATTTTGTAAATCCAGCAAAACATTTACCAAGTCTTGTAAAAGCATATAGTCTGATAGAAAAATTAGAAGATGAGCATTGGAAAACTATCAAATTAAAAGAAATAAAAAATATTATAGAAGCTTGTGCAGGATTGTATTTAGAAGCTTCAGCAAAAACCTCTAGTGCTACACCAAATTCTTCTGTAAAAGTAGATTTTGAAGTATTAAATAGAAGTACAGTTTCTATGGATTTAACTTCAATAGAATGGTTGCCTGCTAAATCAAAAGTTGAAAAGAATTTAGATTTACTAGCTAATAAGAAAGAGAATTTTACGGAAAATTTATCACTATCTGGTATTTCTTATTCATCTCCATATTGGTTATCTAATCCTTGGGATTTAGGAATGTATACTGTAAATAATCAAGAATTAATTGGGAAACCAGAAACGCCAAGACCAATTCAGGTAAAATTCAATTTAATGATTGAAGATATACCAATTTCTTTCACTAAAAATGTAATTAGACGTTATTCACAAAGAGATAAAGGAGAGATTTATGAGCCTTTTGAAGTGCTACCTAAAGTAACAACGAGATTAAAAGATAAGGTGATTATTTTTTCAGATAACACATCCAAAAAAATAGCTGTAGAAGTTAGGTCAGGAGAAGCAAACGTAAATGGTAAAGTAACATTGAAAGTTCCTAGCGGTTGGAATGTTACACCACAAGAGGTAGATTTCAATATTGAACAGAAAGGAGATAAACAAGTTGTTGATTTTACTATAAATCCTTCTGCTACCCAATCTGAAGGAAATATTGAAGCCATTGCAAGTATTTCCAATACTATGTTTGATAAAGAACTCATAGATATCAATTACAATCATATTCCTAAGCAATCTGTACTCTTACCTTCAAAAGCGAAAGTAGTTCGTTTAGATATTAAAAAAGAAGGGAAATCTATTGGTTATATCCAAGGATCTGGAGATGCAGTACCAGAAAGTTTACGTCAAATAGGTTATACAGTAACAGAGATTCTTCCTGAAAGTATTAATGAGAATTCATTACGTGATTTTGATGCGGTTGTGATTGGTATTAGAGCTTACAATACGAAAAAAGTATTACAGTTTAAGCAAAAGTATGTATTAGAGTACGTTAAAAATGGAGGCAATGTAATTGTCCAGTACAATACAAATAGAAGAGTAGATGTAAAAGCACCATATACATTGCAATTATCTAGAGATAGGGTTACGGATGAGCATGCTAAAGTAAAAATGCTAGCTAAAGAACATTCAGTATTGAATTATCCTAATAAAATTTCGGATACTGATTTTGAAGGATGGGTGCAAGAAAGAGGCTTATATTTTCCTAACAAGTGGAGTAACGAATATACTCCAATACTAGCCATGAATGATAAAGGAGAGTCTTCTAAAAAAGGAAGTTTGTTAGTGGCGCAATACGGAAAAGGAAACTATATCTACACAGGATTAAGTTTCTTTAGGGAGTTGCCAGCAGGAGTTCCTGGAGCCTATAAGCTGTTTGCCAATCTACTCTCACTAAAAGAGAACCAAATTAAATAATGTAATAGTAAAACCTCGAATTTCGAGGTTTTTTTATGCGTTGAAGTCTATTTCTGTTGTTTAAAAGATAAGAGAAAAACAGGCATAAGTTTAATTCTATATTTAATTGGTTTTCCACGTTTTTTGAACCTATGTTTGTAGCCTAAGAAACTTTTTTATACCCTTAAAACTTACACATTGAAAAAAGCCATTTATTTAATGCTACTTAGCGCATTGTGTTTTACCATAATGAATATATCGGTAAAATACTTAGCAGGATTCTCTGCTTATCAAAAAGTATTTTTTAGAGCTATTGGATCTTTAATTTTTACTATGGGATATTTAATATATCATAAAATACCAATGTTAGGAAATCAAAAAAAACTTTTGGTGTTAAGAGGTTTGGTAGGTGTAACTTCTATGGGGTTATTTTTCGCTTCTACAGATTATTTATCTATTGGCACTGCAGTTTCTTTGCGATATACTTCTCCTATTTTTGCCGCAATTTTAGCTGTTGTACTATTGAAAGAAAAAATATTTAAAATGCAATGGTTCTATTTTTTCATAGCTTTTGTAGGGGTACTTTTGATAAAAGGATTTACCAATGAAGTCAATATACTAGGTGTAAGTTTAATTTTAGTTTCTGCGTTTTTTAGCGGCTTGGTATATGTAGTAATTACTAAGATTGGTAACCAAGATCATCCTGTAGTGATTGTTAATTATTTCATGTGGATTTCCACTATTTTGGGAGGTTTATTGTCGATAAATAATTGGAAGACACCTAAAGGAACAGAATGGTTAATCCTATTAAGTTTGGGGCTGTTTGGATATTTTGGACAGTTATTTATGACTAAAGCGTATCAGCTAGGTACGGTGAATAAAATTGTTCCATTAAAATATATAGAGGTTGTTTTTACCATGATTCTAGGAATGTTATGGTTTGGAGATCAGTATCCTTTATTAAGTGTATTAGGTGTTGTTTTAGTAATTGCAGCTTTAGTTTTAAACGTTTTGTATAAACAGAAAGTAAAAGCTTAGTTTGTTTAATAGTTATCAAAAATAAAAAACACCACTATAACAGTGGTGTTTTTTACCTATAAAAAGAAGTTGTATAGTCCCCTTTATTTTAATTTTTAATAAATTTTTTAATAATCCTTGTACTAGAAAGATTAGGAGAAGTAACCTCTAATAGATATACACCAGTAGGTAATTGAGATACATCTAACATACTATCTTTTCTATAATCTATCACTTGTTTTATAAATACACCATTTAAAGTGTAGATACGTAAAGTAATATCCAAAGGTAAATCAGAAATCTGAATAGTATTCACTGTAGGATTTGGATATACTTTAATTATTGCTTTTTCTTGTCTAGGAGTTAATGGTTTTTTAGGGTGAATAACCAAAGTTTTTGTTACTGTTTCTGCAGTATGATAGTTGCTATTTCCGTTTTGACTCACAGTAATATTAATTGTTCCGGTATTTAGAATAGTTACTGTATTACCAGAAATGGTAGCTATATTACTATCTGAACTATGGAAAGTAACGGCTAAACCAGAAGAAGCAATTGCAGTTAAATCAAAAGTATCATCACCATAGTTTACATCTACTAAATCATTAAATGTAATAGTTTGATTTGCTTTCTTGATTTCAAAATCATTCGAAATAAATGAGATATTATAATTAGGATTGGTTAAAGTTCCTTGTTGAATTGAATAAAATCCAACATTTTCGCCTACTTTACGTGTTAAGTCTCCAGAAAGGATATCACTATCAACTAAATTACCTGAAATAATTGTATAAGTAAGATTAGGATCACTAGTTCCAAATACTTTAGATTGTCTTATGTCTGGTGTAACTGTAATAGCTTTTTGATTTACAGTTAGTGTCTGAGTAACATTAGTAGCTGCATTATAATTTCCATTTCCAGCTTGACTAGCTGTTATAGTTGTAGTTCCTACACCAACAATTGTTATTGTATTTCCAGAAATAGTTGCAACAGAAGTATCAGAACTAGAATAGGTAATTGTTAATCCAGAATCCGAAGTAGCATTTAGATTAAAATCAGCATCTCCATAAGTAACATCTGACAAACTATTAAATATTATTGCCTGATCTGCTTTAGTGATTTCAAAGTCATTTGAAACAAATGTAATACCATAGTTAGCATTATCTAAAGTTCCTTGATTGATTGCATAGAATCCAACATCTTCTCCAGTTATTCTTTCTATGTCTCCATTTAATACATCCCCAATTACTAAACTACCTGAAGTAATAGAGTAGGTTAGTGTAGGCTCTGTAGTCCCGAATACTTTAGCTTGTCCAGCATCAGCAGTAACTGTAATTGCTTTTTGATTTACAGTTAGTGTCTGAGTAACATCCGCAGCTGCATTATAATTTCCATTTCCAGTTTGACTAGCTGTTATAGTTGTAGTTCCTACACCAACAATAGTTACAATATTTCCAGAAACAGTGGCTACAGAAGTATCCGAACTTGAGTATGTCACTGTTAATCCAGAATTAGAAGTAGCATTTAGATTAAAATCAGCATCACCATAAGTTACATCTGATAAACTATTGAAAGTGATTAATTGATCCGCCTTATTGATTTCAAAATCGTTCGAAACAAATGTGATATCATAGTTAACATTATCTAAAGTTCCTTGATTGATTGCATAGAATCCAACATTTTCTCCAGTTACTCTTTCTATGTTTCCATTCAATAGATCTCCTGAAACTAAACTACCTGAAGTAATAGAGTAGGTTAGTGTAGGTTCTGTAGTTCCAAATACTTTAGCTTGTCCAGCATCAGCAGTAACTGTAATAGCTTTTTGATTTACAGTTAGTGTCTGAGTAACATCAGTAGTTGCGTTGTAGTTTCCATTCCCAACTTGACTCGCTGTAATAGTTGTAGTTCCTACACCAACAATAGTCACTGTGTTTCCAGAAACGGTTGCCACAGCAGTATCAGAACTAGAATAGGTAATTGTTAATCCAGAATCCGAAGTCGCATTTAAATTAAAATCAGCATCACCATAAGTTACATCTGATAAACTATTGAATGTGATTGTTTGATCCGCTTTCGTGATTTCAAAATCGTTAGAAACAAATGTGATATCATAGTTAGTATTATCCAAAGTTCCTTGATTGATTGCATAGAACGCAACATCTTCTCCAGTTACTCTTTCTATGTTTCCAATCAATGCATCTCCAGTTAATAAATTACCAGAAGTAATTGAGTAGGTTAGGGTAGGTTCTGAAGTTCCAAATACTTTAGCTTGTCCAGCATCAGCAGTAATTGTAATAGCTTTTTGATTTACAGTTAGTGTCTGAGTAACATCTGTAGCTGCATTATAATTTCCATTCCCAGCTTGACTAGCTGTTATAGTTGTAGTTCCCACACCAACAATTGTTACAGTACTTCCTGAAACAGTTGCTACAGAAGTATCCGAACTAGAATAGGTAATTGTTAATCCAGAATCCGAAGTTGCATTTAGATTAAAATCAGCATCTCCATAAGTTAGATCTGATAAACTATTGAATGTGATTGCCTGATCTGCTTTAGTGATTTCAAAATTGTTCGAAACAAATGTGATATCATAGTTAGCATTATCTAAAGTTCCTTGATTGATGGTATAAAACCCAACATTTTCTCCTGTTACTCTTTCTATGTTTCCATTTAATACATCTCCTGAAACTAAACTACCTGAAGTAATAGAGTAGGTTAGTGTAGGCTCTGTAGTTCCAAATACTTTAGCTTGTCCAGCATCAGCAGTAATTGTAATAGCTTTTGTATTTACAGTTAGTGTCTGAGTAACATCAGTAGCTGCATTATAATTTCCATTCCCAACTTGACTCGCTGTAATAGTTGTAGTTCCTACACCAACAATAGTCACTGTGTTTCCAGAAACGGTTGCCACAGAAGTATCCGAACTTGAGTATGTCACTGTTAATCCAGAATCCGAAGTAGCATTTAAATTAAAATTAGCATCACCATAGGTTACATCTGCTAAACTATTGAAAGTGATTGTCTGATCCGCTTTAGTGATTTCAAAATCGTTCGAAACAAATGTGATGTTATAATTTACATTACCTAAAGTTCCTTGATTGATTGCATAGAACCCAACATTTTCGCCTGTTACTCTTTCTATGTTTCCATTCAATAGATCTCCTGAAACTAAACTACCTGAAGTAATAGAGTAGGTTAGTGTAGGCTCTGTAGTTCCGAATACTTTAGCTTGTCCAGCATCAGCAGTAATTGTAATCTCTCTTGGGGTTACTTTTAAGGTTTGATCTACTGATGCAGCCGCATTAAAATTGTTATTTCCAGCTTGACTTGCCGTGATGATTGTGCTTCCGACACCCACAATAGTAATTGTATTTCCAGAAACTGTTGCCACTGAAGTATCTGAACTCATATATGAAATTGCTAAACCTGAATCTGCGCTTGCACTTAAATTAAAATCAGTATCTCCGTAAGTGACATCAGTTAGATTATTGAAAGTAATAGCTTGATTTACTTTATTGAACACAAAATCATCAAAAACTGCCAACAAACCACTTCTTTGCGTGATTTCTATTTTATCTACATCATCAAATATTGAAGTTAAATCATGAAAACCTTGATTAATATCACCTCCTGAATCACTCCCAATAGAACTTCCATTTTTGAATCCTGTAATAGTAGCCAATCCACCATATCCACCTTGATCTGAAAAGTAAAAACTATCTATATTAAAGGCTGAACCGTCGATAGCTTCAATCGTAAATTTATCAGTGCTTCCTGTAAAAGGTGCTGCTTGTATTCCATTAGAACCCGCATTACCTCTAAAAGCACTTTCTTGAATAACACCTGGACTTACAGTAAATTTAAAACCATCAATTTCATAACTCGCTCCTAGAGTCGCATTTTTCGAAAAGTCTTCTGCATTAAAATCGATTACTTTTTGAGCTATGATAAAATTTGCTCCAGTAAAACCTAAAGTATAATTGTTATTCAATGCTAAAGTTCCCTGTGAAATTGCATATGTACCAATAGTTTCTCCTGCAACTCTAGTTAAACTCCCTGTAAATGTATCACTACCGACTAGGCTTCCTCTGGTAATACTATAGGATAAAGTAGGGTCACTACTTCCTATTTCTTTACTAAGTCTATCTGTTTGGATATCAATTTCCATTTTATTTACTACAAGTGTTTGTGGAACATCGGTAGCAGGCTTAAAATCAGGATTGCCAGCTTGTGATGCGGTAATGGTAGTTGTTCCTGCTCCAACAATAGTTACGGTATTTCCTGAAACAGTAGCTACTGAAGTATCAGAACTTACGTAGGTGACAGCTAAACCTGAATCTGATATAGCTGTTAAGTCGAAATCTGTATCACCATAGGTAACATCGGTTAAAGGATTAAAGGTGATCGTTTGTTCAGCTTGACCGAATTCGTATGCTCCAATGTCTATAGTAGCTGTAGTATCGTTATTACCATCAATGATTCTTACTTTTCCTCCTAAACCTATAGCTACTGTAGTTGCGGAATTATTTCCTGCATCTATTAAAGGAGAACTTCCTTGCAAGCTAAAATCTTCTGCCGCGATGTCTTTGAAAAGCACATCTGTGACTGTGGTTCCATCAATATTACCTGTGCCAGATGGATTTTCTCCTTTTAGATAACTATAATTCGAGCTTAGAACTCCAGCACCTGTTATTAAAACAGTCCTATTTTGTGTACCTTCAACAATGGTGTTTTCTAAAGTGATATTTCCATTATTGGTTCCAAAAACCCCAAATGCAGACTGCACTGTATTGTTTATGAGTGTACAATTAGTAAAGGTCAAATTTTGATTGTATGCATAAATAGCATCGGTTACCGTTGCCGTATTATCATAGAATAAACAATTAGTAAAAGTAGTAGAACTTGTACCATCGGCGTGGGAAATAATTGAACCTAATTCGGCTTGATTATTTCTAAAAATACAGTTATTAATTTCAATAGCACTACCATTACGCACAAACATAGCTCCACCATGTGTATCTGTTATAACACGAGAATTATTTTCGACTGTTGCGTTTCCTTCTTCAATAATAAAACCATCAATGGTGATATTCTCTTTTTCTTCGATAGTAATTATCGTTTGACTATTTCCTTGCGTATCACCAGGGATACCAAGATCTCCACTTAAGATAGTTGGATGATTCGTCCAGTCTCTTTCAGATAAGTCACTTTCTGTTCCTTTAAAGCCACCATATAATTTAATATTACTTGGAATATGAAATGAAAGCTTATTGTTAGTTCCTGGATCATAAGATCCTTGCTGTACCCATATTTCTTCTACCGTTGGACAAGATCTTACTATTTTTAATGCCTGTTGTAGTGAAACTGCTTCTGCCCAAGAAGTCCCTGTATTCGTTTCACTACCTGTAGGAGTAACGAATAATTTATTTGAAGTAATAGCCGAGCAATCGTAAGGAATATAGACATGCAATTCATCATTATGGATACCATCTTTCCCTCGGAAATACAACTTATTGCCTAACGGAGTAAATTCTACAGGACTTGAACCACTTGTTGGATTAACATCTGCAGCAAGAAATGTCCCTGCTTCTGTTCCATCGGTTTGCCAAACTTCCGTACTATGAATACCATCATCAGCTCTAAAAAACAATAAGTCTCCAAAAGATTGAAAGTAGCCTACTCCAGATGAAGCTACCCCTGGATGTATATCCTTAAAAAGTTGAGTTCCTGCTTCTGTACCATCACTCACCCATAATTCACGACCATATACATTGTTTTCTGCTCGAAAATAGAGTTTATCTTTATGAACATATAAATCTGCTACACCACTACTATTGATACCTGTAAAAATGTCCTTTACTAACTGTACAGTAGATGTAGCTGGGTCAAACACGTGTAATTCTCCACCTCTGGTTGCATCTCTCATTACGAAAAATAACTTACTATCAAAAGGGATTAAATCGTAAGGATTACTTGAAGCGAATCCTACCCCTGTTTCAAAAGCCATTTTGCTCCCCGAACTAGTACCATCAGTTTCCCAAATCTCGACACCTTCTGTAGAGGTAGAGGCTTCAATATACATTTTACCATCTAAAATCACTATCCCACGGATATCAATAGCACTGCCCATAGGTAGTTTAAAAACATCTATTTTTTCGGTCCCAGCTTTAGTACCATCAGTTTTAAAAAGCTGTTGTGCCGCAGTAGCTACATCATACATTGCAAAGTATAGACTTCCATTAAATACCGTTAAATGGTAAGCTCCATGACCAATACTTCCATCCGTCATATCAATTACCTGGGTACCTGCTTCTGTGCCATCAGTGACCCATAACTCTTGTCCATGAATATTATCATTAGCACGGAAATACACTTTATTATTAAAAACAGTTAATCCTCTTGGGCTAGAACTAGAGCTTCCTACTCTGATGTCCTTTAATAATTGAGTTCCCGCTTCGGTACCATCACTAATCCAAAGTTCGTGCCCGGTAATATTGTCTCTAGCACTAAACAGTAATTGATTATTCCAAGCAATCATATCTATTAAAGAACTATTGCTTGTAGAAGGATCAATAAAACTTACTTGTTGTGTACCTGACTCGGTACCATCAGTAACAAAAAGTTCTTGACCTGCCATAGGTCCATTAGCTCGAAAGTATAGTTTGCCATCCAAAATGGTAAAATCTGCTGGACTGCTAGAATTACTTCGCTCGGGATCAATATCTTTTACTATACTAGTTCCCATTGGAGTACCATCAGTAACCCATAATTCATGTCCAGTAGTTCCATCAGAAGCACTGAAATACATATTATTATCGTAAGTCGCAAAATTTCTTGGATTACTACCAGTAAATCCTGGTAGAATATCTACGGTTAGTTTAGTACCCATTACTGTACCATCACTCTCCCATAATTCATTTCCATTGACACCATCAGTAGCTCTAAAATATAGTTTTCCATTAAAGACGTATAAATAAGAAGGGCTAGACCACCCAGTATCAGGATGAATATTAACAAACAATTGAGTACCAGACTCAGTCCCATCAGTTACCCATAGTTCACTACCCGTAGCATTTTGATAGGCCATAAAATATAACTTTCCATTATAAGTCGTTAAATAACTTACCTGCGAACCATTGATTCCTGGGTTGATATCTTTTACCATCTGAGTTCCTATCTCGGTTCCATCAGTTACCCATAACTCTTCTCCATTAACGCCATCGCTGGCTTCGAAATAGAGTTTGTTATCAAATACCTCAAAATCTGACAGAAAACTACTTGCTATGCCAGGTGCGATATCTTTAAGCATTTGCGTTCCTTCTTCCGTACCATCAGTTACCCATAGCTCACTACCATGTACACCATCGTTAGCTTCGAAATATATTTTATTATTAAAAAGAATAAAGTCATTTGCCCCACTACCAGATCTTCCTGGTCGGATATCTTTGAGTAATTTGGTACCCGTTGGAGTTCCATCAGTTACCCAGAGTTCTCGATTCACAGTAGCTCCAATAGCAGAAAAATACAGTTTGCCATTTAGTTCTACAAAATCTTTAGGTGAAGAGCTACGATTCCCTGGATTGATATCTAGAAACATCTTTGTTCCTAATGTAGTGCCATCACTTATCCACAGTTCTTCCCCATGAATTTGATCGTCCGCTCTAAAATATAAGCTACCATTGTATTCGGTAATATATTCTACATAAGCATAACCTGTGAAGCTTTGATTAATGTCCTTGACCAATTCTGTGTGTTGTGCAGAGATTGTTATGCAAAGAAAAAATGTTAAAAGGGTAATTGTATATCTCATGTTGTTTATAATCTCAAAAAAATAATTTGTTTGTCTATTAACTGTACAGGTAAATTTTAGATTACCCTAGTTTTGAGATATAAAATGTGCTATTTTATGAAAAAACACCACAATTGTATGTGGTGTTTTGTTTCCCCCTTATAAAATGAAGTTGTATAGAAAATCCCTCATTTTAACTTTTAATAATTTTTTTGATGATTCTTTGACTGATAAGATTTGGAGAAGTGATTTCCAATAAATATACACCTGCAGGTAATTGTGATACATCTACCGTATCTCCATTTCTATAATCAGTTACTTGTTTTACTAATGCACCTTTTAAATCGTAAATTCGTAGCGTAGTTTCTAGAGGTAAATCAGAAACTTGAACGTCTTTTACTGTAGGATTAGGGAACATTTTAATACTCTCTTTTTCTTGTTTGGGTGTTAATTGTTTTTTAGGACGAATAACTAAAGTTTTTACTACATCATCTGCAGGATGATAATTACTGTTCCCACTTTGACTCACAGTAATAGTAATTGTTCCGGTATTTAGAATAGTTACTGTATTACCAGAAATGGTAGCTATATTACTATCTGAACTTTGGAAAGTAACAGCTAAACCAGAAGAAGCAATTGCTGTTAAATCAAAACTATCATCACCATAGTTTAGATCTGCTAAATCATTAAATGTAATAGTTTGATTTGCCTTCTTTATTTCAAAATCATTCGAAATAAATGAGATATTATAATTTGGGTTTGTTAAAGTTCCTTGTTGAATTGAATAAAATCCAACATTTTCACCTACTTCACGTGTTAAGTTTCCAGAAAGGAAATCACTATCAACTAAATTACCAGAAATAATTGCATAAGTAAGATTAGGATCACTAGTTCCAAATACTTTAGATTGTCTTATACCTGCTGCAACCGTAATTGCTTTTGGCGTTACAGTTAATGTTTGCCTAACATCACTTGTAGGATTGTAATTTCCATTTCCAGCTTGATTAGCTGTTATGGTTGTAGTTCCTACACCAACAATAGTTACCGTATTTCCAGAAATAGTTGCTACCGAAGTATCCGAACTTGAATAGGTAATTGTTAATCCAGAATCCGAAGTAGCATTTAGATTAAAATCAGCGTCACCATAAGTTATATCTGATAAACTATTGAAAGTGATTGTTTGATCCGCTTTAGTGATTTCAAAATCGTTCGAAACAAATGTGATATCATAGTTCGTATTCTCTAAAGTTCCTTGATTGATTGCATAGAATCCAACATTTTCTCCTGTTACTCTTTCTATGTTTCCATTCAATACATCTCCAGTTACTAAACTACCTGAAGTAATAGCATAGGTTAAAGTAGGCTCTATACTTCCAAATACTTTAGATTGTCCAGCATCAGCAGTAAGGGTAATTGCTTTTTGGTTTACAGTCAGCGTTTGAATAACATTCGTAGCAGCATTATAATTTATACCTCCTGTTTGACTAGCAGTAATAGTTGTAGTTCCTACTCCTATAATCGTAACTGTATTTCCAGAAACAGTCGCCACAGAAGTATCAGAACTAGTATATGTAACTGTTAGTCCAGAATCAGAAGTTGCATTTAGATTGAAATCAGTATCCCCATAGATTACATCAGATAAACTATTGAATGTGATTATTTGATCAGCTTTAGTGATTTCAAAATCATTAGAAATAAGTATGATATTATAGTTAGCATTATCTAAAGTTCCTTGTTGGATAGCATAGAATCCAACATTTTCACCAGTTATTCTTTCTAAG
>NZ_MSMP01000033.1 GCF_001936575.1 Tenacibaculum agarivorans
TTAAAATAATAACGTTAGCAAATTCAACTTGATCTGTTAGTAAATCAGCAATTGTTCTATCGTCTCCATCAATATCTGTAAGCTCACGATCTGTTAATTGTTCAGGACTTCCAAAATCATTAAAGAAATTAAAAGCATCTACCACAGTTACCATAGTATCAATATAGCTAAATTGAGAAAGGTCAATACCACTTTCTTGATCTACAAAAGAAAAGGTTTGAGCTACAGGTACTGGTTCACTTATTCCAGTACTTTCAATAAGTAAATAGTCAAAACGATCTTCTTTGGCTAAGCGCTCTACTTCAATCATTAAATCTTCTCGCAGCGTACAACAGATACAACCGTTGCTCATTTCTACTAGTTTTTCCTCTGTGCGAGATAATATATTTTCATTTTTTACTAAGTCAGCATCTACATTTACTTCCCCCATATCATTAACTATAACAGCTACTTTTAAGCCTTCTTTGTTATGTAAAACATGGTTTAATAATGTAGTTTTTCCTGCTCCAAGAAAACCACTTAAAACAGTTACAGGAAGTTTTTTTTCTGTTATCATATCTAAATTACTTATTTCATGTTTTTAATAAATTGAAGACTGTTTTGTTCGATGTCAAGTTCTCTGTAAAAACAAGCTTTTCGATGTTTTCCTTTTGAATCAAATGTATGGCAAACTCCATTTCCAACTAAGGTAACTTGATAAACTAAAGCATCTTGATCACAGTCGATTAAAATAGTATCGATTTTAAGATAATCTCCAGAGGTTTCGCCTTTTGTCCAAAGTTGATTACGAGAAGTACTCCAGAATGTCGCCATTTTAGTTTTTAATGTTTTTGATAAAGCTTCTTTGTTTACAGAAGCTAACATTAAAATTTGACCCGTAGCTGTTTCTTGGACAGCAACAGGTAGTAATCCGCCACGTTTTTCAAATTGCGGATTTAGTTTAAGTCCTTCTTCCAATTCAATTATTAGTTCCGAAGTCATTTTTAATCAGTTAAATATGTTATGGATGTTAGTTTTTGTCTTAAAATTAATTGATATCAATACGAAGTAATAGTCTTTTTTCTCCACTTTCCTCAATGGTAGGACTACGATGTACTACTCCTTGTATTCCTTGTTCTGAATATTTATTCCCTTTTAAAATAATTACAGCTCCTGTTTTCGTTTGCTGAATGTGTTTAAGATCTATTACTATGGCCTCATTGTTTTCATAAGAATCCAATGCTTCTCTATTGATATTCTCTTCTGTTAGCCATAAAGTACCAGGACCACTGTAGGTACACAACATTCGTAAACTATTACAATCCATATGGAATCGTTTGCACATATTAGTAGTAACAGTGGCTAAAAACAGGTTGAAATTTTTCTTTTTAGTAATTTCTTGGAATGAGAATAAAAGGTTTTGAATGTCTTTTAGTAAAAAAGAATTTTGATTTAGCTGAACAACTTCCTGAAGTTCATTCAATATTACATTGATATCTCCATTTGAGGTACATCTAATCTTCTTTTGTTTTAGGCTATTGATTTCTTTTTCTAAAGCATGAATATCCCTATTGTAGATAGTAATGTTTACATAACTATCATGTATTTGATTAAGTATGATTGGAGTAGTACCTACTTCCCAATTTTTAACTAATTCTGCTACTTTCATACTGATTTTGTCAGCTGCTTTTCTGTTTTTGTAAATAGTTCATAATAAAAATCTAATTTGGATTTAAGCTCTAATTCAGCGATAAACGATTTACTTTTTGTAGAATTTACAGTACAAGTATTATTTTAATTTGTTATTGCAACTAAGTCCCAAAAATAAGTATTTATTTTTAATGCAACCAGTTGCGTTAAGTTTAATGGCAAATAAAATTAGGGTTCTGTTATTTGGTTTTAAATCATAATATTAACTAAGCAAATAATAGTAACCATTCATAATATAAATTCAAATATGATCCCTTGTGTAATTTATAGACTTGGTTTACCATTAATTTTTAAGATCATCATAGATTTTATATAATAATTGATTAAGTTCTTCATTTATTTTCATGGAAGATTGATTGGTAAAGATTGAAATACCGATTTTCTTTTTAGGAAAGATAGCTAATATGTTTTTCGCTCTAGAAATACCACCATCGTGTCTAAAATGTAAATCATAATTTTGATTACTGATAATCCACCAATAATATCCTATCCAATAATTAGTATCAATTTCAAATATTTTTTTATGAGATTCTCTTACAATTTTGTCATTTTTCAATTGATAATAAAAGGTTTTAATATGTAGATAATTAGAATAATAGTATTAAGTATATAAAGTTTTTGCTGGTATTATTTATATAGATTACTAACAATAATAATTGTAATGTTTGGTAATGTTTTCTAAGATTATTTTAAAACTCGACTTTGTAACTAATATTAGGAATAAATGTAGCTTCACTTTCTACATCCACCATTTGAGTTCGAAAGTTATAACGAAACCCTAATGGTTCTTCATATTGAGTAAGATTGATGATTTTAAGCGCAACTTCATGAGTTGTTTTTTTACTGTTAAGTCTATAACTTGAAGTAAAATGGCTTGTAAAAGCAGGAGCATATTGTTGTGTGAAAGCTTTTGTTTCATCAAAAACAACATCTTGACTAATAATTGATTGTGATATATTTATAGGAGAGTAATGATCACCCCCTTGAAAACTTAAGCGTGCATTTATGCCAAAATTATGATTTTGCCTTTTACCAAATACCCATTCTTTTCCGATTAGAAAGTTTAAAGCGATATTACGATTATAACGTGTATTCCTCCATATACGATCTCCTCCTCGATATTGTGAATTAAATAAAGAGGCTGTAGCCATATAATAATACCCTTTGGAAAGGTGTTTTTCAAAACTAATATCCAAGCCATAGTTTTTTCCTTTACCTAAATTTTGAAGTTTTTCATTAAAAAACCAATCATTTTGTTGGTTGATTAGGGAAAACGAATTGTTGGGTATTACAGGAACATCAAATAAATACTGAAAATACCCTTCCATTTTAAAATGAGTAAGTTTTGATATGCTAATGTTGTAACCTAATACCAAATGGTGTGCTTTAGAAAAATCTAAGTTTTTATTGATGTATTGATTAAAATTATCTTTAATGAAATAGTAATTCAAACGTTCTAAACGGCTATGTAATCCATAAGCAAGATTAAGTGTTTTCGTTGGAGATAGATTATATCTTATGCCAAATCTTGGCTCTATTGATCTAGTATTATTATACGTAAACCATTGCCCGGTTAGTCCAATGTTTAGGTCTATTTTATTATTTATATGAAACATAGAATTACTGTAAGCTGAAATTAATGTACTATTTCCTTTTTGGTCTACAATAGTAGGTGAAGAGGTTTCTGAGATAGCTTCTTTTAAGAAGATATTGTGGTTCATATTGGTGACAACAAATCCAGATTTGTTAGTGTGCTTTGCATTGAATTTGGTGTTTAGGAACGAGTTAAGAACTAAGTTGTGATTTGTATTCTGTATTTCGTTTTTAAAAAAAGAGCTAAAAGAGTTGTTTAATCTTTCGGTATGCATATCAATTCCATTGCCTGTTAGAGCAAGTGTGGTTTTTAAATATTGCTTGTGGTTCAATAAAAGTTTGTGGCTAATCCCTACTACTCCCATAAACTGCTTTACGTTTTCATTTTCTCTGTCAGAATCATATTGCCATAGATTATTGTCTTCTTTTGCTTTTGAACCAGAACGATCAAGCAAGCCCATACCCCATAAGGAAAAAGTCCCTGCTTTCTCTGTGGGAAAGTTTAGTTTAAAAGATAGATCTTGATAGGATGTTCCTTCTGCATTTTTAGGTAATAATGATTCAAGCAATCCTAAAGTAGAGTAGCGATAATTGAAAATATAGGAAGCGTCATTTTTTTTTAAAAAAGGACCTTCTGATGCGAGATCAATACCAATAGCCCCAAGCTGAAAAGTATGCTCGTGCTTTTGACTATTTCCGTTTCTCATAAAAATATCAAATACGCCAGATAAAGCATTGCTGTATTCTGCTGGCATCGCCCCAGAAAAAAAATCAGAATTAGCTAAAAGTTGTGTACTTAAAGCTGTGAGTCCACCACCACCAAAAGCAGCTAAATTAGCAAAGTGATTGGGGTTAGAAATCTCAATACCTTCTAATTTCCATTGCAGTGCTTGTGGGTTATTTCCTCTTACTACTATAGCATTATTTCCTACATTACTAGATACTCCTGCAAAAGATGAAACTAATCTAGCAGGATCGTCAAAGCCACCAGCAAAACGTTTGGCTTCTTCAATACTTAACATTTTTGCACTTACTGTTGCCATTTGATTTAAAGGTTGTTGTTTATTAATCTTTGAGTGTATTATAACAGTGTCGAGTGTAGTAGGGCTTTCTTTCATTGCAATATCTAATACCACTTCCTTGGAAGAAGTTACTTGTATTTCTTTCAAGGTAAGGGGTTCATATCCTATAAATGAAACCTTGATATCATATCTACCTATAGCTATATTTTCAATAGTAAAATTTCCATTCTCATCTGTTGTTGTCCCAAAAGTTGTTCCTTCGAGAGATATATTAACATAAGGTAAGGGTGACTTAATGGCTTGATCAGATACTTTTCCGCGAATGGTTTGTGTTGGTAATTGAGGAAAAACATGAATAGAAATAAGAAAAAATATGAGTGTTTTGAATAACTTTAACATCTACTTTGATTTGGATATTTCAAAGTTCTGTATTCAATATTCCTGAAGCAATACTGATTTATCAGTATATCTATATAATACCTAATTTTGAAGCTAGATTAACAGCTTCAATAGAATTATTAGCTCCTAACTTTTCTAATACTCGTTGACGGTGAGTGTTAACAGTATGTATGCTAATTGATAGTTTATTAGATATTTCTTTACTTAATAAACCGTTTTTAACAAATTTTAAAATTTCTAGCTCTCTTTGTGTAAGTAAAGCACTAGTTTCTGTATGATCAATAAAAGGTATTGTTTGTCCTGTTTTAAAATTTAATAATTCAGATACAATAGATTCATTATTGTTTTTTTGATTAGGTGAAATATCCAAAATGCTTAATGCTAGCCAAATACTACCATTGCTCGTGATTTTTAAAGCCTGTTGTTGTTCAATAACTCTAACGTATGAATTGTTGGCGTTTAAGACACGAAATTCGCTAATCAGTTTATAGTTTGTTTTTTCATCAATAGGAATATTTTTAAAGAGTTTTAAAAGGCGTATTCCGTTTTTCATAAGCATTACATAATCAGTTGGGTGAATTTTTGAATCTAAAAAATCTTCCCCAATAGATTGAATGTCTTTTGAATTATAACCTAATAATTCTCCAATATTAAATGAATTAAAAACATGTTGTTTTTTGTATAGGTCAAAAACAGAAATTACGGAATTTCCAATTTCAGCTAATTTATTTAAAGTAGGTTTTAGCTGTTCAAGTATAGTATAGTCTATATCATTCTGATTAAATTTTTGTTGCTCAAGTAGTTTAAAATAGGTTTTCTGTACATGTACTATTTCTTGTTTGTTCATTTATACTTTGTGAATTAACAAATTAATTAAGCTCTTTTCAAAAAACAAATTTAAAATATCTATAAGTTTATAAAAAAGAGCATAAACTATTGAGAACTATCCTTTATTTTTCTTTAAAAAGAACTGAATTAGTTTTTGTATTAATATAGATTAACTGATTAGGAGTTCTATTTGTAATACATGATTTTTTACTTTTCCTATAATCATTATACTTGATCAGTTGAAATGTTATAAAAGTTCTAATAATCACGATAATTATTTCACTAATGAAATTAGATACGGCATTTATTTTTTTATTTATTCAATGTTTTTAAAAAATGTGTTGTGTGAATGTTATTAACGTATTAAGTTGATTTAAATTTTTGTGATAACTTTAATAAAGTCTGTACTAAAGATTTTTTTACTAGTCTAATATAAATTCGATTTGTTTTTTACTGTCTCCGTTTTCTGCAATAATAAATTCGTACTGTTGATTAGAAAGACTTTTCCATTTTATTTTTTCTGCTGGTATTCCTTCGGGAATACTGGTGTTAATTATTATCCTCTGATCAGATAATTGTTTGAATGCACTAAGAGTTTTACTTTCATGTAAGTCACCAGTACTATCCATTTCAATTTTGATGTATTGAAAGTCTTTTATGGTTCCCTGAATCTCAATTTCAATGAATTCTCCTTTAGAAGTACCATTTAGTACAATGGTGTTTTTATTGTAAAACGATATAGGTTTTTTATAATACTGTTTAATAATGATTTTACCTTCTTCTAATTGTGATAGATGCTTTTTCTCTACTTCTATATTAGGAGTGTTATTTTGAGAATAGGTAGTATTAACTATAAAAAGCATTACTATAAAGGAAAATATAATTTTTTTTAAATTCATTTTTAGAAGCAATTTGTAGTTATTCATAGTCCTTTAATTCAAAAATTATCGTGTTGTATTTGTAATGAATTTTTAAATATAATTATTTTTTGATTTCATTTTGTAGATCTACTGATTTCAATGTTTTATGATAGACCTCAATTCTTGCATGAGCTGTTCCATCTATCAATAAAATAATAATCAACATTCCAATAGTTGTAATACTAATAGCTCTCCACGTAGGTGTATTAATAAAAATGATTAGTAAAGCGGTTATAATAATTATAATCGGAATAATTTTAAAAACTATGATTTTATATTCTTTTAGAGTACTTTCGATTCGGGCAATCTCTGATTTAACAAATGTAGAAGGATTGTTTTTATAAGCAGTTTCAAATGTTGTAATCCTAGATGTATTAGTGAAAACTAATCCCAAACCTATAATTAAAAGTAAACTACCTGCTACTAGTGTTGGAATAACATATGCTTTTGCTATATCCGTTTTTCCTAACAGCCAAAAACTAATACTTGCAATTAAAAATAATATAGCAAAAAAGATAAAAAATCGTGTTGAAAAAACTTCGGCTTTTGCCCATTCTGTGGCTAATTTTATTATTTCCATGATTTAATTCAGTTTATGTTTTTTTCTGTATTCAGTAGGACTAACACCTTCTTTCTTTCTAAATAGTCTTGAAAAATAAGGAGGATATTCAAATCCTAATTCATAGGCTACTTCCGAAATGCTCTTACGAGGTTGTAATAAAATGTTCTTTGCTTCATCAATTAAATATAATTGTAAATGCTCAGTAGTAGTTTTACTAGTTTCTTTTTTTAGTGTATCAGCTAAGTAACGTTGTGATACAGATAGTTTGTTTGCGATATGTTGGATGTTGGGAATACCTTTTTCTTGTAGTTGTCCTGATTCAAAATATTTGGATAAATATAGATTGAATCGATCTAGCAAATCGTTTGATAATTCTTTTCGGTTTAAAAATTGTCTTTCATAGAAGCGATTGGCATATTTTAAAAGAGTAACCAAATGAGAAATAATAATTTCCTTACTGAATTTATCTTGATTATTTTGATATTCAATTTCAATATTTTCTACTATGGATTCTATTTGTTTTTCTTCTTTAGGAGAAAGATGTAACGCTTCATTCGTTGAGTAAGAAAAGAAGCTGTATTTTTTTATCTGCTGAGCTAATTCGGTTCCATTTAGAAAATCTTTATGAAAGTTTATTGAAAAACCTTTTTGTTCAAATACAACACTATTGTCCCATTGCAATACTTGTTTTGGGGAAATAAAAATTAAAGCACCATTAGTAAAATCATATTTTGTTCGTCCATAATTTAAACTTCCTTTTACAAACTTTTTAAAACTAATGGTATAGCAATCGTTAGTAATTGGAGGGGAACTTTCTCTTGGACAAGGTAAATATCCATTTCCTTTTGAATTAAAAAGACTAAACATAGGATGTTCAGGAAGAGGTAGTTCTAAATATTCTAAATAAGATGATAATGTTTTAAAATGTTGCATTGTACTAATTTAAATATTCCAATTAAAATTGGTTTCTTTTTCTGAAACTTCCCACAACTTTTTAGCTATAGTTTTATCTTTTGCATGTGATTCTAATTTACATTCTCCTACTGGACCTGTCCAATAATTCCTTCCTGTTGGACCATAAAAACAGTTTTGATCTAGATTAGGCTCTGTAGCACACATCAATTGTGGATAAGCACCCTTTTCAGCAGATTGTACAAAAGGTGACCACTTCATGAGTTGCCAAATAAAACGAGTCATTATACTACCACTAGTTTTGATTAATGATGTTCGAGAAGCACCAGGGTGACAAGCATATACATTTACAGTAGATCTTCCTGCATTTTTTAATCTATTTTGTAATTCATAAACACTCATAATCTGAGCTAATTTACTCTGACTATACGCATTATTTGGAGTATAGTTATTATTCCAGTTGATATCATCAAATTTGATAGTTTTAATTCCCATTTTATAACCTTCACTACCTACAACCACAATTCGACCTTTTGACTTTTCAATTAAAGGGTAGAGTAGGCCTTGTAGTTTGAAATGGCCATAATGATTTACACCAAGTTGACTTTCAAAACCATCAACTGTAAGTTCTTGTTTGTGGACTTGAGCAATAGCAGCATTACAAATGAGTGCATCAATTTGAGAAGTTTTTTCAATTATTTCTTGTGCGGCTTTTTGCACAGAAGCTTGTTTAGCTAAGTCTAAATGAATAAAAGAAACATCTACCGTATTATCTAGTTTTTTCTTCAAAATGGCAATGATTTCTTTTGACTTTTTAACGTTTCGGTTTAGCATAACTACTTTTGCCCCTTTGGACAGAAGTATTTTGGAGGCTTCAAACCCAGTACCGCTTGTAGTTCCTGTTATAAGAAAAGTTTTACCATTTAAATTCCCTATTCTTTCTGGTGTCCATCCTTGTTTGCCAAATTGATTTGATGCCATTGGTACTATATTTTATTTCAAATTAATATGGCAAAGGTAGAGGCAAGATTATCTTAATTTTTATACAGATTTTCGAATATTGGATACATTTTGGTATTGATCAACGTATTCACTTTTTCATAGTAATATAGTATTAGATAAATTGAAATATTAGTTTAAAGTTTTATCTCTTTTATTGCAGAGTAGTGAGTGTTGTTATTTCATTTTTTTAAATTCTTTTAGTCCGATCTGATAAATCATATAAGGCCATATTTCAATACCTTTTAAACCAGAATGTGTTCCTACATTAGAAGTTTTTTCGAATTTACCATTTTCTTCTCTTTGAATATCAGATTTGTAGTTTAAAGAATACGGGGTTCTATTTTTCATGAGTAGAAGAACTTTCATGTTTTTTTCTTTTTCTTTTTCGGTTTCACCACTTGTACCTAAACCAAAAAAGAAATCTATGGTATTTTTCTCTCCTTCTTTCTCGAATACATTATCATTGTCCCAAGTGTCAATAATTTCTTGATAAGGTTCAAACTTAACTATGGAATAATTAAAGTTTATAGAATCAGTAGGATAAAGTTTAATTGTAAACTTACTTCCAAGTTGGAAAGCATATCCACTTCTTGGTTCAGTTGGTAAATTTTGAGATGTAACAGTTAAACCTGTTAGTATTAAAATGCTTAAAAAAACCTTTTTTATTTCTGTATTCATAGTTAGTATTTTATTATAAAAACTAAAGTATGAAAGGAATTGATTCTCAAAGACTAATTTTTAGTTAAATAGTAAAGTTTAATAAAGGGTGAAAACTAAGTATTGTTGTTTACCAATGTTATGATACAGTTCATCTGTAATATTTAGCTTCACGGTGAGTCTTAATCTAATATCTCATTTACTGATCTTATAGCTGAGCGTGCAGCGGAATGAACTCCACCCCAATCATCTCCTTCGGTATAAGCTGTTCCTGCAAAAAATAACTTATTGTTTATTGATTTTCCAAGTGTTTTTATTGTTCTCCAGCTTTCTTCATCATAAACATAGGCACCTTTAATAAAAGGCTCATTGCTCCAATTTTGAGAAATATGCTTTATATAACTTTTAGAGGCTTTACCGCTAAATATTTCATCTAACTCTTCTAAAATATAGTTAATTATTTTAGAGTCTGGTAATTTTAAGAAAGGAAGCGTAACAGGACCAACTGCAAAAACGCCTAAAACATTACGGTTAGATTTTTGTCCATAAGAAGCATCATAATACATTTTTTGTCCTGAAACATTAAATTCTGTAACAGTAGGATAAAATTTTTCTGAAAACTCAATAAAAGCTTTGAACCCATCCCAAACAGTAACATCACGTATAGCTTCTTGTTTATCATCGGGTAATTTTGGTATAAATGTAATGGAGTTATTCTGAAGCATTTTTACAGGAGTAGTTATAATTATTTTATCTGCGGTAAAAATATCTTTTGAAGTTTTAGCTATAATTGTATCAGAGGAGTAATCTATAGATCTAATAATTTGATTATATTTTATTTGATCTTTTACTGATGGTAAAATGTATTGTTTATAAAAGTCAAGCCAGGAAAACCCGATAAATTTTTGATCAATACCAAACCCCATGTCGTCCATTGAAACTTCTTCACCATCATATAATCCATAATCTCCTGATTTGTATGGTGTAGTTTTAAAGTTTAAATTCACTTTAGGATTGTTGGTGATTTCGTGAAAAATGCTTCTTTCAATATGTAACCATTCCGCTCCTAAAGGAATGGGAAAATCAACAAAATCGTTTGTTGTTTTCATCCTACCACCATATGTAGATGATGCTTCTAAAATTTGAAAGTCAACTCCTAATTGTGATAGTCTATATGCTGCTGTTAAGCCTGCAGCACCTGTACCTATAATAAGTACTTTACCTTTAAATTTACTTGACTTCAAACTATTAAAGAAAGATTGTTTTGGGGTTGCAAATACAGATTTAAACGGTATGCTTATGCCAAGTAAACTACAAATTTTGATAAACTCTTTTCGTGTCATACTATTGTGATTAATCTGTTATTTCATTTTCTGAGTGAATTCTTATTGTCATTTTGGCTATATACCGTAAGGCAGTTTTACTTTATAAGACCTTCCCTAACTAGAATATCAGCAATTCCATTAACTTTTCGGAAAGCTTGACCTGAACCAATATTTGAAAGTACTACAATTGCAATGCCTTGATCTGGAAAACGCAAAAGTTGTGAGCTAATTCCCCAGTCTCCACCGTCCCATGCAACTATTTTTCTACCATTAAAATTTCCAATATAAAGACCAAAAGCTTGATTATCTTTTTCGTGTTTAAATTTTAGGGTTTTATGCATTAAATCATAAAATTCCTGTCCACCAAAACGTTTACTAGTCATATTAGCACTCCATTTTAATAAATCTTCAATTGTAGTAACTACACCACTTCCACCATAATGAGGTGAATTTCTTGGGTGTTGAATATATTTTCCCTCTTCCTTGAGCTTTATACCATATTCATTATATCCGTCCAAATACTCTTTTATTCTGAAATTATAAGGAGTAACTCTATTTTTTATGATCTGGGTTATATCATCATTTATAAGTGTATTTTTCATTTCTAAAGGTTCAAACAACTTGGTTCTTGAAAATTCACTAAAAGACATACCACTAATCTTTTCTACTATTTTTGTTAGTAGCATAAAATTGATATTGCAATAATCCCATTTGTCACCAGGGGTAAATTGAAGTTTGTCTTCAGCTAGAGAAGTTGAAATGCATTCATCAATATCAAAATAGTTAAATGTCACCCAAGATTTACCACCTTTACGCTTCAGTTGGTGATAGTCTGTAATTCCACTAGTGTTATAAATAAGATGTTTAATTCGTATAGTATCAGCGTATTTTTTAAGTTCAGGAATATAGTTAGAAGCAGGTGTTTCTAACGATATTTTATTTTCCAGAATTAATAACGCGATACAAGCTGCAGTAAATTGTTTTGAAACAGAAGCAATACTAAAAGCAGAATTTGGTGTAATAGGAATATTATAATCTAAATTCGCAGCTCCGTATCCTTTTTTATAGAGAGTTTTTCCATTTTTTGATATTCCGATTGCATAACCGGGAGAATTTAAATTGTCAAATTCAGAAAATAAAGAGTCAATTTGTTGTGTAACGGTGAGGGGTATTTCTGTATTAGAAGCATCTTGTCCACAGGATATTAAAGTTATTACTAAAAGAATAAGTGCAAAGATCTTTTTCATTAGGTTTTAATTTAGAATTACTTACAAATATTTGATTTATGGTTGTTTGTGTTTTGTAGTAAAGGTAATTAAAAAGTCTAAATTTTTACTTTTTTGATATTTGCTTAAAGGAATTGTTATAACTTCATTTTTATTGGTTTATCGATGCTATTAGTTTTATATTTTTTATAGTAAGTTATAAACGTACTAGCGGATTAAATGCATTTAATTTAAGTGCTTACTTTAGGAAGCATGAAACCCGCTATTGCGTTTATACAATGTTTTCTGGAAATAATTTTAAAATGGAGCAAAAGTGTCTTTTGGTCCGTCTGGTAAGCTCCAACGTTGGCGAGGAGTTACAGTTTCTGGCGTATTAACTGTAGGTATTGAGTTACCAAAATTACCGTAACTATTTGCACCACCTCTAGGGATTTGCATACAATCACCATATAACCATACTACCAAATTATTACGCTGTCCACTAGTTATGGGATGTGTTGCATGCGGAACACTACCACGATGAATTATTGCTTTTCCTGGTTCAAAAACAGTTTGTACTGTTTTTCCTGTAGTTTTATCATGAAAATCAACTTGTGAGCCTGTGAATTCTTCATCAGGTAAATTAATATTAATGTTTAGGGTAGCAGCAGAAGCATCAGTATGAGGATGTAAATCCTTATCCTTATCAGGGTTGTATTGAATAGAAAAACCAAATGTTTGATTGTCATAGCCATAAGTGCCCAATAATAAACGAGCAATCGGACGCATATAGCGGTTCATGATATCGTTATAAAATGTTTGAAAATTAGGTACTGCAAGATGACCTTCTGAACGTGAATCAAGCATAAATCCATAACGATTTAATTGAATACCATAAGGTGGACGTGCAGGAATTTGTGAACTTGCTACAGCTTCCAAATACTCACGGAATTCGGCTAAACGATCCAGATCAAAAAATTGAGTAGTATAAACTCCAGGAATAATTTCTTCCCATAAATCAGCAACAGCGTTTTCTTTTTCTGGGTTTTCCCATGCATCGTTAATTGCTTGTCGTAATCGTGGATCAAGTAATGTTTCGTCAGGTATCAATAAATTATCTTTATTTTCAATTTCCCATGCTGTCCATGCATCTTCAAGTAATTTTCGATTGTTATTCCAAAAATGAGAGACAGATGCTTCACGTTGTAGTACGGCTTTACGCGAAGGTAGAGTGAGCGCACGAGCTTGTGCGAGTGCATTATTATTTATCATTTTCTTCTGTTTTAATTACAGTACAAAAATAAGTTGAGAAAGTGTCTGGTGTTAGGTAAGAAAAAGGTAACTTTTAGTAAAAAACGAGGATTTGAATTTTTTGTAAGCATAAATAGTTACTGAAAGCTCATTATAAATAAAATAAAAGAAGCTGTTCTTTTAAAAACAGCTTCTACGGGAAAAATTATAAAAATAGTTTGGGGAATTATAATGATGTATAATGCGTGCGAAATGTAACGTATGAAGTTATTAATACGATGAAAAGAGCACAAAGTAGTAGTAAAATACCTATACCGTCTTTATGTGCTACGTGCGCTACAACAGCAGTAATTAAAAAGAATGCTATTCCTGCGTAACACCATTCTTTAACAGAAACAGGAATATTAGGGATTAATAAAAGTATAGCTGCAATAATTTTTAATATAGCAAGTTGAATCCTAAAAAAATCAGGAAAACCTAGATCTTTAATTCCCTCTATAGTTGTTGAATGAAAAATGTAGCTATAAGAACTTATAACCAAAAAAATAGAGATTAATCCTGTAGAAATCCAATATAAAACTCCCATTTTATAAAAAATAAGATTGTACTTGTTTCAACAATTTTGAGCCATCTGGATCTAATTGAGTTTTCAGATTTCCTAAATTTTCTGACCAAACTGAGGTTCTAACGCGCAGGGGAGGAGTATCAGTTTCAGCAACCTTAAAAATGACTTCAGCTACTTGTTTTCCTGTTTGATACATAGGTAATTCTTCGTTACTAGCTCTATCTTGTGCACCACTTAAATATTTATGAAAAATAGGAGCATATTCACCAGTAGCTAGTTCACCATTTTCATTTTGTGTTTTTTGTACCGCATTATTCATAAATTCAGTAGTAATTCCTCCAGGTTCTACTAGAGAAAAATTAATATTAAAAGTAGGAGAAATATAACTGGCTAAAGCTTCTGTAAAACCCTCTACAGCAAACTTAGCTCCGCAGTATAATTCATTAAAAGGTTGTCCTACTAAACCTCCAATAGAAGTAACATTAATAATATGACCTGCTTTTTTTTCACGCATGAATGGCAAAACAGCTTTAGTA
Source organism: Tenacibaculum agarivorans (assembly GCF_001936575.1). GTDB lineage: Bacteria > Bacteroidota > Bacteroidia > Flavobacteriales > Flavobacteriaceae > Polaribacter > Polaribacter agarivorans. Next base: position 14,467 of record NZ_MSMP01000033.1, read on the forward strand.
GTTCTAATTACACCTGTATAATTCACATCAGTTACCCAGTCGATTTCTTCTTGAGAAGTTTGTTCTAATGTTTTTGCAAATCCAGCACCTGCATTATTTAGTAGTATATCGATTTTACCATCTTGAGCAATAATTAGATCAATAGCTTTTAAAATAGAATCGTTATCAGTGACATCCAATCGTAAAATTTCTATAGATAGATTTCTTTTCTTCGCTTCCTCTTGTAGCGTATTGGCTTTTTTTAAATTACGCATAGTAGCGTAAACCTTGTAATTATGTTCAGCAAAAAGTAAAGCTGCTTCAAATCCAACTCCTGTTGAGGTTCCGGTGATTAAAATATTTTTCATTGTTGTTTGTTTTTTTTGGATTGAATATTCATTCCAATAATTAATTAAATTTTTTTATTGTTTAATGGCATCCCAAACTAATGTAAGTTGGGTATTGATATAGTTCTCGTTTTTTTCTTTTAAATACCAGCGTATGGTTGACAAAAGTGATCCTCCTATAAATTGTAATAATTCATTTGTGTCAATAGCTTTAATAATGCCTGTTTTTTTACCATTTTCTATAAGTTGAAATATATTTACGATTGCCTTCTCACCTACAGCTTTACTTTCGTCAGTAATTATAGGAGAGGCATGTAACTGCTCCATAAACTGAAAATATTCTGGTGTATTGGTAAAAAAAGTAAAGGCTTGATTATAATAAGTAAAGAATTGATTTTTTATAGAACCTGATTCATTAAAAGATGCAAATATTTCTTGTTCTTTAAGTTTTATATGCTGGTAAATATGATTTATTAATACTTCTTTGGTAGGAAAATAATTGTAAATAGTACCCATTCCTGTACCAGCTTCTTTTGCAATGGCAGACATAGGCGTAGCATGAATACCTTGTAATGTCAATAGTTTTAAAGCTGCTGATATGATGCTATCTTTTTTTGTCATAGTGCAAAAATAGTGTCTTGGAATGTTTATTCCAAAGATAAAAGAAAAAAACCGCCTCTTTAAAAGGAAGAGACGGTATGTAGAGGTAAAAATCCTCCGCTTTTTTGATTTTTATTTTCTGATAAGCTTTTGCTTAGTTATAATTTCATCACCTTGCTTGATATGTAAAATGTACACACCTGCAGATGTAATTTTTGGTGAAATTACTTTTTGCTCGTTCGCATTAACTAGCATTATTTCTCTATGAACTTCTCTACCATTAATATCAAATAACTGAACTTCAATTGGAGCGTGTGCATAAGCATTTTTTATAACTAAATTGATGTTTTCAGTAAATGGATTAGGATGTATTTCAAAGTTAGCTTCAGTAAATACTGGAGGAGTTGCTACTTCTGTAGTTGTTATACTTCTTCTTGCAGAAGTACCACAAGCGCCTAATAAATTCCAACCACTAGAAGTTCTTTCAAATAAATTACCTTGATATGTCACTTTAGATCCTGTAGGATAACTTACTCCGCTTCTCCATGCAGCAATACCATCACAGATATCATCTGAAGTTGATCCTCCGTCTGTTGAATAGGTAACAATTAACCTAGCAGCTTTGCTAGCACCTCCTTCATAAGAATCAGCAACACGTTTTGCTGAAGTACTTGTTAAACTAGCTCCTTTACCCTTTATAAGGAAACTAACGCTGTTACCAGAAGTCCAAGTACTTTTATTAACTAAACTTTGTACCATGTTTTTTAAGTTTGGAGTACGTTGTCCACTACCATTTTGGTTAGATGACCAGGCGCTTGGTCTCCAAGTAACTTTAGAAGAAAAAGTAGCTCTGTCAGATACATTATTAGAATTAGAAAAAGCAGGTGAGTTACTACTGTCGTGTAAACTAACTTCTAATTCAGCGCTAGAGCTATTACTTTCATCAGCTGTAAATTGAAGGTAAGCACTAGTAATTGTAGCATTCTTAGGTAAATTAAGACCTCTAAAACGTAATCCTACTTTTTGATAACCGTTATCTTGGTAACTATCGTATACCATTTCTAAGTCACTACTATTCGCATAAATAGTACCATTTTCTCTTTCTTCTACATCGTCACTACCGTTAGCTATAGCTACTTCTAAAGTTCCATTTCCAGAGTCACCACCAGATCCTCCACCATTACCACTTTTAGTAATAGTTACAACGCTACCGTTAGATGGGTTCCAAATATCTAAATTAGATGGAATTTGAAATGAATTGCTGTTTGATACAGAACCTACGCTTGAAGCATTATCTACTCGAATAGTTCTTGTTTCAATTTTGTTTTCGTCAACAAAAATCCATTTGAATTGATTAAATCTTCCTGAATTACGAGTCCAGTCTTTATTGTCGTCATTAGAACGCAAAGGTGCTCCCCAACATCCTTCTCCTACATATGTAGTACCATTATCGTCTCTTTTGAATCCTTCATCATTACCTGAAGAAGAAGAAGGACGTACTGGCCATGTAGTTTTTACGGTATGCGCATCACATTCAACAACTAACTTAACGTTATTATCATAAAATAAACGAGCCCAATTCCCATATTGACTGTTTCCTTCAGATTTAAAACGAACGTGAGGACGCATTGGCTTGTGATATTGAGCCATTTTCCAAATGGTATTTGTAGAGGTTAAATCGTTACGTAACCAAGTAGTTTGATTCCCAGAAATTGAAATTTCAGTATTTAACGTATAGGTTCTTACTAAGTTATTACCAAAAGTAATAGCATAATATATACTAGTTGAAGGTACGTCAAATAAATTGTAAATACTGTTATTACTATCTTCATGATTTCCTCTAGCTGCTATAATAGGAAACATTCTTCCGTCACTAGCAATAGTCAATTGCCAATCATTAAACCAAGTTTGCCATTGGCTACTAGTATCATCATCTGTCATATCACCACCGAATAAAACCGCATGTGGCTTTAATTTAGAAACTAAAAGATTTGCATTTCTTCTTGGCGTTCTATTATTTCTAGAGTCACCACCAGCTATAAAAGATAATCTGCTATTATTAGCAGGGGCAGTTTTAAACCATAAACGACGACTTGTACCTTGACTATCTCTAATTACAAAATAGTAAGCAGTGTTGGGTTGTAAACCTGTTAATCTAGCAAAATGATTATTCATGCCTTTGTAAGAAACAGCCTTTGTTGGGGCCATAGAAAAAGCATAATTGTTATAATTTGTTCCATAATCTGTAGTTCCATAATATACTCTAGGATTACTACCAGAAATTTGATTCCAGCCTATAACAATAGTAGTAGCGGGGTCGTCTCTTAGGGTTAGACGATACTTGTCTGTGTTAGCACTAACATTTAAGATGCCGATACATGCTAACAATAAAAAATAAAATTTTTTCATGATGAAATTTAAGGGGTTGATTAGTTAAAAGGTTATGTGCGCGAATGTAAAAAAGTTATAAATTCAATAATACAAAAGTTTAAATGTTAATTAAAAATTAAATAAGTTAACTATTTTTTTATGAAAACATAACATCTTGATGGTTGTAAATTAACACAAGTGAATTTTTGAAAAAAGCGATAAGTTTTTCAAAAACTTATCGCTTTAAATTGTATTGAAATAAAGAGATATGATTAAGTGTGGATTCATTATTTGTAACTCAATTGAATACAATAGGTAGTTTTACGATTTCTTTTTATATTAGAAAGGGCCTTTAAAAGTAGTGTATGATTGTCTTATAAAGGTGTGATTTATTAATACTTTTTAAAATATATGATTCAATCTTATAAACAGCAACAAGGAAAAATAGGAAAAGAATATGATACTATCATTATAGGTTCGGGAATGGGAGGACTAGCTACTGCAGCAATGTTGGCAAAGGAGGGACAGAAGGTGTTAGTATTGGAAAGACATTATACAGCTGGTGGTTTTACACATGTTTTTAAACGAAGAGATTATGAATGGGATGTTGGAATACATTACATAGGAGACATGCAACGAGAGAATAGTATTTTAAAACGCATTTTTGATTATGTTACAGACGGAGCTCTTAAATGGGCAGATATGGGAAATGTATATGATAAAATTGTTATTGGAAATGAACATTTTGATTTTGTAAAAGGTGTAGGGAATTTTAAAAAACAAATGAAAACCTATTTCCCAGAGGAAGCGATTGCAATTGACAACTATATAAGTTTAGTTTTTGAAGCTGTTAAAAGAAGTAAGAATTATTATATAAGTAAGAGTCTACCTCCCTTTTTAGATCGATTAGTAGGTGGCTTTTTAAGAAAACCATTTTATAAATATTCAGACAAAACTACTGACGAAGTTTTACGTTCGTTAACCAAAAATGAGAAGCTTATAAAAGTACTTACTGGGCAGTATGGTGATTATGGATTACCTCCTAAAGATAGTAGTTTTTCTATGCATGCATCTGTAGCAAGACATTATTTTAATGGCGGAAGTTTTCCTGTAGGCGGTTCATCTCAAATTGTAGAGACAATTGCGCCAATAATTGCTGCCTCAGGTGGAAAGATTTTAGTAAATGCAGAAGTACAACAAGTCGTTGTAGAAAATAACAAAGCTGTAGGAGTACAAATGAAGAATAATAAGGTAATAAAAGCTAAAAATATTGTGAGTGGTGCAGGAATTATGACTACTTATAAGAAACTATTACCTTCTGAAACAGTTTTAAAATATGGATTAAATCAACAACTTCAAAAGGTAAAACCTTCAGTAGCACATGCGAATTTATTTATAGGCTTAGAAGGAACTCCAGAAGAGTTGGAATTACCAAAAACTAACTATTGGGTGTATCCAGAAACTGCGACACATGACGAATGTGTTGAGCGCTATGTAAATGATTTATCACAACCATTCCCAGTAGTATATATATCATTTCCTTGTGCTAAAGATCCAGAATGGAACAACCGATATCCAGGCAAAAGTACAATAGATATTATTACACTACTTCCGTATGAAACTTTTGAAAAATGGAATACAACTTCTTGGAAAAAGAGGGGAGAGGAGTATGATGTGTTAAAAGAAAGTATTTCAAAACGTTTATTGGACGAGTTATATAAACAACTACCACAAATTAAGGGTAAAGTAACATTTTATGAATTGTCTACTCCGTTAACGACACAACATTTTGTGAATTATGAAAAAGGAGAATTGTATGGTTTAGATCATAGTCCATCTCGATTTAGACAGTCTTTTTTAAAACCAACAACACCAATTAAAAATTTCTATTTAACAGGTCAGGACATCGTTACTGCTGGGATTGGAGGGGCTTTGTTTTCAGGTATTTTATCTACAAAAGTAATAGCTGGTGTGAATGTTTTACATAAATTATAAAAGTGCAATTGTAAATAGTTGGAGCAAATATATCTTGAAAATAAGATCCCTTAACTATTCGTTAAAATAAATTTAACAAAAGCCTATTTATCAATTAGTAGTTCTTGCATTTAATTTGCAGGTATGAAAAAAATAAACCTCCTAAAACTCTCTGTATTTTTAATTTTTATTGGTCGTGCTTGGCAACACTTATTTTGGGATGCTCCATATCGTACTTTTTTCTGGGATGAATCCTTATTAAAACCTATAGTTGAAGGTTGGTTTGGTGGTTCTTGGACAACCTATGCAACAAGTTCAGCTACAGATACTTTTGTGCAAGGTATTATCAAGGTAAAAGGAATACTTTATCTAATAGCTGCTTTTTGTGCACTTATAATCAATGCAAAAAATAAAAAATGGACTAAAATTCCAATTTTTATAGGAGGAATTGGGCTGGTTGTCCTTTCTCTATTATTAACTAAGGAAAAATTTTATCACTTAGCTCAGTTTTTTGAGCATAGCATCCAATTTGGATTGCCTTTTGTTTTACTATATACCTATAAAAAGGCATATGAAAAATCAAGATTAATTCTAATACTGAAAATTTTAATAGCGGTTACATTTTTCTCACATGGATTATATGCTTTTGGAGCGTATCCTGTACCAGGGAAGTTTGTTGATATGGTGATTAACATTTTAGGCTGTTCGGAATCGTTTGCAATTACTTTTCTGTATGTAGCAGGTATCTTAGATTTTATTTTAGCTGTATTGCTCTTTATTCCAAAGTTAGATAAATATGCTTTAATTTATGCTGTGCTTTGGGGACTTCTTACTGCCATGGCTCGTATTGTTGCTAACTTTTATTGGGACTTTCCTTTACAGACAATTCATCAAAATTTACATGAAGTAATTTATAGATTACCTCATGGATTGACTCCATTACTAGTTTTATTAGGAGCTAAAATATTTGCAAAAAAAGGAACTTTTGTGGCAGTCAATTTCAATATAAGTGATAACTAACTATTGGTTCTACAATTTTAAGAATAGTTTCTTTTTATATAAGAATTGTAAGATTTCAAATAACAGTATAAGAAAGGTTATACCATATAAAAATGATCCCCATTTTTCTGAAGAAACCAAATCTTTGAAAAAATGAAACCCTGCTTGTCTTATAGATGCTTCGTTGGAAATTGGAATATCCATAATAGGTATTATCGCATTCCCAATAATGAAAGCAAGTAAAGCATTAGAACCATATACTACAAAAGGATAAAAGATTTTTTTGAACACAGAAAAATTTGTGTTTAAAATATTAATAATAGCCAAGACAAGTAGTGAAAAACCAGAACTAAATAAAGCAAAACTAGTTGTCCATATTTTTTTTATAATTGGATTCAAGGAAGTCACGTTTAGTACATAACCAATGAGCATTAGGATAATACCAATTATTATAAAGTATTTATTGTTGAATAATTTTGATTTTTGAATATAAAGTTGTCCGAAAACTAAACCAATAATAACATTAATAGAAGCAGGAAAAGAGGCTAATATTCCTTCTGGATCATAAGTAACTATTCCGTCTGTTGTACCATAAATCCATAAATGTTGCACTCCAAAAACTTTTTGATCGATGTAAGAAGGCCAACTATTTACTGAACTGTGTCCAGTGATACCAAAAGAAGGAACAGGAATAAAATAAAGAAGAATACAATAACCAATACCAATTGTTAAAGCTATCAGAAGGAGATATTTTATAGGTAATGTTACTTTTTTAGATTTTAAAAATAACCATATAAATGCTACTAAACCATAACAGATAGCAATACGCTGTAAAACACCAAGTATGCGTATATTTTGCCAGTTAAATGATGGAAAACCATTAATAAGTACGCCAATTGAAAATAATAAAATAGTGCGCTTTATTATTTTCTTAGCAATTATGTTGTGAGCTATATTTTGTTTGAATTTTCTATCAAAGGAAATTGAAATAGACATACCAACACAAAACAAAAAAGAAGGGAAAATCATATCAGACAAAGGGTAACCTATCCATTCAGCATGATTCATCCATGAAAATCGATGAGACCAATCACCAGGCGTTATGACTAATATCATTCCCAGTATACTCAATCCTCTTAAAATATCTAGTTCTATAAGGCGACTATCCATCAATAAAATATTTGAAATGCATTTAATTTGAAAAATACTGCTTTTAGTAGCATACACGTAAATGCAAAAAGAACAAAAAATAGTAGGAAAATTTTATTTATGTTAAAACAACAAGCTGATTTATTATTAATTATTGAAATAAAAATAAAACAACGTAGAAGTACGTTGTTTTATATAATTATCTATCTTTTTAATTCTGCTCTTCGCATAGGCATACCATCTATAATGGCAAAAAGTGAGCTTTTAGATAAAATCTTCCGTTTTTTTGTTCTTTTAGTCCCACCATCGAGTCCAATTAAAAGAACTTTAAAATATTCCTTTCGAGAAGCATATTCACGATACAAATCATTATTTTCTTGCCACTTATTTACGAGCATTGTCTTGTTGTCTATAAATTCAATTTTTCTGAATTTATTCTTCTGAATATCTAAAACCACTAATTTTCTTTCATTATAACCTTCAGGTTTCTTAGTAAACTCTTCAATCTGCTTTTGATATTCAGGCTCTTTTCCTTCCTTAGAAATAACTAGAACAAGTCTATTTTTCCATTTAAAGTGATTTAAATCTGTTTCTTGAGAATATACCTTCAAGAAAACGAAATTCAATATGAAAATAATGCAGTATAGTTTTTTCATTATCTATTTTATGTTAACTCTTATACCTTCAGAATGACTACTAAATTCTGGTGCATACATGCTTTGAATAGTAGAAATTCCGTTACTAAAATTCCCTTTATTATTTACACGAACATCATATTCAAAAACATATACCCCCTTAGGTAATCGATCAAAAAAGAAGTGTGTTGCAGCATCTTTCGTACTTTGATAATACCCTAATCCATCTTGCCATTTGTATTTAGATAATACATCTACAGGTTCAAAAGTAGAGGCTCTCATATCTTTCATATGAATGAATTCCATATCTCTATCTACTTTTAATTCAATACGAATAGTAACTAAATCACCGATGTTTAGATTTTCATTTGTCACCGCTTTTAATTGTTTACCCGTATCAGAATTTACTTTTTTAAATAGTTTTTTACTTAATTGTAAAGGTGTTTTTGCAGATGTAATTTTATCTAGATCTTCAAAATACTGCCAATATAATCCTCCCCAAGCAATGCCTTTATCTTTTTTAGTTAAAGAAACTGTTGCTTTGTCTGATGAAATTTGAGTTGTATTCCAAGAAGTTTTAAAATAACCCGTACCAGCTTCTAGTTTGGTGTCTTCTAACGTAGTAGGATCAATAGTTTGATTTCCGATTTGTACAGTTACGAACTCTGATGACGATAACCAATCAGTGCCTTGCAATAACAGCGCATATACAGCATCTGAGGTAGCCTTAGTGGTTTTCCACTGGCTTACCTGTTTATTTTTTAATAACCATATTTTTAAGTTATCTACGATTTTAATATCATTAGTAATTTCTGAAAAAGCTTCAATTAAAAGAGCTTGAGTTTCCACAGGTGCTTGATGCCAGTACCAACCCGATGTATTTTTCTTCCAATACATTCCAAGCTCTTCACTAGTAATACTATTTTCTTCTAACGATTCTATAATTTTATTTGCAACTGCACTATTATTAGCTCTAAATTGGATTAAAGCATTTTGTCCTTTTCCGTATAAGTTAAAATCGTTCCAGTAACTAACAGCTTGTTTTGTATAATAGCCAATAGCTTTCTGAGTTTGCTTAGTGATTGTGTTACTATTATAAAAACTACGCATGTATAAGTACTGAAGGTCAAAATAACTGATATGTTTGTCAGCTAAGAACTTCAAATACTTTTGTTCTCCATGATGTTTTTTTATCTGATTGGCTTTCTTGAGTAGTTTTTCATGTCTATGAACTATTTCATTATCTAAGAATTGTACAGCATCCCTTACAATTCTTTCAGATTGTTTGTCCATTTTTGTAACGCCTAGCTTTTTAAGATGACCAAAACCGGTAGCTATGTGGTTAGTAATATATATACTTGGATAATTTCCTCCTTTAAACCAAGGGAATCCACCATTATCAAGTTGTATGTTCTTAAGTTTATGAATAGCATTTTGTTGTTCGTTCTGCATTTTATTCAGGTCAAATAACAACGCAATACGTTTCTTTTGTTCTGTTTCTGATTGTGCGTCTCTAAGCCAAGGTGTTTCTTGAATAATTAACGATTTTAATTCTTGATTCTTTTCTAAGTTACTTAACAGTGCTTTACTTGATTTCCATTGATTGAATACCTGTTGAATTTTAGGATTAGAATTTGCAATGAAACTCGCTAAAGTATTCGCATAATAACGAGAAAAGACTTGCTCGGCACACTCATGAGGATACTCCATTAAGTATGGTAAAGCTTGCACGGCATACCAAGCAGGGTTTGACGTAACTTCTAAACTTAATTTTTGATGTTTTAACGTAGTTGAACTATTATTTTTTAATTTATTTAGCGTAAATGTTTTAGTTTGATTAGAGCGTACCCACATTGGTAAGGTTTCAGTAACCAACATCCTATTAGATAACACTGGCAGTACATTTTGTTCTCCATCTGTAAATTTTCCAGCTTGAGCAACAATTTTATATTGCACTGCTTGTATGGTTTCTGGAATTTTTAAATTCCAAGAAACATTAGTATTACTTTCTGCATCAACATTAAAATTTTGTTGAGGTTGGGTATTCTGTAAATCAACATCAATAGTTTTCCCCGTAAGTGCATCTGTTAAAATTAATTGACTTACACCTTCTAATTGTTTTTTAGTCAGATTACTAATTTTAGCGCTAAATGTAATTTGATCTTTTTCTCGTAAAAATCGTGGCGCATTAGGTACTACCATCAGTTCTTTTTGAGTAACTGTTTCTAGTGTCTGGGTAGCAGAATATAACTCTTTGGTATGAGCCAATAATTGCAATTTCCATTTAGTTAGTGCTTCAGGCATCGTAAAATTAAACGATACATTACCTTTAGCATCCGTAGTTAAATGCGGATAGAAAAATGCAGTTTCTTGTAGGTTTTTTCTGGCTGTTATACTTTTTAAATCAGTAGTTTTTTTAGTTTGCTTATCTGAGTTTATTTCAGATGTACTATCAGTTGAAAATTCAGCTTCATCACTTTCAGTTGTTTCTACAGAAATAGATTCTTTCATCAGCATTTTAGATTCAGCTGCTGGAGCAGGAGCACTTCCTCTGATCATTATATTTTTCTTATTTCTACGTATGCCACGTCCAGTAACGGCAATTTCGTCTAGTCTATCGCTATCTTCTTCCATTGTTATGGATAAATAAGAGAAGTCGTTAATTTTTCTTTCAACACTCTTATAACCTACAAAGCTGAAAACTAAAATATCTCCTTTATTAACTTTAATAGTAAATCTACCGTTTTCGTCTGAAACAGCGCCAAACGAAGTTCCTTTAATGAAAATATTAACAAACGGTATAGTTGAACTTTCATCTTTAATTACCCCAGAAATTGTTCCATCAAAAGTTGTTCTTTGAATAGCTAGATTATTTAAATACTCTTTATTTATCCATTGGTTATTATTAATATCAAAACCAAACCAGTTGAATTGATCGTATTGATGTTTAGGATATCCTCCAAAGTAACCACGATTCGGATTTAACATTGAAAAATTACTAGTTCCAAAACTGAATGCTATTGATGAAATTGAAGCAAAATATTGTGGTTTTTGAATAGGAGAGAAGCTCCATTCATGTGCTTTAAATTGATCTAAAGAAGCATCATACATACCTACTAATAGTTCAGCAGTGACTTGATCTTTTTTAGGTCCTTTTATAGAAAAACTCCAAGTTTCTTTTGCACCAGGTTGTAGTTTATCTCTAAAAGTTTTAGTTGTAATTTCTAAATCAGTTTTCGGATAAGGAACGTCTACTACAAATGTTTTAGAGGTGAAAGCATTATGATTGACAAAATGATATTGAATAGCAAAACCGCCTTCATCTTCTTTACTAACAGGAATTTTAATGGTTTTACTGTTTTTATCTAAATGAATATAATATGATTTGAAAAGTTGATGTGCTTTTTCAACAAACACCATTAGGGTAATATCTTGTGAATTTGTACTAAAGGTAACTTCAGCGGTATCATCAACATTATATTCTTTTTTATTTGTTTTAACTGATAGTAAAGCGTTATCACTAGGTAATTTGTCATTCTTTCCTTGTAATGTAAAATAGGCTTTATCGGTTACTTTTTGATTGAATTTATCTTTACTATCTAACTCAATAACATAATAACCTGAAGTCCATTTTTTCATGCTTTTCAGTGCTATCTCTTTAGACTTTTCTGTATTGAAGTTGGTAGAAAAAACTAGTTTCCCTTTTTTCCAATTGATATGATTATCTTCATTAGTGTAAGCATCATAAGGAAATTTTTCTTTGAATTCTCGTTCAGGTATAGTTTGGAAATCTGGAGATGGCCAAGGGCGTCGACGAAGTGTATGTTTAGGTGCTTGAAGTTTATAAATATGAATTTGTCCAGAAGCAGGTACAAATTCATCATTTAAATTTTTGGTTTCTATAGAAATGGATTGATTTTTATTGTTTTTATCAATTTCTCCATCTACAGTAATAGAAGCTAATAAACTATGATATCCTACTTTTACAATAGTTGTAGCACTTCTAGTTTCTCCATTAATATCTGTTACATCGGCAGTAATTTCATAAGAAAATACTGGTAGTTTATCTTTAGATACACTTTCATCAGGAAAAGCTTTAAATGTGATGTCAAATTCTCCCTTATCGTTTGTGGTTAATTCACCATTACTAATTTCTTGAGCTTCAGAAGTAGCTATATAAGGTCTGTACCAATAAAACCATCTTGGATATTGTACTTTTCTGTGGACTCTATACACAACTTTAGCATCTGTTATGTTAGTACCAGCATAAGATTTTGCAAATCCAGTAACTTTAATACTGTCAAAAAGTTTATAAGATTGGGTAACGGGTTTAAATTCAGTTTCGAATTTTGGACGCTTATATTCTTCAACAGAAAAATAGTGGTAACTTCTTTCTCCATTTATGATAGCTTCCAATTGAAAATCGCCAGTCAGTCCTGTTGCTGGAATAATAAATTCTCCAGAAACTGCACCATAATCATTGGTTTGTAAGGCTAATGTTTTAATATTTTGTCCATTGACATCTTTTAAAATAATTTCAATTTTTTTATTAGCAATAATGTCAGATTTTTTCTTGAATCGTTGTAAAGAAATACCTTTAAAGTACAATTTTTGCCCAGGTCTATAGATGCTTCTGTCCGTAAAAAGAAAGGTTTCAGTAACTGTTCTTTCTTTAAAATTATCTTCGTAAGATCTTTGTATATAGATGTTGTAGAAAATTGCTTTATCCTGTTTATAACTGATAGTTGCATTTACATTACTATAATACGTAGAAGGTGAAAATTCAAATTCTCCATTAGCATCGGTAGTGAAAGTTTTATTGATATGCCTTCCATATCTAGTTTTTTCATTTTTTAATAGCACTCGAGCTTCTCTCAGAGGCTTTCCTGTGTTTCTATCAACGACTTGATATACTGAACTACCATTGAGCTTTCTATTAATAAATGTTAAGTTGGTAAATTGAATATCATCATATCCAAAAATATCACCCTTTTTCAGTTCTTTAGTTGTAGAAGCGACTATTAGAAACATTCCTTGGGATTGTTTAGGAACAATTACTTCATTGGAATGAGTTTGGTAATCAGATTCATTAGGTAGTGTATGCTCCCAAGATGTAACTTTAGTAAGTGCATTAATGAGTTTAATTTTATCACCTTGATCATACCTTTCATTAATTTTTTTAAGCTCATTAAGTTGAACTCTATACATTGAAAAATAGAGTTTGTCTATATTTTTATAATTGATTAATAATCTTGAATATTGATCTATTGGATTGTGTTTTTCAGTAGTAATACGAACATTTTTCTTTTCAATTTGAGCTATGAGTAACTTACTTTTTTGAGCAGCAAAACTATCAGGAAATTGTTGTACTATTTTTTGACAAATTTGTATAGCTTCTTTATGCTTAAATTGAAAATGTGTGTGTTTGTTTTTTGAATACGTATTCGCTTGCTTAGAATATAGTTTAGCAATTTCGAAAGCATATAAAGCAGAAGCTTCATTAGGTTTAGTACTATTTTCAGAAGATTGTAATGTTTCTAAATATATTTTTTCTGAACCTGAAAAAGTAGCATGTTCTTTAACAAAGGCTAATCGTTGTAAATCGACATCAACTAGTGCAGTTGTGTTTTTTGTATTCAGATGAAAATCGATTAAACTTTGGTAAATTTTTAAAGCATTGAATTGTAATGATAATGAGTCTTTACTTTGTAAATTTAATGTAACAAACTTTGTAGCTTCACAAATAAGATCTTGATTACTTAATTTGAACTGATAGGAAGGTTTTGTAATTTGAGTTTCGTTAGTTTTATAAAACTCCAAAGCATTATGAGCTAAAAAGTCATATAAACTAGGACGATATTTTTTAGAGTCCTTTGCTAGTTTTAGAATAGAAATATATTCATAAATATCTATGTTTTGTAATTTCTTCTTTTCTGTTAATGAATTTTGATAATGGTTATGGATTTCAGCAAAAAGAGTTTGTAAATCCCAAGTCCTAAAATCATTTTCATCAACTTTTTTAGCTGTTTGTGTTCTATTGTAAAAACGCCATCTATTCTGATTAAAATATTGCCAATATAATTTTGCTAAAATATTTTCTAGTACCTGTTTCGTTGGAAAAACACTTTTTTTAATGTGTTTTTTAAACTGATCTAGAATCTTTAGTTGTGCATCTTCTTCTAAGGTTAAAGAAAATTTACTTTTGTATAGTAAAGTTTTAATAAGTTGTGGCTGATTTTTGTTCTGTTCAGCTTTTTTATAAATGTCATCAACTATTTTTAAAGCTGATTTTGGGAGGTTGTCAAGTTCATATGTATGAACTTTATTCCATAAGGTTTCGTAATTGTTTTGTGCGTGTAATAAGGCTGAAAATAACGTAAGCATCAATACTACAATAGATTTATTTTTCATAATAGGATGTTAATACCTTTAAGCAAAGTACTTCAATACGTTCAATATACTAAACTTTAAATAAGTAAAGATATATTTTTAATAAGTTAACATGTCTTTTGGGTTAGTTTGTCTAAAGTTGAAAAGTTAAATTGTTAACCTTTATTCTTGAAGAACTTTATAAAACTTTTTTCACAACAAACTCGCAACGTCTATTAATCTCATGTTGTTCTTCTGAACAAGCATCTTCATTTTTACATTTAATAATAGGTTGTGTTTCGCCATAACCAATAGCAGAAATTCTATCCGGCTCTATACCATTTTCTAGAAAATACATACGTACAGATGTAGCTCGTTTTTGAGATAATTCCAAATTGTAACGATCATTTCCCCTAATATCACAATGAGTTCCAACTTCAACAATCATTTCAGGGTATTTTTTCATGATATTGATTACTTTATCCACTGCTTTTTTACTATCCCTACGTAGATACCACAGTTTATAATCGAAACTTATCTCATCTGTTTTTATGACAATTTTGTCTTTGCCTTTTTCAATATCTTTTTCCTTTTCAACAATCTCATTTATCAGATTATCTCTTTGTAATCTTAATTTTTCAGCATTTTTACGTTGTAATTCTTCTTCTTTTGCTTGTTGTAAAGCTAAAGCTTCTCTTTTTTCTCGTTCTAAAACTTCTAAGGATTTTAATTCCATTGAAGCATCATTAACTTTATTGCGTTCTTTTTTTAATATGAGTATCTTTTGAGATGAAGTATATCCGTTTTTAGAAGCTTTTACAGTATACGTTGTTTTACAGTTCACATTAAAAGAAAATTTTTCTCCATTCTTAGTCTGAGTTTTTTCAATCTCTTTTAGGTTGTTGTCTAAAAGAATTACTACCGCATCATTTAACACTTCACCAGAATCGATATCAGTAATTAAACCTGAAATAATTTGACTACAAGGCTGAATTTTTAAAGGTTTTTGCTCAATAATTTTGTAAATATCATCACCACCTTTTCCTCCATATCGATTAGAGGCAAAAAAGCCTTCTTTGGTTTTAGAATTAATATTGAAAGCAAAGTCGTCAAATCCAGAGTTTACAGGAAATCCAACATTTTCGGGTTTAGAAAAATCATTTTGATGTATAGAACTCACAAAAACATCTAATAACCCAAAACTTGCATGACCGTCAGAAGAAAAATACAGTTTATTATCATTACTAACGAATGGGAATTGTTCTTTCTTTGGAGTATTGATTTTAGGGCCTAGATTTTGAGGGGTATCAAAACTTCCGTCGTTATTAATTTTTGCAGCATATAAATCAAAAGAACCATAACCGTTGGGCATATCTGAAGCAAAATACAATGTTTTTTCATCAGAACTTAAAGCTGGATGCTCTGTAGAATATGTATTAGAATTGAAAGATAATGAAGTGATGTTTTTCCATTCGTTATCAATAAACTCAGCTTTGTAAATCTGAACGTGAGTTATTTTTTTATCATCGCTATTACGTTTACCTTTTGTAAGACTGTTTCTTGTGAAGTAAGCTGTTTTTCCATCTTCTGTAAAGATGATATTAGATTCATGTAGTTTTGAATTTATCTGATCAGATAGAGGAGTTGCAATAGAATCGCCCAAATGGGTTTGTGTTGTGGAAATTGTATATAAATCTAAATAATGTTGTCCATTCCAACCAAAACGTTTCCCGAATGCAGAGTTTTCTTTTCTTGGAGCAGCAAAAATAATAGTATTTCCTTGTTGTATTGCTCCAAATTCTGATAAAGGTGTATTTATGGCTAAATTTTCAATAGTAAATCTATTTCCTAAAGCTTCAACATTTTCTAAATGTTCTATATGTTCCTCAAGTTGAGTTAGTTTTTTAGGGTTGTTTTTCTTGTAATAGTTACGTAGTAAATTATGCGCATTTTTATATTTTCCTTTTGCCTTTAAGGTATTTGCATATTTTTCAAAATAACTACTATCTACTTTTTTTCGATATCTTTTAAGTAGATATTTATAATTAACAGCTGCTTTTTCTATGTTGTTTAAATAATAATAAGCGTCTGCTAAATTTTTTATAGCTTCAAAACTTTCTTCATCTTTTAAAACTTTTTCATATATAGGAATAGCTTCAGCATAAAATGTTCTTTCAAAATATTTATGAGCTCTTTTTAGTTGTTGATTTTGAGCATTAATAAAGAAAAAGTTGGTTAATAGTATTAGAGTAATTATTTTTTTCATGCTATTTTTTTTAAAAGAATCGAGGAGATTTATCATAACCTTTTTGTAAACCTAAAGTATCGAAATCAAATAAGAGCATTACTTCATGCGTTCCAGAATTAAAATTACTTAGATTGGATGTTGTAAAATCGAAAGCATAACCAATTCGTAAAGAATCAAAAGCTCTAACATTAAACATGGCACTAAACGAGTCACTCAATCTGTAGGATAAACCACCTTCAAATCGATCGTTAAATAAAACATTTACAGATGAATCTAATACAATAGGTGAACCTTTTACAGCTTTCATCATAAAAGAAGGTTTAAGTTTCAGTTTACTATTTAATTTAAATACATAACCTCCATTGATAAATACATGAATTTCTTCTCCTCCAAGACTATTAATACCATTTCTTTCTTCAATATGTTTTGAGCGTAAAAGATTAGGAATGGCTACACCTACATAATATTGATCTGTAAAGTAAAATGCTCCAGTACCAAAGTTTGGTAAGGTTGTGTTTTGATTTACAAAAGCTAAATCAGAAGGGATAACTCCAGTGATAATATCTTCGTCAGGGAACCTGAAATTGGTAAAATCTGTATTGAAATTGGTAAAACCAGCTTTTAAACCTAAGGATAGTTTATGACCATCCGCTAACTTTAAAATATAAGCAAAATCAGCATAAATATTGTTTTCTTTTACAACGTCACTTCCAATATTATCACTAACTATTGAAATACCAACTTCAATTTTGTTACTTAATGGAGCGTGAGCAAAAAAGTTATAACTTTTCGGACTTCCGACAGCAGATACCCATTGTCTTCTATGCATTGCACCAAAGTTGATTACACCTAAATCATTAGTTACATAAGCAGGGTTAACTACATTTTGGTTATACATATACTGTGTATACTGCGGATCTTGTTGTGCACTAATAGTAATACAACAGATCATATAAAATAAAAATACAAGCTTTTTCATCAATTTTTTACTTATTTACTCAGATAAATTCTTCCTTGTTTAGGCTTTAAGTCGTTTTTGTTGTATTTTAAAACATAAAAATAAACACCACTAGTAGCTTGTCCGCCTGTTTTATTTTCACCGTTCCATTTAGGGTTTTCTTTATTTCCAATAAATAAAGACTGTCCGTAACGATTAAATATTTCTAATTCATAGTTAGGGTAGAAGAATTCTATATTAGGTATGTAATAATTATCGTTTGTATTGTCGTTGTTTGGAGAAAAACCGTCAGGAATGAAGAAATCATATTTGCTAGGATCACAGTCAGATAAGCTGAAAATAATTAAGGCACGTTCACTTTCGCAACCTTGAGTAGCTTCAACGTTAGCTATATAATAGTTTTTGTTTTCTACTATTAGTTCACCTGCACTTAATTCATTCCCCCCAGTAGGTGCATCATACCAAATCAAATCAAATCCAGTAGTACTAGTGATATCAGTTTCTATATCTGATAATGTAAGTTGATCTAAAACACATAGTAATGTAGTACCATTGTATTCGGGTTTAGGAGGGCTAATCACAGTAGCGATAAATTCTAAGCGTTCATGATGTTCACATCCATCTACATTTTCTACAGCAAAATAGCTTTTTCCATTTTCAATAAGAGTAGTAGAGGGTAAGATGTTACCTCCCGTTGAGGCATCATACCAAATAATAGATCCCATATTAGCTACGGCATCAAAATTTTCTAGAGTAAAAGAATCTAATCCACAGAATATAGGAGTGGTATTACTAGAATTGATAATTGCAGTACTAATGACTTTAGTATTTACTAGAGTTCTTGCAGAACTCTCACAACTATTATCTGGATCACTAGCAGATACAAAATAAGTAGTGCCATCAACTAAAATAGTAGAAGAAGGGAGTGGAGTGGTTGAAGTAAGATTTTCATACCATGTAAGATTTTCTCCTTCAGTAATTGAAATATCAGCTAAAGTAGGTTGATTTGGGAAAAAACTAGCTGTACAAAAAGTTTGATTTTCGTCTAAAACTGGAGCATCCGGAATCCCATTAACTGAAAAATTTTCTGTTAGTTCGAACTCAAATTTTGTTCTACATGGGGTAGTATCATTTTGCACGCTTTTCAATACCACACTATAATTTCCTTTTTCCAAACCAGAAATATCTACCTTAAAATTGGCATTCCCTCCACTGAAAACTATAGTATTATCGATCAGTGTTGTAGCCTTATCTAATTCAGTTACTTCATAGGTTATTGTGTATTGACCACTATTTAGCTGAGGAGCATCAATTATAATATCCATATCAGTGGCGTTACAAATATTATCTACTTTTAAATCTAATGCGATCTCTTCAGGAACTCTAGTTAACGTAAAGTTTTTTTCAACACAATTTAAGCCAATAGCTGTTAATGAAGTAATATTTATACTGTATTCTGTAATACTAGTTGGGATTGATGAAAAGTCAACAGGTATTGATGCTTCTCCATTTGTGAAAGATACATTTATATTACTCCCCTCAATAGTATTTGAATTGACATCGTTAGTGATTACGTAATCTATATTATGAGTATTGTTAGATAAGCTTCCGTCATTATCAGATAGCTCTGAAATATTAACATCTATAACATTGGTGTCAAAACATTTATTTTCTACATCAATCTTTGCATCAAAAATTCCAAAACTATATTCTGTTATGGTAAAAGTATTACATATTAATCCGTCAATATCGTTTATTGCTGAAGTTCTAATAGTATAATAACCAGGAGGCAACGGTGGTTCAATAGAAAATATAGGTTTGTTTAATACTCTTATACCATCATCTAAAACAGTGAAGTCTATGTTATTTTCTGTTCCTGTATGTACTACAGCGTTGGTTGCTACATTTATAATTTCATAAACTAAATCATAATTCATGATGGCTGTTTCTGTACCTTCATGTATTATTTGTATAGTAGTATTACTATCCTTACATTGATTATTGACAAAAAAACGTGCTTCAATTCTTGGAAGTGATACAATCACTGTAGCTGTTTCTTCAGGACAAACCCCATGTGATGGAAATACTGTATATGTAAATGAATAATCTCCAGAACCGAATGCGTCAAAAATCTCTTGGATATTTATAATGGAATCTGATAAACTAGTAATTTGTCCTGTTGAATTGTCGTCAGACCATAAGCCACCTGAGTCATTACCTATTATGTAGTCGAATAAATCAATATTAGTATATGGGCTTAAATCATCAGTATCACAAATAATTATGTCAGTAGTAGTTCCAGGGCTAGAGCCTCTGTGAACTTCTAATTTAACCGTGGCAGTTCTAGAAGCACATGAGTCAACAGCATCAACGGTATAGATTAGTGTGTGTGTTCCAACTCCTGCTAGGTTAGCATTAAATAGATTTTCTTTTAAAGCACTAGTAGGCGTACCAGTAGTAACTTCCCATTTTCCATTTCTGTCGGAACTTATATCTGTAGAATCATTATCAAGAAAAGTAAATAAATCAACAGCAATGTCACTACTACAAGCATTAGCACCACCGTCTATATTATCCTCACCAGGATAACCTCCTAAGAACACTGTTACTGTAGCTTCTTCACCACAAGCAGCATTTTTATAAATAAATCGATGTTCTCCAAACCTATTAATGTTCCATAGATTTAACTTCCCAGTAGTTTTATTTAAAGAAGAATCATTAACTGGATTTTCACTTTCCCATATACCACCTGTAGTTGGAGATCCATTTAATTGACTAAAAAGATCAAAAGATTGATATCCTGGATTTTTTTCTTTCTCACATATAGTTACGGAATTATCCGAGCCAGCGCATTGAGAATTTGTAGGTAAAATGGATATAAAGCTAATTACTAATATAATTAGATATTTGGTTTGGTTGATTTTCATTTTGCTACAGCAATATTTATATTCCGCAAATCTAATATAATTTTACTAAATAGCTGTTTTAATAAACCTTAATACCACTTTGTTTGACTATTTTTACCTCGATTTATAGTAATTTTTGATGAAGATACATTTTATTGCCATAGGAGGAAGTGCTATGCATAATTTAGCAATTGCATTACATGAAAAGGGGTTTGAAATAACAGGAAGTGATGATACGATTCATGATCCGTCAAAATCTAGATTAGAATCTAAAGGTTTATTACCTGTTGATTTTGGATGGTTTCCTGAAAAAATAACAAAAGATTTAGACGCAGTAATCTTAGGAATGCATGCAAAAGAAGATAATCCTGAATTAATAAAAGCCCAAGATTTAGGAGTTAGAATTTACTCTTATCCTGAATTTATATATGAACAATCTAAGCATAAAACAAGAGTAGTTATTGGTGGATCACATGGTAAAACAACTATTACTTCAATGATTCTACATGTTTTAAACTATCATGAAAGAGAAGTTGATTATATGGTAGGAGCGCAACTTGATGGGTTTGATACAATGGTTCGTTTAACTGAAGAAAATGAATTTATTGTATTAGAAGGAGATGAGTATTTGAGTTCACCTATAGATAGAAGGCCTAAATTTCATTTGTATAAACCTAATATTGCTTTGTTGAGTGGTATTGCTTGGGATCATATTAATGTATTTCCTTCTTTTGAAAATTATGTAGAACAATTTGAGATTTTTACTGATTCTCTAATACATGGAGGAATTATGGTCTATAATGAAGAGGATATTCAGGTGAAGAAGGTTGTTGAGAAATCTGAGAATTCAATCAAAAAATATCCATATATAACTCCTGATTTCCATATTGATAATGAGGTGACATATTTAAATACTTCGGAAGGAGATTTGCCTTTAGAGGTTTTTGGAGATCATAATTTGCAAAATATAGCTGGTGCTAAGTGGATATGTCAACATATGGGAATTGATGAAGAGGATTTTTATGAAGCGATCATTTCTTTTGGAGGAGCGAATAAAAGATTAGAAAAAATAACTGAGAATGAAACTACAGTAATTTTTAAAGATTTTGCACATTCACCTTCTAAAGTTAAAGCAACTACTCAGGCAGTAAAAAATCAATTTGCAAATAGGAATCTAGTAGCCTGTTTAGAATTACATACATATAGTAGCTTAAATAAAGAGTTTTTAAAAGAGTATAAAAACACTCTAGATACTGCAGATAAAGCAGTAGTTTTTTATTCTCCGCATGCTGTAAAGATTAAAAGATTAGAAGAAATATCTGAAGAACAAATATTTGATTCTTTTCAAAGAGATGATTTAATTGTGTATACAAATCCTGAAGAATTTAAAGCATTTCTGTTTAAAGAGAATTTAAAAGAAACAGCTTTGTTACTAATGAGTTCAGGAAATTATGGAGGGTTAGATTTTGAGGAGGTTAAAAGTTTGATTTAATTTTCTGTATAATATATTTTCTCATTTTTTTATTAAACAAAGATTTAAAAAGTAGTGTAGCTCTGTATTTAAAAATGTTTTTAAATTTAGTTCTCTTTTCTATATTCTTTGATTGTTCGGGATTTAAAAGAAAATAGATCTGCTTATTATAAAAAGCAATTGTTGATTGGTTTTCAATAAAATCTATAGATTTTGGAGAGCCTAAAACTTTATAAGAGCTAAATAAAAATAAGTTTAAATCCTGAAAATGGAGCCCTTTTTTTATAGAGTTTAAAGGAGATGTACTTTGTGAAAGTATAAATAAATCGTAAGAACTTCTCAAGTTGAAAGACATCGTTGCTTTTCCAAGATCATTAAACAGTCTATTTATTGATGTCATAATGATTTTATTTTCATCTGAAAGAGAAAAGAAATTATTTTGTTTCTTTAGACTCTTAGAAATAAAATTATAATTAAAGAAAGAAAATTGTTTGTCACTTACCATTTTATAATGAACTTCTATAGAAGCAATTCTATTTTCTTTGATCATTTTAGGATAATGCCTATTGAATTTAGTAGTGTCAAATCGATCTTTATGAAACTCAGAATAACCATTGCTTTTTAAAATCTCTATAGATTTTTTAAATTCTTCATCAGATACTAAAAAATCAATATCACCAACCATTCTTTCAGCGATATCATAGTATAGACCTTCGAGAAGGTTCCCTGTTCCTTTTAAAAAGATAGGGGTGATATTATGCGATAAAAGAAGTTCATTAATTTCTTTTGCTTGTTCAATAATTTGCTGATTACGTTCTCTGTTTAAATCTGTGATATGCTGCATGTACTCCATAAGATCTTGAGGTAAGTAATCGAGAAAATCAGCTCGTTTTAAATTGCAAAAAAGTGCAGGAAAAACATAATGAGCTGTGCTAACTTTTACAACATTGTCCCAATCAATAGCATCTTCTTTTAATAAACTTTCTACAATCTTTTTGTTGTGCTCTTCATGATTTATGGTTAAGCATTTTCCTATAAAAAATAATGTTTCTTTATATGTCATCATTCAATATGCTTTTTATAGTAGTAACCATTTTATCATTATCGGAATATGTAAGTTGATAACAGTTGGTATTAGCAAACCAGTTTAAAAATACTTCTACATTTTCAGTTTTACGAGAAATCCAAGAATCTGGGATTAATTGTTGAAAAGCTTCTATTTTAGAAATAGAAGAGAATTTTAATCCGCTATCTTTTTGGTATTTAATGAATACTAAATCATTACATGGTAAATTATGATTCATACCATCTGTCTTTGGAGGCAGAAAGCGAACAATTTTATTTAGCCTTTTTAAATGAAATTCAGCTGTGTTTTCTAACTCAGGATACATAGGTAAAAGAGTTTCTAAGCTATTCTTTTTTATAGAAATTGCAGAAGGAAATGTATATACGTGTTTTTTTTCAATATCTATGGGGACAAAATCATCAGCTAAGCATGTTAAACCATTGGCTTGCAGAATGGCTAAAGAGGTGCTTTTTCCATTTCCTGAATCACCTAAAATAAGTAAGGATTTTTTATTGTTACCTAAGCCAGATGCATGGAAAATTCCCATCCAATCATCTTCGGGTTTATTATGCATATATTGAACAATATACATAGAGAATTTTCCTTGAAAGTAATGAATATCTTTTCTCGGCCATGAACCAATAAATTTATGATCAATGAGTAAAGAGGTAATATTGTTTTCAGTGAAAACTTGAAAAATATGATCAACATTATTTGAAGTATTGATTTCTAAATGTGAAAATTTAGGATGAACAAGGTATTCTTCAAATTCTGATTGAAACTCAACTTTAAAAACCAAATTATTTATTTGATATAATTTAGAAATGCTAAAGTCAAGAATATTATATGCTGAAGTTATTTGTGAAGTGTCTTGTTGATTTTTAGTGTTAGGTTCGTAGATCTCGTTATTGATTTGTTTAACAAAATCAATAGCATCATTTAAAGGAACCTGAAGCTCACTTTCTAACTCTTTACTTATTTCCTCTAAAGAAATTCCATTGTTTATTTGAAGGATAATATCTGAGGTTTTTTTTTCTAATACTAAGTATTGATTAGTGTTAGAAAACCACACTACTGCTTTGTCTTCAATAAAACTTCTTAATAATATATTCATCGGGGGTAAAAATAAAAAACCTCAAGAGTTTTCTTGAGGTTTTCATATGTAAATTTAAAAATTATCTCCTGGTTTATCAATTGGAGGAGATGAAGCTTGTGCTTTTTTAGGGTTTAGAATTAGATAAGTGCCTAATGCAGTTAATGCAGTATATTTACCATAATTTCCTATTTTTTGAAGAGCTTCTTTTCTCGTAATTTCTTTTGTATTAAATTTATTATTTTTCATGATACAGTTTAGGGGCTAGTTTATTCTAAAATAATTTTCTTAGTTATATTAACAGATTCTGAGTTTAATTTTATAATATAAACTCCAGTTGCTAAGTTCGCTAAGGAAACTTTGCTCACTCCGTTAGAGTTAATATTTGTATCTGCCAACTCTTCTCCTAAAACAGAAAACACTTTTAAATTAGCTCTGTCTTGCAAACCAGTTATAGTGACTTCCTTATTGTCAGAACTGTAGATGCTTATGTTTGAAGTGTTTTCTTCAAGATCTTCATTGCTTAAGCTTTTTGCGCTAGCTCTGATGTAAAATTGACCAATTCCATTACTAGTATTTTTTAATGTAATAGTATGGTTTCCTTCAGAAAGATTTGTAAAAGTATTGTTTTTTCTGTCCTCCAAATATATATTGACACCTGAAGGTAAATTAGTTTCAGCTATAGAAAATGTGATTTCTTTGTTAGCTTCAGTAATTAATCCAATAGGGATAATCATAGTTTCTATGTCTGTACTCGGTAAAGATTGGATAGCTAAATGTCTACCGTCATTATCATTCAATAATTCTGTATAAATAGCAAAATCATAATCTACTCCACCAAATAATTTAGAGTCATAACCATTATCGAAACCTTTAGTTTTTCCATCGATATAAAATACTTTAGTTCCTTTTTTATGTCCAGCATTTTCAACAAATAACTCAAAAGAAGATTTTGGAACTTCTCTTAAGAAAGTATCAGTAGATTGGTGTGATTGATTAGAAGTTTCAAAAGTAAGATCGCCATTTGTACTAGATTCAACAAAAAATCCTTGTCCAGGAGCAATTTCTATAGTACCATTAGCCATATTGTAAGCAACGTAATCAGTGCCGTTCCATAACCAAACAGTTTCTTCAGAAAGTAAATTAGAGTTGGCTGTTAATGAAACTAATGTATTTGAATTTATGTATGATGTAAATGGATTACCAAATAAGTTGAAGTTATTTCGTCCTCCAGTATTAATTCTGTATTGAACATTAGAAGAGTTAATAGTACCAGTAAATGAAATATCCCCAGCACTAGCTAACTTAACAGAAAAACCTCTACCAGACACAAAGTCATCAGCTGTGGTAGCACCGTTTTGGTAATAACTCCATATAGTTGCTCCTGTATTGTTATAAGGCGCTAGACCCAAATTATTTGTTGATATGGTACCAGTTGCTAGAGTGTGGTTATCAATAAAATCTTGTACGGCTTCACCTGCTACTGGAGAAGAGATTAAATACCAGTTATTTGTAGGTAAATTTCTTGAGTAAGTAACATTTCCATTAATAGTTGCATTAGCAATCAGAGAAGCACCAGATCCTATATGTATAGAATTTACAGTTGTAGTAGAACTAACAGTAGGATAGTTAGATAATCCAGCAGGAATAACTACATCGTCAGTGCTTCCTGGAGTTAGATTATCAACCCAGTTTGAAGCAGTGTTCCAATCAGAATCAGTTACTCCAGACCATTTAATCGTAGATGCAAAAAGAATGTTATCGGTATTATCTCTGCCAGGAGAATATAAAACAGGATTTGAGGTTATGTTTGAGTGATTTACAAAACTTCCTGTTAAGTCAGGATTTCTAGCTATTGACTGATTACTCCCTGCAGATCCGTAAGTTAATACTATAATATTGTTATTCGATTCATCTTTAATAGTAATAGTATCTCCTGTATTATTTAACCCTAAAGAACCTGTGCTTGCTGTTTGTACTAAGCCAGGTACTGTAACCGGAGTACCACCTCCAAATACTACAATAGTTTCATCTGCAGGAATTATAGTGCCGTTTGGAAAAACATGTCGATCACTAGCGCCATCTGCTAAAACCCAGCCTGATATGTCTAGTGGACCTCCTGAAATATTATATATCTCTACAAATTCGTCTTCAGTCGTATCAGAATCTCCATCTCCATTAGCATCTCCATTAGTAGAATCTGGATCAGCATTAATCTCATTAATGACTATAGGTAAATCATCGTCGTTAATAGTAATTGTATGTTGTGATCTGATAATATCTGCAGATCCACTAGTAACTCCAATGTTTAAGATCAAAGTTTCAGGTTCAAAATCAACATCATCATTAATATCCAAGGAAATGTTTTGAGTTCCATTAGAAGTAAAGGTTAAAGAAGATGTGTTTAGAGTATAATCTCCTGCTTCTGCAGTACTGCTTCCATCTACTGTTACGTTTATAGTAACGTCTGCAGAATAATTAGTGAAAGTTACAGGAATTAATGTGTTAAAACTAGTATCTGTTTCATTTTCAGTACTTGTATTGCTGTCAAAAGTAACCGTTGGGTTAGTCGAAGCTTCAGTTATTTTGAAGTTATCAACCCCAGCGTAGTCACTACCTCCATCTTGTCTGGCTATAATTGTAAGTCTAACATTATTTACTGCATCGGGTACTGAAGCTGTAAATTCAGTCCAAGCATCAGTATTTTTGTCTAAGTTTACCTCTCCTTGAGAAACATCATCATGAAATATTTCAACACTTAGATTATCTGCACTATCATACCCATCGGTGATGTAGTAGAATGAAATACTTACCCCATTCGATGATGAAATATCAACATTATCAAAAGTAATGGTATGATCAAAGTTACCTCCTCCATTTGGGTTATTTAAATCTCTCATTCCCCAAAAAGAGCTTCCGTTTTGAGAAGTTGTTACATTTCCTCCTAAAGAAGAAACATTAGCCCAAACATCTCCAGATGTATTATAAGTTGTTGGATTAATAGTGTTTGTCCAATCGTCAGTTCCTCCTTCAAAGTCTTGAAACTTTAATGTAGTTTGGCTGTAGTTACTGAAAGTTGTAAAAATTGACATTAAGAATAATATCAATGCGTAATTGTTTTTCATTTTTGATTAATTTTTGGTTGGACAAATTACGAAAAACAAATACTTGTAATCTAGTTATTTACTATACTTTACAAAAAGATAACATTTAAATAATAAGTTGATTTTTAAGTGAAAAATGTTTTTCTAATTTAAGGATAAACAAGCTCTAGTATTATAGCCCTAACTTATTTCTCCATTCTTTGTCTTTATTAGAATTTTTATTCCAGTAATCAACTTTAATTCTTTTGTTAATTTTTGCTTCAGTAGTTAATACTTTTTTATTGGCTCCATAACCGCTATTGTAAGAATCTTTCCATCCAGAAATAGTAAAAGGGAAATCTTTACTAAATTGTATAGAAAGTGTTCGTTGTAATTTAGGATAATGAATTGTATAAATGTTCTGATTTTCTAATTTTTCAATTGAAATAGTAGCTGTATAAGCTTTAAACTCTTTATGAGTACTATTCAAATAGAAGAAAGAAGGAATTATATTTTGTTCTCCTTCGGGTAATAATTCAGGGTTTAAACGTAATAGAGACCATAAATCATCTTCTAATATTGTGGATTTTATTTTTTTGTTTTTAAAAGAAGCTCCTTCAAAATAAGAATTAAAGTTGATCAATAAATCATTTTCATTTTTCATTTCAACATAAGTCATCCCACACCACTCTTGAATAGAAGAGGCTATTTTTAATGATGTATTTTCATTTTCAAAAGGAAAAAACGTGCTATTCATCATCGAGTAAGGGTAGATGCCAGTTGTGAATTTTTTATTCATATTCAACTTTAAAACAGGAATGTTATCTTGTCTTTGACGATCTGCTTTAGTGTTTGATATTTTAGAAAAAGGCTCTGTTACAAAAATTAAAGTAGCAGTTCCTTCATGTAATTCTCCATAACGAGCTTGAGATAAAGTGTAGCTTGTGATTTCAGCAGTGCCATCAAACCAATACTTTTTTGATTGTTCTGATGCATTTCTTTTTTGTGAAATTTTATTATCTTCTGTAGCAATACTTTTTCTTTCAGAAGCATTGGATTGCATACAAGAATGTAAGTAAAAAGAAAATATAACTGCCAGTAGATAGTATATGTTTTTTGTTTGGTTGATTTGAATCATTATGTGAAATTTTAAAATAAAAAATCCCAAGTCATTACTTGGGATTTTGGTAATTATTCTTCGTCTATTTCAGTTCTTGTTTCTTTGGGTTTTTCCCCTTTTTCAATTTTTATGGTTAACTGATTCGTTTCTTCATTTAAATCCATAAAAATAGCATCACCTTCATCTAATTTTGCATTAACAATTTCCTCTGCCAACGCATCTTCAATATATTTTTGAATTGCTCTTTTTAAAGGTCTTGCACCATATTGCTTATCAAAACCTTTGTTAGCAATATAATCTTTTGCTTTTTCAGAAAGTGTAAGATTATATCCTAAATCAGCAATACGAGTTAATAGTTTTTGTAATTCGATATCGATAATCTTATGAATGTCTTCTCTTTCTAAAGAGTTAAAGATAATTACATCATCAATACGATTTAAGAATTCAGGAGCAAAAGATTTTTTTAATGCACCTTCGATAATTCCTCTAGCATGATCATCTTCTTGTTCTTTTTTGGCTTGAGTACCGAATCCAACTCCTCCTCCAAAATCTTTAAGTTTTCTAACTCCAATATTGGAAGTCATAATAATTACAGTGTTTCTAAAGTCTATTTTTCGACCTAAACTATCTGTAATATGACCATCGTCAAGTACTTGCAATAACATATTAAATACATCTGGGTGTGCTTTCTCAATCTCGTCTAATAGAATTACAGAATAAGGTTTACGACGAACTTTTTCGGTTAATTGTCCGCCTTCTTCATATCCAACATATCCAGGAGGTGCACCAATTAATCTAGAGATAGCAAACTTTTCCATGTATTCACTCATGTCTATTCTAATTAATGACTCTTCAGAATCAAATAATTCTCTAGCTAAAACTTTAGCTAATTGAGTTTTACCTACTCCTGTTGAACCTAAGAAAATGAATGAGCCGATAGGTTTGTTAGGATCTTTTAATCCCACTCTATTACGTTGAATAGCTTTAACCACTTTAGTTACAGCTTCATCTTGTCCTATTACTTTACCTTGTATTAATTTTGGTAACTCAGCTAATCTACTACTTTCAGCTTCAGCAACTCTGTTTACAGGTATACCTGTCATCATAGAAACAACTTCAGCAACATTATCTTCAGTAACTGTTTCTCTATGTAATTTAGAATCTTCTTCCCATTGTTTCTGAGCAGAATCTAAAGCAGCCTCAATATTTTTCTCATCATCTCTAAGCTTTGCAGCTTCTTCATATTTTTGTCCACTTACAGCTTTAGTTTTTCGTTCTCTGATTTCTTCTAATTTACCTTCTAGTTCTAAAATCTGTTGAGGAACAATGATGTTGGTAATGTGAATACGAGAACCAGCTTCGTCCATTGCATCAATAGCTTTGTCTGGTAAAAAACGATCTGTCATGTAGCGATTCGTTAATTTAACACAAGCTTGAATAGCTTCGTCAGTAAACTCTACATTATGATGTGCTTCATATTTTCCTTTGATATTATGAAGTATCTGTACAGTTTCTTCTACAGTTGTAGGGTCAACCATTACCTTTTGAAAACGACGTTCTAGAGCTCCGTCTTTTTCAATATTAGTTCTGTATTCATCTAAGGTAGTAGCACCAATACATTGGATTTCTCCACGTGCTAGTGCTGGTTTTAACATGTTAGAAGCATCTAGAGATCCAGTAGCGCCACCAGCCCCTACAATGGTATGGATTTCATCAATAAATAAAATGATATCATCATTTTTTTCTAACTCATTCATAAGCGCTTTCATGCGCTCTTCAAATTGACCTCTATATTTAGTTCCAGCAACTAAGCTAGCTAAATCAAGAGAAACAATTCTTTTATCAAATAAAATTCGTGATACTTTTCTGTTTACAATTCTAAGAGCTAAACCTTCAGCAATGGCAGATTTACCAACTCCAGGCTCACCAATAAGCATTGGATTATTCTTTTTACGTCTACTTAAAATTTGAGATACACGTTCTATTTCTTTTAATCTACCTACTACAGGGTCTAGTTTACCAT
This sequence comes from Tenacibaculum agarivorans, assembly GCF_001936575.1. Lineage (GTDB taxonomy): Bacteria > Bacteroidota > Bacteroidia > Flavobacteriales > Flavobacteriaceae > Polaribacter > Polaribacter agarivorans. The sequence goes on from NZ_MSMP01000033.1 coordinate 44,857, forward strand.
TTTCGGCTAAGGCAGTTAAATCTCTACCAAAGTTATCTAAAACAGGAGTTTTAGACTTTTTAGATGCTTTACCTCTAGGAGTTTGTTGTCCATAAGGTTCAGACTTATCGTCTGCAAACTCGTCTCCTGAAGCTTCAGCTATTGGATTGATTGGTAAATGTCCTTCTTCCACATTCAATTCTTTGTATAATGCTTTTGCCTGATCATAGTCAACATCATACTTTTGAAGTAATTTTGTAGTAGGATCATTTTCATTACGTAGTATGCATAATAGTAAATGAGCAGTATCTATAGAATTACTTTGGTATAATTTCGCTTCTAAAAACGTTGTTTTAATCGCTTTTTCAGCTTGCCTAGTTAAGTGGAGGTTATTTTTTTGGTTCAAACTGTTTGAATTTGTCGGATTTAACTTCTCTAATTTACTTCTAACAAGATCTAGATCAATATCAAAAGTAGATAATATATCTATCGCTTTTCCATCTCCTTTTCTAATTAATCCAAGCAGAAGATGTTCGGTTCCTATAAAGTCATGACCTAATCGTAAAGCTTCTTCTTTACTGAATGTTATTACATCTCTAACTCCTGGTGAAAAATTTTCGTCCATAAATTAATTTTCTTTAGTTGTAAAGTTAGTAAGAATTTTTGTGAAAAAATTACAAAAACAATGCCATCAAAAAAAAAGGACAAAAAGGCAGTGTATTTTTAGATTTTTGTATGTACTAAAAATCACGATAAATTGTTAATAAATATAGTGAAAATAAAATAATAAAACTTGGGAAATCTAGGTTAAAATAATATCTTGCGTTGCTTATATAATACTATATAAGTATAAAAAAGTGAATTTTAGAAGGGTAAAATTCACTTTTTTGTAAAATGAATACTAATTTTTTAAAAAGATTAATATGGCAGATGGTGAAAAGTTGATTCCTATTAATATTGAAGAGCAGATGAAAGCGGCTTACATTGACTACTCAATGTCGGTAATTGTATCTAGAGCTCTTCCCGATGTAAGAGATGGTTTAAAACCAGTGCACAGAAGAGTGTTATATGGAATGCATGAATTAGGAATAAGATCTACAGGAGCCTATAAAAAATCAGCGAGAGTTGTTGGGGAAGTTTTAGGTAAGTATCACCCACATGGAGATACTTCAGTATATGATTCTATGGTACGTATGGCACAGCATTGGAGCATGCGTTATATGATGATTGATGGTCAAGGGAATTTTGGTTCTGTTGATGGTGATAGCCCAGCAGCAATGCGTTATACCGAGGTAAGAATGCAAAAAATATCTGAAGAAATGTTATCAGATATTGAAAAAGAAACAGTGGATTTAAGGCTTAATTTTGATGATACTTTACATGAGCCAACTGTTTTACCAACTCGAATCCCAAATTTATTAGTAAATGGAGCTTCAGGTATTGCTGTAGGTATGGCAACTAATATGGCTCCTCATAATTTAACAGAAATTATTAATGGTACTGTTGCATATATCGATAATAGAGATATTGAGATCGATGAGTTAATGCAGCATATTAAGGCACCAGATTTTCCAACAGGAGGAATTATCTATGGTTACGATGGAGTAAGAGATGCATTTCACACAGGTAGAGGTCGTATTGTTATGCGTGCGAAAGCTACCATTGAAGAAGTAAAAGGTAGAGAATGTATTATTGTAACTGAAATACCTTATCAGGTAAATAAAGCAGAAATGATTAAGAAAACTGCTGATTTAGTTAACGATAAGAAACTTGAAGGTATTGGAAGTATTAGAGATGAATCTGATAGAAAAGGAATGCGAATTGTGTATGTATTAAAACGTGATGCTATTCCTAATATCGTTCTTAATAAGTTGTTTAAGTATACACAACTACAAACTTCATTTAGTGTAAATAATATTGCTTTAGTAAATGGTCGTCCAGAGCAATTAAATTTAAAGCAATTAATCCATTATTTTGTTGAGCACAGACACGAAGTAATTGTTCGTAGAACTCAATATGAATTAAGAAAAGCTGAAGCTAGAGCACATATTTTAGAAGGATTAATTATTGCTTCTGATAATATTGATGAAGTAATTGCTTTAATTAGAGCTTCTGCCAATGCCGATGAAGCACGTGAAAGCTTAATTAAGCGTTTTGAATTGACAGAGATTCAAGCTAAGGCTATCGTTGAAATGAGATTACGTCAGTTAACAGGTCTGGAACAAGACAAGTTAAGAGCAGAGTATGATGAAATTATAAAGACGATTGCTGACTTAAAAGATATTTTGGCAAATGAGCCTAGACGATACAATATCATCAAAGAAGAGCTCATTGAGGTTAGAGATAAATATGGAGATGAGAGAAAATCTACTATAGAATATGCAGGAGGGGATATGAGAATCGAAGATATGATTCCTAACTCTAAAGTAGTGGTTACCATTTCTCATGCAGGATATGTAAAAAGAACAAATCTTGATGAATATAAAGTTCAGAATAGGGGAGGAAGAGGACAAAAAGGAGTTACCACTAGAAATGAAGATTTCTTAGAACATCTTTTTGTAGGTACTAATCACCAACACATGTTGTTTTTTACGCAGAAAGGTAAAGTATTTTGGATGAGAGTGTTTGAAATTCCGGAAGGAGGTAAGAATACCAAAGGTAGAGCTATTCAGAATCTTATCAATATAGAGCAAGACGATAAAGTAAAAGCATTTTTAGTTACTGACGATTTAAAAGATGAAGAATACATCAACAATCATTATGTAATTATGGCTACTAAAAAAGGTAAGGTTAAGAAGACTCCATTAGAACAATATTCTAGACCAAGAGCCAATGGTATTAATGCAATTACTATTAAAGAAGGAGATGAGCTACTGGAAGCAAAATTAACTACTGGTGACAGCCAGGTAATGTTAGCATTAAGGTCTGGTAAAGCAATTCGTTTTGAGGAAGAAAAAACGAGACCAATGGGAAGAACGGCTTCAGGTGTTAGAGGAATTACGCTACAGCATGACGAAGATGAAGTTGTTGGTATGGTTTCAGTAAATGATATGGAAAGTAATATTTTAGTCGTTTCTGAAAAGGGGTACGGAAAACGTTCTAAATTGGAAGATTATAGAATTACCAATAGAGGAGGAAAAGGTGTTAAAACATTGAATATTTCGGAAAAAACAGGTAATTTGGTCGCGATTAAAAACGTAGACGATTCTAATGATTTAATGATTATAAATAAATCAGGAATAACTATAAGAATGGCCATTGAAGATCTGAGGGTTATGGGTAGAGCTACTCAAGGAGTTAAGTTAATTAACATTAAGGGTAATGATAGTATTGCAGCAGTAGCTAAAGTGATGCATGAAGATGAAGAAGAAGAAAATGGCACGGAAATTGAAAATCAAACAAATATATAACAAGAACTGTAATAACAATAACTTAAACCCATTAAGATGAGAAAACAAGTTTTAGCAATTTCTTTAGGTTTATTAACATTAGCTTCTTTTGCACAGAAAAAAGAGCTTAAATCTTTAGAAAAGGCCCTTGACAATAACGATATGAACGGAGCTTACACTATTGTAAAGTCTCTAGAGAGTTCAATTGAGAGTGCCGATGATAAGTATAAGTCAAAGTATTATTTCCTTAAAGGGCAGACTTTAGTAGGAAAGAAAGAATATGAAAATGCTGCGGCTACATTTAACCAGTTATTCGATTTTGAAAAGAATACAGGGAAAAGAAAGTATACTTCTGAAGCAAAACCAATTTTAGATAAATTAATTCAAACAGTATCTGAGAAAGCCATTAATTTATATAATAATGATAAAAACTATGGTGAAGCTACCAAGTATTTTTATTTAACCTATAAATTAAGTCCAAAAGATACTTCTTTTGTTTACAATGCAGCAGTAAGTGCTACTCAAGCAAAAGATTATGACTCTGCTTTAAAGCACTATAAAGAGTTAAGAGAGTTAGGATATACCGGTAAAGAAGTTATGTACGTAGCTACAAACAAAAAAACGGGTAAAGAAGAAAATTTAGGTAGTAAGAATCAAAGAGATTTATTAGTGAAATCAGGAGATTACATCAAGCCTGTTGATAAAACAACTGAAGGAAAATCTGCTGGTATTGTAAAGAGTATTGCTTTAATCTTAAAAGAGCAAGGAAAAACCGAAGAAGCTATTCAAGCAATGTCAGAGGCTAGAAAATCTGATCCTAAAGATTTAAACTTAATCTTAAATGAGGCACAATTATATATTGATTTAGGTAAAATGGATAAATTTGGTCAGTTAATGAGCGAAGCTGTTGCTTTAGATCCTAATAATCCAACTCTATACTATAATTTAGGTGTAGTTAACTTTAATCAAGGAAGAGCTAAAGAAGCTACAGAATACTATAGAAAAGCAATTGAATTAAAGCCTGATTATGCTGATGCATATATGAATTTATCAGTTGTAATTTTAGATAAGGAAAAAGCAATTGTTGAAGAGATGAACAAAAATTTATCTAACTTCAAAAAGTATGATCAATTAGCTCTAGATCAAAAGAATGTGTATAAAGAAGCGTTACCATATTTAGAAAAAGCAGATAGCTTAAATCGTAATGCAGATACTGTAAAGTCTCTAATGAGTATTTATGAGGTTTTAGAAATGTCAGCTAAAGCTAAAGAGTATAGAGATTTATACAAAACAATGAGATAAGATAAAAATAGTTCAATATGAACTCCAATAAAAAGGCTGAAAGTTAACTTTCAGCCTTTTTTAATTTATATCATCTTTTTAATGACTCTTAGTTTATGTGAATGTTGTTGAGAATCTGTATTGTAAATACCGCTATGATCTAACTTGTCAATACGCACTTTACCATGAGCATGTATAATGTTATAATCATTCATTACAATACCTACATGAGTAATTATGCCTTCTTCATTATCAAAGAAAGCTAAATCACCAGGCTCACTCTCTTCAATAAAACTTAATACTTCCCCTTGAGTAGCTTGTTGACTTGCATCTCTTAATAGTTGATAACCGCAAAGTTTATACACGGTTTGGGTAAAGCCAGAACAATCAATTCCAAAAGGAGTTTTACCTCCCCATAAATATGGAGTATTTAAAAAATGAAAGGCAGTTTCAACAATAGCATTTTTGGTTAGTTTACCATGATTTATTTTACCCTCATAGATGAATGACTTCTCCTTTATAGTAAAGGAATGATCTTTGTAAAAAGGTAACCTTGCTCCATATGGAATTGTAGTTAAGTTGTTATTATCATCAACAATAAAATCAATGAGTTCACCTGCATAATAATTTTCTTCAGATGATAGTTTCTGATATAATGCTTCAGGTATATCTTCATATTGTTTATTATCGATATACCCTTCGTAATCATCAAAAGCTAATTTGATTTTACTCCATTTTTTTGTTTTCTCTAGCACTATAAAATGCTCACCAAAAACTAGTTGATTTACCATTTCAGACATGTCAGAAGGTTCTAATCTGAGAGGTACAATACTTAAATTACAAATTCCGAACAATAGAAAAGATTTTCTTGTTAGATTCTTTCAATTACCATGGCGCTAGCACCACCACCACCATTACAGATTCCAGCTGCACCTAATTTAGCGTTGTTTTGTTTTAAAATAGAAGTTAACGCAATAACTATTCTAGCTCCAGAAACACCTAAAGGGTGCCCTAAAGAAACAGCCCCACCATTAACATTGACTTTTTCAGGTGATAATCCTAATATTTTAGTATTTGCAAGACCAACTACAGAGAAAGCTTCATTTAACTCAAAATAATCAACATCTTCAATTGCAACTCCAGCCTTAGCTAGAGCTTTAGGTAGCGCCTTTGCAGGTGCAGTAGTAAACCATTTTGGTTCGTGAGCGGCATCTGCATATCCTCTAATTTTAGCTAAAGGAGTAATACCTAATTCTTGCGCTTTTTCAGCAGACATTAAAACTAAAGCAGCACCTCCATCGTTAATTGTAGAAGCGTTGGCAGCAGTAACAGTTCCTTCTTTAGTAAAAGCAGGACGTAAAGCTGGAATTTTCTCCATTTTTACATTTTTATATTCTTCATCTTCGCTGAAAATGATAGGTTCACCACGTCTTTGTGGAATTTCAACAGGTACTACTTCATCAGCAAATTTACCTTCACTCCAAGCTTTAGCAGAACGATTATATGATTCAATAGCAAAAGCATCCTGATCTTCTCTTGAGAAATCATATTCAACAGCACATTCGTCAGCACACACTCCCATAGCCACTTGTTCATAAGCGTCAACTAAACCATCTTTTTGCATTCCGTCTTCCATTTTAACTGGTCCAAATTTGGTAGACGATCTAGCATGTTGATAATGTGGAATCATACTCATGTTTTCCATTCCTCCAGTAACTACAATTTCAGCATCGCCTAAAGCTATGGCTTGAGCACCTAACATTATAGATTTCATCCCAGAGGAGCAAACTTTATTGACAGTAGTACAAGGTACAGTATCAGGAATTCCTGCCATAATAGCAGCCTGACGAGCAGGAGCTTGTCCTAAACCAGCAGACACAACATTTCCCATAAATACTTCATCTACCATTTCAGGTTGTAAGTTTATTTTTTCTAAGGCTCCTTTAATAGCTACAGACCCTAGTTTAGGCGCTGGTGTTGTTGATAATGTTCCTAGGAAACTACCAATTGGAGTTCTCGCTACAGATACAATTACTACTTCTTTCATGTAAATTTAGTTTGTTTTATCTACGCGAAAATAACTATTTTAAAGGAAGTTCTCAAATAATAACAAAAGGTTATCTTTACAAGATTAAATACTCAAATGAATAAAATTATTAATAATTTATATAAGAATAACGCTACTATATACAGGGTTTTTCTTTTCATTATAACAGCTTTTTTTATAGTATATCTTTTACCAAAAGGAGGCCAATTTAGATATGACTATTCCCCAGGTAAACCTTGGTACTATAATAATTTATATGCGCCTTTTGATTTTTCTATTCAAAAAACAAAAGATGAAATTAGCAGTGAGATAGCGCAAATCGAATCTTCTACAAAACAGTTTTTTTCTTATGACTTAGAAGTGCCAAAAACGATAAAAGAAGAGTTTTTAGGCACTATTGATTTCTTGAAAGAATCTGAAAATATTACTACTAAGGATCTCAATGACTTGAAAAGAAAAGGACTGGAGATTATTAATAATATTTACAAGTTTGGATTTGTAGATGAAGTATCTGAAAAAAAAATAAATGATAATAGTACTGTTGTATTAAGAAAAGAAAACGCTATAAGTGACGTACCTTTTTCTAAATTGATACAATCACGTCAAGTGTTATCTATGATTGTTACTGAATTATCTGAACTCAATGAAGGTTTTGGAAGAGACCTAGTGATTAAAAAATTATCCGAAATATTAGAACCTAATGTTGAATTTGATGAAGAGTTTACACAAAGGGAGATCGATGAGGCTTTGAAGGAAATTTCCTACACCAAAGGAAAAATCAATAAAGATGAATTAATAATTCAAAAAGGAGACATTGTAGAAGGTAAAAGCTTAAATGTTTTAAATTCATTAAAAGAAGCTTCAAAATCTCAAATTTGGACAAAATCGAATTATAATTGGTTAGTTTTCGGTTACACAATATTAGTATCCTTAGCATTATTAATGCTGCTTTTGTTCTTACACAGAAATCGAAAAGATATTTTTGATAATAATAGTAAAGTAACTTTCATATTTTCGAATATCTTGTTAATGATCTTCATACAAACTTTAGTTTTGAAGTATAATCCAGATTTTTTGTATGTAGTGCCGTTAACCATCTTGCCAATAATTCTAAAATCTTTTTTTGATGCTAGGTTAGGTTTATTTACACATATTCTAACGGTTTTGTTGCTTGGATTTATAGTGCCTAATAGTTTTGAGTTTATCTATCTTCATATCATTGCGGGTATTGTAGCTGTACTTTCAACTACAGAGTTATATAAACGAGCAAGTTTGTTTATGTCAATTGCACAAATTACATTAACCTATATGCTAACCTATTTTGCGTTTTCAATCATAAAAGAAGGAAACGCAAGTAGTATTAAAGGAATCTATTTTGGATTATTTGCTATGAATGGATTATTATCTTTTTTAGCAGTATTCTTTATTTATTTCTATGAAAAAGTTTTTGGTTTGGTATCTGATGTTACCTTATTGGAGCTGTCTAACACAAATTCAAAGCTTTTAAGAGAGTTAAATGAAAAAGCACCAGGTACGTTCCAGCATTCAATTCAAGTAGCTAATTTAGCAGAAGCAGCAGCAAATGAGATAGGAGCGAATTCTATGTTAGTGAGAACAGGAGCTCTGTACCATGATGTAGGAAAAATGGTGAATCCAAAATATTTTACAGAGAATCAAATTACAGGAGTCAATCCACATAATGATTTGTCCCCTAAAGATAGTGCTCAAATAATCTTAAATCACGTGATAAAGGGAATAGAGATAGCAAAGAAAAATAATATTCCAGATCGTATTATAGACTTTATTAGAACTCACCATGGAACTAGTTTGGTGTATTATTTTTACAAGAAAGAACAAGAAGAAAACCCAGATATAGAAATTGAAGAAAAAAAGTTTAGATATCAAGGTCCAATTCCATTTTCTAAGGAAACAGCTATTTTAATGATTTGCGACGCTGCAGAGGCGGCTTCTAAGAGTTTACAAAAACCAACGGCACAATCTATAAGTGATTTGATAGATAAAGTTGTAGATGGACAGAAAAACAAAAATCAGTTCATAAATTCAGATATTACATTTAGAGAGATCGAGAAAATAAAAAAAGTTGTGAAAAGTAAACTCATGAATATCTACCATTTACGTGTAGAATATCCAGAATAATATATTTTTTCTTCAAAAAAATTTGTGAGAATGTTTTTCTAATGTTACATTTGCACTCGCAATTTTTAACTCATTAAGAGTTCAGGAGAGGTGGCAGAGTGGTAATGCAGCAGCCTGCTAAGCTGTCATCGTTTTTCGATGCCCGGGTTCGAATCCCGGTCTCTCCGCAAAAAATTGTAAGTTCTTACATCTTCGGGGTGTAGCGTAGCCCGGTCATCGCGCCTGCTTTGGGAGCAGGAGGTCGCAGGTTCGAATCCTGCCACCCCGACAATAAGAAATACTGGTCGCGTAGCTCAGCTGGATAGAGCATCTGCCTTCTAAGCAGACGGTCACAGGTTCGAATCCTGTCGCGATCACAAGAAAACAAAGGCTTTCAGGAAACTGAAAGTCTTTCTTGTTTTTGTACTCCCCGAAAACTCCCCGATTTTTCACTGTCTATTTATGGAAAACCGTAGTTTTCAAAAATAAATTTTACTATTTTTAGCAGTGTGAGAGAAAAAGAATTGATGAAGTCCCCGTTTCATAGCCAAATTCTTCCTTTATATAGATGATTCTCTCTATAATTAATTATGGTTATCGATGAAAATAACAAAAATTAAAGTCGAAAATTTTCGATTGTTAAAAGATTTCTCAATTGATGTTGAGAATAAATTATCACTAATTATAGGAAAAAACAATACTGGAAAAACCTCTTTACTAGCTGTAATTGAAAAGTTCTTGACTGAAAAAAACAGTTTTTCAATACATGATTTTAATTTAGATGAACAAGAGAAATTAAAAGCATTAGAAAAAAAAGAGGGTATTAGTATACCTGAAGATTTTAAATTTAGCATTTATTTATTATTTGAAATAAAATATGATGATACTGATAACTTAAGAAATTTATCCTCTCTAATTCTTAACTTAGAATCTGAGAATACAGTTGTTTTAGGTTTTGAGTATTATCTAAACCCTATACAGTTTAAATATTTAATAGATGATTTTATAGAGTTTAAAAGCGAT
>NZ_MSMP01000034.1 GCF_001936575.1 Tenacibaculum agarivorans
TACAGTTCAGGATAATGATGGAAATACATCTAATGTTGCTACAATCTCAGTTACAGTAATTTCAGCTATACCAGATACTGAAGATGATGTAGTAACAATTGAAGAGGATGAAGAAGTTCAAGTAGATATATTTGATAATGATACATCAATACCTAATACAGGAACATTAACAGTAAGTGACCCTACAAATGGAACAATAACTGTAGATGATAACGGTACACCAGATGATCCTAGTGATGATGTTGTAACCTATACACCATTACCAGATTTTGTTGGAGAAGACAGCTTTACTTATACAGTGTGTAATAATGCTACTCCACCAGATTGTAGTACTTCTACAGTAACTATTACTGTTGAAGGTGAGGATATAACAATATTCAACGAGTTTAGTCCAAACGGAGATGGTAGAAATGATTTCTTATTTATTGATGATATAGAAAATTATCCAGGAAATACTGTAGAGATATTTAACAGATGGGGTAATACTGTCTACAAGATTCAAGGATATAATAATAGTGATGCTTCTAGAAGATTTGAAGGAATATCTAATGGAAGAGTTACGGTTCAAGTAGATGATCAATTACCTGTAGGAACTTATTTCTATGTAATTGATTTAGGTGATGGAAGTCCTGTGAAGCAAGGTTGGATTTATATCAATAGATAAGAAACAACAAAGGATGGTAACTAAATCATTTATATTTAAAAGAATAATCTTAGTATTAAGCATCTGTTTTATAACAGATGCTTTATGCCAACAAGATCCACATTATACACAGTATATGTTAAATACGATGTCTGTTAATCCGGCTTATGTAGGATCAAAAGGACATGCGGTAGTAACAGCGTTAGGAAGAACACAATGGGTTGGATTAGATGGAGCGCCAGATACACAAACATTAAGTTATGATTCTCCAATAGGATATAATGGATTAGGTTTTGGAATTAATTTGGTAAATGATAAAATAGGACCTTCTCATGAAATGTATTTGGATGGAAATTTATCATATACAATTTTGACTGGTGCAGAAGGAAATTTAGCTTTTGGATTAAAGTTAGGCGGAAGATTATTGAATGTTGATTGGACAATAGGAAGGTCTAGAGATAATGATCCGACTTTTGATCCAGCAAATAATATTGTAAATAAATTTTTACCCACAATTGGGGCGGGTATTTATTATCATGAATATAATTGGTACATAGGTTTATCTGTACCAAATTTTTTAAGACAAGAACACTATGATGCTGAAAATGTAATAGGTGAGACAGCTGTTGAAAGATTACATTATTTTTTAATAACTGGTTACGTTTTTGACATCAATGAGGATATAAAGTTCAAGCCTGCTGCACTTATGAAATTAGTTTTTGGTGCACCGCTTTCTATAGATGTATCTGCAAATTTTTTATTTAATGAAAAATTTAGATTAGGAGCAGCATGGCGATGGGATGATTCTGTAGCTGCATTAGCTGGATTTCAAGTCAGTGAATCTTTGCATATAGGTTATGCTTTTGATTTAACAACTTCTAATTACAGTGTTGTAAATACAGGCACCCATGAAGTACTTTTACGTTACGAAATATTTAATCAAGCTCGAATGAAATCCCCTAGATTTTTTTAAAGCTTAAAAAATGAAAACAAAACTTAAGTTAAAAAGTGTATTATTTTTAACAGTATTAACAACATTACCATTAGTCTCACAAAGTAGACGTCTAGCAGATAGATATTTTGAAGACTTTGCGTATACCAAAGCAGTTAAAATTTACGAAGCAATTTATAAAAAAGGAGATTCTTCAAAGATTATTGTAAAAAGAATAGGTGACTCTTATTATAATAATTCTAAAACAGAAGAAGCAGGGTTTTGGTATAAAAAATTAATAGAAGAGTATAAAGAATCAGATAAAAGTTATCTTTTTAAGTATGCTCAAGTACTCCAAAGTAACGGTTTAGAAAGAGAGTCAGATTCAATTTTTACTATTTTAGAAGTAGGCAATAATGATTATACTGGCGATAAGTATGTAGATGAATCAGATTATTTTCAAGATTTTTTGAATGGAGGTAATAAAAAAATAAATATTAGAAACTTAGCTATAAATACACCATTTTCTGATTTTGGAGGAGTTGTATATAATAACGAAATTTATTTTGCTTCGTCTTCACCGACTGGTTTTAAAGGAGAAAAATTATACAGATGGAATAACCAGCCTTTTTTAAATATATACAAATCCAAAAGTTATATTGATAAACTCGAAAATACTGAGCATGATACTATTTTTGAACTCGAAAATAAAAAAATACTTCCTGCTCCAATAAGTACAAAGTTTCATGAATCATCTGCTATTTTTACTAAGGATGGAAAGTATATGTACTTCTCTAGAGTAAATTATAATGGAAAAAGACTTAAAAAGAGTAAAAAGCAAACAGTAAATCTAAAGCTATACAGAGCAGAAAATGTTGATGGAAATTGGGCCAACATTGAAGAGTTGCCATTTAGTAGTAATGAATACTCTGTAGGACATCCAGCATTAAGTGCAGATGAAAAAATATTATATTTTGCTTCCGATATGCCAGGTTCTATAGGTAAAACAGATATATTTAAAGTGGAAATTAGAGCAAATGGCTTTGGAGAACCAGAAAATTTGGGTGAGCAGATAAATACTGCTGAAAGAGAAATGTTTCCTTTTATGTCTAAAAGTAATGTTCTCTATTTTTCTTCAAATGGACATAGGGGCTCAGGTTTACTAGATATTTTTCAAACAAAAGTTTACGAGAATGGAACATATAGTAAAATTGAAAACCTAGGTTATCCATTCAATAGTAAAAAAGATGATTTTTCATTTTATATAGACACTTCAGGTAAAAAAGGATTTTTTTCTTCTAATAGATCTAAAGGAAAAGGAGATGATGACATTTATAGTTTTTATATTTCTCAACTACCTACACCCAAACCAGAAAAATGCAATCAATCAGTACGAGGAGTAATAGTAAATAAAATTACGAATGAAAAAATTCCTAATGTAATTGTTAAACTCATAGATAAAGAAACACGAGCTGTTATTGGAAAGAAAGTAACTAATAATGAAGGATTTTATTCTTTCGATGAACTTGAATGTGGGGAAGATAAATTGACTATAACAGCGGAACATAAAGATTATAGAGGAATTGCTAAAAAAGAATTTTCATTATCTAATGAAAATGAGAAAAAATTTATCTTTGATTTACTATTAGATCCATTAATTATAGGAAACCAAATTGTAGTAAAACCGATTTATTTTGATTACAGTAAGGCAATAATTAGGGATGATGCAAAATATGAATTAGAAAACATCGTTACTGTAATGAATAATCATCCTAATATGGTGATTAAAATAGAATCTCATACAGATAGTAGAGGGGGGAGTAATTACAATAGAAGTTTATCAGATAAAAGAGCTAAAGCAACTAGAGATTATATTGTCTCAAAAGGAATTAGTTCAAATAGAATTAGAAGTGCAATAGGTTATGGTGAAGACCAACTATTGAATCACTGTGATGATAAAAATAAGAATAAGTGTTCAGAAGAAGAACACCAATTAAATAGAAGATCTTATTTCTATATTGTAAGTGGTAAAAATGATGTAACGGTTACTAAAGTTAAAAATGATAAACCAAAATCAATTGCCAAAAAAGAATTAAATAATAGTCAAAAAGAAATTTTAAAGAAACTAAGAAAAATGCGTAACCCTAAAAAGAAATCATTACGATTAAGACAAAGATTAGGTAAACGTCGTGACAATAAATGCTACAAAGGTGAAGAATGTAGCAGTTTTTAAAATAATCCCTAAATTATTTTAAGTGTGTAAGGCGAGAAAATTTATTTTCTCGCTTTTTTTACACATAAATTTTTAAGCGATAATTTCTGGAGCTTTATAATTTTTATAATACTGCATTAAAATGAATGAACACATTACAGAAGAAGCAGTACCTTCTATGGCCAAAGCAAAAACAACCATTCCTAAACTTAATTCTTTACCCCATAATGAAGAATTTTCTAAAATTGTAATGAAGCTAGGATCTATAAAACCTACATATACCATTAAACCAACAATGGTTAAAGCAATACCGACTATAGAAGAACCAAAACCAGCATAAAAATTGGTGAAATAAGAATCCTGATGATTATAATCTATATTTTGTTTTATAGCTCTATTAACGCCCCAAAAGACGAAAAGAAAGTTTAAAAAACGTAGTTCAGACACATTATCGAGTCCAAAGATTTTCATTATAAGGAAGAATGTTACAATGCAACTATAAATTAGAATGCCATTTTTAAGTATTATATTATTTAAACTCATCTCTAAGAATTTAAGATTAGACTTTCTTAAAGATACAAAATAATCGTATGATTTTCAATAATTTATAGTATTGCTTCCCTTAAAATAGTAATAGGGTGTTTTGCCTGTTTATTTGTGCCGTCATAAATTTGATGTCTACAACTCGTTCCAGATGCAGCTATTTCCGTCGTTTTAGAAGCTTTTCTTACTTTATTGAATAAAGTATCTTCACCAACCTGCATACTGGTCTTATAATGCTCTTTTTCGTACCCAAAAGACCCAGCCATACCGCAACAGCCAGTATTCATAATTTTTACATCATAATTTTTAGGAACATTCAACATTGTAAAAATAGTTTGTGTGGTAGAGAGTGATTTCTGATGACAATGTCCGTGAATCTTTATTTCTTTTTTGTTAGAAGTAAATTGTTCAGCATTAATATTCCCTTTTTCTATTTCTCTAGATAAAAATTCCTCAATAGTAAATGTATGTTTGGCTATTTGTTCTGCAGTAGTTTTATCATCTGCTAAACGTAAGTATTCGTCTCTAAAAGTTAAAATAGCAGAAGGCTCAATTCCCACTAAAGGTTTGACTTCTGACAATTTATTTTTAAAAATAGCTACATTTTTATTTGCTATAACCTTAGCTTCTTTTAGGAAACCTTTTGAAATATAACTTCGGCCACTTTCTTCATGATCTAAAATATCTACTTTATAACCTAGTTTTTCTAAAACAAAAACAGTGTCTTTACCAATTTCTGTATCGTAAAAGTTAGTAAACTCATCATTAAATAGAAAAACACTTTTGTTATGATTACTATTCTTTTGATTTTTCTTTAACCAAGAGGAAAGTGTTTGTTTTGATAATTTTGGAACTGATCTTTCAGAAGCAACTCCCATTATATTTTTTACAAGTGAAGTATTCGTAATAAAATTAGTTAGCGTAGGAAATTTACTTCCTAATTTGTTGTATTTAGCATTGTTTGCAAAAAGTTTACTTCTAAAAGAATATCCATTGGTTTCTTGATATTGATATAAAAATTCGGCTTTTAATGAAGCAACATCTACATTACTCGGACATTCACTAGCACAAGCTTTACAACTTAAACAAAGATCAAATACTTCTTTTAATTCTTTATGATTGAATTTATTCTTTTGGTCAGAGTTTGTTAAAAATTCACGTAATGCATTTGCTCTCGAGCGAGTAGTATCCTTTTCATTTTTGGTAGCTCTATAACTAGGGCATAAGGTTCCGCCTGCTTCAGGAGATTTTCTGCAATCCCCAGATCCATTACATTTTTCAGCAAGTCTTAAAATACCTTCACTATCAGAAAAATCAAGAATAGTATCTACTAAAGGTTCATTTCTTTCAACTTCATATCGTAGACTCTCATCCATTTTAAAAGCATCAGTAATTTTCCCTTTATTAAATACATTATTTGGATCAAAAGCTTTTTTAATTCGCCTTAAAAGTTGATAATTTCTATCGCCAATCATTAATGGAATGAATTCGGCTCTGACTATTCCATCTCCATGCTCTCCACTAAATGATCCATTGTATTTTTTTACTAACTCAGCAGTTTCAGTCGTTATTTTTCTGAATAAATCAACATCTTCACCTTTTTTTAGGTTTAAGATAGGGCGTAGGTGTAATTCACCAGCACCAGCATGGGCGTAGTATACTGCTTGTTGCTGGTATTTATCCATAATAGCGGAAAACTCAGTAATATATTCTGGTAAGTCATTTAAATCAACTGCAGTATCTTCAATACAAGCTACTGCTTTTTTATCACCAATCATATTTCCCAATAATCCAAGTCCCGCCTTTCTTAAGTCAAGTACTTTTTTAATATCTGTACCGTATACTTTTGGATGATGATACCCAAAATTATGTTGTTTAAGGTCTGAAATTAAGGCTTCTGCTAGTTGTTCAGCCTCTTCAATACTATGGGCTTTAACTTCTAACATTAGAACCGCTTCAGGATCGCCTTGTAAGAAAAACCTATTTTTAGCTTGCTCTCTATTATTTTTAGTACAATCTAATACTACTTTATCCATGAGTTCACAAGTAAATAAATTGTGTTTCATGGCTATTACAGTAGCTCGTAAACTTTCATCTACACTAGTAAAATGGGGAGTCACCATAATAGAATGTGTAGGAGGGAGGTCATCCAATTGAATGGTAATGGCCGTAGAAAAAGCTAAGGTACCTTCACTACCAGACAGAAATTTAGCTACATTAATTGTTGAATTTTTACCACCAAATAAATCAGAATCTAAAAATTCATCAATAGCATATCCTGTATTTCTTCTATGGATTGTAGATTTAGGGAATTCTTTTTTTATCTCTTCTTGAGTTTCTTTAGAACTTAATTCAAAGAAAATAGACTTATAAATTTTTCCTTCTAAATCGTCTTGAGTAGTTTTTTTACGAAATTCTTGAGAAGAAATTTCAGAAAAAGTTGCTTCAGAACCATCGGATAAGAGTGCTTCTATACATACAACTTTATCTCTAGTTACTCCATATTGAATGGAAGTACTACCAGACGAATTATTACCAACCATACCACCAATCATACAGCGATTAGAAGTAGATGTATTTGGTCCAAAAAATAATCCGTAAGGCTCTAAAAAACGATTTAAATCATCTCTAATAATTCCAGGCTCAACTGTAATCGTTTTATTTTCTTCATCAAAGGCTAGTATAGAGGTAAAGTATTTAGATACATCTACAATGATTCCATCACTAACACATTGACCTGCCAAAGATGTACCTGCTGTTCTTGGAACTAGTGTGATATTATTTTGATTAGAAAAATCAATAAGAATTTTAATATCATCAATAGTTTTTGGGAAAGCTACTGCAGTAGGAGTTTTTCTATATACAGAAGCATCTGTAGCATAAATACTCTTATGTAAGTCATCGAATAACAATTCACCAGATAGTTTTCCGGAAACAATTTGTAGTTGTTTGTCTAGCATCATGATAAATAAAGTGTATAACCCTTAATTATTTAGTTGAGTTTTTAATTGTAAACTAAAAAAAATCTAATTTACTACAATCTAATGATTCAAATCACCAATTTTTATTGAAATCATAATTTACTATGAATACGTTAAAAAAATGGAGTTATTTCACTAATTAAAAAAAAAACAGCTTAAGGAATTATGGAATTTCTTTTAAAACACGTATCAAAACAAATGAAAGTATCTGTACCTGCAACACCATTAATTAAATGAACTTTATCATATAAAATCTTTTGTAAATGTTCATTATCTCTAGCAAAAATTAAAATGAAAATAGCATAATTACCAGAAACAAAATTGCATTCAACAATTTCATCTATTTTTTCGAGCTCTTTCATTACTTCTTTAGCGAATCTGGCCTCTCGTAATCGTATTCCAGTATATGATTTCGTATTATATCCTAATTTTTTTTCATCTAAAACGAATTCAGCATTTTTGATAACACCTTCAGCAATAAGTTTTTTGATACGTTGATGAATTAAAGAATTAGAAACATTCAGTTCATCTGCGATCTGAGAAAAGGCTTTTCTAGCATCTTCTCTTAGTTTAGACAGAATTTGTTGATCGATATAGTCAAATTGATTTTTCAAAAGAATAATTTAGTTAAAAATGAACCTTATAGGTAGAAAATATAAAGTTAACTAAGCATTTATTTCTGTTAAACACTTTTGTATGGTTTCATTTTGCATATCTTCATACCACTTTATCAATTCATAAACAGGTTCTCCTAAGTCTTTTTCAAATAAAATTTGATTTGAAGTTCCCTCATATTCACGTTTTGCATCGTCTGTTCCTAAATTTGAAGCAAAAATTCCTGCAGCACTTACTGGTAAAAAATCTTCATAAACCATGGGCTCTATAGTTACATAACCGTCTTTTAATAATTGATTTAGATCTGCTTTGGTATACACTTTTTCTTTAGATATATTTTTTGTTTTGTTGGTAGTAAAGTAATGGAAATAAGCTAATTCCTCTGTTTGTAATGCTTCGTAATTATCAGGAAAAACTTTAAAATTTTCTTGTAATAGTTTGTTGTATTCTGAAGCATTTTCAGCTGTGGGTGATCCTCCGGTTGCTTTTCGTGTTTTACCTAATAATTCATTATAGAAGTCTAACCCTTTTTGAGTTAATGCTACACCACGTTGCTCTATTTCTCCAAAACGAGCTTTGTGTTCTCCCATTTTTCCATTACCATTATTGTTTTTAAAAGTAACCTTTTCTGTTAATGCTTTAAAACTTGTTTGACGTAATAAAATTGGACATTTTCTCGTAGGTGGACCTTCAATATTATCTTTTGGAGGTATATTACGAGCTTCCATACTTGCTTGTACCTTATCAATATCTAAAGTTCTAGGAGTTAGGTGATTGATATGCGGACCTTTAAAAGCAACAACATCTGCAATTAATCTGTGTTGGCCTAGCAGTGTTTCGTACATTTGGTAATCTACCGTGGCAGTATCATGCCATCTAAAAGTTTCTAATGCTTCCTGAACAAAAGTTTCAGCATCTTCTTTGTATAAACCTCCTTCTTTTTCGGATTTATCAATTAGCTCTAAAGCTTTTTCTGTAAAAATCTGACGATCTTCTAAAATAGTCTCAACACGTTCACGAAGTTTATCATCATCAATCAAATCTAAACGTAATAAAGAGGTGAAAACTCTAAAAGGTGCTTGATTAAGCGCCGTATTTTCTATAGCTCTAAAGGCTGTAGAATGAACAGGAACACCAGCTGTTGCCAAGTCATAATATCCAACAGGAAACATACCCATAACTTTAAATAGGCGTCTCATGGTAAATAGTTCATAAGGCTTCCCTAAACGAATTGCTCCATGACGTTCCATATTTAAGCGAGTGATTTCTCCTGTGTTTTCTAGTTGCTCTTTAATTTCTGTAGATTCTTTGAGAATAGTATCGTTAATATCATGAACTAAATTAAGTAGTTCACCGTAAAGAGGTACTTCATGTTTGTACATATCAGACATAATTGAAGCAAAGCGATTACGAATATATTCAGGTGATACAAATTTATTTGTAGTATCATTAGAATTTTCTACTAGATTTTTTGATGACATAACTTTATAAATTTTATTACAAAATAAATAAATTTAATTCCTTTTTCTGTTTTTAAAAGTAAAATTTACTTTTAAATAAGTAATTTTGCGTTATTTTAACTTTAATAAAGCTTAGTTAAAAACATAAAAAACAATTTTAGTCAAAAAAACGAGGTTAAAAAATCAATTTGACTTTCTTCTCATAGAAAATTGATTTTTTGATTGTGAAAAATTCTGATAGAAAGTACAGATTTACAGGAAATAAGTATGAAATTAAAGAATCAGTATTTCTATCTGCTGTAACATTATAAAGAAAAAATCGTCTTTTAAATAAAAAGGCGATTTTTACATGAATATTTTTAGAGTTTTATTAGCTATAATCTTTCCTCCTTTATCTATTATTGATAAAGGATGTGGTTCTTTTATTATTATTTTTTTATTAACTCTTTGTGGTTGGATTCCTGGAGTATTAGGAGCACTAGTTATATTAAATAATACAAAGTAAAACTAATTTACAGTTTCACCAGACTTTATAAGTTTACTAGGTTGTAGTAAAACAACATTCTGATTTTCATCATAAACTCCTAGTACTAAACATTCGCTTTTAAAGTTTGCGATTTGTTTCGTTTTAAAGTTTATAACACAATTTACTTGTTTACCTATTAATTCTTCTTTGGTATATAAGTTTGTTATTTGTGCACTTGACTTTTTAATACCTAAAGTTCCAAAATCAATTTCTAATTGATAAGCAGGCTTTTTAGCTTTTGGAAAATCATTTGCAGCTATTATTGTGCCTATTCTGATGTCTACTTTTAAAAAGTCTTCAAAACTGATTTCTTCCATTATTTTTTGCTTAGTTTTTCAATAACCCATAATGGTCCTACAAGTAAAAATTGTAAATCTTTAATAAAAGAAGGTTTTTTACCTTCAACCTTATGTCCGTAGAACTGACCGATCCATGCTATAACAAAAATGGTTATAGATACAAAAAGTAGGTTTGTACTATTATTAATCCAATTATTACCTGCAATAGATAGTAATATTAGTACTAACATTTTTACAAAGTACCAAAAACCTAATCTTAAATAGAAAAATAAAGAAACTATAACACCAAAAAAGAAAGCCCAATTTTCGATCAGAGGGTTATATAATTTTAAGGTATTTTTTATTGGAGTAGGAGGTATGCTCATTAACAAACCTATTACACTAAAAAAAATAGCCGGTACACATATATAATGTATGAGTTGATTTGTTTCATTTTGATGGCTTACAGCATATTCTTCAAACCATTGTTTTGCAGTCTTCATTTACGTTTAAATTAGTTTGTTTAGAGCAAAGTAATAAAAAAAGAGGTTAGAATTTAAATTCTAACCTCTTTTTTGTAAATATCTTAATCTAGTATAATTATTGTAATCTAAAGTTAATAGGGAAAGCATATTTAACATTAACTGCTTTACCATCTTTATTAGCAGGCTTTAAGTGAGGTAATTTTTCGATTAACTTCTTAGTTGCCTCTTCTAATATTTGAGCTCCTTTAGGACCTCTAGTTCTAATATTTGCAATATCTCCATTTTCATCTATTACAAAATATGCTGTAACTTTTCCTTGGATGTTATTTCTAACAGCATCTTCTGGATAAGCGAAATACTTTTGAACGTGCTTAGATAATTCTCTGTTGAAACAATCTAAAGAATTGCTTCCTCCACATTTCTTGAATTCAGGAATAGCAGAAACTTGAGTAAAATTGTATACTGTTTTTGCATTCTCATCAAACTTCTTGATCTTTTTAACATTAGAAGGAGCTTTACCTGGAATTTTAAAAGAAATTGGAATACCGTACTTTACTTTTACAGCTTTACCATTGTGCATACCTGGCTTGAATTTAGGTAATTTCTTTACAATTCTCCTAGCTTCTTCCTCTAATAATTGACCTTTATAAGGTCCTCTAAGATTTAAATCTGTTACTTCTCCAGTCTTATCAATTACAAACTGTACTAAAACTCTACCTTGTACACTAGATTCATAAGCTTCTTGTGGATACCTAAAGTTTTTACGGATGTGGTTACTGATTTCTTCTTTGAAACACTTTTCTTGTTTATAGATAGCTACTTTTTCACATGCTTCAAATAATGGAATTTCCTCAACTAGTGAAAAAGGTACTTTTTCAACAACTTCTTCACTACTTAAATCAAGATTACCAACTAATGAAGCTTTCTTCTTTAATGCAGCTAATTTGTTAGATGTAGAACTTGAAGAATTAACACCTGTAACGGCGTCTCTTTTTCTAACTACTCTTCTTCTAGATGTTACTTCAACAGTAATTTTCTTTTCTTTAGAATCTTTACTGTCTACTGAACATTTGGTGATACTATTAAGGTCTAATGCTGGGTCACCAGCTGGCGTATCACATGTTTCGTCTGCTTTTGCTTGGGAAAATGCCTGTTGACTTAGTAATAAAACAACGGCAAATTTGAAAACTTTATTAACCATGCTTTTAGGGATTAAGAGATTTTAGATTGCTAATGTAGTCATTATTCATTATTAAAAAAAACTTTATGTAATTTTTCTCAATAATTGAAAAACATTAACATTTTAAAACAATAATCCCAAAAACTATGCCTAAAATTTTAAAGAATTATAAAGTTACAAGGTGTTTAGTTGTTATTTGATATTTAATATTTTGTAAATCAGCATTGTAATATTAGTGATTTACTCAATAAAACGTTATTAGTCACTAAAATTAATAGGTAAACTGTACTTAACATTAACAGGTAATCCATTATGTCTACCAGGAGAAAAGTGTGGTAATTTCTCAATTACTCTTTTAATTTCGCCTTCTAATTGTTTGTTTTTATTTCTAGACTTAATTAAAAGGTTATTGACGTTGCCTTTAACACCAATAGTAAATTGTACAAACACTCTACCACTTACTCCTTCTTCAGAAGCTCGTTCTGGATCAAAGTTTTTAGCAAAATGGTTAGAGAATTCTTTATTAAAACAAGTAGCAGAATTACTATTTGTGCTTTCACATTCAGGAAATAAAGGTACTTGATCAACTACTGAGAATAATATTTCCTCAGAAACTACGTTTTTAGTTACTATAGTATTTGTGATCTCAATTTTTTCTGAACTAGAGATATCCTTTTGTAGATTATCTGTACTTGCTATAGAATTTGCCGTTTCACGTTTACGGACAACCCTTTTTCTAACGTTTTTTGAAGCTACATTTAAGACAACTTTTCTTTCATTTCCATCTTCTTTTTGGATAGAACATTTAGAAATACTATTTAAATCTAGTGCGTTAGTTACATCTGGTTTGTCACAGTGTTTTTTAGCTTGAGAAATGATTGTGTTTGTTGATAGCAGAATTGCTACTACAAAAATTGAGCGGAAAGAATGTATCATTTTAAGGGGGATTTATAAATTAATTATTTATTTCATCGTTTACAAATTTCGTTTAATATTGACTTCACCAAGTTAAGGGTTTTTTAATTAAAAGTTAAATGCGAAATATTTCAAATCGAAAATTAAATATTTAAATAATGTTTATTTTACAATTTTTTAACATTTGGGTTTTTGTTAAGATATTCCTAAAATAATAAACCACTTTATTAAAAAGTATTAATAAAGTGGTTAAAAAAATTAAAATGATAAATTATCTTTTATTTTACATTCATAAGTTCAACATCAAAAATTAATGTTGCATTTGGAGGTATTACGCCACCAGCTCCTCTTTCACCATAAGCTAAATTTGAAGGAATTACTAAACGAGCTTTATCTCCAACTTGAAGTAATTGTATACCTTCATCCCATCCAGCAATTACTTGTCCAACACCAATAGCAAAATCAATAGGTTGTTTACGTTTATATGATGAGTCAAATACAGTACCGTCTAATAATTGTCCTTTATAATGTACGGATACCATTGCACCTTTAGTAGCTTTTTTACCTTCTCCCTTTTGTAAGATCTTATAACGTAGTCCGCTTGGAGTTTCATCATAACCAGCAGCTACTTGATCTAATAATTCTTTTTGCTTAGCTAGTTCAGCTGCTTCTCTTTTTTCACGTTCACCTTCAAAAGTTCTGAAAGCTTCAACAGCATTCCATCCCTCAGCAGTTTCACCTACACGTAAAATTTCTACTTGCATGTCATCACCTTGCTCAACAGCATCTACAACATCTTGTCCTTCAAGAACGCTTCCAAACACAGTATGCTTTCCGTCTAACCAAGGAGTAGCTATATGTGTTATAAAAAATTGAGAACCGTTTGTTCCAGGTCCAGCATTTGCCATAGATAGTTTACCTGGTGCATCGTGTTTTAAATCTGGGTGGATTTCATCATCAAACTTATATCCAGGATTTCCTGTACCCGTACCTTGTGGACAACCACCTTGAATCATAAAATCAGCAATTACACGGTGAAACTTTAGACCATTATAATAAGGTTCTCCTTGAGGTTTAGCTGAGTTTTCTAAGTTTCCTTCTGCAAGAGCTACAAAGTTTCCTACAGTTCCAGGAGTTTTTTCATATTCTAAATTCACAAGAATTTCTCCTTTTGGAGTTGTGAATTTTGCATAAATTCCGTTATTCATTAGTTATATTATTTATCTGCGTTATTTTTTTAATAAAGATGCAAAGTTAAAACTTAAACCAACATTGATGTTGTTAGAATTAACATTTCCAAATGGAGCATATAATTTTCCTCCTGAAACTTTTAAAGCTAAATTATCAGTAGCGAAGTAATTGAATCCTACGGTAGGACGAATTATAATTCCTTCTCCACTATCTACACCGGCACCACCAGCTGCTCCTCCAGTAAAGTTTGCGAAAAGATTCAATTTGTTGTTGAATAAAGTATTTGTTTTTACACCTAAACCAACTACTCCATGTGCATAGCCACCAGATCTTCCTCCATAAGCAAATCCAGCTTCTCCGATTACATATACATTTTTGAATATATCATAATTAAATTGAAAACCGAGAAGTTGAAGATCAGTTATGAGTACACCACTTGGATCATCAGTTTTGTTTACTTTAAAATAGGTTTGATTCTGTATTGATATGGAAATACCTTGTGTTTTAAATTCAGAATTTGATTGTTCTGATGCATTATCTGTACCACCACTTAAGTTTTTATATTTTAGTCCAAACCCAAGAGTATATGCTTCAAAATCACCATCTAAAGCTCTATAATATCCACCATGTCCGCTGAGTGCTAAATGATCAGATAAATTAATATCGATACCAGCAGAAGGATATGCAGTTAATCCTCCTTCAGGGGCAATTCTACCACCTGCAGCACCTATAGCTAACTTACCAAAAAGATTAATGTATTTAGATTGATAAGGATGATACCCTGCACCAAAAAATAAATCCATGAATCCAGCACGTAAGCCTTTGTATATTGCATCAGTATGGGCAAAAATAAATGTTTTATCATTTAAGTATTTCTGATACTCAAAGCCTAAGACATATAAGGTGTTATCTAACTGAGTATCATTATCTCTTTTAGAATTTCCAAAAGGAAAAAAGAAATCAAAACGTACTTGTTGCACATTTTTTACAGAAGGTTTTTTCCAAAAATAATCCTCTGTATTACCTAACTTAACTATTTGGTTGGCATCCTTGTAATCTGAAAATCTAAAAATACTAGGTATTTCAACAAAAAATGAAATAGCATTGTCTTTAATACTACCAGTATAAAAATTGATATGACTATATTGTATTCCAAAGCCGTAATCATTCTTTTTATATTGTAAACCAGCATTAGGGTTGATGAAAGCTCCATCATTGACTAAAATTCGATAACCACCACCACCGCCAAAGTGGAAATTAGCATCGAAATATAAATTATCAATAATCTTTTTATTAACTCCTAATTCTGCTCCCAATGTAAATAGCCCTCCTTGATCTCCTGTTACAGCAAAATGAAATGCCGCACCACCATAAAGCCAATCATTAAAAGGAATTTGATAGTGTAATCCCATTAATCCCATAGTAGGTTCAGTGAAACTAGTGTTATTAGGCATGGAAACAGGAATAAAGTTCAAACGAACTCTATTTTTTAGTTCTTTTCCTTGTAATTCAGAGATATCTTTTTGAGCATTTATTGGTAAACAAATAAAGAGTAAAAGAAAGATATATAGAACGTTATTACGAATATAACGTAGCGATCTCATCTTCGTGAGTTTATATTGATTCACTTTGTTCGTAATAACAGTATTCTTACTCATAAGTAAAGTGCTTTCTAGATTAATCAAATTCACTTGTAAAATGAAGTTTAACACTAGGGTACTTGCTTTGTGTCATTTGAATGGTAAAAGCCGAGTCTGCTAAAAAGACTAATCGACCTTGCTTATCTTTAGCTAAATAACGTTGTTTTACACGCTTGAACTCCTTGAACTCTTCATTTTTTTCATCTTCAGGCTCAACCCAACACGCTTTATGTACAGCGATATTTTCATAAGTACATTTTGCTCCATATTCATGTTCTAAACGATATTGAATTACTTCATACTGAAGTGCACCAACAGTACCAATAATCCTTCTACCGTTCATATCTAATGTAAATAATTGAGCAACACCTTCATCCATTAACTGATCTAAACCTTTATAAAGTTGTTTTGCTTTTAAAGGGTCAGCATTGTTTACATATCGGAAATGTTCTGGAGAGAAACTTGGAATTCCTTTAAAGTTTAGTTTTTCACCTTCAGTAAGTGTATCACCAATTTTAAAGTTACCAGTGTCGTGAAGTCCAACTATATCACCCGCAAAAGATTCTTCAACAATTTCCTTTTTCTCAGCAAAGAAAGCATTAGGACTAGAGAATTTTACTTTTTTATTATTACGGACATGTAAGTAAGGAGTATTTCTTTTGAATGTACCTGAAACAATTTTTACGAAAGCTAAACGATCTCGGTGTTTAGGATCCATATTCGCATGAATTTTAAATACAAATCCAGTCAATTTATCTTCTTTAGAGTCTACCAAACGTGTATCAGACATTTTAGGTTGCGGATTCGGAGCAATATCAATAAAACAATCTAATAGTTCTTTAACTCCAAAGTTGTTTAAAGCTGAACCAAAGAATACAGGTTGTAATTGTCCGTCATCATAAGCTTGTTTATCAAAATCAGGATATACTTCATACACTAATTCTAACTCTTCACGAAGTGTTTCAGCAGCAGATTCTCCAACCAATTCATCCAATTCAGGATTGTTTACATCATCAAACTCAACACCCTCAGAAATAGTTTGCTTGTTATCACCAGAGAAAATATTGATTTTCTTTCCCCATATGTTATAAATTCCTTTAAAATCATATCCCATTCCAATAGGGAAACTCAAAGGGGTAACTCTCAATCCTAATTTTTGTTCAACTTCATCTAAAAGATCGAATGCATCTTTACCTTCACGATCCAACTTGTTGATAAAAACAATCATTGGAATATTACGCATTCTACAAACTTGAACTAGTTTTTCTGTTTGTTCCTCAACCCCTTTTGCAACATCAATAACCACAATAACACTATCAACAGCAGTTAAGGTTCTAAATGTATCTTCAGCAAAATCCTTATGACCAGGAGTATCAAGAATATTGATTTTCTTTTCTTTATAATTAAAAGCAAGAACGGAAGTAGCAACAGAAATACCACGTTGGCGTTCAATTTCCATAAAATCGGAAGTAGCACCTTTTTTAATTTTGTTACTCTTTACTGCACCGGCTTCTTGTATAGCACCTCCAAAAAGTAATAGTTTTTCTGTTAATGTAGTTTTACCCGCATCTGGGTGTGATATGATTCCGAATGTTCTTCTTTTTTGTATTTCTTCTAAAAAACTCATTAGTTATAATTGAGGGCGTAAAGATATATCTAATTCAAAAAAGAGCCAAGTGTTTATAATTTTATACATTTGTAAAGTGAGTATTTATAATAAGAAAAGCACAAGTATTATAACTCATGCTTTTCTACTAATCTAAAACGAAATAATGAAGGACTTATCTCTTATATGTTTTTCATGAACGTTCTAATTTTTTCTATGATTTCTTCACCATCTTCTTCTAAAGCAAAATGACCAGTATCATATATGTTATAATCAATGTTTTTTACATCTTTTTTAAATGCTGCCGCTCCACTTTCAGGAAAAAATGCATCATTTTTACCCCAAACGATTAATAGAGGGGGCTGATTATCTCTTAAATATTGTTGCCATTTTGGATATAATTTTACGTTGTTTTGATAGTCATAAAATAAATTCAAATTCATTTGATGTGAACCAGGTCTAGATAGCCTTAAATAATCTAAATGCCATGTGTCTGGATTTACATTTTCCGGATTCCTAGTTCCATGTGTATATTGCCATTCTAGACCTTCTAATGAAAATGCTGGTAATAAAGCCGTTTCTGTTTTTTGATTTTTATTAGCCCATAAAGCTCTAATCCCTTTCCATGCATCACCTAAACCTTCTTCATATGCATTTCCATTTTGATTAATGATAGCTGTAATACATTCAGGATGAGCAGTAGCTAATCTAAAACCAATTGGAGCGCCATAATCTTGAATCATTATCGCATAAGAATCAATTCCCTTTTTTTCTAAAAAAGCATTAATTGTTGTAGCTATATTATTAAAGGTATAGTTATACTGATCGATAGGAGGGAAGTCACTATTACCGAAACCAGGATAGTCTGGAGCAATCAAATGGAATTCATCAGCAAGTTGAGCTAGTACTTTTCTGTATTGTTGCGATGAAGCGGGAAATCCATGTAATAAAACGATAGTTGGGTTATTAGGATTTCCGGCTTCTCTATATGCAATTGAAATACCATTTATATTTTCCTTTTTGTATTTAATTTGTTTCATTGTGTGTTGTTTTAGTGTTGTTGTTTGTTTTTGTTCTTCTTTTTTCTGGCAACTTAAAGTTGTAATAACTAAGGAAAGAAGTATAGGTTTTAAAATTTTCATGTTGTTTGTTTTATAGTTTTCTATCTGTTTCTTTGATTTTTAAGTCATTGATACTAGCGTATCTTTTTTTCATCAACCCATTTTCATCAAACTCCCAATTTTCATTACCATAAGCCCTATACCATTGTCCTTCGATATTTTGGTATTCATATTCAAATCGAACAGCAATACGATTTTCTGAAAAAGCCCATAATTCTTTTTTAAGTTTATAATTCAGTTCTACATTCCATTTGTTTGCTAAAAAATCTTGAACTTCTTGTCTACCATTAATAAATTGATCACGGTTTCGCCATTCAGTATCAATAGAGTAAGCTTCTGAAACTTTTACAGGATTTTTACTGTTCCAAGCATCTTCAGCCATCTGAACTTTTTGTTTTGCGGTTTCCAAATTGAATGGAGGTAAAGGATGTTTTTTCATATTATAGTATTTAGTTACCGAACATTCGGTAAAATTTTGATTTAAAATTTTTATTTGCTTAAGTATTCATTTTCTATTTGTACCAATATATTTTCAAATACATTAATATCGTTTAATCCTTTAGTAACAATTAAACTACCTTGGATTTTAATTAAAGATTGATAGGCTTTATCTTTAGCAATGGATGTGGAGAATCCAAGTGCTATACCCAATTCTTCAAAAGTATTGATCCATTTTTTCATTCCTTCGCTGATTTGATTTTCAAATAATTCTAAACTTGATTGCATAGATAAAGCTCTGAAAATACAAGTTTCTTCACCTCCTTTGTACAATACACGTATGGCTTTTAGGCCTGTTTTTAATCTTTCTTCTGGAGTTTTTTCTGTATTTAGGAATTCAAAAAAAACTTTTTCGTCAACCCAATTATCAATATGGTTTAAAACAGCATCTGCCATACCTTTTTTACCATCAGGAAATCTATGGTAAAGACTAGCCTTTTTTAGTCCAGTTGCATCAGATAAATCTTTTAGACTTGCTCCTTCATAACCCTTAGAACGGAATACTTTACTTAGTCCTGCTAAAATTTCTATATCTAATACTTTTTGTGGTCTCATAGTACAAATGTACTAAAATAATTTTAATTACCAAACGATCGGTAAAATAAAAATATCTATAAAATATATATCATTTTCAATGTAAAAACTAATTGATTACTTCAACAGTCATAGGAATATCTTCTGTAGGCCAATCGTCACTACCAACTTTTACTTTAGCTATCTTTTCAATTGTAGAAAACCCAGAAATTACTTCACCAAAAACCGTGTGTTCACCATCTAAATGTCGAGCACCTTTTTTGTTTTGGACAATGTAAAAGTTGAATGGGCTTGATAATTTTTGAGGATTATCTTCAGCATCTTTGGCAGCTGCCAATGAGCCATATCTATGTCTTCTTTTTTTTCGTATTTCGGGTTTTAGCCTATAATGCTGGTATTTTCTTCTGAATTTTGCGGTAGATTCTCTATCTGAATCACCTCCTTGTACTACAAAGTTTCTAGCTACTCTATAAAAATATGCAGTATTAAAGTATTTAATTTTTGTTAGAAAGATAAAACTAGCTCTATGAATAGGAGTATCGTTATATAATTTTAATTTAATCTTACCAAAACTTGTAGTAATTAATACTTTAGTTTCTTTATTTTGCGCTCCATAAGCTTTAAAAAACGCTTCTGCATTACTTCTATTTAAGGTGTCCCAAGCTTTTTCAACTTCTTTCTCTTTTTGTTTTTGTATAACTTTGGTTGTGTCTATTTTTGCAATGGTATCTTTTTTAACTTCGACACTCGGCTTTTTTTGTTTTTCCTTTTGAGTTTTTCCACAGCTGTTGAAGCATATATTTAAGCTTAAAATAAGTACAACTTTTATTAATTTCATTGTATAAATAGATTATATAAAGCTACAAATATAGTCTATGTATAAATAAGAAGGATTTATACGTAATTTTTTTAGACCATTTCTATTTTAGTACATTTGTGTGCGTATGGTAGAAAATGTAATTTTAGTAGACGAGCTAGATAACGAAGTTGGATTAATGCCTAAAATGGAAGCTCATGAAAAAGCAGTTTTACACAGAGCTTTTTCAGTATTTGTATTTAATAGTAACAGCGAATTAATGCTACAACAGCGAGCAAAAGAGAAATATCATTCTCCCTTGTTATGGACAAATACTTGTTGTTCCCATCAGAGAAAAGGAGAATCTAATATTGAAGCTGGTAAAAGACGTTTACAAGAAGAAATGGGATTCAGTTGTGAACTAGAAGAAGTATTTTCATTTATTTATAAAGCACCTTTTGATAATGGATTAACGGAGCATGAGCTAGATCATGTGATGATTGGAAAGTTTGATGGAGAACCATTAATTAATCCTGAGGAAGTAGAGAGTTATAAATGGATGAGTTTAGAAGATGTTAAAAATGATATAGATGCTAATCCAGAAAATTATACGGCTTGGTTTAAAATCATTTTTGAAAAATCGTACGATAAAATAGCAAACTTTAATTATACCAAGTAATGCCTAGAGTTACTGTTCATAGAAAAGCGCATTTTAATGCTGCGCACAGATTATATAGAAAAGATTGGTCTGGAGAAAAGAATTTTGAAGTTTTTAATAAATGTAGTAACCCTCATTTTCATGGGCATAATTATGAGCTTATAGTTTCTCTAACAGGAGAAATTAATCCAGAAACTGGATATGTTTATGATCTAGGTGTTCTTAAAGACTTAATCCGATCAGAGATAGAAGATGCTTTTGATCATAAAAACTTAAATGTTGAAGTAGAAGAATTTAAAAATTTGAATCCTACTGCAGAAAATATTTCAGTGGTTATTTATAATAAGCTAAGAGTTCATATACCCTCAGATTTAGATATAGAAATTACATTGTATGAAACCCCTAGAAACTTTGTAACATATTCAGGCGATTAAAAGATATTACTAAACATTCCTTAAGTTTAGTAGAATTTCAATAAAGAATTTCTTATTCTAAGAGAAACACTTCTAGTTTCTGTATTTAAAAGAATTGAATATTTTATTTTTTAGCTGGTTAAAAAAGAACTGTTAAAAAGTGTATATAAAATAAAAAGCTCAAAAAAAGATTTTTGAGCTTTTTAACAAACAAACCAAATTAACTTACAAAAGAATTTATTCAAACATACTTCGTTTACCAGCAGTGACAAAACTGACTTCACAGTATAAATGTTAAAGTTTTAATGTTTTAATATTAATCAAGCAGTATTTTCAGAATTTGTAAATATGTATCTTTGGGCTATTCTAATCACAGTATTTTATGAAGATTATTGCAATGATTCCTGCCAGATATAATGCCAGTCGCTTTCCTGGAAAGTTAATGAAAGACTTAGCAGGTGAGCCTGTAATTGTAAGAACATATCAGAGTGCTTTACAAACTCAATTGTTTGATGAAGTATATGTTGTTACCGATTCAGAGGTTATTTATGATACAATTGCTAAAGTAGGAGGTAAAGTATTAATGAGTAAAAAAGAACACGATTGTGGTTCAGATAGAATAGCTGAAGCAGTTGAAAATTTAGCTGTTGATATTGTTATAAATGTTCAAGGTGATGAACCATTCATAGATAAAATTTCTTTAGAAAAGTTAATTCAAGTGTTTAAAGAAGATAAGGATAAACAAATAGATTTAGCTTCTTTAAAAGTAAAAATGAAAACGAAGGAAGAGATTGAAAACCCTAATAATGTTAAGGTAATTACTGATCAAAATGATTTTGCTATTTATTTTTCAAGATCTGTAATTCCATATCCTAGAAATGAAAACATGGATATTATTCATTATAAGCATAAAGGTGTTTATGCATTTCGAAAGAGGGCATTATTAGATTTTTATACTACACCAATGACACCTTTAGAATCAGCTGAAAAAATAGAAGCAATTCGATATTTGGAAGTTGGAAAAAAAATAAAAATGATAGAGACTTCTATAGAATCTATTGGAATTGATACTCCTGAAGATTTAGAAGCCGCAAAAAAAGAATTCAACTAATGTACACTTCAGTTAAAGTAATTGCATTTGATGCAGACGATACCCTCTGGGTAAATGAAACCTATTTTAGAGAAGCAGAAAACGAATTCGCTTCTTTATTAAATGATTACGAAACAGAAAATAAAATTCATCAAGAATTATTTAAAAAAGAAATTGACAATCTTAAATTGTATGGATATGGTGTTAAAGGTTTTACTTTATCAATGATTGAGTGTGCGTTGGAACTTTCAAATTATCAGTTACCTACTTCTATTACTCAACAAATAATAGATATTGGTAAATCTATGTTAGAAAAACCGATAGAGTTATTGGATGGAGTAGAAGAGGTATTAAAAAGTTTACAGGGAAAATACAAGTTAATCGTAGCTACAAAAGGAGATTTACTAGATCAAGAACGTAAATTGGAAAAATCAGGGATATCGGATTATTTTCATCATATAGAGGTTATGAGTGAAAAAAAGGTACCGGACTATCAAAAACTAGTTAAACATTTAGATATACCTTCATCTGAATTATTGATGATTGGTAATTCTTTAAAATCTGATGTACTACCTTTAGTGGAAATAGGAGCTTCTGCAATACATATTCCTTTTCATACTACTTGGGCTCATGAAACAGTTACTGAGCAGCAAAAGTCAACAACAGCATATAAAACCTTATCTAATATTAAAGAAGTATTAGCATATTTATAATGAAAACATATTTATCTATAGATACTTGGAATAGAAAAGAGTTATTTCATCATTTTAGAACTTTAGTAGATCCAACTTTTGGTTTAGTTGCTAATGTTGATGTAACTAATGTCTATAAAAAGAGTAAAAGAAATGAAAATTCCTTTTTTGTAAGTTATCTTCATGCATGTATGAAGGCGATCAATGCAGTAGAGAATTTTAAATATAGAATAGAAGGAGATAAAATTGCTATTTACGATACAATTGATGTCTCAGCAACAATCTTAAGAGAAGACAAAACATTTGGTTTTTCATATATAGATTTTTCGGAAACATTTGAAGTTTTTCAGAATGATTTTAATAAAGAAAAGGAAAGAATTCTTACTTCTAAGAATTTATTCCCGCCAAAGTATTCATTAGGCTGTATTCATTGTTCAGCGATACCGTGGGTAAACTTTACAAGTCATAAGGAACCTGTTTCAGGTGATAAAGATAATAGTGTTCCACAATTGGCATTTGGTAAAGTTACAGAGTTAAATAACCGTTTAGTAATGTCAGTTGCAGTAAATGTAAACCATGCTTTAGTTGATGGATATCATGTAGGTGAGTTTTTTGAAAAATTTCAGATTGAATTGGATAAAATCGATTAATTTTGCTAAAAATTTATATTATGGCAAGTGTAAAAAACTTAAAAAAAGACATCAATTATACTTTAGGAGATATTATAGGAGAATGTTATGAGTGGGAATTGTTAAACCCTAGTGCTGATACTACTAATTCTCAAGCGATAATAGATGAAGCAATTACTACTTTTGATGAGTTAATCGCTAAGGTACATGCTAAAGATGTTGCAAATAAAAGGCAACATTTTAAAGGTATTAATGCTGAGTTAGAAACAAAAGCTAAAGCTTTGGTAGCTAAAATTAATAGTTTATAAAGAGCTAAATAAAGTAAAGTTAAATGCCAGTTTGTAATACAAATTGGCATTTTTTTTAAACAACTTTAACAAAAAGGGTTCGTTTTTTTTGTATATTGAAGATGTAAATCTAAACGTACTGCGAGATGCCAAGAGCAATGTATGAATACACTAAAATTGTGTTACAAAAAGTAAGCTTTAATTCAGATTTGTTTTGTAAAGAGTTAGAAAAGGCAATTAAAAGATTATTGCCTTATGAGCTAGAAGAGCTTATAATTTGGCTGCGACAATTTACAGCCAATAAACCAGAACTATATGTTTGTATGAGTTTACTAGATAAAAAATAAAAGAAGCTGAAAAGCTTCTTTTTTTATTATCTATTCATTCGTTTTTGTCTACGATTTTTAAGTTTTTCAACTAATCTTCTGTTAAACTTATGCTCAGCTATTTCAAGTTGGATAATTTTTTTCGCAGGTAAAATGGCTTTTAAGTCATTGAAAAACTTAGCTTTTTCTTGATGAATCAAAGTTCTAATTTCTAACAATTGATTTAAATATTCTTCAGCTTCTTTTTCACTAATACTTTCTGGACCTCCTGAAGACATTATTTTTTTTCTTATTTGGGTTCTTTCTTGCTCAAAAAGTCTGTGTTTTTCTTTTTCATGTTTATTATATAGAGGCCAAAACTTTTCAGATTCTTTTTCTGAAAGATCTAAATTTTCTGTAATAAAGGCAATTTTAAAAGCTTTTATTCGAGGATTGTTTCTACCTCTTTGAGTAAAAGCAGTTAAGGAAAAGAAAAAAATAAGTATAGTAACTAATTGTTTCATTTTATTGTATTTGTTTATTGTAATTCATCTAAAAGAGAGGAATCATCGATCATCATATCTATAAAATCATCAGTATTTACGTCTTCTATATTTAAAAATAACTCTTCATTAGAGAAATCTTCATTAGTTAAAAACATAGCTAATTCATCAGAAGAAGCATTTCCATTTTCAAACCATTCATCAACATCAGCTATAGAAATATCTTCTACACTATCAGTTAAAGGGTAAAAATAAGTAACAATAAACAAAAATACAGCAGCTGCGGCAGCTATTGAAGAATATTGTAATACCCTTCTTCTGAATGTGATAACTTTAGAAGTGTTATTAGTTTTAGGTTTACTTAATTTATTTACAATTTGATCTTCTAAAGTATCAAAATAATCTTCAGGACTTTTAAAACCATGAGTTTTTGGTAAATTTTCTTCAGAAATCTTAGCAAAAAAGTTATCTTCAAAACTAGAAAAATAATCTTCTTTAGGGGAAGAAAACCCATGCGATTTACCTAGTTTTTGGTTTAAATACTCTTCGTTATGTTCTTTTTTATCATTCATTACTACTCTATTAGACTCTATTAGTTCTAAAAGGTTTAATTATAGGTTTTAATAAATTCTTCAATTTTTTTTACAGCATGAAAATAAGAGGCTTTTAAAGCGCCTACTGAGGTATCTAATATTTCAGAAATCTCATTATATTTCATATCGTCAAAATACTTCATATTAAATACAAGTTGCTGTTTTTGAGGTAATGTAGCTATTGCTTTTTGCAAAATAAGCTGAATTTCATCTCCAGAAAACCAGTGATCACTTTTTAAACTAGAGACCATTTGTTGCTTATAATCACCAATATCTACGTTGTTTAACTTCGCTTTTTTATTTAAAAAAGTTATAGCCTCATTAGTGGCAATTCTATACATCCATGAATACAACTTGCTGTCACCTTTAAAATTATCAATACTTCTAAAAACTTTAATAAAAGTATTCTGTAATACATCATCAGTATCATCATGTGATATAACGATTTTTCTTATATGCCAGTATAAACGTTCTTTATACTGAGATATAAGATTACGAAAAGCTACCTCTTTAGTAGCGGTTTCTTTTAGTTGAGATACTAATGTAATTTCGTCAGTCAAATGAAATTGGTTTTTCATTAAGACTATAAAATACTAAAAAGGTTTAATTAAATACTATTATTTTCTTCTAGAATATCCAAATAGGCGTTTTTCTTGTATGATTTCGGCAATACCAGAAGGTAGCATTTCTTGCCAACCATCTTTACCTTCTTGTATTTGTTTAAGTACATCTCTAGAAAAAATAGATAAAATTTCTGGGTTAAAGTTTTCTATATCTATTAAACGACCATTAATTTTAAAGAATTTGTATAATTCTTTAATTCTTGGGTGTACTTTTAAGTTTTGTGCATTGACATACTTTCCTGTTTCAGCATCTTTATATGGGTACATATAAATCTTTAAATCTCTGTAGAAAAGTTTTCCAAAAGCTTCTAAAATACCACCACTAACATCACGGTAATATTTCTCATCAAAAATTTGAACTAAGTTATTTACACCCATAGCTAGTGCCATACGCTCTTTAGTAAATTCACTGAAATACTCTACCAATCTATAATATTCTTGATAGTTAGTAATCATTACATTTTGTCCTAAAGAACACAAAAGTTCAGCTCTGTCTAAGAAATCTCGTTCATTAATTTCTCCTTCAGCTCTTAGGTTACTTAAAGTAATTTCAAAAATGATTTGTGTTTTCTCTGGGTTTACTTTTTTCTCTTCTAAGAAAATTTTCTTAGACTGCTCATACATGTCCATATTTACTTTAGTTACAGGTCTAAAGCTACCTCGTAGAGCTAAAATATTTTTCTTATATAATACTTGAGCAGGCAATAAGTTATTTCCATCTGGACCAAACATTACTGCATTGGTCATTCCGTTTTTAACTAACTGTAAGCTCATTAAACGGTTATCTACATACATGAAACGAGGACCAGAGAAATTAATCATATCAATTTCTAACTTATCTTCATCTATATTATCATAGAAAGACTTTAAAAGTTCTTTTGGATTATCATTTAAATAAAATGCACCATAGATAAGATTAACACCTAAAACACCTAAGGTTTCTTGTTGTAATCTAGCTTCAGTTTCTTTAAACCGTAAATGTAGTACAATTTCATTGTAATCTTCTAAAGGATCTAGTTGAAAACGGATACCTACCCAACCATGACCTTTGAATTTTTTAGCAAAATCTATAGTAGTTACAGTATTGGCATAACTAAAAAAGAATTTTTCTGGGTGCTTTTGACGATCTAAACGATCTTCGATTAATCGCATTTCATGTCTAAGCATTTTTGTTAATCGAGATTCTGTAACATAACGTCCGTCATCTTCAATTCCGTATATAGCATCAGAGAAGTCTTTATCATAAGCACTCATAGCTTTAGCAATAGTACCAGAAGCACCACCAGCTCTAAAAAAGTTTCTAACGGTTTCTTGACCTGCTCCAATTTCAGCAAAGGTACCGTATATATTACGATTCAGATTAATTCTAAGCGCTTTCATTTTAGTAGTTGGAACACTACTAATTTTTTGGTCTCCCTTTAAGGTAATAGCCATTTTAGTTGTTTTTGTTTACACCAAACAAATGTAAAGAAAATAGAAAGTATCAGTCAATTTTTATCTTATTTTTGTGTTAGTAATGAGTAGTAAAAAACAATTAAAAGTTATCTTTTTAGGAACTGGCACTTCTACAGGGGTTCCAATGATAGGTAGTAAAAATCCAGTTCGATTTTCTGACGATGTAAGAGACAAGAGATTGCGATCTTCAGTAGTCTTTTCTTGGGATGAATATAATTATGTAATTGACTGTGGTCCTGATTTCAGGCAACAAATGATTGCTGCAGATATAGAATCTATAGAAGGAATACTATTTTCACACGAACACGCAGATCATATTGCTGGATTCGATGAAATTAGACCTTATTATTATAGAATGGGACCAGTACCAATTTATAGTGATGAAAGGGTTATGAATTCTTTACAAAGAAGATATGAATATATTTTTACTACAGAAAATAGATATCCTTCAGCTCCTGAAGTTAAATCAACAATAATAACTAAAGATGATTCATTTGAATTTCATGGTATAAAGGTTGTTCCTATACAGGTGATGCATGGAGACTTACCAATTTTAGGCTATCGATTTGGTGATATTGCATATTTAACGGATGTAAAATGGATTCCAGAAGAAGAAAAAGAGAAACTCAGAAATTTGGATGTGCTAATTACTACAGCTTTACGATTAGATTCTCATAAAACACATTCAACATTAGATGAAGCTTTGGCTTTAGTTGAAGAACTACAACCCAAAAGAGCTTATTTTAGTCATATTAGTGAACTCCTAGGATTCCATGCTGATATAGAAAAAGATTTACCTGAAAATGTATTTTTGGCTTATGATGGTTTAGAAGTCATTAGCGAAAAATAATATGTAGTTAGCTTTACTTACTGCAAATATTTGCTGTTTCTCAGCGAATATGTATTTCATGATTTTATCGGTTGATAATGACACTACTTTTGACGTGTAAATTATTAATCAATTTAAAATATGAAAAAAGTTTTTTTAACAATTGCTTTGGTATTATTAGGATTAACAGCTAATGCTCAAAGTTCAAATGACAAAGAGAATGCACAAACACAAAAAGGAAAGTTTATTATTGAAGCAAATACAGGATCTAACACTACTGGAAATACAGGCTTCTATTTAAGGTCATCAAATGGAAGTACATCATTTTCTGTTGGTTTAGACGGAGGTTATTTTGTTATGGATGATTTAGCTCTTAAAGGAGGTCTAGGGTATAATGATGGAAATGAATCTTTTGTATATAAAATAGGAGGAGAGTATTATATCGATGGAAGATTTCCTGTTGGATTAGATTTCACAGGAACGTCAGTGACTGGTGGAAGTGAAAATTGGGTAGGTATTCAAGGAGGATACGCTTATTTCATTGGAAAAAATGTAAGTATTAAACCAACAGTAAGATATAATATTGGTTTAAATGATCAAGATGGGGTTTTTCAAGGTTTAATAGGCTTCGCATTGTACCTTTAATGAAATTTAAAAGTATAAAAGTTTGTTTTAAAAAAAACGACCAACAAATTGTTGGTCGTTCTGTGATCATACGTAAATGTATGTATAAGAGAGTTTAATTATCTTCTAATGAAAAATTGATTGGGAAGCCATATTTCACTGACACTTCTTTACCAGCATTTTTAGCAGGAGTAAACCTTGGTAAATTAGAAACTACTCTAATAGCTTCGTCATTTAAAATTTTTCCACCTTTAGGTCCTAAAGCTTTTACGTTAGTTACATAACCTTCTTTATCAATAATAAAACGAACCCAAACTTTACCTTCTAATTTATTCAATAATGCTTCATTTGGATACTCAAAATGCTTTTGAATGTGATTCATCATTTCAGTATTGAAACACTCAAATTGATCATTTCCATTTTCATTACCACATTCTGGAAAAGCAGGAATAAAATCTACATCATTAAATCTCTGAGCACTTCTTAATTCTTCTCTAGTTAATCTATTAGTTAAAGCTGATAGGTTAGTTTTAATCTTTAAAGATTTAGAGAT
Source organism: Tenacibaculum agarivorans (assembly GCF_001936575.1). GTDB lineage: Bacteria > Bacteroidota > Bacteroidia > Flavobacteriales > Flavobacteriaceae > Polaribacter > Polaribacter agarivorans. The sequence goes on from NZ_MSMP01000034.1 coordinate 29,410, forward strand.
TGAAGTAGAATTATCAACCGTTGAAATTCCAGCACCATTTAAATCATTAGCATTAGACGCTGCGTTCTTTTTTCTACGTTTTAAAAACCTCTTTTTAGATGCAGATACACTCACACTAATTTGCCTAGTTTTTTTGTTATCTTTTTTATCTATTTTCTTTACAATACATTTAGTGATACTGTTTAAATCTTCAATTGTGTTTTCTTTTGTTTCACAAGTTTGATGTTGTGCGAAACTGTTCGCTGCTAAGCTTAGAAAAACGATATATAGTAGTTTCTTCATAATAGAGGGATTTTACGGTTTATATTATTATGACACTTATTTTGTTAAAAAGTCACTTTTAAATGATTTTGAATTATAAAAGTTCATTAGAAAAGGACTTGAGCCTTATATAAGTACGCATAAGAGCTTGTTACATTACAAATGAAATGAAGTTTTTTATTTTTTTTGAAGCTAAGAGGATAAATATATTAATCACTACGGTGATTGGCTTTTTTGTAAGGTTTATCTGTAAAACGATATAGGAAAGGGAATGGATTTTCCTTTAAAACGTATATTATTACTAGTAACCGAAAAAAAATCGGTTTTAAACTATTGTAAAAACAAAAAACTATCAGAATTATCTGATAGTTTTTATTATTGTATAAATTGTTCCTGTTAGTTATCTTCTAAAGAAAAATTGATAGGAAAACCATATTTTACTGATACAACTTCTCCATCTTTAACTGCTGGAGTAAATTTTGGTAAATTCGAAACTACTCTTATAGCTTCATCATTTAATATCTTACTTCCTTTAGGTCCTAAAGCTTTAATATTAGTGACAAGACCATCTTTATCTATAATAAAACGTACCCAAACATCTCCTTGTAATTTATTTACGATAGCTTCATCAGGATAATAAAAATACTGTTGAATATGTTTCATCATTTCAGTATTGAAACAATCTACTTGTTCACCTGATTTGTCAGTAGCACCACAATCAGGGAAAGCAGGAATATTATCTACATCAGTAAATCGTTTAGCACTTCTTAATTCTTCTTTAGTTAATCTGTTAGTTAAAGCAGACATATTTGTTTTCAATTTAGAAGTGTTATTTATAGAAGTTGTGTTTTCTATACTTGTAATTCCAGCCCCACTTAATTTGTTAGCACTAGATTGCTTTTTTCTCCTCTTTAAAAATCTTTTGTTTGAAGCGGATACCCTTACGCTAATTTGTCTAGACTTTTTATTACCATTGTCTTTAGATTTAACAGTACATTTAGTTATACTGTTCAAATCTTCTATTGTGTGTTCCTCTTTAGTTTCACAAGTTTCCTTTTGCGCGTAACTAGAGAAAGTCGCAGCTACAGTAAAAAATATGCAATAGATTATATTTCTCATATTTCTAGGGATTTAGGATACAATAATATGATTTTTTTTAGTTACCTCCTTTATAACGACATGCATTTAAGAATATTTTATGATATTCTTGAAAACAAAAATTTAATACATGTTCCACATACAAAGTAAGTAAACTTCTCTGATAATTAAAAATTTTATCGATAAGTGGTAGTATTTTATCTTTTAATGGTAAATTTTAATAACTTTTTAGCTGCATTAAAGGGAGTTATCTCTCCGTTAGAAAGGTTTTCCAATTCTAGTTCAAGACTTTTTTTAACACTAGGATTTTTATAAAATTGATTTTTTAACTGTTGATCTATAGTTGTAAATAACCAATGTTTATTTTGCTTGTATCTACGACGATCAAAAAAACCGTCTTTTTTAGCATTACTAATATATTCGGAAATCATTTCATGAATTTCTTTAATACCAGTGTTTTTAATTCCACTTGCTGTCATTACCTTAGGCTGCCAGCCATTTTCTTTAGGAGGATATAAATGTAAAGCTCTATTAAATTCTACTTTAGCAATTTTCGCATTTTTTATATTATCACCGTCTGCCTTATTAATTACTATAGCGTCAGCCATTTCAATGATTCCTCTTTTAATTCCTTGTAACTCATCACCAGCACCAGATAGTTTAAGCAATAAAAAGAAATCGACCATAGCATGCACAGCAGTTTCACTTTGTCCTACACCAACAGTCTCAATAATAATAGTATCAAAACCTGCTGCTTCACAAAGAAGAATACTCTCTTTAGTTTTTTGAGCAACTCCACCGAGAGAAGTACCAGAAGGAGAGGGCCTAATAAATGCATTTTTATCCGTAACTAATTGCTCCATTCTAGTTTTATCACCTAAAATACTTCCCTTGTTAACAGAACTACTTGGGTCTACAGCTAAAACAGCAACTCTTTTCCCAATACTAGTTAAGTATTTTCCAAAACTTTCAATAAAAGTACTTTTACCCACACCTGGAACACCAGTTATTCCTATTCGTACTGATTGATTCGCATAAGGTAGACATGCATTTAAAATTGAATTGGCTTTTTCTTCATGTTTGGTATTTGTACTTTCAATTAATGTTATTGCCCTACTTAAAAAAGTGATATTACCATCAAGTATTTTCGAAACAAATTCTTCAGTTGATACCTGTTTTTTTCTGCTAAGCTTAATCTTTTCAGCAGAAAGTTTGCTTGTAGTTTCAGGCTGTTTTACACCTTCTTTTTCTGATAGATTTGATTTTGAATGCATTGTCATTATATAAGGTATGCTAAATACTATTTGTAAATTTAGAAATAAAAAATTTGACAAAAATGCAACGCGCAATAAAATGCTTCGTCTTTAGGTCAAGAAATCAATAAATGAAACCAACTAAACAGTTACATCAAAAGCTAATAAACTCCTGTAAAAAACAGGATAGAAAAGCACAGTTAGCTTTATATAAGATGTATAGTAAAGGAATGTTGTCGGTAGCAAATAGGTATGTAAACGATCTCTTTTTAGCAGAAGACATTATGCAAGATGCATTTATAAAAGCATTCAAAAATATAAATTCATATAAGCAAGAAGTAGCATTCGGAGCATGGTTAAAGAGAATAGTTATTAATCAAAGTATAGATGAGCTTAAACGAAAGAAGTTAATCACAGTTTCTTTAAAAGAAGAGGTTTATAATGATATTCAAGATGAAGAAACATGGGAAGTTGATGATACTGTAACTGCTAAAATGGTAGTTGAAGCCATACAAAATCAAAAAGAAAAATACAGATTAGTACTTAGTATGTATTTAATTGAAGGATACGATCATCAGGAAATTTCTCAGATTATAGGAATAACCGAAGTAACTTCAAGAACACATTTAATGAGAGGAAAAAAATTAGTTAAAGAATATTTAAAAGTGACAAATTATGCCGAAGGATATTAGAAATTTAATGCGAGATTTTCAAGAAGAAAATGTTGAGCTTTCATATGATCATGAAAGTAAATTTACCGATAAGTTGGATAAAGTATTTATTACTAAGAAAAAGAAATCATTAAAATGGCTTTATGTAGCTGCTTCTTTTGCGTTATTGATTGGTTTTGGAATACGATTTTATCCTGATACTAATAATGAAGATCCATCAGAATCAAAAATTGAACAAATAAATTTAGGAGATATTTCTCCAGAAATGAAAAAAATAGAAAATTACTATTTAACTGCTATTAATTATGAAATAGCCAGTTTAGAAGTTACCTCAGAAAATAAGGCCTTATTAGATGAGTATTTTGAGAAGATTAGCAAATTAGATGCAGATTACAAGAGGTTAAACCAAAAACTTTCAGAAGAGGGTATCAACAGTAAAGTAATTAATGCATTAATAACCAATCTTCAATTACGATTACAACTGTTAATTCAGTTAAAAGATCAAGTTAATGATTTACAACATAAACAGCATAACAATGAACAAGATATCATATAAATATATTTTAGCTTTTGTTTTTGGAGTATTGGTGAGTAATGCTCAAGAAAAAAACTATAAAGAGGAATTTAACGTAAAATCGGATGTAGTAATAGATATTAATACGAGACATTCAGATATTGAAATAGAAACATGGAATAAAGACAAAGTTGTTGTTGAAGCTTACATGATGGTTGAAGGAGTAGAAGTTACAGAAGAGCTCAAAGATCGCTTTTATAATAAATGGGATTTTGATGTTCAAGGAAATAGTAAAAAAATAACAGTAAAATCTAGAACAAATCCTAGTTTTGATTTCCATACATTTAATTTTGATAATCCAGATTATAGTTTCATTATTAATGATTTGTCAGACTATTCCATAGGTAGTTTGGACGTTTTAGATTCTATAGATTTTATAATTCCAGATGTGCCACCTCTTCCTCCGTTACCAGAGTTACCACCATTGCCTCCTTTACCACCACTACCTTCTGAATTTGATTTTAAAGCCTATAAAAAGGATAAGAATTATTTAGAAAAATGGAAGAAGAAAAATAAAGATGTATTAGGAGATAACCCAAGAGTAAGAATAGGTAAGAACTCTATTTCTATAAAAAGTGATGATACGGATATTACAATGTTAAAACAGGAGGGAAAATATCATGAAGAAATCAAAAGAGCAAGAGAAAGTTATAATAAAAAAAGAGAAGAGGCGAGAGAAGAATATAAAATAGCAAGAAAAGAAATGTTGGCCGAACGCAAAGAGAAGTTGAAACTTAGAAAAGAAGAAATAAAGAGAAGATCAGAGAGAAGAAAAAAGGAGAGAAAAGAGATTCAAGATTTATTAAAAAAACGAAGTAAGTCTAAAATAAAAAGATTCATAAAAATAAGAGCACCTAAAAATGCTAAATTTAATATGAATGTTAAATATGGATCTTTAAGTTTTCCTAAGTAAGAAATAAAAGTTAATTAAAATAAAAAACCACTAATACTAGTGGTTTTTTTTTATTTAAACTTATTACCTTTACCTCCTTATAAAGAAATTTCTCATGGAATTATATAAAGAAAATCAACTAAAAATATACAATTCATTATCTAAATCTAAAGAAGTATTTAAAACCGTAACAGAAGGAAGAGTTGGAATGTATGTTTGTGGACCTACAGTGTATAGTAATGTACATTTAGGAAATCTAAGAACATTCATGTCGTTTGATATGGTATTTAGATATCTTTTACACTTAGGATATAAAGTGAGATATGTTCGTAATATCACGGATGCTGGTCATTTAGAAAGTGATGCTGAAGAAGGAGAAGATAAGATTGCAAAAAAAGCACGTTTAGAAGAAATAGAACCGATGGAGGTAGTACAACGTTACACTGTTGATTTTCATGAGGTAACAGCAAAGTATAATTTCTTACCGCCAAGTATTGAGCCAACAGCTACTGGTCATATTGTAGAACAAATTGAAATGATTAAAGAGATCATGGATAAAGGTTTAGCTTATGAAGTAAATGGTTCTGTATATTTCGATGTAATGCAATACAATGAAGAAGGAAATAACTACGGAATTTTATCTGGAAGAAATGTAGAAGATGCAATTCACAATACAAGAGCTCTAGATGGACAATCAGAGAAAAAAAATCCACAAGATTTTGCATTATGGAAAAGAGCTGATGAACGTCATATCATGCGTTGGCCTTCACCTTGGAGTGATGGTTTCCCTGGTTGGCATTTAGAATGTTCTGTAATGAGTTCTAAATATCTTGGAGAACAAATAGATATACACGGAGGGGGAATGGATTTAAAATTCCCTCATCATGAATGTGAAATAGCACAATCTCATGCATGTTCTGGGGTACAACCAGTAAATTATTGGATGCATGCTAATATGTTATTATTGAATGGACAAAAAATGTCTAAATCTACAGGAAATAGTATCTTACCAGATGAGATTTTATCTGGAGATAATACTATTTTGAGTAAGGCTTTTGGAGCAGGAGTAGTTCGTTTTTTTGCAATGCAAGCCCATTATCGTAGTATTTTAGATTTCTCTAATGATGCTTTGTTAGCTTCAGAGAAAGGGTATCATAAATTAATGGAAGCCTTAAGTATTTTACAACAGTTAAAAACATCTAAAGAATCAAGTTTTGATGTTTTAGCTTGGAAGCAGAAGTGTTATGATGCAATGAACGATGATTTTAATACGCCTATTTTAATCGCTCATTTGTTTGAAGCAGTAAAGTTTATCAATCAAGTTAAAGACGATAAAGGAACAATAACTCAAAAAGATTTAGAGTTATTAAGCACAACATTAAATGCTTTTGTTTATGATATCCTTGGTTTAATAAATGATGCTAAAGATCAAGGTTCAGATAAATTAGATGGAGTTGTTGAGCTGTTAATTAAGTTGAGAAAAGAAGCAAGAGATAATAAAGATTGGGCTTTATCAGATCAAATTAGAGATGAATTGGCTGAATTAGGAATCCAACTAAAAGACGGTAGGGAAGGAACAACATTTTCTGTAAACTAATGCTTTTAAAAAAAATATTAATATATCCATTTGTCTTATTGATTCGTTTTTATCAAACGGCAATATCTCCGTTTACACCGGCGACTTGTCGATATTCTCCAACGTGTTCGTCTTATGCTTTGGAGGCTTTAAAAAAACACGGGTTGTTTTATGGCGGTTGGTTAGCAATAAAACGGATTTTTAGTTGTCATCCTTGGGGCGGAAGTGGATATGACCCTGTACCTGAGAAAAAAACAAAAAATTAAAACAAAACTATTTTATTATACATGAATTTTTTAGCAATTACTTGGGATTGGAATCCTGAAATCTTTAACATTGGAGGTTTCAGCGTACGTTGGTACAGTTTAATGTTTGTGATCTCATTTCTGTTAGGGGTACATTTAATGAAGAAAATTTATACTCAAGATGGTATTTCTCATGAAAAAATGGATCCTCTTTTTATGTATACCTTTATATCTATGTTAGTAGGAATGCGTTTAGGAGAAGTATTCTTTTACAGTTGGCCTGATTATCAAGATAACTTATGGAAAATAATTTTACCTTTTGAAAAAAGAGAAGGATCTGAAATGTTATTTGGGTTAGTCAAAGGATGGAAATTTACAGGAATTTCAGGTTTTGCTAGTCATGGAGCCGCTGTGGCAATACCGATAGCTTTATACTTTTATGCAAAAAAGCATTTACAAAAATCGTGGTTATTCATTTTAGACCGAATGGGAATTATGGTAGCCTTAGCAGGTTTCTTTATTAGAATGGGGAACTTTTTCAACTCTGAAATTTATGGGAAGGAAACAGGAACTAGCTTTGGAGTTATTTTCAAAAGAGCAGGAGAGAAGTATCCTTGTCATCCTACACAATTATATGAAGCATTTAGTTACTTAGCTTTGTTCTTTATCTTATGGAGATTGTATTGGAAAACGGATAAAAAACAAAAAGAAGGATATTTATTTGGTGTATTTATGATTGCATTATGGTCTTTACGTTTCTTAATTGAGTTTGTAAAGCAACCACAAGTAGAAGAAAGAGGGCAGTGGGCACTAAATACTGGACAATGGTTAAGCATTCCTTTAATACTAATTGGAGTATGGCTAATGTTACGAAAATCTAAATCAGAAAACTAAGAGTATAACTTAGTATTCATATAACGAATAAAAAGTTTGAAGTCAGAAATATGTAAATAATAATGACTTCAAACTTTTGTAGTTTAAAACGAAGAAGTAATCTATTAATTTAACGTGAATTCGATGTAACTAAAAGGTGTCAGTTCGAGTGTCCCGATGACTATAGGGATGTATCGAGAACAACCTTTTAGTGATCAAAATGGCCTTTCTCGATAGCTCTGCTTAACTTGATTCAGTACGATTTTCTATCGAAAATCACTCGAATTGACAATTTTGGTAATTTTAAATTTTTATATTGAACTCAGGTTAACTAACATGTTAAACTTCCGATTGTCCGATCACTTCAAAATCAGCAGTAGCAATTACGTTTTCATTTAGAACAGCCTCACAGTAAATTTGTGCTGTAGTTTCATTCATACTTTTGAGCTTACCTCTAAATGTTAGATATTCTCCATGAAAAATTAACTTTTTAGCTTTTATGTCAGCGCTTAAAACAATTACTTTTGAAAACCTTGAATTTTTAGATAGAAATAACTCCATCCCAATTTCACCTAATAAATTCCCTACAATAGCAACAGGTAAAGCAGGATAGTTTTCAAAATGACCTTCACATTCACTAGGTGAAATTGTTCCATATACTCCAGTAATTTGATCTCGCTGAATTCTAATGTCTTTTAACTTTCTTCTTTGTTTATATGGACTAATATTATTCACAATCTTTGTAGGATAGTAATGTGAATTAAAGAGTTTAGAGAATATAGTTTCCTGAAGAATCTGGTATTCGATAGTAGCTTGGTAGATAATTTGGTTATTACTGAAAATTGTACCTTCAATTGCTCCTTTTCGTTTATCGATAGTAATAATATTAGCTTTTACATCTAAAATATTAGTGTTTCCTGTAGTTAAATTTTGACGAGTAATCTTAGCACTTGTCGCTAAATAATAGTTTTTAGTGCGTTTTTTTTGTGATAAAAGTATAGAGCCTAAAATAGCTAAATGTCTTCCTGCTTCAGAGCAAATAACAGGACCTTTTTCATTACCTTGAACATATTCATTTTGAACTTTTGCAGAAATTTTATCACCTTCAACGTAAAAATCAAATAATAAGTTATAAGGGAATTCTACCATAATATAATCGGTAAACCCTTTTGTTTGTGTGAATTCTTGAGTGTGGAGATACATTTTTAAATATTTTAATAGTGGTATATTTTCAAAACTAATAGCTAATCTATATTTTTCTTTAAATGATGAGGTTGCATAAAGGTGTCAAAGACGTTTCATTTAGGTTGCAAGTAATTTCTAATATTGTATTTTTGTTTGTTTTTAATCACTAATCAAAGCTTTTAAAACCTCTGTGAAAACCAAACTAACTTGTATTTTTCTATTACTACAGTTTGCTACAGTTTTGGCTCAAAAACAAGATAGTTTATTAACTGTATTAAAAGATAATATAGACAAGTCAACATCAGATTCATCGCGTATTTACAGTAAAATAGAGTTTGTAAAGCAAGCCTATAAATTTGATGTTGATACTTCTCGGGTTATTTTGAATGAAGTTTTTGATTTTTTACATAAAGAATCTGAAGGTAATACATACTATACAGCAAGTAAAGTTACGGCACTTAATTATAAAGGAATTTTAGATGTTAAACAAGATAAATTAGAAGAAGGACTAGGGTGCTATTTACAAGCTTTGGATTTAAGTGAAAAAATCAAAGATTCAGTAGGTATGTGGCTATCGCTACATAATCTCGCTATGTTTTTTAGAAAACAGCGAGAGTTTGAAAAATCAAAAGACTATTTCCACAAGGCAATTGGGTTAAAAAAAAGTATTGATGATGTGGAAAAATTGGCTTTAACTTACCATATGTTAGGAGTCACTTATTATGAAAATAAGAAGTTAGATTCTGCAATATATTATATCAATAAAACAAAAGCATTGCCTTGTCTTGCCATCAGAAAAACAAAAGCAAATGCAACTTTAGCAGGTGTGTATTATTCACAAAAAAAATATGATCAATCTATAGCAATTTACAAAGAGAATATTAAAATACTTAAAGGAACTGTAGAACAAAATGAATTATCCGTAGGGTATTTAAATGTTGCTGTTTTATTGAATGTTCTTAAAGAATATGATAAAGCATTACCGTATTTAGATAGTGCAATTACAGTTGCAAAAAAAATGCAACGAAAAGATTTATTGTTAAAACAATATTCTAGTAGAAGTAATTTAAATGAAACTAGAAAAGATTATAAACAAGCCCTATCTGATTATCGAATAGCCATGGCATATCATGATAGTATTAATGATATTGAAAAAGCTAAGAGAGTTACAGCATTAGCATTAAACTATAAATTTGATAAAGAGAAAATAATAGATGCATTACGATTAGAGAATGAAAGATCAAAAAAGAAGCTATACCTCTTAGCTTTAATTTGTATCGTTATATTGAGTGGTATTATTTTATGGTTATTTAGAAAAAATGCAAAACAACAGATTCATTTAACTCAAACTCGTTTACAACAGAGAGAATTAGAAAAAGTAAAAGCAGAATTGTCGTTAGTCACTAAAGAAAAAGAACTGAAAAATGCTGTAGTTGAAAATTCTATCAAGCAAGAAATATTTAAGAAAACGCTGAATGATATTAAAACAATTTTAAAACTTGAAAGCGAGCAAGATCGAAAAAAAGGATTACATTCACTTACCGCTTCCTTACTATCAGAAAAGGTAGTCACGAATTCCGACCTAAAGTCATATTTGGACAAAGTTAGTTTTGATTTTAAAGTAAAATTAGATACTAAATTTCCTCAATTGAATGAAAGAGAAAAAGAGATTCTTTGTTTAATGACTTTAGAGTTGAACACCAACGAGATTAGTAAATTACAAAACTCGTCAATTTCAGCAGTAAAATCTTCTCGATCTCGTATTCGAAAAAAAATTGGAGTTACTTCAAAAGAAGATATCATCACCTTTGTAAAAAACACTCATTTATAGGTTTTTATAGTAGGTGAAACCCAAATGCTACCCTAGTTAAAACCCTTCTCTTAAAAGTCTTTTTTAGTTTTGTAAACTGATTAAGAGTTGTAATAATGTCCCATTTTTGTCTGGAATATTATTACTGAAAAATAGAAATCTATGTGTTTCTTTGAACTCGAATTCGAACCATGTAATATAGAATTTTAAAACAACAAAACAGAGTAATACACTAACCCCTCACATGATATGAAAAAATGTTACTATCTATTATTATGTATCTTTCTTTTTTCGGGAATAGCACAAGCGCAATTCGTTTTTAAAGTTGAAACGACTACGCCTAATGAAACTTTTACTATTCCAACAAAACCTGGAGAGACTTATGCTTACCAAGTAAATTACACCAGAGCATCTGGAGAATTACCGAGATTTGAGAATGCAAGTGGAAATAAAACGCTAACTTTTGTTGATCCTGGTGTACACACTGTAAGTATTGATAGAATAGCTGGCGATTTTTTTACAGTAACTCCTTTTCCTGCAATTTATTTTAATAATACAGGAGACAAAGACAAGATTGTTTCTATCGAACAGTGGGGAAACAATAAATGGGTAACTATGGATAGCGCTTTTGAAGGTTGTAGCAATTTAAAAATTAAAGCAACAGACGCTCCAGATTTATCCTCGGTAACTAGCATGGTCAGAATGTTTAGTAGATGTTTCTCTTTGGAAGCTCCAGATCTTTCAGGATGGAATGTGAGTTCAGTAGTTAGTATGCAATTCGCATTTAATCAAGCTACAGCTTTTAACGGGAATATTTCTAATTGGAATGTAGGTAAGGTAACAAACTTTACTGCAATGTTTCTTGATGCTGATGCCCTTAATCAAGATTTAAATGGATGGAATATTGGCGAAAATGTTACTGGAACAATTAATATGCATGACATGTTTTGGGGAACTCAGGAATTTAATGGAAACATTTCCAATTGGGATGTTTCTAAAGTACGCGATATGGGATCTATGTTTTTTGCTGCTAGAAACTTCAATCAAAATTTAGGGAATTGGAACCTGACAAGTGTAACTACTATGGACAATATGTTAACTAGTTCAGATTTATCTATCCAAAATTACGATAATACATTAATAGGTTGGAGTAATAATAGTAATACTCCTGATGGAATTTCTATTGGGGTGAGTTCTTTATCTTTCTGTAAGTCTATAGATGAAAGAAAAAAGTTAGATGTTGATAAAAATTGGACATTTACTGGCGATACTTTAGATTGTCTTGAAGAAGATAAATTTATTACTACATGGAAAACAAATGCAGCTGGTGTTTCAGGTGCTGATGCAAAACGAATAGTTATACCAACAGTTGGTGGATATGATTATTATTATGCTGTAGACTGGGGAGATGGAACAATTACAAGTAATCATACAGGGAATGCAACACATAATTATGCGATTGCTGGAACCTACCAAGTAAAAATTTATGGTGATTTTCCAGCTATTTCTTCCAATACAAGTACTTCTAGGATGGAACGAAAAATACAATCAATTGATCAATGGGGGAGTTCAAAATGGTTGACTATGAAAGATGCATTTAGAGAATGTTCTAATTTAGATGTATTAGCTACAGATATCCCAGATGTATCAGAAGTTACTGATATGTCAGCTATGTTTTTTGATTGTGTGAACTTAGGAGTTTCTGGAACATTAGATTTTTCTGGTTGGGATACGAGTTCTGTTACTACTATGAAAAGGATGTTTTTCCAGGTAGGTAGTTTTACTGGTGCTAGTATTGGAAATTGGGATGTAGGTATGGTTACTGATTTTAATAGCATGTTCAGTAATACTCCAGTTTTTAATGAAAATTTAAATAATTGGAATGTTGGACAGTTTGTTACAGGAGCTATAGATATGGGATCAATGTTTCAAGGAGCTTTTAAATTCAATTCTCCTCTAGATAATTGGGATGTAAGTAAAGTAGTAAATTTTATACAAACTTTTCTCGGAGCAACAGACTTTAATCAGGATTTGGGGAGTTGGGATATTTCAAGTGGTTCTGATTTTGCAGCAATGTTGAATTTTAGTGGTTTGTCTTCGGAAAATTATGATAAAACTTTAGAAGGTTGGGGAACTTTATCTGCTGGAGAGACTGTTATTCCAACCAATAAAGAGTTGGGAGCAGTGAATTTAAGATATGCTGATCCAGTACATAGAGAAAGATTGGTAAATAATTACTCGTGGACATTTGACGGAGATGCTTATGGTGGAATCGAAGAAGAAAAATTTATTACTACTTGGACGGTTTCTGGTGGAGATTTAAGTATTCCTATTTATATGCTAGGAACCTCAAACGACTATACTGTAGATTGGGGAGATGGAACTATTGAAAGTGATTTTACAGGCGATACTACACATACCTATGCAACAGCAGGAACATATACTGTAAAAATATATGGTGATTTTTCTCAATTATACTTCTTTAATAGAGCTGGAAAAGAAAAATTAATAACTATTGAGCAATGGGGAACAAACAAATGGACAGGTTTAGATTTTTCATTCTACGGATGTTCTAATTTAGAGTTAAATACAGATGATGTACCTGATTTATCAGAAGCTACATCGCTTGGGTTTGCTTTTCAAAATGCTTCCTCATTTACAGATGCTAAAGACAAGTTAAAAGATTGGAACGTAAGTACGATCACTGATTTCGCAGGTATGTTTCAAGGAACTGCTTTTAACCGAAATATTAGTGGATGGAATATGCAAGCCGCTGATAATATTAGTCTAATGTTTTATCAGAATACTGTGTTTAATCAGCCTATCGGAAGTTGGACATTTAATAACTTAACAAAATGTGAAGGAGTATTTTGGGAAGCAACTAGTTTTAACCAAGATCTTTCTAATTGGGATGTAAGTAAGGTTACTATATTTAATTTAATGTTTAGTGGAGCTACATCTTTTGACCAGAGTTTAGCTAGTTGGGACATTGGTGCTGCACAGGGAGCAGGGTTACTTGGAATGGGACAAATGTTTGAAAACTCAAGCTTAGGTCCAGACAATTATTATGCAACTTTATCAGGTTGGGCAACTTTAGATCCTGGCGAAACTCAAGTTCCTAGAGATATTACTTTCGATGGAGGAAATAGTACTTATTGTATTGGAGCTAGTCTTAAACAAAGTTTAATAAATAATTTTAAATGGATCATTACCGATGGTGGTTTAGTTTGTGAAGAAAAAGATAAATTTATTACTACTTGGCAAACTACTGGAAATAATGAAGAAATTCAAATACGTACAACAGGAAGTGGTTCTCGATTTAGTATAGATTGGGGAGATGGTATTATTACTCCAGAAGGAGGATTAGATAGGCATACCTATGCCACTCCAGGTATTTACACAGTAAAAATATCGGGAGCAATTGGAAATCTGTATGCTAATAATCAAAGTATAAGTAGAAAAATGTTATCTGTTGAACAATGGGGAGCATCTAAATTTACTTCTTTTAGGAGAGCTTTTTATGGAGTAAATAAATTAGTTATTAATGCTACGGATATTCCAGATTTATCGAATGTTACTACTATGATTGAAGCCTTTAAAAATTGTAGTGTATTAGTCGACCATGGAGGACAAATGCAAAATTGGAATGTCAGTAATGTTCAAGATTTCACCGAAGCTTTTAGAGGAGCAAGCCTTTTTGATATTAGCTTAGAAAACTGGGATTTAAGCAGTGCCACAACGCTTACAAGAATGTTAAATGGTACAAACTTAAGTACTGGTAATTATGATGCAACATTGCAAGGTTGGGCTGATAATTCAAATACTCCAAATGATATACAGTTGGGAGCTTCTGGAGTACAATACTGTTTTGCAGAAGCAGCAAGAACAAAGCTTGATGTTGACAAAAATTGGGGAGTTAGTGATGGCGGATTAGGATGCTCAAGTACAGATTTTTTTATCACCACTTGGCAAACAACTTCAGCTAATGAAAGTATTACAATTCCTACTACAGGTTCTGGCTATAACTATACAGTAGATTGGGGTGATGGATCTTTTGATACCAATATGACAGGAAATGCATCACATGTATATGCAACAGCAGGAATACACAGAGTAAAAATTTCTGGAAATTTTCCTAGAATATATTTCAATAATTTAGGAGATAAGAATAAAATTACCTCGATAGATCAGTGGGGATCGCAACAATGGACAAGTATGGAAAGTGCATTTTATGGATGTTCTAATTTAGAACTAAACGTAAGTGACTCACCAGATTTAAGTTCAGTTACTTCTATGGAAAGAATGTTCATGGGAACAACAAATATTGTAGATAATGAAGCATCTATGAACTCATGGAATACAAGTACTATTACGAATATGGCTAATATGTTTGCCAATTCAATTTTTGATTTTAATATCAGTAGTTGGAATGTTGGCAATGTAACAAACTTCTTTAGAATGTTTGATGGAAATACTGCTTTTAATCAAAATATTACAGGTTGGAATATAGGTGAAAATGTAACTGGTACAATCAATATGTCAGTAATGTTTAAGGACACTAATAATTTCAATCAACCTATTGGTAATTGGGACGTGAGTAAAGTAACAAGCATGAATGGAATGTTCCAAGGAGCTAAAAAATTCAATCAATCATTAGCAAATTGGAATGTAAGTAATGTTACTGAATTCATAAGCATGTTTGAAGATGCAGAAATGTTCAATCAAAGTTTAGGGGATTGGGATATTAGTAGTGCCACTAAGATGAATGATATGCTTAAAAACTCAGTAGTATCGACAAACAATTATGATACTACTTTAATAGGCTGGGCTAATTTAGAAGTAGGAGAGACAAAAATTCCTACAGGTGTTACTTTTAATGCGAATACAATTCAATATTGTTTAGGAGAAACTGATAGAAATAAATTAACGAATTCTCCATATAACTGGAACATTACTGATGGGGGCACAAATTGTTCGGATGATTTTTTCATAACGACATGGCAAACTACTTCAGCTAATGAAAACATAACAATTCCAACTACAGGAACAGGATACAATTATGCTGTAGATTGGGGAGATGGAATTGTTGAATTAGGATTTACAGGTGATACTGTACATACTTATGCAACAGCAGGAACTTATACTGTTAGAATCAAAGGAGATTTTCCAAGAATTTACTTTGGAGGTTCTACTTTAGCAAATGCACAACTAATTCAGTCTATTGAACAGTGGGGAACACAGAAATGGAACTCAATGGAAGAAGCGTTTAAAAATTGTGGCTCCCTAAAAATTGAAGCAACAGATATTCCTGATCTTAGTGATGTGTCATCTATGGTAAGCATGTTTGAAAATGGATCTTGTATAGATAATGGAGGTAATTTAGGAACTTGGAATACAAGTACGATTACATTAATGGATAGTATGTTCCGTAATGCTACTATGGAAGAAGACATCAATTCATGGGATGTAAGCTCGCTAAAAAGTATGAATTATATGTTTACTGGCTGTGAAGATTTCAATAGTCCTTTGAATCAATGGAATACAATTAACCTAGAATCTGCCATAGAAGCTTTTTCAGACACAAAAACTTTTAACCAAAACTTAGGAGATTGGAACATTAGTAATGTGACCGACTTTACAGATATATTTAGAGGAACTTCAGGGTTCTCTGATGAAAACTATGATAAGACATTAATAGGATGGGCAAACCTTGAAAGCGGAGAAACTTTAAGTTTAAATGTTTCTTTAGGAGCAGGTAATACTAAATATTGTTTAGCTACATCGGCTAGGAATATATTGATATCACCACCTTATAATTGGACAATAATAGATGGCGGTAATGCTTGTAACTCAACAGACTTTTTTATTACCACATGGCAAACTACTACAGATAATGAAATGATTATTATACCTACAACTGGAACAGGATATAATTACTCAGTTGATTGGGGAGATGGAAAAGTAACTTCTGAAGAAACTGGAAATGCAAGTCATGAATATGCAACCGCAGGAACATACACTGTAAGAATAAATGGTGATTTTCCACAAATTCATTTTTTTGGAGGTGGCAGCAACAATAGTATTCAATCTATAGATCAATGGGGTGCACAGGTATGGAGAAATATGAATGGAGCTTTTTTCCGTTGTAGTAACCTTGTAATTAATGCTACCGATATACCCAACCTTAGCAATGTTACTGATTTTAATCAAACTTTTGTAGAAACTACATCTCTTACAGATAATGGGGGTAAAATGAAAGATTGGGATGTTAGTAATATTACTTCAATGTCAAATACTTTTTCCAGATCTGGATTTAATGAAAATATTAATGATTGGAATGTTAGTAACGTCACTAATTTTTCAAGGATGTTCCAAGATAATCGAAGTTTTAATCAGCCTCTAGATCAATGGATATTTAATCAAGAATCAAGCGCTCAAATTAATGCACTGAATATGTTTTTCGGAGCTAGTGCCTTTGACCAAGATATCAGCGGGTGGAATACGAGTAAGTTTACAGTAATGACCAATATGTTCCGTAATGCACTAGCTTTTGATAGAGATGTAAGCAACTGGGACATTAGTAATGCGACTGACGTATCAAACATGTTTACAGGTTCAGGATTTTCTCAAGCTAACTATGATAATTTATTAATTGCATGGTCAACCTTAGAAGGAGGTGAAACACGAATCCCAACAGGTTTGACTTTAGATACAGATACTACATATTGTTTTGGTGCAGACGCTAGAGATGTATTAACCTCAGCTCCATATAACTGGATAATTAATGATGGAGGAGCATCTTGTACAGATACTGACTTTTTTATCACAACTTGGCAAACTACCACAGATAATGAAAGTATAACCATTCCAACCATTGGAGCTAATTATAATTATACAGTAGATTGGGGAGATGGAACTATTGAAGGGGGCTACACAGGAAACGCCACTCACGAGTATACTACTTCAGGAACATATACAGTTAAAATTACAGGAGATTTCCCAAGAATACATTTTGATAGTGGAAGTAATGCTTCGCAAATACAATCTGTTGAGCAATGGGGAACACAAGTGTGGACTTCAATGGAAGATGCTTTTAGAGGTTGTTCTAATTTGGTCATTAATGCTACTGATAGTCCAGATTTATCAAATGTAACCAATATGAGCTATATGTTTAGTGGCTGTGATAGTATAGGTTCTGCTGATTTTTCAGGATGGAATACTTCTAATGTAACCAATATGCGTTCTCTATTCGCTTTTTCTAGGTTTAATGGAAATATAAGCACATGGAATGTAGGTAAAGTTTCTAGTTTTAATGGTTTATTTGAAAATAGTACTCGATTTAATCAGGATATTTCTCAATGGAATATCGGAGAATTTGTTACTGGTTTTATTGACATGGCAGAAATGTTTAGATCTGCTAATAGGTTTAATCAGTCATTAAACAATTGGGATGTTAGTAAAGTAGATAGAATGCATTTTATGTTTCAAAGAGCGTCGAGATATAATCAACCAATGAATAATTGGGATGTTTCTAATGTACTCTTTATGAATGAAATGTTTGATAGAGCTTTAAATTTCAATCAAGATTTATCTTCTTGGGATATTAGTAGTAATTCTACAATGGTAAATATGCTTACTGATACATCAATATCTCAAGAAAATTATGATGCTACATTAATTGGCTGGGCAACACTAGAAACAGGAGAAACTCAAATTCCTACAAATATAACTTTGAATGCTAATGCTACGTTTTGCTTAAGTGAAAGTGCAAGAAATACATTATCATCAGCTCCATTTAATTGGAATATTACTGATGGAGGAAAAGATTGTAGTAATGTCGCATTTTGGTCAGGAAATACAAATGCTTCTTGGACAGAAACAACAAACTGGTCTGATAATACATTACCATTAACTACAAATGATGTTGTTGTTCCTGATGTAACAAACCAACCTGTTATTGGTTCAGGTATTACAGCAGAAATGAATAATTTAACCATTGAGACATTAGCAGATTTTGATATTTCAGATAATGGAGCTGTTGTTGTTAATGGAAATTTAACTGCCAATGAAACTATTGGTATTACTTCTTCAGTGAATACCAGCGGAACCTTAATTGTAAAAGGAACTGCTAATGGAATGGTAACTTTTGAACGTTCAGGTTTAGAAGCGAACAAATGGAGTATTGTCACAGCCCCAGTTTCAGGTCAGAGTATTAAAGAGTTTATTGAAAATGCAGCAAATGATATTCGAGTGAATACAACAGTTACACCAAATCGTTATGCAGTGGCGTATTATGATGATAGTAATGTAGATGGTTCAAAATGGGTGTATTATACAGCTGATGATATTGCAACGAATACCTTAACTTTTGAAAAAGGTAAAAGTTATATCGTATCTAGAGCTACTAGTGGTTCAATAACATTTACAGGAAGTTTAACAACAGCAGATGAATCTATATCAGTAAATGCAAACCAATGGAATGCAGTTGGTAATCCGTATACTGCGTATTTACCTATAAATAATAATGCTAACAATAACTTTATTCAGGAAAATTTAAGCAAGTTTGATCCTATATATGTTGGAGTTTATGTTTGGGATAGTTCTCAAAATAAATATGTAGCGAAGACTTTAGTTGATGCAAGTACATCATTAACTGTAGGACAAGGTTTCTTTGTAAAAACAGGAACTGGAGTTTCGTCAATAAACTTTAAAGAAAATCAACGTTTATCAGATGCTACTGGAGTTCAGACTTTTTCAAGAGAAATAAACTCAGAAGTTTCAAGCATACAAGTTATAGCGAAACAAGATGAAGTTGAAGTGGAGACTAATATCAAATATGATTCAAATGCAACCAAAGGTTTAGATCCTGGTTATGATATAGGTAATTTTAACGGAGCCACTTTTGATGTATTTACATATTTGGTAGAGAATTCAGAAGAGAAAAACTTTACCATACAATCTTTACCGAATTCAGCATTGAATGAAACGGTTATACCATTAGGAATTCATTCTGAAGCAAATAAAACTATTGAACTTTCAGTAAAAACTAATGATTTGCCTTCTGGAACAAAAATTTATTTAGAAGATAAATCAACAGGTGATTTTATGGAATTAGATGAGAATAATACATATAGTTTTAAAACGGATGTTGAATTATCAGGAGTTGGAAGATTTTATATACACACGAAATCATTGGTTTTAGATGTGAAAGCTGAGGTAGTAGATACTAGTGTTATTACCATGTTTAAATCAGGTAAAGAAGAAGTAACCATTACAGGATTACCAATAGGAGAAGAGGTAAGTGTAGCATTATTTTCGATAGTGGGAAGTCAAGTTTATAATGAAAGTTTCACAGCTACAGAACGATTGCAAATAACACCTCAAACTTTAGAAACGGGCGTATATATTGTCAGATTAACTACAGAAAACAGAACAGTTACCAAGAAAATACTATTTGATAAATAACAAAGATTGCGTCATTACGAAGTGTTGCCTGAGGTACTCGAAGGCAATACTGAAGTAATCTGTACTTTGAATAGTGAGATTACTTCGTCGTTACCACTCCTCGTAATGACGGATTCAATTTACTATAAAATGAAGAAATTAAATCCAATCGAACATAAAGAAGAGATAACCAGAAAAGAAGCTTTACAAAAAATAGGAAATTACGGAAAATTTACAGCGTTAACAGCTTTAGGAACTTATCTAATTCTTAATCCCCAAAAAGCACAAGCAGCAAGCCCTGAACAACCGGGTAATGGATTTTAAATAAAAAATTATAATAACCTAAAATACCCCTCATGAAAAAACAATTACAACTTGGCACATTGTTCTTTATATTAATGATATCTAGTATAAGAGCACAAACCAACAATCAAATTAATGGAGCCGCGGTAACACCCGAACAAAATATTGGTAGAGGTACTCCCGCTCCTTACGACAAATCAATATATTATGAACCAGGTTCTCAAATTACTGGCGCAGATTGGAATGTAATCTTTGGACCAGGTGCAGGATCATTTTTAACCTCTAGTAGATATAATATTTTAATTGGAGGAATGGCGGGAGCCAGTTTTGATTCTAGCGATAACTATAATATTGTATTAGGAGCTTTCGCTGCAGATCAAACAACCAATAGTTTTGATAATGTATACATAGGGAGTTTTGTGGCCAGATATAATAGCGGAGGTGATAATGTGATTATAGGAAAAGAAGCAGGTTTGAACTTAGAATCAGGAGCTGATAATACAATTATTGGAGAAGAAGCAGGTGAAGAATTAACTACCGGAGATCGTAATGTATTTATAGGAGAAGATACGGGTAAGAATACAACTACAGGTTCTAATAACGTTTTTATAGGGCAATTAGCAGGACTTAATAACACAACATCTTGGGGGAATACATTTGTAGGAGGACAGTCAAGTTCAGGCACGCCTTTAGCATTGGATAATATAGATAATGCATACAATATAACTTCAGTAGGAGCTGCGAGTGGGTATGATAATACCACTGGAATAGGAAATGCATTTTTTGGAGCAGGTTCAGGTCAAGACAATGTCACTGGTAATGCAAATACGTTTATAGGTTATGATGCAGGTGCAAATAGTACAAATTCTACAGGAAATACATTTGTAGGGTATGGAGCTGGTCATGATAATAACCGAGCAAGAGGGACAAATGATTCCAATAGAAATACCTATGTAGGAGCGGTAACTGGAGGAACAAATAGGATAGGTTCTGATAATGTTGGAGTAGGATGGAATGCAGATTTTGTAGAAGTAGGGCGATCAGGAAGTAATAGAAATGAACGTAATGTCTTTATGGGGAGTTCAATAAAAGTTCAAGGGAGTGAAAAAGTAGTACTGGGATACGACGCAGAATCCATAGGGAATAATACAGGAGGAATTGTTATTGGAGCGTTTAGTTCTGTCAATAAAAATTATGCTATTGCTTTAGGACATAATGTAGATGTAACGACAGCAAATACTATGGCTTTAGGTGGTAATACAACAACTAATAGAGTAAGTGTAGGTATTGGTACAGTTGCAGCAAATCAAAATGCATCATTAGAGTTAGCAGATACTGATAAAGGTTTTTTAGTAAACAGATTAACTACAGCTCAACGAATTGCTATGGAAACTGCAGCGGCTAGTGGAAATGCTTTAACCACTACAGATGCAGGTTTACAAGTATACGATACAGATTTAAGTGCTCTTTTTGTTTGGAATGGAACAGCATGGATAAGTACAACTTCATCAGGTTCGGATGATCAAAAAGTAGATATCTTTCAAATTACAGATAATAAGATTGAATTATCCTTAGAAAGTGACGGAGAAGCTGTAAAAACAGTTGATTTATCAAGCTATTTAGATAATACCGATAGTCAAGAGTTAGCTTTTTCTTCTAACGAATTGAGTATTTCAGGAAGCACAAAAACTATTGATTTATCAGGCTATTTGGATAATACGGATAATCAAGATTTAGGCTTATTGGGAAATACCTTGAGTTTATCGAATGACGCTACTTCAGTTGATTTAGGAAAATATCTAGATAATACGGATAGTCAGGAATTGGATTTTTCTTCTAACGAATTGAGTATTTCAGGAAGCACAAAAACTATTGATTTATCAGGCTATTTGGATAATACGGATAATCAAGATTTAGGCTTGTCAGGTAA
Source organism: Tenacibaculum agarivorans (assembly GCF_001936575.1). GTDB lineage: Bacteria > Bacteroidota > Bacteroidia > Flavobacteriales > Flavobacteriaceae > Polaribacter > Polaribacter agarivorans. The sequence continues at coordinate 51,525 of NZ_MSMP01000034.1, forward strand.
CACCTTGAGTTTATCAAACGATGCTACTTCAGTTGATTTGGTTAAATACTTAGACAATACGGATAGTCAGGAATTGGATTTTTCTTCTAACGAATTGAGTATTTCAGGAAGCACAAAAACTATTGATTTATCAGGCTATTTGGATAATACGGATAATCAAGATTTAGGCTTATCAGGTAATACCTTGAGTTTATCGAATGATGCTACTTCAGTTGATTTAGGAAAATATCTAGATAATACTGATAGTCAAGAATTAGATTTTTCTTCTAATGAATTAAGTATTTCAGGCAGTACTAAAAAAATCGATTTATCAGGCTATTTGGATAATACAGATAATCAGGATTTAGGCTTATCAGGCAATACCTTAAGTTTATCGAATGATGCTACTTCAGTTGATTTAGGAAAATATCTAGATAATACCGATAGTCAAGAATTAGATTTTTCTTCTAACGAATTGAGTATTTCAGGAGGCACAAAAACTATTGATTTGTCAGGCTATTTGGATAATACCGATAATCAGGATTTAGGCTTGTCAGGCAACACTTTGAGTTTATCCAATGACGCTACTTCAGTTGATTTAGGAAAATATCTAGATAATACCGATAGTCAAGAATTAGATTTTTCTTCTAACGAATTGAGTATTTCAGGAGGCACAAAAACTATTGATTTGTCAGGCTATTTGGATAATACAGATAATCAGGATTTAGGCTTGTCAGGCAACACCTTGAGTTTAAGTAACGATG